>JACQZQ010000026.1 GCA_016213785.1 Acidobacteriota bacterium
ATACGTTCTCTATTATTCATATTTTACTTTTATTTTTTGTATCTAATATTATATTTATTACTTCCTTTCTTCCTCTTCCTCTTTACTCTCGCTTTCCTGTCACTTTTATTTTTTAGCTACTTTTTACCTAGGGGGCATAACGCCAAGTTCAGCGGCGAGGGAAGCCGGCAAGTGTTAACGAGCCGACTTCCCGAGTCCGCTGCAACGTTTGTTCGGCGATGAATAAAAACCAACTAGAAAGAGAAAAACAAAAACACCCACAAAACTAACCACCAAACATAGGCCAAGAAACAATTCATACAAACAGGGTAAAGAACAGGAAAAGAGTAACCTAAATTCCTCTTTTCAATAGAATCAAAAATTCAATAGTAGTTCAAATAACTTTCTCACCTGTAACATGCTCAAGAAAATTCTTTAAATCTTCAATAACGCTCTGTAAGGCATGGTCAGGATTGGATGCTATAAAACCTTCATAATCGATTTTTGATCTTGGAAATGGGCGTTCTACCCAAATACTATCATCTGTGATATGAGCAGGTTCACCATTTTCATTTCTAGGAAAAGAAAGGGTTAGCCGAAATAGTTCTAATTCCCATACTCGACATCTAAAATAATCTCTTTTTTCAGTATCTTGAAATAATTCTATTCTGCTTGTCCAACTATCCTCACCAAGCTCTATATCTATTTCTATTGTTTTTATCAGTTCAAACACAGGACTTTTTATTGCTGAGTGTAATAGTTTCATTTTTCCTCTTATACAAAATATTCTATTAATTACCTGTCTCTTATAATCGCCGAACCCCAAGTTCAGCGGCGAGGAAAGTTCGGCGAGTGTTAACGAGCCGACTTTCCGAGTCCGCTGCAACGTTTGTTCGGCCTCTTCTTCAAACCTTTAGGGCTAAAAACCAACTAAGCAACAAAGCAATCTTATAACCAATGTTTAACTGCTCAAACTTAAATCCATACATTGCCATCCTTACCTTTTATCAAATCTGATACACCTTTTTTGTTTATTACAGTATATAACCTTCTTTTTTAATACAATTTTCTTCTTTTACATTCACTTCTTCCACTTTCTCACTACACTTTTGTTATTCCCTGTTACAAATGTGTTTACTATTTGCAGCCTATATCGCTTTCTCTTACTATCAACGTCATCTTTATATTTTTTACTCTCATATCCTCTTACATTCCTATTCTCTACTCTACTCTACTCTACTCTACTCTACTCTACTCTCTCTTTTGAATATTTCCCTCTATTTTCCTTACCTTTCATTTTTCATACTACTATTTTACAACCTACTTACTTGCTGGCTTGTTCTACTCATTTCCTTGTTTTTATACACAGTATTCGTTTTTTCTTTTTTCCATTCTTTCCTCTAACCCATTAATATTCATTCATTTACTAGCAACTCTCAAGAGGCCGAACCCAAAGTTCAGCGGCGAGGAAAGCGGCGAGTGTTAACGAGCCGACTTTCCGAGTCCGCTGCAACGTTTGTTCGGCGATTATAAAAAACAAATAATAGTATTGAGCATTTACTCATCAATTGAAACAACTTGTTGAATAACCAACAAACTAGCCATTCCAAAATGACCATAACTACCCCAATAGGTGATCGTTCCATCGTAGTTTGTCATTTGTTTTCCTGCAAAAAACTGCCCAATGACGGTTGCTTTAACAGTTACCTCAGACCTTTTTTGTATAAGTTCATCGAATTTGCGAAAAGTTTCATCCTGCACTAAAGGTACGGAAATACCTTCTACTATAACCTCTCCCTCACGCTCACGAGCAGGTGAGACACCACAACAATATATTGTTCCAGAAGAAACGGCACCACCATATTCTAACCAAATCCCACAGCGCCCAGGACAATTTGGATCAGTCAATGTAAATTGTTCATAACCATGAGAAATTACTCCAGATATCCTTATCGTTTTATGGTTGTAGGCAGCAGGATCACTATAGAGTTTACTTAGCGACACTTTATTTGACTCATGCCCCTCAATTACCATCAAACCCGGGACTACTAAGAGAAAGAAAACAACTCTATTCTTCATTCACATATCCCTTTCTGTAATATAAAACACCCAACTCATCACCACACTTAAATCGCCGAACCCAAAGTTCAGCGGCGAGGGGCGAACCGAGTGATAACGAGGGACGACCCGAGTCCGCTGCAACGTTTGTTCGGCGACCAACAACCAAAAAACCCAACAGGAAACCCAAACAGAAAAACCCAAGAAAACCCAAAGAATGATCGCGCAAAACAGGACAAAAAGCAACAGTATTTACGTAGTTTTGTTAAATAGAAAATCTAATTTAAGTTTAATTCCTACCAACATTAATTTTTCCTGGATGTTATTGAAAATAATACTCTTGTTTGTTACATATCAAAAGGTCGTAGACAACTCCGTCGTTAGACGGGGTTGTCTTTTCTTCTTCTGTTTCTTATGTTTACCCAATTATTTCATATTATTACCATACATATATTATTAACGTTAGTTTTCTAGCCTATCATTTATTTCTATTAAGGTTTCTAGTTGTTATTATGTTGTTTTAATTTCTAATTTTGTCTGTCTATATTTTCATTTATTCTATTGTCAATTTTTATTTTGTAATATTTTTAACATTTTTAGTTTTTCACATTTTACTTTCTCACTGTGTTAAGTATTTATCTATTCTAAGCTATTCCTATTTTCCTATTTGTCCAACATTTTACCCATTTTATTCACTTTTTATTTTATCTATTAATACTTGTAATCTATTCTATTTTCAGTAAGTTACCGCCGCAATATCGGTCGCCGAACCCAAAGTTCAGCGGCGAGGGGCGGTGTGTGAGCGATAGCGAACCGACGCCCCGAGTCCGCTGCAACGTTTGTTCGGTTGCTTCATAAATAAAATAACTTAATCCTGACCCATAAAAGTAAACTTACCATTAGTTAAATTAATAACACCAAATTGCGAAGAATTAAAATCAATCTCAACAAAAGTATGTTTAGAATTAACAGGATCTTCAACAATCATTGAATCAATCATCCACTTTTGAGCAGCACCAAGATAAGTTATTTGAGGATAATCAACCCTATAGGCTTTAAGATTAGCATCTTCAAATGGATTTCTTAACCAAATTACTTCTCCGTCTTTATTAATTGCAGATATGTGGCGGCCATTTGTTTCCACGTAAAGAATTATTCCTGATTCTTTATCCTTGTATGTCAAGGGGCGACAAAATCTCTTTTGTGCTTCTAGATAAGCTTTAGGTGGTTCTTGAGCAACAAAATATTGCGAAAGGAAAAACAGCATTCCCAAACTAATTACTATTTTATACAAATTTTTCCTATTACTCATAAACTCCTTTAACATACATAGTCACATAAAAATTTGTATCAACCTATTCTCTTCATTCTTCTAGACTTATATTATTCAAACTGATTAGCTAAATATTAAACGAATTCTTTCAAAGATTTACTGTTAACGTACCGCCTTAAGCAACCGAACCCTAAGTTCAGCGGCGAGGGAAACGGTGAGCGTTAGCGAGCCGACTTCCCGAGTCCGCTGCAACGTTTGTTATGCCCCCTCTGATGTTTTAACAGATAAAAACCAAAACCTAATTAGATTCAGCAAATACCAACCGGTAGCACCACAGTTAAACGTGCCCGAGATAAAAAGAGGGAAAAAGAGAGAAATTTAAGAAAAGCTCTGGCTGTAAGTTATTGATTTTTCGTTCAACCTATATTGGAAATTAG
>JACQZQ010000030.1 GCA_016213785.1 Acidobacteriota bacterium
GACAGAAATATAAAAACAAGTGTGGACTGGGAAATATACGAAAGTGTGCCAGTGATAGGAATAGATGAGATAGCCCTAAAAAAAGGACATAAGGATTATGTAGCAATAATATCAACAATGGGAGAGCAAGGAGTAGAAATATCAGTATTATTAAACATAAACCTGTTTCGTACAACTTTTGTTTATCTAGACTGCAAAAAGACAAGTTAAGTTAAATATTATAGGTTTTAGAGCTAATACGTTTTCTTATGAATCTATTATAGCAACAACATTAATATACTGCGGCATACATAACCACCGTAGCATAAATAGCCACTGTAGTATATTTTGACTAACGCAAAATATATTCCCAAGAAAAACTAATATTAGCTATACTAAAACTTAAAGCACAATAATTTAGGGTATTTTATGGCTAAAAAAATATTAGTATTTTTTTGTCTTATAGTTTTCTTTTTCTCTAATGAAGCTTTTGCTCAAATAGAAGATGAACCACCTTCTCAACTAGGGGAATTATTTGAGCAACAAAAGCAGTTAGCAACAAAGTTTTGGCAATCTGGTGATTTTCTAGAGACAGAAAAAGCACTTGGCCGCGCCTTAGAACTAAAACCGGACTGGAGTGCTGGCTGGAGACAACTTGCTATAGTAAAAAAGGCTCTTGGTCGTTCTAATCAAGCTAAAGAGTTTATTAAAAAGGCACTAGAAATTGATCCAACTGATGCAACTAACCATTTTGCTCAAGCAGTGCTTTTAAGAGAATCAGGTGATCTTGAAGGTGCATTTATGGCTTTTAGAGCAGCAGCTAAGTTTGATCTTAAAGATCCTTTCTCTCGTGCTGAAATGGGCAAATTGTTGGAACAAAAAGGGGAACTAGATAAGGCTATTAGGCTTTTTCGCAAAGCCTTAGAACTTAATCCTGCTTGTGGAATAACAGAAAACCTATCCAACACATTACGTAGTAAAGCTATACTTGAGCGAGATTATTTTTCTAAAGTTAAGCGACTTAATCCATATTTTAGCCAAGAAGATGCTTTGGGGAGTTTTGATATAAATTTAATTATTAAAGATATTGGAGATGAGACAAGTTTATTAATTTATGAAAATAAAGTGCAAACAAATCCTAAAGATAGCTATGCACATTATGGGCTAGGTATTTTATTAAGGGCTAGGGGAAGATTATCAGAATCATTAAAATCCTTGCGCAGTGCATTGGAACTAGACCCATCTAATGTAGATCTCTTTAATGCAATTGGGCTAGGGTTGCAAAAGCAAGGCGACTTAAATGGCGCAATGCTAGAGTATAAAACAGCCTTAGAAATAGACCCTGATGATTATAAAGCAAGGATTAATATTGCAAATTTATTTAGAGAGCGTAAGGAGTTTGATTTAGCTCAAAAAGAACTTAAAACAGTTCTAAAACTTGATCCTACAAACTCACTTGCTCATCAAAATTTGGCTTGGACACTTTTAGCAAGCGGGGAAGTAGATAAAGCAATTGAAGAAAGTAAAATGATGTTAAAGCTTAATCCGTTTGATTCTTCGGCCTATTCAACCCTAGCAAGCTCTTTAGCTAAAGCTGGTCAAGTTCAAGAGAGCGTAGCCTCACTTAAAGAAGCTACAACTCTTGCTCCTAATGATGCTGAGCTTGTTTTTAATTATGCTGTTGCACTTCAAAAAGAATCCCGTTTTGAAGATGCAGCTGATGCATTTGTGCGTTATTTAGAAGTTGCTCCAGAAACAGCTAATGTTACAGAAATTAAACAACGTATTTCAAAACTAAGGCAGTGGGCTAGAGGTTGGTAAAAATTATCGTTTAAGTTGACACTTTTCTAACTGTTATTTTATTGATAGGGCAATTAGCCATTGGGCAAAAAAATATGTGGACATAAAATAAAACTGGGCAGATTTAACAGAACCCTTAAAACGATCGAGAGCTAAAATTGAGTCTGAAGCCATAAAAAACAGTGCTCCAATAAAGGCAACTAAGCTACTAGGAGGAGCAAAATCTATCCACCTACTAAAAGCTTGCCAACCCATAATTAATAAAACTGTTGCATAAATAGCAACTGGGATTTTCATTTCTTTTAAGAATGGGAGTAAATGGTTAAATAATATCGTTCCATAAAGGAGAAAAGGTATTAGATAAAATAAAGAAAAACTTGTAATTCCTGTTAAAGTAAAAGCAATGATATAGAAAATATGTGCTATTAAAAAGCTTACTAGACCTGCTACAAATTTATCTTTTGGAAGCATTAAAAATATATCACCAACTAAAGAAAATATAAGCCCAATAATTATCAAATAATTATAATCATTATTTATTGAAAATGTAGATAGATATATAGCCATTAAAAGGACAAAAACCATTGTTAATGGCTTAAATATATAAAAATTAGCGCTATATTTTTCTGCCTTAATATGTAAAATTGCAGAAATAAGCGCTAGTATTGATAGAATTATAGTAACCATAAAATATTTATTAACTATTTATCAAAGTATTTATTAATTAGCTATTTATCTTTGAAAAAAATATCAATATAGTCTGTAGTTGTGTTATCACATGGGTTTAGCATATCTTTAAGTCGCCAAAATTTTCTTTGTCCAGAAATTCTAAAAAGCATTTTACCCTCTCGTTTGCAAACTTTACCTTCATTATTGTAATTTACTCTCATGCTAATTTTTCCATTAAAAAGAAAATCCTTTTCATTAATTTCTAAAATATTTCCAGATATCTCTAAAAAATCATCTTTTTTATTTTGTTTACCTTCTATAAATAAAAGGCCATCTTTTTCTATAATTTCTGCGCTTCCCATTTCTTTAATGCTCCAAAAACTTAGCCATTGGAGTTGTAATCTATGTTTACCTATAAGCATTTTTTTTGCTTTTTCACTATTTACTATAGTTTTATTACTTTGAGCAGAGACTTTATTTATTAAAAATGTTTTTTCATTAGTAAGATTAAAAAATATTAGAAAAATTAATACTAAAAGACTAAAAAATATATGTTTTTTCATTAGCAAAACTCCTATAAAAAGTAAGTTTTAATATATGTAGTAAAAGAGCTTTAATTTCTATAAGTATTAAACTTGTACATGTTAAACTAAATAAATTATCTAATCCAATAATTTTAATGGCTATAGCGCAACCTAAATAAATTATGGAGCACTTTATGGCTATGTAATAAAAATTTTGTTTTTATTTTTTGGCAATCATTTTAATTACTGCTATACTTATATTGCTTAAGAAAATTTTAATAGTCGCAGCCACTAATAAATAATTTGTAAGACTAAAACAGTTTTTAAGTTTATGAGCAAAAAAATATTGCCCCTACTCATACTATTAGTAGTAGTATGTTTTACTAGTCAAGTAAACTCACAAGAAAAAGCCTCCACTAGCCTATTAATAATGGTTAGTAAACCCGCAGACAAGCCGCTAAAAGTAGGCGAGTTTTTTGGTATTAAATTTAATGATATTTTAGTACCTGAGACAGTAGCCCTTACTAAAGGAGTTTTCAAAAGAGGGTTTCATAATCCAAATTTAGGTTGCCAGGAATGTTCTAGAGATGAACAACCCGTTAAAGAAATAACTGTTTCTGCTTTTGAGCTAGGCAGGTTTGAAGTTACTAATGCACAATATGAAGTATTTGCAAAAGCTTCGGGTAGAGAAAATGCTGATTGGGTAAAGTTTTACACTAGAGGCAAAGAAAATTACCCTGTAGCAAATGTTTCATGGTCAGATGCTCAAGCCTATTGTGCTTGGCTACAATCTATTACAGGCCGCGAATATAGGCTACCAACAGAAGCAGAATGGGAATATGCGGCTCGTGCTGCTAGTACAACGGTCTATCCAAATGGAAATGAACTAACTGGGAGCGAAGCAAATTTTAATAGAAGTGGCCCAGATAGAGTTGATAAATATAAACCTAACCGTTTTGGTATTTATAATATGATTGGGAATGTTTGGGAATGGTGTTCTGATTGGTATGGAGAATTTTACTATAGTGAAAGCCCAGAAATTGATCCCCAAGGCCCTAGCACCGGTCAATATCGTGTTTTGCGTGGTGGTGGATGGTCATCAGCGCCTGATTTATGTAGAGTATCCAACCGATTTTGGCATAATCCAGGATTTATTTTAGAGGGCAGAGGATTTCGAGTAGCTGTTAGTATAAAGAAAACTAACTAAAATATACTTAGAAAAACCTTTTTCTTAACTCAGTGGAATATTTACGGCTAGTAGATAAAGGCTCTACTATATTTTTTAAGTATATTTGATAGGTACTCTTAAAACCTGGCTCAACTCTATCAACATAATCAATATTTATTATTTGGCTGCGGTGAATACGGAAAAAATGTTTATTAGGGAGGTTTTGCTCCCATTCACATAATGGTTTTAAGACTAATTTCTTTTCACCTTTATTAATATGAATTTCAGTATAATCTCCTATAGCACAAATATAGATAATAGAGCTAATCTTTACAAAACCTGTGCGGCCTTGACATTTAATAAAAATAAAATCTTGGTAATCAAGTTTTAGTTTATTATCAAACTCAGGTTTTTCTTGTTTTTCTAAGCGGGTAATGGTTTGGGCAAGCCTATTTCTATTCACAGGCTTAAGTAAATAGTCTAGAGCATTTACTTCAAAAGCTCGAATAGCATAATTATCAAAAGCTGTAACAAAGACTACTGGAAAATCTACAGGAATTTTTTCAAAAAGCTTAAAGCCTGATTCTTTGGGCATTTGGATATCTAAAAACACTACATCAGGTTCAATATTATTAATTATTTCTACTGCTGTTTCTACGCTATTAGCTTCACCTACAACAATTATTTGTGGAAAGTTAGACAGTTGATTTTTCAAATCTTGGCGAGCTAAGTCTTCATCATCGACAATTACTGCTCGTAGGTTTTTCATAAATCATAAAACTCCGAAATAAATTCTATTCTATTGGGATTTCAATAGTTATACAGACTCTATCATTAGTATTAATAATAGTAAAACTATGACTGGAAGGATAGCATTCTCTTAGGCGCTGTTTAATGTTTTGCAACCCTACACCTAAACTAGAGGCTTGTGGGATTTCATCATCACAAGCTGTTACCCAATAACCTGTATTAGAGACGCTAAAAATGAGCATTTCATTTTTAATTTGGGCAGATATTTCAATAACTAGTGGCATTTCACTTGTTGCCATTCCATATTTAATAGCATTCTCTACAAGAGGCTGAAGTAAAAATGCTGGCATAGAGTAGCGGTTAACTCCTTCATCAATGCTAGTATTAATAATTAATTTGTCCTTAAAACGGATTTTTTCAATAGCCAAATAGTTTAATGTAGCCTCTATTTCTTCATTTACATTAATATCCATTTTTTTTCTATTGATTAATAGATAGCGTAAATATTCTGATAGTTGGGTAATCATATCTTCAGCAGATTTACTATCTATAGAAACAAGTGCACGAATAGAATTTAATGAATTAAAAAGAAAATGCGGGTTTAGCTGATAACGTAAAAGTTCTATATAAAGCTCACGGGAAAGTCTTGCTATTTTTAACTGGTTTTCAATACGAGCAATAACTTCCTCTACTTGAAAAGGTTTGGTTATGTAATCTACACCTCCAGCATTAAAAGCTTTTATTTTATCAATGGTATCGCTATTAGCGCTTACAAAAATTATTGGAATTTTTTCGCTATTAGGATTAGCCTTTATATGGCGACTTGTTTCATAGCCATTCATTAAAGGCATATTAATATCCATTAAAATTATATCTGGAGCAGAGGATTTGATTGCAGCCAAAGCATATTGCCCGCTATTAGCAACTCTTACATCATAGTTTTGAGAAATTAACATTTTAGAGAGAATTTCTAAATTATTTGGTTCGTCATCAACAATAAGAATTTCCCCTTTATAATTATCTGATTCTATTGGCATAAATTTAGAAAAACTCTTTTCTTGGCTTTGATAAGCAAAAGTAGTTTGCATCTTATTAACCTTAAAAAGACAAACTTTATTTTTATCATTTTAGGGACGAAATTAAAAAATGTCGAATGAATATCTAAGCAGAGTTGCTTATTTAGCGATAAAAAAAACCTTTTGGCGATACTATTTTAATGATTTGCTGTTGATAGTTTGGTCAGCTAAATGTAGGAGTTCCTCTAATTGGTAAGACTTAATCATTGTTTGTAAGGTTAACATTAAAGATTTATCATACCCTCCTATTTCTTTAATAGTTTTTTCTATAGAAATAAGTCTGCCTTGAGTTAAAGCTTTTCTTAATTGCTCTAATAGAGTTTCAGGAATTAAGCTTAAACTCTCTATAATCTTTGCGCTATCTAGCTCTAGGTTGAGAGATTTAATATCTACTTTAGGTAAACTTTCTTGATACTCAAATTTAGCACCTAGGTGTTGAGTTAGTTTTTCAAATATCACAGACTCTAAGTAAGGTTTAGTAACTATGTCATCACAACCAGCAGAATAAATTTTTGAGTGATCTTGATCAAAAGCGCTTGCAGTCATTGCAATAATTATAGTTTTTCTTGCTAGATTTTTTTCTAATTCTCTAATTTTTTGAGTAGCAAGATAACCATCCATAATTTTCATTCTAATATCCATCCAGATTAAGTCTGGTTGCCATTCTTGCCAAACTCTTATGGCTTGTTCTCCATTACTTGCTTCAGAAACTATAAAACCTACAGAAGTAAGTAAGGTATTTAATACAGCACGATTTTCTAATCTATCATCTACAGTTAAAATACGGTATTCCTTTTGTCCTTTAGCTAAACCCATTACTTTCTTTATAGAGTTTTCTGTATTAGTAATTTGAGTTTTAGGTAGGTCAATATTAAAACTAAACCTAGTACCTTTACCAAGCTCGCTAATAATTTTTATTTCGCCTCCCATTAAGTGAACTAGATTTTGACTAATAAAAAGTCCTAGACCTGTACCTTCTTTTGACTGTTGACCACTAGCAGTTTGGCTAAAAGAGTTAAAGAGTTTTTCAAGTTCTTCTTTAGCAATACCAAAACCTGTATCTTCAACCTCAAAAAAGGCTTTAGAATCTTTATATTTAACACGTAAAATTACTTTACCTTTGCTAGTAAATTTTACTGCATTGCCTAAAAGATTAATTAAGACTTGTTTTAATTTCTTCTCATCGCCTTCAACTTGTTCTGGCAAACCTGGCTCAATCTCGTTAATAAAAACTAATCCTTTACCCACTGTATGAGAACCAAAAATTTTTGTTATATCGCCAAGGAAATTCTGTAGATTAAAGGTTTGTTTATTTAACTCAATTTTTCCTGCTTCAATTTTTGAAATTGATAAAACATCGTTGATTAAAGAAAGTAGGTGTTCTCCGCTACGCATAATGGTTTTAAGATAATCGTTTTCTTGTTCTGTTAATTGGTTTTTACGTAAAATAATTTGAGTAAAGCCTAGGATTGCATTAAGAGGAGTGCGCAATTCATGGCTCATATTAGCAAGAAAAGCGCTTTTAGCTTGGTTAGCGATTTCTGCGGCATCTGCACGTAGTTTTATTTCTAGGAGTTCTTGTTTAGTTTTTACTCTTTTATTTCTTGCACGCATTATTACACCGCTAATAATACAAAAAGTTAATAAATAAAGACAATATGCCCACCATTTTCGCCAAGGCGGAGCAATGACTTTAATTTTTAGAGTTATGCCCTTTTCAGTCCAAACACCATCACTATTTGCACCTTTTAGAAAAAAAATATAATCACCATAATCTAAGTTAGAATAGCTAATATAACGTCTATCACTAGGGGCAGCTATCCAATCTTCATTAACTCCTTCTAATTTAAATAAATAACGATTTTTTTGACTATTAGAATAACTTAGTAAAGCAAATTCTAAGGAAAAATAATTTTCTGTGTGAGAAAGCTCAATGCTTTGTGTTTCTTGGCTATAAAGATTACTTAATATTTTATTAGCTTTTGGAAAAGGCTTATCAAAAACCTTAAACTCTGTAATAGCTATTGTTGGAATAGTTTTATTTTCTATAATCTGTTCTGGGAAAAACCTATTAAACCCTTTGCTACCAAAAAACATTTCTCCCTTTTTATTTTTATAATAAGCTCCAAAGTTAAAACCATCTGTAAGAAGCCCATCGCTTGAGGAATAATTAATAAACTCTTCTGTTCTAAGGTTAAATTTTGATAGCCCCCGATTAGTACTAAGCCACAAGTTGGATTGACTATCTTCTAGTATACCCATAACAGAACCACCTAATAACCCCTCTTCATTCTTATAACTCTTAAATGACTCTGTTTGAGGGTTAAATTTATTTAGCCCTCCTCCGTTTACTCCTATCCACAGGGTGTCTTGGCTATCTCGATAAATAGTCATTATTGTGTTACCACCTAAAGTGTTAGAGACCGTTGGATTATTTTTATAGAGAGTAAAAGTATTTTTTCTAGAATCAAATTTATTTAGTCCACCTCCTTGAGTACCTATCCAAATAATCCCATCTTTATCAGGATAAATTGCAAAAATTCGGTTATTACTTAAGCTATTAGCATTAGTTGGATCATTTTTATAACTAGTTATTTTGTCTATTTTAGGCTCATATTTAATTAGCCCTGCTCCAAAAGTCCCAATCCAAAAAACTTCATCTAAGTCTTGAGTTATTACTGTTAATCCTGCATCAGCAAATTTTTTATTTTTAGGCTTAGATTGATAAGATAAAAACCCATCTATTTTAGGATCATATCTATTTAAGTTACCCTCTGATGTTCCTATCCAAAGAGTCCCAGAAATGTCTTCATAAATTGAGTAAACATCATTATCGCTTAAACTTATAGGAGATGTTGGGTTATGTTTGTAAACAATGAAACTATTAGTTTTAGAGTCATATTTGTTAAGTCCGCCTCCACTTGTACCAACCCAAAGTGTGCCAGATTTATCTTCACAAAATGCATAAACTACATTTGCGCTTAAAGCATTTTTTTCATTTGGATTTTTAGTAAAACTAGTAAATTGTTGTTTTTTTAAATCAGCTTTGTTTAATCCTAAATCTGTTCCTAGCCAAAGTATTCCTTCTCTATCTATAAACATCGACCAAATAACATCACTACTTATACTAGTATTTACAAATTGATTGTATTTATAGTTGGCAAGAGTATTTTTTTTAGGATCATATTTGTAAAGCCCTAAAGAAGTTGTCCCTATCCAAAGGATTCCTAAATGGTCTTCACAAATGGCATAAACGCTATCATCTGATAAATCATCAATCCCTGTAACTGTTTTGAAAGGGATAAATTGATTTTTTGCACTATCATATCTACTTAATCCGCTTGCTTCGCACCCAAGCCAAAAATTACCTAAACTATCTTCATATAACACTCTTACATTACCTATTTTTTCACCCGCTGAGTTAGTTTCGTACTTAGCAAAAGAATCTTTATCTCTATCATATTTATTTAAACCTTTGGTTTCTATCCCTACCCAAAGCGAGTCATCTTTAGTTTCATAAATAGTATTAACAGCATCTTCATCTCCAATATTTTCATCTTGCTTATTTAAATCATAATAATACCTAACAAAAGTTTCTGTTTTATAATCAAATTTATTTAACCCCTTTGATGTACCAATCCAAAGCACACCAAATTTATCTTCATAAATTGCATTAACTTTATCATTGCCTATACTCTTCAAAATCTTAGGGTTATGTCGATATATAGTAAAATTATCTGTCTCAGGATTATACCTAGCTAATCCTTTGCTTGTACCTACCCAAACTGTCCCAGATCTACTAACACATAGAGCATTTACATAATCACCTGGTAAAGACTTGGGATCTTTAGGATCATTGCGATAAATCTTAAATCTATACCCATCAAATCTATTAAGTCCTTCTTCTGTAGCAATCCAAATAAAACCTTCTTTATCCTGAGTAATATAATTTACACCATTATCTGATAAACCTTGGTCTGCTTGGTAATGAGTAAAATTAATATTACTTTCTTGAGCAAATGTATTAGAGAAAAAAATTAAGCTAATAACCATAGCTAAAGAAAAAAATATCATTAATCTACGCATATATTAAAGCCTAATTTAACTTAACTTAAAGTACTATTAAATTACTTAATACTTAATAATTAGCAATCAGTAAATAACTTTCCTTAAATAATTTACAATGGATTGATATAGAAGCAAAAGTAACATAAGTAATGAATTCTTAAAATACACTTACCCAAATTTGTTTAATTATTTTCCTTCTTTTTGAATCCTTTTATAAAAACTCTTGTATTGGCTATTAACAGAAAGATTCGATAAAAGATTTTGATAAAAGGAGAAAATTATGTCTATAGCTGATGTAATTGCAGTAGTTACAGGGCTGATATTACTAGCAATAGCCTTTCCTGCCCTATTTTCCCTAATTACTTTAACTTTCCCTCAACTTACTGAGCGAACTCAGATACAAATAAAAAGTAGCCCTTTAGGTAATATTCTTATAGGTTTTGTAATATTCCTAATAATGGCTATTTTAGTTGTAGTCTTCTTTAACATACCCGGCCCAACTAAACTACTTGCACTAATAATATTTCTAGCTACTCTAAGCATAGCAATGATTGGAGGTGCAGGCTTAGTCAATCAAATAGCTAGTAAATATGAAGTCTTTTCTCATTCTCAAAAAAGTGTGTCTAACATTTTCTATAGCACATTCTTTTTAGAATTTGCCCTTCTACTCCCCTTTGTAGGCTGGTTTGTAGTCTTACCCATTACTTTTTGTTTAATGCTTGGGGCAGGAAGTAAAACTTTGTTACTAGGCTCTAAAAATAAACCTCAAGTCTCTTCAAAATCTCAAGATAATCCTCTTTCTAATGTTGAACTACACCCTGCTAGCTAATTCCTAGAAAACCTAACATATAAAAATATATCTTGATAGCTTGGAGAATCTTATGATTACACGAAGAATTTTTCTTAAACTAGCAGCAATGACAAGTCTAGCACCTCTTTTTAGTGCTTGTGATCAAGCTCCTTGGCTAATTGGACAAGCTAATTTGCCTGCCCCAACAGCAAGTTTAATTAATTGGGATAATAAAAATATCAAACTAGCCTCTCATGTGCTTAAGCGCCTAACCTATGGTATAAGACCTGGAGACATTGAGCAAATAAGCTCAAAAGGTGTTTTAGCTTTTATTGATGAACAATTAAACCCTGAAACCATCACTGACGATCGTACTTATTACTTAATTAGAAGACTTGATACCATCAGTCTAAAAGCCCCTGATATCTTTGAACTAACAGCTAAACAAGCCATAGATGATTTACGTCAAGCTACTATTTTAAGAGCTATTTATAGTGAGCGTCAGCTACAAGAAATAATGGTAGAATTTTGGAGTGATCACTTTAATATCTATAGCGAAAAAGCTGATTGTGCTTGGCTTAAAATAATTGATGATCGTGAAGTTATCAGAAAACACGCCTTAGGCAAATTTAAGGATTTATTAAAAGCTAGTGCTACAAGCCCTGCTATGCTTTCATATCTAGATAACTCAAGTAATAAAATAGGAAAGCTTAATGAAAATTACGCTCGCGAATTATTAGAGCTTCATACCCTAGGAGTTAATGGAGGGTATGACCAAAAAGATGTAATAGAAGCAGCTAAAGCACTTAGCGGCTGGCAAAGCAGTCAACGTTTTTGGAAAGGTAAAGCTAAATTTGAAAATAACCTTCATAATCCTGAAGAAAAAGAAATCTTAGGAAAAAATTTTCCTGCTAATAAAACTTCAGACTTAGATGAGTTAATCAATTTAATCTGTTCACACCCATCAACAGCAAATTTTATTAGCACAAAACTTTGTTGTAAATTTGTAAGTGAAAATCCTTCTCAAGAACTAATTTTACAAGTAGCAAAAAGATTTCAAGAAAGTGATGGAGATATTCGAGAAACCCTAAGAATAATATTTAACTCTGAGGAATTTTTTAATTCTCCACCAAAATTTAAGCGTCCATATACTTATATGATCTCTGCTCTTAGAGCAATTAATGCCAATTCTGACGCGGGTTCAGCCCTAAGACAACACCTAGACACACTTGGACAATTACCCTTCAATTGGCCTACCCCTGATGGATACCCTGATAGAAGCCAACATTGGCAAACTCAACTACTGCCCCGCTGGAATTTTGCTATTTCACTAGCAAATAACCAAATAAGAGGAACAAAATGCAATTTAGAAAATCTAGCGCCTATACTAAATACCTTTGCAACAAACCTAATCGAGCGCCCTCTTACTAGCGAGGAATTACTAGCAATTAATCAAGTAAATAATGTTAGTGATAAAGTTGCTTTACTTCTTTCCTTACCTGATTTCCAACAGCAATAAATTTATGGAGAAAACGATGTCTAACCAAACTTTAGTAATAATAAATTTACGCGGTGGTGCTGATGGCCTAAATATTGTGGTTCCATATAAGGAAGAAAATTATTATCGAATCCGTCCAACTATTTCTTTATTACCTCCTAATAAACCCAATGGAGTAATAGATTTAGATGGGTTTTTCGGTATGCATCCAGCACTTGCCCAACTTCTCCCACTTTATGAGCATAAAGAATTAGCTTTTTTACATGCTGTTGGTTGGCCTGGAAAATCACATTCACATTTTGAAGCCTGGGAAGAAATCGAACTAGGAATTGCTAATACATTAGAAAAACCTTTGACAGGGTGGTTAACACGTTTTCTAGAACTAACTACAAAAGATTCTAGCCCTTTACAAACCATAAATTTTAGCTCTTGGCCTTCAAAACTCTTTATCGGTTGCCAAGGAGTAAATCAAATAACTCAGTTATCAGACTTTTGTTTAATAACTCCTAATAAGCTCAACAATTCAAATATGTTAGCTAGCTTAAAATCACTTTATAGCCAAAAATCTTTATTAGGACAAATAGGCCAACGGACTATTAATGCAATTGAGGAAATAAATAAAATATTAGAGAGAAAAAACAAAGACTCTTCTTACCCTAAAACTAAACTTGGGAGCCAAATACAAAGCGTTGCCGAGCTAATAAATGCTCAAGTTGGCTTAAAAGCGGTTAGTCTAGACTTAAATGGATGGGATACGCATATAATGCAAGGAGGAGCAAAAGGCCATATGGCTAATTTGCTTTTAGAACTAGCTAGTGCAATTTCAGCTTTTGCTAAAGATTTAAAAGACTCAGACAAGTGGAAAAATGTTTTAGTAGTAGTAATGACAGAATTTGGTCGTAGAGCAATGGAAAATGCTAGTTCAGGAACTGAGCATGGTCAAGGTGGAGTGATGTTTTTTGCTGGTGGAAATATTAATGGTGGGCGTGTTTATGGAGATTGGCCTGGATTAAGTGATGAGCAATTATCACAGCCAGGTGATTTAGCCATCACAACAGACTTTCGCCAAGCACTAAGCGAATTTATAATTCCTAAAGTTGGACTTGCCAATATCACAAAAATTTTTCCTGCTTACCAAATCAATAAACAAGTAGGTATTTTAGCAAGCTAATTAAGACTTAGGCTTGCAGGCTAAGACCTCATAGTTAGAATTTATTTGAGGTTGGGGCTAAAAATATCCATAAATCTTATTTTATGAATGAAATAGAACCAACCTTTGAAGCAAAACTAGTTGAGCGCATATTAAAAGGTGATGAAAGCGCTTTTGCTGAACTAGTAGCACAATTTCATAAGCGAATTTATAGTATTGCTTATCGTATGGTTGGAAATGTTTCTGAAGCCGAAGACTTATGTCAGGAAATCTTTTTGCGGCTCTACCAAAAGCTATCGCAATATGACCCTAATTTGCCGCTTACACCTTGGATTTGTCGTATTGCTAGTAATACAACCATCAATTACTTAAAAAGACGTGGTATTAAAACTATGCCTCTTGAAATAATGGTCAATTTAAAAGAAAAAGAACGCCCTATTGCTGATGAACACGCAACACCAGAACAAGCAATGATCGTAGAAAACCGAGACAAAAAATTGCAATCTGCCATTATGGAATTACCAGAAAACTATCGCTTAGCTTTTACGCTCAAATATGTAGAAAATTTAACATCTGAAGAAATAAGCGAAATAATGAATATTCCACGTAATACAATAAAAACTTGGCTGGTTCGCGCTCGTGAAGCCTTAAGAGGAAAGCTTATTAATGAACTGTGAAACTGCACTGGTATTAATTTATGATTTGGTTGACGGCGAGATTTTGCCTAAAGATGAGATTTTGCTTAAAGAGCATTTAGCAATTTGCCAACATTGTCAAACAACTCTTAAATCAATAGAAAAAGCAGAAAAAATTTATAAACACGAAATTTTAGTTACTCCCGCTCCCGATTCAGTAAATACTATTACAAAACAAGTTTTAGAAAATAAAAATGTCTTTTCTCTACAATCTAAAAAACCCTACTGGTCAACTAAACGGATTGTTTACTACTTAGGCACAATGGCAGCAAGCTTTGCAGCTTTTATATATTTAGCAGGTTCATTAATAATAGTTAACCTAGCCTCTAAAATAGACTTAACCTCTGCTATTAGTAATACTTCTAGCAGTAACTTTAATCTAGATATGTCTTTTAGCCAATTTATAGAAAGCGATCTATTAAATTTACTCTCAACAATTACTAACAATATTAGTCAATCAACTTTACTTAAAGATTTAGCGATAATTTTATTTTTAGTAAGTTTGCAATTTACTATAAGCTATTTATTTACACAAAATAAAATTAAACAGGACAATAAATTATGAACCCTGGAGCAATACTTGCAGTTACATTATTTTCCTTAATGATAAGCTTTGGTTTAACAGCCGCAGCATTAGCAACACGAGGATTTTGGCCTAATTTAGCCGAAGAATTAGATACTATTTCCCTTAGCAACTCACTATGGCGACGCTTTTTAGTCGGTTTTATTAACGCTCTTATCTCTTTTATTATCTTTGCCATTACAACAAAACATGGTGCTCTAGGTTTAATAGGATTAATTATTTTCTCTATAGCAATTATCTTTACGTTTGTAGGTTTGGTAGCAGAGTTTTGCCTTTGGGGAAGAAAAATACTAGTACTACGTGATAGCCCTAATTCTTTATTTACTCAAACAATAACAGGAGGTATTACGCTTAGTATAATTTTATTAATACCTTTTGCAGGCCAAACTATATTCTTTGTCGTTCTATTTCAGAGTTTAGGGACTACCATTTACTGGCTATTTCAACGAAAAAGTTTATATAAAACTTAATCTTAACCCCTTAGCAAGGCTAAAGAGTTAAGATTAAATTTTATACTTATAAAGCTATTTTACTTCTTGAGGATTATTTCCTGGATTAATGGGGTTTTGATTGGCTGGGTTTTGGTTAACTGGTGCACCAATTATACCAGCAGTGGGCGGTAGGTAAATAAAAACCCATTTATCATAAGTAATATCTTTACCAAATAATCGTTTATAAGCTTTTCCTTTACTATAACTTACAACACCTACTATTGGTCTACGAGATTCATCTATATTGCTAAATAAGTTGTCTGATTCTGAATAAGTCCCTATACCATTAGAATTACTATTGTTATCATCATCGTCATCATCGTCATCATCATCGTCATCATCGTCATCATCATCATCATCATCGTCGTCATCATCATCGTCGTCATCATCGTCATCTACTTGACCACCATTATTATTGCTATTATTTCCAGCATTATTGTTATTGTTATTTACAATAATACTTCCACCTCTTACCCCTGCTAATTGAAGATAATCTGGTGGAATTGGTGTACCATTATAAGAAGACCAAGCTTGTAAGTATTGGAAAAGCAATGGATCGCCTGCTCGAATTGGCCTCCATTCTTCACTGCTGTTTAATAAATCCTTTAGGGCAAACTTACGTACATAAACTAGCTTTTTACCGTTTAGAGTAACCTGTTTACCTAAGTCAGATAGCTTAGTAGGAAATGGAGCACCTGTTCGTAAAGGTTGTAGTAAGCCAAAATTATTATATCTAGCAATGGCTTTTGCCATTTCTTCACCGCGAAAAATAAACTCTTCTTCTTTATTACGCATAATTTCTGCATGGTAAGTATCTGCTGAACTAGCTAATACTATTGCAGTTATACCTAATATAATAATTAGACCCAAAAGAGAGTAACCTCTAGCATTTTTTTTAATAATTGCTGTTAAAAGTTTAATCATAGTTTCTTTTTCTCACGTGCCATTACAGCACGTTTTTCCCATAATTCTTTACTTGTCATAGGTTTATTAGAGCGCTTAAAAAGATCTGTATTTAGAGTCTCATTTTTTTCAGTAACTTCATTATTAATAGTAACTTTACTTTGAGCTACCTCTTTTACCGGTTCAGAAACAATTTTTTCACCTTTTCTTAACCGATAAGATAATCCTGTTTCTCTATCTTCAAAAGTAAGTATTTCTCCTGAAAAATTAGCCATTTTCCAGCGATTTTTTACTAAATCTCCTACTGAAACAGTTAGCTCTTCTTTCCCTATTCTTAAAAGGAGTCTAGCATTTTGTCCACCTGAATCAGAAAACATCCCAACAAAAACAAAACTTGGCATTGGAGGTCTTACTACACTTACAAATAACCCATTAGAGTTGATTTCTTGATTTAACTTTTGTGTTTTAACCTCTAAAGATATTGTTCCTTCCACAAATAAAAGCTGTGTGGGTAAGGTGGTTTCTATTTCTGAAGAGCTAATAAAATTTGTTTCTAGTAAATTACCATTAGCATAAATCTTAGAATTTTGGCTGAAGTTTGTTCCTTTTATTAAAAGCGTTGCAGGTTTATTTTGTACATAAAATCTATTGGGACTTGTTTCACTTATTTGAACCAAATTTGACTCAGTATTAAATCTTTGGATGGTAGGTATTACATCTTGAGAAGAAACTTTTCTAATATTTTCATTATTTTGAAATAGATTGCGCCCTATTGGTAAAATTTCCTCTTCCTCTATTCTAGCTTCAGAAAAAGATTGAAGGGTTTCTACTGCATTTTTTATAGACTCTTCTTTATTTACAGTTAAGCTAGTTATAGCATTTTCATTTACAGGTAGGTTAGTTTGGCTAACTTTTTTTTCAGCAAAAAATGTTTGATAAATAAGCATCAAGCCTAAACTAACGGTTAAAAATTGTAAAAGTCTTAGATACATATTTTTACTAGTTGGTAGCATTTTCTTCCCTACGGAAATAAGCTTTAACACCTATTTGTACTGTAATCTCACCAGGGGCTTGTTGTATTGTTCTTTGTACAGAAGCAACTCTTTGAGTATTACCTGTTGATGTTTTAGCCTCATTATCTGGGGTTTGTAAGCTTAAATTATCGATGACAAAAAACATTTTGTCTGTTTCTAAAGCATATAAAAACTTACGAAAAGAAACGTAATTTCCAGAAACTGAAAAAGTTGCTTCTAAAGAAGGGTATAAAGAACTTTCATTTGTAGACTGTCTTTTTTCCTTACTTCTAGCAGTATTGCTATTGGTATTAGCTCTTGCTTTATCTGCAATTTTTTTATCAATATCATCTGAGTCTATTTTTTCAAAACTAATTCCACCTGTTAGCAATAACCCATTATCTTTTACTAATTTATTAATTTGATTTATTACATAAAGGCGACCTTCTTGGCGATTTTTTAGGAATTTTGTCTGAAAAGCTTCTAAATTCTCTAATATAGCTTGTGTATTGTTAGAGGGAGTTTCTTTTTGTTCTTCTGCCGTTTTTTTCAGTCCGCGAATTTGATCTCTAAGCTCAACAGTCTGTTTTTGTAACTCTCCAACTTTATTAGTTTCTTTTTGTAATTTATTAACAGTTATGTAACCTAATCCACCAGCATAGGTTAAGACTACCAAAATGGCTAAAATCTCTATAACCCTAAAATATCCTTTGCCAAGACCACTAAAAGGTAATCTTTTATTCATCCTCCCCTCCTTGATCAACAACTTGTTTAACCTCAGCAGCTTTTTTACTTTTTGCTATTTTGCTGCTGCGAGGTTTATAACTAACATCTAAGGAAAATCCTATATCTCCACTTTGAACAGGAACTTCCTGATTAGTTGGGTTAACCAAAAATACTCCCTCTTTATCCATTTTTGCAATCATTTTAGTAAGATCTTCTACGCTTCTTGCGTAAACCTTAACACTAAGAGGAATATCTGTGGTTTCTGAGCCTTTAGATGGTGAAATACCTATAATGCGTACTTCTTTAGGTAAGGCTTGCTCAAATTCCTCCATTAACTTTGTCCAAGAAAAGCGACGTTGTTTAATTAATTGAGCGGCATCTTCAATTTCTTGAATCTGTTTAGGGGTTAGAGTCTGTACTGGAGGTGGTTTTATTTTTTCTAGTCCTTT
This sequence comes from Acidobacteriota bacterium, assembly GCA_016213785.1. Classification (GTDB taxonomy): domain Bacteria; phylum Acidobacteriota; class Blastocatellia; order Chloracidobacteriales; family JADJPF01; genus JADJPF01. The sequence goes on from JACQZQ010000030.1 coordinate 18,333, forward strand.
TATTTCCAATTCTTGCTTCTTTATAGCCTCTTGCAACTTTTTACTAACATCTTGGGTTTGCTCAATCTTCTCAAATGTCCATTGTGTAGCCCAAAACATTAACCCAACTGCCACTAAAAAACTTAACCAAAAAAGCCTACGGTTATAAAATGGTTTTTGTGCGAGATTGATTTTTAATCTCATTAGCCTTCTCTCTTAAAATTTAATACTGATAATTTACTTAGCGGTTAGTAACTCTTAAGCATACCAAAATCTGATACTTGGGCGCTAGCAGATATTGAATTAAGTCCTTCTAACCGTTTTTGTAAATATGGTTAGTCTCTTGCACGTCTAGCCTTCTTTAGAGTTCCAGAAAGTTTGCTGATTATCTGCTAACTATTTGCTAATCCAGAAATTCTTAATTTTTCCAGTCATTGCCCAATGCTACTTGGCATCAATAAAAAACAATAATATAGTTGCGTTTTTAAAATTTATTATCATTAGAAATCTTAAGAAGATTAATAACTAAATGGAGGAAACCATAGTCTTATGCACCCAAAAAAATTCTTGTCTGGGAAAAAAATTGATCCCTCTCCGATTACTCCAAATACTACCGTAGTTGATCTAATAGAAAATAATTTTGTTTCTTACAATGCTGGTAGATTGCGCGAAGCCTGTCAGCTTTTTGTTGAAAAAATGCTAGAAGACAATGTAACTATTGGAGTAAGCATCACAGGTGCTTTAACCCCCGCTGGCTTAGGCATATCCGCCTTAATTCCATTAATAGAAAATGGCTTTGTTGATTGGATTATTAGCACAGGTGCTAACCTCTATCATGATACCCATTTTGGTATTGGGTTAGATCTGCATCGTGGTACACCTAATATTAGTGATGTAACCTTAAGAGAAGAAGGTGTAGTAAGAATCTATGATATTTTCTTTGATTATAATGTTTTACTTTCTACGGATGCTTTCTTTAGAGAAATTATTTCAGCCCCAGACTTTCAACACGATATGAGTTCTGCTGAGTTTCATCACCTAGCTGGCAAATATGTTAATGAAAGAGAAAAAGTTTTAGGGCTTAAGCGAAAATCCTTAATCTCTGCTGCTTATGAACTTGGAGTGCCAATCTATACCTCTTCTCCTGGTGATAGCTCAATAGGGATGAATGTTGCAGCCAAACGCCTAGAAGGTAACAAACTTAATTTTGATGTATCTTTAGATGTTAACGAAACAGCCTCAATAGTTCTAAAGGCTAAACGTGATGGTGGTAAAAGCGCTGTATTTATTTTAGGTGGTGGTAGCCCTAAAAATTTTCTTCTACAAACCGAACCTCAAATTCAAGAAGTCCTAGGTATTTCAGAAAAAGGCCATGACTATTTTCTACAAATTACTGATGCTCGTGCTGATACCGGAGGACTTTCTGGTGCAACTCCTGCTGAAGCTGTTAGTTGGGGTAAAGTAGACCCTGATAGATTACCTGATGCCGTTGTCTGTTACGTAGATTCAACTATCGCACTACCATTAATTACTGCCTACTCACTAGCCCGTCATAAACCTCGCCAATTAAAACGCCTATATGATCAACGTAAAGATATGCTAGACCTACTTAAAACCGAGTATGAATCTGCTAAAAATTCATCCAAAGAAGAATAATTTCTCTAAAAATTCCTTAACTAACTAAAAATATCTAGCTAGGTATAAAAACCAGGCTAGATATTTTTCTAAACTACTATCTAAAAAAATAAATTTCTCTATCCACTTAGTTACCCTCTTTTATTTTCTCTAAAAATTAACCTCTTTTATTTACAAGACTTAAATTTTTCCGCTAAAAATTTCTAATATTTTTACCCTTTTGGCACGGTGAATGCTATATCTTAGGGCGCAAGTCGATAAGATAAGCAAAATCAAAAAATGATAACTTCAACTAATAGAATATATTAGCAAAATCTATTTTAGGAGAAAAGCAATGCGGCTAACTACACACTTTACAGAAAGGTCATTCGGTTATTTAGCACTACAACAATTTAATAACAAACCGTCTTACCCATCTGTTAATGGATGTAGCCTAGTCCTTACCACTAGTATGCTAGTAGGAGAAAACGCCTTAGCAACTATAGGTAAAACAGAACAAGATAGATTAGATAGTAAATCTGATAGCTATCTTCTTGGTAATAAAATAGATAGAGTCAATAGCATTAATATAACGATAAATCACTTAAGATTTTTTAATAGTTATACAAAATTATAAGTTTCGCAGGAGCGGGCAACTCCTGCTCCTGAAAATCTAAAATAATTAAAAGAACGATTTTAGAATAAATTCAGAGCGGGTTGCCCTGTAGCTAAGAAAAGCTTCAGGCAATCCGCTTTTTCATTTTGAAAATTTACGCAGAAGTATCCACGTGGCAAGGTAAGCGGTCTGTAAAACCGTTCTTCTTAAGTGAAGTTTTGAAGGTTCAACTCCTTCCTTCTGCATTAAAAATTTGGAGATGTCGCCTAATGGTATGGCAGCAGTCTACTAAACTGTCGAGTATTAATCTTGTGTAGGTTCAAATCCTACCATCTCCGTCAAGCAAGTCTGTTTTTTGACAACTAAATATTTCCCATCAAATTAATTTAGTTTCCTTACTTTGGAGGTGTCGTCAAATTTGGTATGGCAGCGGGCTGCTAAGCCGCCGGGCAATAATTGCCTATGTAGGTTCGAATCCTATCGCCTCCGTAAGTATGTTGGAGAGTTCGCCTAATTGGTATGGCAGCAGTTTGGAGAACTGCCGCGCAAAAATGCGCTTGAGAGTTCAAATCTCTCACTCTCCGTTTATAGTTTTCTATCTTTATATTGAACTCGTAGCTCAGACAGGATTAGAGCACAGGTTTCCGACACCTGAGGCCATAGGTTCAAATCCTATCGAGTTCATTTAATATTAGATTAAGCTAAAAAACTTAAGTCTTTTTTGCGAGAGTGGCGTAATTGGCAAACGCGCTAGTCTTAGAAGCTAGATTCTGTGGGTTCAAATCCCACCTTTCGCATTCTTTTATCTTTCTATCTATAGCTTTGCGGGTGTAGTTCAGTGGCTAGAACATGAGTTTGCCATACTCAAGACGTGAGTTCGATTCTCATCACCCACATTAAATTATGAACTCGTAGCTCAGACAGGATTAGAGCATAAGTTTCCTAAACTTAATGTCGTAGGTTCAAGTCCTACCGAGTTTATGCTGAAGTGGTGCAATTTGGCAGACACCTACGTCTCAGAAGCGTAGTTATAAGGGTTCAAGTCCCTTCTTCGGCACTTAAATTTCCTGGATCCGTAGCTCAGTTGGCAGAGCAGCTGGCTTTTAACCAGCGAGTCGCAGGTTCGATTCCTGCCGGATTCATCTGCTAATGTGCTGGAATTTGGTAGACACAGGCAACATTTTAAGCCGGGCTTATAAGCCGTAAGGGTTCGACTCCCTTCGTTAGCAGAAAATTTTGGATCCGTAGCTCAGTTGGCAGAGCATACGCCTCTTAAGCGTGAGGTCACAGGTTCGATGCCTGTCGGATCTATCTAAATTTTGCTGGAGTGGTGAAATTGGCAAACACATACGTCTTAAAAACGTAGCATTTAAGGGTTCAAATCCCTTCTTCAGCATTAAAAATACTTAGACCCATAGCTTAGTCTGGTTCAAAGCAATCGACTCATAATCGATAGATCGTAGGTTCAAATCCTACTGGGTCTATTTTGCGGATGTGGCGCAATCTGGGTAGACGCGCAACGTTGAGAGCGTTGTTATTGAAGGTTCAAATCCTTTCATCCGCATTACTCTAAAGTTAGTTTCTAGTTAATCCAACTTAACTTTTAACTTAATTTAGGAATAAAATTCTCTCAAAAACTAGATTATCAGATTAAGGTATTTATAAGCAGGAGTGGTGTAAATGGCAAACACACAAGCCTCAAAATCTTGATAGTAAGGGTTCAAATCCCTTCTTCTGCATATGCACGTGTAGCTAAGTTGGTCAAAGCAAGGGTCTGCAAAACCCTTAATCGTCGGTTCGACTCCGACCACGTGCTTTTAAGAAAATGGCAAATTAGTTTGCCATCTAGAAATCCGTTTTATAAGGGTTCAAATCTCTCAGCACATTTAGATTTACTATAGGGTGTTAGGCAAGTGGTTAAGCCGCCAGTCTTTCAAGCTGGTAATCGCGGGTTCAAATCCCGTACACCCTATCTTTTAAGTGGAGCCGTGGTGTAGCTGGCTAGCATGCTAGATTGTCAATCTAGAGGTCGCGGGTTCAAGTCCCGTCGGTTCCGTCTTTTGGGTCAGAAGCTCAAAATGGAAAGAGTACCGGCCTTTTAAGCCGGGCGTTGCAGGTTCAAATCCTGTCTGGCCTATTAATTTTGCGGGAATGGAGCAACAGTGGCTCGCTAGTCTCATAATCTAGAAATCATTAGGTGCAATCCCCTAATCCCGCGATCAAGCTTTCTTAGTCTTGCGGTGTAGCCTAACTTGGAAAGGCATTTGGCTCTGAACCAAAAGATTGTAGGTTCAAATCCTACCACCGTAGTTTTTGAAAGTAACACATAGTACTAAGGATCTGTAGCTCAGTTAGAAGTAGCACACGCCTGATAAGCGTGAGGTCAGAGGTGCAATTCCTCTCAGATCCATTAAGACTAGGGGCATTAGGCAAGCTGGCCTAAGCCGTCACACCCTCAATGTGAAAATCATGGGTTCAAATCCCATATGCCCCGTTTTGGAACCGTAGCTCAGATGGATGAGAGCGCAAGTCTTCTAAACTTGATGTCGCAGGTTCAAGTCCTGCCGGTTTCATTAAAATTTTCTGGGTGTAGCTCAACCTGGCAAGAGCACATGCCTTGGGCGCATGAGGCTGGAGGTTCAAATCCTCTCACCTAGATCTTAAATTTTCGGGATATCGCTCAATTGGCTTAGGGCACTACGTTTGGGGCGTAGACGTTGCAGGTTCAAGTCCTGCTATCCCGATCCTTGGCTGAGTAGCTCAGTTGGTAGTAGCAAACGTCTCATAATCGTTAGGTCAGCGGTTCGATTCCGCTCTCAGCCATCTAATTTTTGCGAAGTGGTGGAATTGGTAAACACACTTGACTTTGAATCAAGACATTCTAGGTTCGAGTCCTAGCTTCGCAGTTAGTTGTTGCGATGTAGCTCAATGGCCGAGCATTCGCCTGTTAAGCGAACAGATGCAGGTTCGAGTCCTGTCTTCGCAGTTAAATTTTCGGTTGGATAGCTCAGTTGGTAGTAGCGCTTGTCTGAAGAACAAGAGGTCGTTGGTTCAATTCCGACTCCAACCATTTAAGTTTTTTGTGATGTCACCTAATGGTAGGGTAGCTGCCTGTTAAGCAGTCCTGTGTAGGTTCGATTCCTACCATCACAGTTTGGGCTGGTGGTGTTAAGGGGAGCATGTTAGTCCTGCAAACTAGCGGTCTGAGTTCAAGTCTCAGTCAGTCCATTTTTAACTTTCTAAAATCATTATGCTGGTGTAGCTCAGACAGGCAAGAGCACTTGCATGGTAAGCAAGGGGTCGTAGGTTCAACTCCTATCTCCAGCATTAGCCAATGTAGCTTAGTCTGTTAGAGCAACTGATTCGTAATCAGTAAGACATAGGTTAGACTCCTATCATTGGCATCAAAAATTTTGCCGTTGTAGCTCAGATAGGCAAGAGCAATCGCCTTGTAAGCGATAGGTCGTGAGTTCAAATCCCACCATCGGCACTTTGCAAGTGAAGCCCAATTGGTTGGGTGTCAGTCTTCCAAACTGAAGGTAGCGAGTTCAAATCTCGTCACTTGCTTTTCTAGTCGGGTAGCTCAGCGGGAGAGCGCTGGTCTTACAAACCAGTGGTCGTCGGTTCAATCCCGACTCCGACTATCTAAATTAAATATTAAGGATAACAAAACACTATGTTGTTATGGTTATTATTCTGGATGTATCTGAGAGGAAATAAAATCTGGCTAAGAAAAATCTTGTTAGAAATTATCCTCTATGTGCTGGATAAAAAACGTAGCTCAGTGAAAATTGGGCACAGTGTTTTAGGCACTGTTTCAAAGGAACACGTTTTTATCTAAAACAATAAAACTTTATGGCGATTGTAGCTTATGAGGTAAAGCATTCGGTTGTGGCCCGAAATTAAAGGGTTCAAGTCCCTTCATTCGCCTTTCTTGCGGGCCGGTGGCTCAGTTGAATTAGAGCGCTTGAGTACGAATCAAGAGGTCGTAGGTTTAAATCCTACCCGGCTCATTAAATTTACAGGAGGAAACTCTTATGTGGGCAATGCGGCGAGTACTTTTGTTAAATGCTTCCTATGAGGCTCTAGGAATTATCAGTATGCCTCGTGCAGTTCGCTTAGTTTGGAAAAAGTCTGCTGAGGTAGTAGAGCTTGATGGAAGTGCAATTTTACGCTCCCCTACATTTAGCTTACCTGCTCCATCTGTAGTACGTCTAAAAGACTACATTGATGTACGAGCACGTCAACGTCGTTCTGCTAGTAAACGTCAAGCAGTTTTGATGCGCGATAAGTTTCGCTGTCAATATTGTGGAGTAAAAGGAACATCCTTTGAGTTAACTCTAGACCATATTATTCCACGTTCTAGAGGTGGAACTACTGAGCCAGAAAACCTTTGTGCATCATGTTTTACCTGTAATCAACGAAAAGGCGACCGTACACCAGATGAAGCTCGTATGCCTTTAATTTCTCACCCTAGTGCACTTTACTATGGCTTAGAGAAAGCTGCTTTACGAGGTGCTGCGGAAACTCGTCCAGAATGGCGTAAGTATTTATTCTTACCAGAGCTGGAGATAAATGTTGCTTAAAGTATTGCATAACTAGTCTTAACAAAGCTAGTTATGCAACTTACAAACTAACATAAGAGTAATAAGGAGGAGAAAATGTTTCACATTCGTTTTGAAGGCCGTTCTTACGATTTAAGACCAGAGCAAGTTAATCTAAGACCTAATATGGGGGATAAAGAGATAAAACAGGCATTAGCCCATCATTTTGATGTAGCACCAAATCGCTTTAATAATTATGTAGTAGATCGTACAGAAAATGGAGATTTAATTGTACGTCCAGAAGCAGTTTATGGTTAAAGTCTTAGAAATCTTAATTATTTAAGAATTTATTTTAAGTATTAAATCTGCTCTACGCCCTAATCCAAGAAGTGTACATACAAAACTCGTCTGTAAAACGAGTTCTCATAATAGAAATGGGAGCAAAAAAGACTTCTTAAACTTGCTTAGAGCAGAAACATTTATGGGCAAGTATTGGATTTAGTTAACCTTAACTCTTGCCTGTTCAGAATCTAAAGGCGCAGGTTCGATTCCTGTGACCCTGTTATAACAGGGGTTAGTGTAGTGGAAGCATATTAGATAGGTTCTAAGTAATGTATTTACATTGCTTAACAAGTAACGGGGGGTACGGGTTCGATTCCCGTCAGTTCCATTAATTTATGGGACTGTAGCTACAATGGATTGAGCACCCGTCGCATGCGCCATAGCTCATTGGCAAAAAATTGGTAAGAGGAAGTTTCCTCTTACCTTTGAGCAAAAATTTTGATTATTGCTCCGTGTCCTTATCGGCAAAGCTTACATACACGTCTGATTGTCTATCAGAAGGTTGCAGGTTCAATTCCTGTCGGCCCCGTTTTAACCTTATGGGGTCGTAGCTCAATGGTTAGAGCGTCTAGTGAAAAAAGGCTTTTTCAACTTGCATGGAGCGATAAACAAAAACCTTATAAAAAATTTTAAGTTATTTAATAACATAGTTTTATAAAAGTTTGCTCTGCACCCTTACAGACAAAGCTTACAAACACGCATCTGACTCTTAATCAGAATAATGTAGGTTCGATTCCTGCCAGCCCCTTTTTAACTTATGGGGCTGTAGCGAAATGGCAAAAAATAGCTTTTTCAACTTGTGCGGGGCAAAAACCCTATCAGTTAAGTCAAGTATATTTACAGATTTATTGAAAGTTTATTGCCTTGTGTCCTAACTATAAAAACTTACATACTAGCTCATTTGGTAGAGCATTAGCTTTAAGCGCTAAGGGTAGCGGGTTCAATTCCCGCGTATACTTAAATAGTTTTTTTGACTTACACAAGGCAATAAATTTTGTTGGGGTAGACACATAGGTCTACCCCAACGTCTACCCCAACGTCTACCCCAACGTCTATACCAACATCTATACCAACATCTATACCAACGTATTTACTAGGAATATTTATTAGAATAAAAAGGCTAATCGTTTCAACTCAGAATTAAAAAAAGTTTTCTATTTTGTAACCCAATAATAAAAACTTACAAACGTGCTTGTTAGCTTAAAGGCAGAGCGTTAGGTGCAAGCCTAAAGGAGCGGGTTCGAATCCTGCACAAACAGCCACCATTTATCAAAAATCGTTTTTGTAACTTTTACAAAATAGAAAAAATTTTCTAGGAGGTGCTTTAATGCGCAAATTTGAGCAAGATTTAAGACTAGAGATGTTAAACAGTTTGCTTACTACTCCCCACCGTGATTTGGCAAAAGTAGCTGAGTTACATAAGGACTTAATGGAGCTTGACCCAATATTTTATGGTCATTTAGCCGTTTGGTATCAGGCTAATGGCGATGTACGTGACCATAAGGAAGTTTTTGTAAGCCATTTGCTAGCCAGTAATTTGCCTATTCATCGTGATGCAGGCTTTATGATGCTACAGGCTTTTCCTCCTTATGAGGTATCTAGAATTGTAGACTTTATGAAGAAGCAAACTGGTAAAGTACCTCGTTCTACTAGAACAGCAGTTCGCAACTACCTAAATGAGCGTGAGAAAAACACTTTGTTCTTTGATAGAGCAGCAATGAGAGGCCGTAAGGCAATGAAGCACCTTTATGCTAGTCTACATATTAAGCCTGGAGAGCGTGCTGATTCAATTTTATTTAAGGATGAGCCACCACAAGATAGTTTAGCTTTTATGGTAAAGAAGTTAGCTAAAGCAACTAACTCTGGTGAGCAAGCTTTACTGATTGTTGAGCATAAGATTCCTTACACTGTATCAATAGGCGCAATTAAGAAAATTACTCCTGCTGTGTTTGTAGCTTTAATAAATGCTATGACACCACAAGAGATAATTAACAACCTCAGTTCTTTAAAGGCTCGTGGTGCATTTGATCATACAAATGTAAAAGCATTAATTGATCAAAAACTGGAGGAGGCTACGAAATCTAATAGGGTTTCTGCCTTCAAGGCTATAAAAGCTGCTGAGGTAACAAACCTTGATGAAGAAACAACTACAAGGTTGCAAGAGATTACAAATCAGCAAGTGGCAAAACGCGGTAAGATTACTAAACCAACCGCACTTTTAGTAGATAAAAGCGGTAGTATGACGCTAGCACTTGAAGTAGGTAAGCAAATTGCAGCATTAGTTTCTGGAATCACTGATTCAGACTTGTTTGTTTATGCTTTTGATTCTATGGCTTGCCAGATTAAGGCCGAGGGTAAAGAGCTAAGCGCTTGGGATAAGGCTTTCCAATACATTGTTGCTGCTGGTAGTACTAGTATTGGTGCACCAGTAGAAATTATGAGACTAAGAAAGCAGCTAGTAGAGCAATTTATTATTGTTACCGATGAAGGCGAAAATGCAACTCCTCACTTTACAGATGCTTACAAGAAGTATAGTGAAGAGCTAAAGGCTGTACCTAATGTAATTGTTGTAAAGGTTGGTAGTGATAATGATTACTTAGAACGTGAAATGCAACGTAGTAGGATTGCTTATGAGACTTTAAGCTTTAAGGGTGACTACTACTCTTTACCTAACATTGTACCAATGCTTGCACGTCCTTCTAGGCTTGAGTTGCTAATGGAAATTCTAGACACACAATTACCTACTAGACCAAAACAACTCGCAGCTAAGGAATTAGCAATAGCAAAAATAGCATAAGATTCTGGGAGTATCGTTCATCTTGCTAGACTCTGCCACCATAGCCAACCAACCTGTCGCCAAGATGTGCTGAGACTCCCAGTAGTTATCTGGGAGAAAGTTATGAGAAAAGAACTTAATCAAGTTGATATTTGCTTTGTAATTGATACAACAGGAAGTATGTCTAGTTTTATCAATGCAGCAAAACAACATCTATTAAAAATGCTTAGTAATTTAGGGTCAATAGCTGGGCTAGATTGGCAAGTTGGATTAGTAGAGTATCGTGATCATCCACCTCAAGAAAATTCATTTGTAAAAAGAGTTTATCCACTTACTTATGACTTAAAAAAGATGGAGAAAGCAATTAATGGGCTTGCTGCTAGTGGTGGTGGTGACGGGCCAGAAGCGGTTTATGATGGACTCCAGGCAGCTTGCAAAGAAATGCCCTGGCGTAAACATAGTTGTAGATTTGTTATCTTAGTAGGTGATGCACCTCCACATGGTTTTGAATTAGTAGAGAGAAAAGACAATATATTTACTACAAGTAAAAACAATGGAGATCATTGGCCTAATGGATGTCCTTGTGGTTTAACAGGTAAAACTGTTGCTGCAATGGCAGAAGAAGCACGTATTACCCTTTATGCTATTTCTATGACTACTTGTAAATTTACTGTTGGGGCTTTTATGGAAGTAGCTCTTGGAACAGGTGGACAACACAATCAATCTAGTAAAGCCGATGATGTATTAAAACAAATCAATGTTGTTTTAGATAATGAATTTAAGGATATTTTGTTTGATGGTCTAGTCCTAGACTTAATAACAAAACAGCCCTGTATAACGGCTCAGGAAATAGCTGAGAGGCTTGTTTGTCCTAGGCTCCAAGCAGTAGCATCAATTGCACGTTTAGGAAGACGTGGCTTTTTACAAATTCCTACACAAGAAAATAAAACTGAAGAAGTTAAAGCTAAAAGGGAGCCTTCAATAGATCATATTGAGCCAACATTTTTACTTACTTCTTTAGTAAATACATTTTTCCATTGGGTAAAAAGATGACAAATGTGCAAAGGCTTATAATGCAATTAAATCTTCAAGAGCAAGAACTTTGTAAAACACAGTTTCTTGCTCCTTGTGTTTTAGGTGGCAAAATACAAACTAAAGTATCAAATTTGGTTTATAAATTTGAACCTACACCTAAAGACTTTATTGGATGGGCAATTTTTCAACCAATAAGCGAAAAAGTAGCTAGAGTAGTTGAGGAAGCTAGCTTTCCAATGATAAGCGAGTATCTAAAACTATTTAAGGCTTTTCGTTTTCGCTTAGCTTATAAGCTAGAGTCCCTAACTTGGCTAGCATATCCTGCTAATGAGTCAGATATGAAGCAAAGACTAGGGGTAGTAAAACCTGTAGCTATTAATCTAGCAACCGAAGCTACTCAACTAGAACAAGTTATAGCTCGTTATGATGGTGGGGCTTGGTGGTTTGAAGATATAGACCGAAGCGCAAATCCTTTTATTAGCGAAGAGTTACGTAATTCATTAGCTAAAAAATTGTCTGCAAAAGACTTAAACTTTTCAAATCTTACCCCTGAAATGCGAGTTACCTATAGTTTAATTGAAGCTAAAGAAAAAAAAGAACAAGAAATTAAACTTAAGCTATTCCAAAACAAAGACGAAGTTAGGCTAAAAGAGGCTTTAAGAATAGGTGGAAATGCTAGGTTAAAACAATTTTCTGATAGAGGTGATTTTTGGTTAGTAGATTGGACAACCAAAGATGGTCAAAGACATAGTTCTGCTATATCTAAAAGAGATTTAACGGTAGTTAGCTCAGGAATTTGCTTAAGTGGCTTAGATCGTAATTTTGATTTACAGTCTTTAGTAAAAGTAATGGAACAACGTGATAATTAAAGAGCAAAGTAGAGTTTCTGCTCTGGATTAAAGGGGGAACAATGAATTTAGCACAATTTTTTCATGAAGAGCTTAACCGCAGTAAAACAACTATGAAAAAACTATATGATTTTCCTCTTAGCATTTGTGGTGCAGGTGCACTTGGCGCTAATTTATGTGAAAACCTTGCCAGAAGCGGGTTTAGCCAGCTTAGGTTGATAGATAAAGATCGAATTGAAGAGCGTAATCTTTCTACCCAACCCTATTTTCGTACTGATATTGGAGCACAAAAAGCTAAGATTGTGGCTAATAATCTTTATCGAGCATTGGGAACTAAAGTAGATAGTAAAACTGAAGAGCTAACCACAGGTAACATAATTAAACTCTTAAGTAATACTAAGCTAGTAATTGATGTATTTGATAATAGTAAATCTAGACAGATAGTAAAAGATTTTTGTCAGACAAATAAAATAGATTGTTTGCATGTTGGTTTAGCAGGAAATTATGCTGAAATTATTTGGAATGAGCATTACAGAGTTCCATCGCCAAACCAAGATGATATTTGTGATTATCCTTTAGCTAGAAATTTAGTTATACTTGCAGTAGTAGTAGCAAGTGAAACTATTATCACCTTTATTGATAAAGGGTTAAAAGAGAACTTTACAATCACATTAACCGATTTTGCTATCAAACCCTACTTAAGCTAATCTTGGTAGGGTTTTTATTTTTACACTCTTGATATTATTTTCTGCTACATATAAGTTTGGGAGTAATAAATTAGATTGACAAAATTTTATTGCAAACTAGTTGATCTAAAGGTAAACTCTTTTGCCAAAAGACATTATATCCTTCCTTTAATAAAAATAATACATTATGTCTAAGCGTCCTAGGGTAGTTTTAGTTGAGGATGATGCACAGTTTCGGGCAGTGCTACTAAAGAGATTGCAATCTCTTGATTGTGATGTGGTAGCAGCAGAAGATGGTTTAAAAGGGTGGGAAACTATTAATGAATTTCGCCCTGATTTAATTGTCTCTGATTTAATGATGCCTGGGTTAAATGGTTATGAACTTTGTGAAAAAGTTAAATCTACACCAGAATTAGGCCATGTTTACTTCATCATCCTAACTGCAAGAGATTCTATAGATGACCGAGTTACGGGACTTGATATAGGAGCAGATGACTATATTGCTAAACCAATTAATAGCAAAGAGTTATTAGCTCGTATTCGTGCCGGACTACGTATTATTAATTTATACAATCAAGTAAGTGCTTCTGAACAAAAATACCGTACTTTAGTAGAAAATGCTTCTGATGCAATTTTACTTTTTGATACTTATGGAAAATGTGTAGAAGTTAATGAAAGAGCCTCACAAATTTTCGGCTATAGTAAAGAGCAACTTCTTTCTATGCGCTTTTCTGATCTACTTGCAGATACTGAAGATATTGAATCAGAAAAACGATTTGAGGCAATGTTTAGCATTGGTAATTTTACAGAAGAAACAAAAATGCGCCGTAAAGACGGTTTAACTATCCCTATAGAATCAGCTAACACTATAATCAAGACTGAAATGGGGACTTTTTGCCAATGTATTGTCAGAGATATTACGGTACGTAAGGAAAATGAACAGCACTTAATCCAAGTAGAAAAACTAAGAGCTTTAGGTGGGATGGTTGGAGGAATTGCACACGATTTTAATAATTTACTAGCAGCAATTATTGGCTATACTGAACTTTCCTTACGTGATGCAAAAGATGAAACGTTAATTCGTCGTCTTAAGGTTATAGAAAAAGCTGGCCGTGATGGGGCTGAAACAGTTCGTCTTTTACAAGAATTTACTAAACTGCGTAAAGATACCCGATTAGAATCAGTTAATCTAAATAAATTAATCGATCAAGTTTTGCTATTAACTAGACATCGTTGGAAAGACTCTGCACAATCTCGTGGTATTTCTATTCGTATTGAAACTAGTTACGCAGATGTACCACAAATTCAAGGTAATATTTCTGAACTAAGAGAAGCTCTTGCCAACATTATTTTTAATGCTGTTGATGCAATGAATAAAGATGGTTCTATTAACTGTCGCACTTGGGCTGACAAAGAGTATTTATATGTAGCAATGAGTGATACTGGTATAGGGATGTCTGAAGAAATACGCCAGCGTATTTTTGATCCTTTTTTTACTACTAAAGGCTTATCTAACAGCGGATTAGGCTTATCAGTTTGTTACGGTATAATTAACCGGCATGGAGGAGAAATTTTAGTAGAAACAGCAGAAAATAAAGGATCTTCTTTTACAGTAAAATTACCTTTATCTCTCCCAACATTACCAAGTATTCCTATAGAAATAAAAACTATAACATCAGCTAATATTCTAGTTATAGATGATGAAGATTTTGTTAGGGGTGCAATACAGGAAATTCTAGAAGATGCTGGTCATTATGTAGTTCCAGCTAGTTCAGGTGAAGAAGGTTTAGAAAAATTCCAGAAAGAAAAATTTGATTTAGTAATTACAGATTTAGGTATGCCTGGGCTTGCAGGATGGGAAGTAGTTGCTCGTGTTAAAGCAATTCAGGCTAAAATCCCAGTAATTTTACTAACAGGTTGGGCTAATCAAGCTGATGTTAAACTTGCAAAGGAAAGTGGTGTAGACTTAATTCTAACCAAACCTATTACTAGCAAAGACTTAACAACAATGGTATCTAAAGCTATTTTACAAATAAAATAAAAAAGGAATGGCTAAAACCATTCCTTTTGAAAAAACTTAGATTATTAAATATTCTTAGCCTTCTGCTTTAGCTTTTTCAATTTCTTCAACTAATGCAGGTACAAGCTCAAATAAATCCCCAACAATACCTAAATCTGCAATATCAAAAATAGGAGCATTGGCATCTTTATTAATTGCAACAATGGTTGAGGCATTTTTCATACCTACTACGTGTTGAATTGCCCCTGATATGCCTACGGCTAGGTAGAGTTTTGGAGCTACGGTTTGACCTGAGCTACCTATTTGACGATCCATTGGAAGCCATCCAGAGTCACAAATTGGACGTGATGCACCAATATCAGCCTCAAGCGCAGTAGCAAGTCTTTCTACAACAGCAATATTTTCTTGGCTCTTAATTCCACGACCAACAGAAACAATAATCTTAGATTGAGTAAGGTCAACAGATTGTTTTGCTTCACGGAAAAGCTCTTGAGGTTGTAAGCGAATTTCTTGAGCAGAAAGATTAACCGACAAAGCTTTAATTTCAGCACTTCCTGCTTCAATATCATCACCACGAAATGCACCAGCTTGGAAAGAAATTAGTATTGGGCTAGAATCTTGAATACTAACATCTGCATTAATTTTGCCTTGGAAGATTTGTCTAACTAGACTTAGAGTTCCTGCTTCTAATTTATATCCAACACAGTCTGCAATTAAGGATTTACCCATAGAAGCAGCAAACTTTGGAGCAAAATCACGTACAAGATAAGTATGTGCAAGTAAAACATATTTTGGTTGAAGCGCTTCAACAACCTGACGCATAGCTAAAGAAAAACCGTCTGGAGTATAGTTTTGTAGATGTTCATTATTAACTAAATAGACAGTGTTAGATTTTTTTGTCGCTAGTTCTTGTGCAATAGAATCTACTCCAGAACCTAGTAAAACCACAGATAGAGACAATCCTAGCTCAGAAGATAGGCGCTGCCCTGCTACGATTGCTTCATAAGTAACGCGATTAAGTTTTCCCTCGCGTTGTTCTGCAAATACAAGTATTCCACTCATGAAATTCTGCTCCTAAAATGCTTATGCTTATAAAGCACGCATTTGCTTAAGTTTAGTTACTAGTTTAGCTGCGGCTTCTTTAGCTGAGCCATCAATAATTTCGGTCTTTTTGCTTTTAACTGGGAAGTAAACTCTCTCGATTTTCTGTTTAGGCACTAAAAGGTCTTTACTAATAGAAAGATCAGATAAAGTAACTTTGCGAATTTCTTTCTTCTTAGCATTCATAATACCTTTTAAGGTAGCATAACGAGGTTGGTTTAACCCTGATTGAATGCTTATAGAGGCTGGAAGAGGCATTTGATACCATTGGAACCAACCTGCTTCTAGTTCTCGTTTAACCCTAACACTCTTTTCACCGTCTTGAACTTCGACGGCCATAGCAATGGTAGCGCTAGGAACACCTAGGAGTTCACCTAAGATTACGCCTGTTTGAGCAAAACCATAGTCATCAGATTGAAGACCTGTAAAGACTAAATCAAAGCCTTCTTTACCAATAACTTCAGCCATTGCACGAGCTTGAGCTAGAGCATCAAGATTATCTAAGGCAGGGTCACAAATATGAATGCCGCGATCAGCGCCTTTAGCTAAGCCTTCTTTAATTGCAACTTGGACTCTTTCAGGCCCAAGTGAACAGATAACTACTTCTCCGCCAAATTTTTCTTTAATTTTTAGTGCTTCTTCTACTGCATAAGAATCAGGTTCATTAACATCATAGGCAATATCTCTATCTTGGATCCAGCTACTAGTCTCGTTAATGCGTAGAATTGCATCACGAGAAGGAACTTGTTTAACACATACAATTATTTTCACTTTTTTACTCCTCGAAACGCTTAAAGATCACCGCAGCATTTGTGCCACCAAACCCAAAAGAGTTTGAGAGTACGTATTGTAACTTAGTTGTACGTGAATTATTTGGTACATAATCAAGGTCACAATCCGGATCTGGTGTTTGATAGTTAATAGTTGGGGGAATTTGTTGATGATAAAGTGTTAGTACACTAATACCTGCTTCTAGCCCACCAGCAGCGCCAAGTAAATGTCCTGTCATAGACTTAGTAGAGCTAACAGGGATTTTATAAGCATGTTCACCAAAAACTTGTTTAATAGCAAATGTTTCTATTTTGTCGTTAAATGGTGTTGAAGTACCATGAGCATTAATATAGCTAATATCAGCAGGGTTAAGACCTGCGTCTTTAATGGCATTTTTCATTACTCTAATTGCACCATCTGCATCTTCTGAAGGTTGAGTAATATGAAAAGCATCTGATGACATTCCATAACCAACAATTTCTGCAAGTATGCGTGCCCCGCGATTACGGGCAAACTCATATTCTTCTAGGATTAAAATTCCTGCACCTTCGCCAATGACAAAGCCATCTCGGTCTTTATCAAAAGGCCGACTAGCACTTTGAGGTGAGTCATTACGTGATGAAAGTGCGCGTAATGCAGCAAATCCAGCAACACTCATAGGAGTTATAGCTCCTTCAGCCCCTCCACAAATCATTGCATCAGCATCACCACGTTGAATTATCTTAAAAGCATCACCAACAGCATGAGCGCCTGAAGCGCAAGCTGTTGCAGTAGCAGAATTTGGCCCTTTTGCACCAAAACGAATTGAAACATTACCTGAAGCAAGATTTATAATTGTAGAAGGAATAAAGAAAGGTGATACTTTACCAGGCCCACCTTGTAAAAGCTTTGTATGTTCGCGCTCAATAATGCCAAAACCACCTATACCAGAACCAATATAAGTACCTATTCTATCAGCATTTTCTGGAGTGGCTTTTAACCCTGAGTTATCCATAGCCTCTTGTGAAGCAGCAATTGCATAATGGATAAAGACATCCATTTTTTTAACTTCTTTTTTTACAATAAATTTTTCAGGATTAAAATTCTTTACTTCACCAGCAAACCGTACAGGATATTCACTAGCATCAAAGTGTGTAATATTTTCAATACCACTACGCCCAGCAATTAGCCCTGCCCAAGTTTCTTCAGCAGTATTTCCAAGCGCACTAATAATTCCAATGCCTGTAACTACTACTCGACGATTCACAATACCTCCTAAAGTAAAGCCGAATAATAGCCCAGCAATTATTACTAGGCTATTATTTTTTACCTTTAAGTAAAATTAAAAGTTTTTTCAAAAAGTTTATTTACCTACATGGCTTTCTATATAAGCAATTGCATCACGTACACTAGTAATTTTCTCTGCATCTTCATCTGGTATTTCAATACCAAATTCTTCTTCAAAATGCATTACTAGTTCAACTGTATCTAGAGAATCTGCACCTAAATCATCTATAAAACGAGCATTAGCAGTAACTTCTGCTTCATCTACACCAAGTTCTTCAACAATAATTTGTTTAACTCTCTCCTCAATATTTGACACATCTGCCATAATTTTTCCTACCTTTCAATATATATTTCAAAATTAATTTATTAGAAATAGCTCTTTGTATACTTAACTTAGACTTATTTGTTCTAAAGTTTTTCTATCTTCTACATTAAGTAATGTAGCGCTACGAGTAATACTTTTGATTAACCCAATTAAAACATTTTTAGGGCCGACTTCAATAAATCTTTCTACCCCATTATCCAGCATTAGCTCTATAGACTCTACCCAACGAACAGGAGAGAAAACTTGGCGTATTAGATTTTCTTTTAACTCTCCGCCTTTTGTAGTAATACTAGCATCAACATTATTAACTATAGGGAAAATAGGGTCTTGAAAACTGACTTCTTTAAGATCTATGGCTAATTTTTCTGCTGCACTTTTCATTAGCTCACAATGAAAGGGAGCACTAACAGGTAGCATTCTTGCACGGCCAGCTTTACGTGCTTTTAGTTCTTCTATAGCTCTTTCTACAGCGCTTTTATGTCCAGCAATTACGGCTTGATTTGGAGTATTAAGATTAGCTGGGCTACAGACTTCATCCCCTGCAACTTTCTTGCAAACTTCTTTTACTATTTCTAAATCAGCGCCAATAATGGCTGCCATAGCTCCAAACCCTACTTCAACAGCCTCTTGCATATACATGCCACGTTTATGAACTAATTTAACAGCCGTCGATAGGTCTATAGCTTCTGCTGCAACTAGTGCAGAATATTCGCCTAAACTATGACCAGCAACAAAGTCTGGGCGCAAGCCTAATTTACTAAGAACTCTATAAGCAGCAACAGAAACTACTAAGATAGCAGGCTGAGTATTAGCCGTCAATTGTAGTTCAGAGTCTGGGCCTTCAAAACAAAGTTTACTAATAGAAAAACCTAGGGCTTGGTCGGCTTCTTCAAAAACATTATGGGCTTCTTTATAATTTTCATATAATTCTCGCCCCATCCCTTGATACTGTGAAGCTTGTCCAGGAAATACAAAAGCTGTTTTACTCATAAAACTTAAATATATAAATCCTAAGTAAGTATAGTTAATATCATTATTTTAAGATAATAAATTTATTTATCTTTAAATAGTTCGCTAAAAATTTTTTCACGATATCTCAAGAAATATAAAATAGCTAAGATATCTAAAACCAACCCAATTATAAGACTAAATACTACTATGATAGGAGAAATAGATAATGGAAGATTACTAAGCAAACGATATAGGCCAACGGCTCCAAGACTAAGAAATACTCCACCAACAGTAATAAAAGCAAAAAACTTAGCCAAAAAGCTACCAACTGATATATTTGGTTTATCTGATTTATCTGATTTATCCGATTTATCTAGCACAAAGAAATTAGCTTTTTATTTCAATCAAGGATTAGAGTCAAGGAATTTGGCCGTAATTTGGCAGTCAGATAAAATCTGATCTGTAAAACGGCCTTGTTCTAGGACTTGTTTTTCTAGCTCTTCTTGTTCCTCTAAAGAAGGGTTTCCACGACCACGACTATATGTAAGTAATTGATTGAGCGTTATATTATCAGCTACACGCCAAATAGCATATTGTACAGGAGTTAAGTCAACTTTTGAATCAGCTTGAGGGTGATTAAAGCAAAAATATTCTACTAGTTTTCTTAAGTCTCCCTGAGCTAAGTTACCAAGTTGATAAGTTGCTGGTTTATAAGGGTAATGGCGACGCATTTGTAGCGAAAAAACTTCTAAATTACCTCTCCATTCACCATAAGCAAGAAGTTCTGTTTCTATAGAGCGAGTCACAATTAAATCTTGATAACGAGCACTTAAGGCACGCAGAACCGTACCACAATCAATGCGGAGGGTTTGGTTTTTATTGGTTTCATTTTTTATATGAATAGCTACCACTTCACCAAAGGGCAATGCATTTTCTAAAGTATCTGAGAGTGCAGTAATACTCTTAATTGTCAAAAACTCTTTGTCTAGCAGGTCAAAAATTTGTGCTTTTTCTTCCCCTTCATAACGAGTAGGAGTATTTACACTGCTTGTGCTATTTGTACTATTTGCACTATTTGCACTATTTAGAGTTGGTTTAGTTTCGGTTTGACAATTTATTGTACTAAGTAAAAAAGTTAGTATTAATAAGGAGTAAAGTAAAAATTTTACCATCTTACTAAAGCTGATCCCCAAGTTACTCCAGCGCCAAAAGATACAAACATTAATATATCTCCAGATTTTACACGGCCTGCTTTTATACACTCATCTAAAGCAATTGGTATAGAAGCTGAAGAAGTATTGCCGATACGAGCAATATTTCCATATATTTTTTCTTGTGGTATACCTAAGCGATCTGCTACAGCATCAGCAATACGTTGATTTGCTTGATGAGGGATTAACAAGTTAATATCACCTGCTGTAATTTTCGCGTCATCAAATACCAGATTAGAGACTTCGCACATATTACGAACTGCAATCTTAAAAAGCTCATTACCCTTCATTTTTATATAATGAAGCTTAGAATCAACACTTTCATAAGTAGCAGGATGGCGAGTCCCTCCTCCAGGAATATAAAGATACTCAGCATAATCTCCATCGCTTTGTATTCTACTAGCAAGTAGTCCCGATCCATCTTCCTTAGGGACTATTACTGCTGCACCTGCACCATCACCAAAAATTACACAGGTTGCTCGATCAGTATAATCAACATAACGGGAAAGAAGTTCTGCCCCAATTATTAAAATGCGTTTTGCCGTATTACTACGAATAAATTGATCTGCAACAGTTAGAGCATAAATAAAGCCTGAACAAGCAGCAACTAGATCAAAGGCTGCTGCGCGTTTTGCCCCCAACTGAGATTGAATTAAGCAAGCTGTTGAGGGTAAGGCCATATCAGGACAAACCGTAGCACAGATAATTAAATCTAGTTCGCTAGCTTTTACTCCCGCTCTATCTAGAGCTTGTTGAGCAGCAGCAACAGCAAAAGTTGAAGTAAACTCATCAGCGCGAGCAATATGACGCTCTTTAATTCCTGTACGAGTTATTATCCACTCATCACTAGTTTCTACTATGCGCTCTAAATCGCTATTAGTAAGTATTTTTTCTGGGAGTGAGTGTCCTGTACCAATAATAGCGGCTCTAAGATTGTTTGTCATTTTAGTAAATCCTTAATAAAACTAAGCGGTTAAAACAAAAGCTTAAAAAGTTTAAGCTAAAATTACTCTTCTGTTTCAAATACTTGGGTTTCGTTATAATAACCACATTTACTACAGACTCTATGTTGTTCTTTAGGGGCTTTACATTGAGGGCAAGCCATTACAAGTGGGGCAACAATAAAATCATGAGCGCGTCGTTTACCACGACGAGATTTTGAGTGACGTCTTTTTGGATTTGGCATAAAAAATTTCTCCTTAAATTATTTCCCAAGATTTATTTTGGGCTATCAAAATTTTTTAGAACTAAAAATTAATATAGTCTCTTAATAGTCTTATTTAAACTTTTTCTTTAGATCTGTTAAAGCGCTCCAACGCGGGTCAATATCTTTAGAGGAACAATCGCACTTTTTTTGGTTAAGATCTTGTCCACATTGACTACATAAACCTAAACAATTTTCTTTACATAAGTTTGACATAGGTATAGCAAGTTGAATTTGTTCTTTTACAATATCATCTAAGTTTAATTTGTCATTTTGATAAAAACAAAAGTCAAGTTCACGGCGCTCTAAAATTAATTCATCTGTCTGATTAAGGTTATTTTCTGGTAAACAAATCAAATTAAACTTATTTGCTATAACTATTTTTATATCTGTTAAACAACGATCACATAAGAGATTTACTTCTGTTTCTATTTTACCACTAAGGTCTATATCTGTTTTGCGACGGCGCAGAGTTAAAGAAACATTGCAAGATGATGCTAGTGTATGCTCTTTATCTTCTAGATCTAGTGTATTTTCTGGATATAGATGTTTAATAGATAGATCATCTTTTTCTAGTTGTGTTAGATCAATTAACATAAACACCTCTTAATAACACCGAAACTAGCAATTATATTAAGGAGATAGCTTTTGTCAACCTCTGCCTACCACAAGAAAGTTTATTCCTTTAAGTCCCTTAAGGCTAATGATTACTAGGAAAATTAAGCAGTTTCTATTTAGCAAATAATTGACAATAGGTTTAGGAAAAAATATCTTTATATTTGCGGTTGTTTTGGAACTTTTTCTAAAACCTAGCGTGATAGCAAGCATAAAGTCAAATATAAACGAAGCAAGTAATTCTAAACCCTTAATTAGGAACGACTTAATGAGTTCGTTGAGCTATAGTGCAGAAATAGACCTAGCCAATGGAGTTTCCTCAGCTACTGACCATGAACTAGTTATGGCTATTGGGCAGGGTGATGAAGCTGCATTTCAGGAGATAGTACATCGTTATCGTAATCAAATAATTAACTTTATTTACCGAATGCTAAATGATTATGATCGGGCTACAGATCTTTCTCAAGAAACATTTCTGCGTATCTACACTAGCGCTCATAAATACCAAGCAACTTATAGTTTTTCCACATATATCTATAGAATTGCGGCTAATTTAGCAATTAGTGAATTAAGACAGCGTAAACGCAGACGTTGGGTGTCCTTTCTACTACCCTTCCGCAGTCATGATGATACAGAACAAGAGATGGAATTTCCTGATCAAGCACCTTTACCTGATGAAATAATGATTGATGCAGAACGCCGTAAAGCTGTATCTATAGCTATCCAATCACTTCCAGAAAAATATCGTTTAACTTTGGTCTTACGCGATGTTGAAGGTTTAAGTTATGAAGAGATTACAGAAATTACAAGCCTTTCAGAAGGTACTGTAAAATCTCGTATTAATCGTGGTCGTAATTTATTACGCGATAAATTACAAAAATATATTTAATAGTAGGGAACATAACTATGCTCTTGAAAGAATTTCCTCTTACTCCAACTGGATGTCGTCTAGTGCAACAAAGCCTAGATATGGCAGACTTTAATGTGGTACAACAAATTGCAATTCTTAGCCATTGTCAAAAATGTCCTACTTGTCAAAAGTACTCTCAGGAATTAACAAACCTACGTGCTTTACTGATATCACAAGTTCGCATTCAAGTCCCTAATGATTTTGATATTAAATTACGACAAAAAATAGCTGCTAGTAAAACAGCTAAACCCATTTCTTTTTGGGGACAATGGGTTTCTCAACCTGCATTTGGAGTTAGTTTAGCAGCAACTGTTGTTATAGGTGTTTTAGTTGGCGTTAGTTACTATAGACAACCTTCTATTATTACTATACCTACTTCTTCAACTACTGAAGTAAGTAATAATGTAACACCTATAACGAAACAACCCCTTACTAACAATATATCTGACACAGTTAATCAAAGTCCAGATGCTGAAGCTAAACGCATTTTGTCTGAAAGAGCAAAAGTAAGAGTACCTGATTATGTCGCTTCTAATGAAAATCGCTCTTTAGCTAGAAAAGCTAGACCTCTAAACCAAGCACCTAAGCAACTTAGCTTAGATGAAATAGATGTAGAAATACATTATGGTAGCGCTTCACGCACTTTGCCACTCTCTGCTGTAACCTATGGCTCAAGACCTGTGCTTAAAGTTGATAATGTTAGTACAGGAGAAAACAAAAATAGTGGTATTGCTCCTGAAGCAAAGATTTTTTAATTTATTTAGCCGGTAAAACTAACTATGTTCAAATTCAACAAATTAAACAAACATCTTTTTCTAATAACTCTCTCAGCTATTTTATTTGCTTGTCTAATACCTGGTGTATTTGCTCAATCAGTTAGTAAAAAATCTAGTTCTCAAAATTTTGCTCCACCTGCTAGTAAAAAATCTAACCCTCAAGATAAAGTGCAGCTTCAAATAGTTAATGATAAACCTTGGTTGGTTACTGTTGTTCATCAAATAAATCTCTCTGAAATAGAAAAAGCCTTACAACAACGAGGAATTAAAATGAATATTTCAGGAGATAGACTAATAAATTTTGTACCTGTTAATGTTACAACAGGTATAGTAATTGATAAACAAGGACATATTTTAACTAGGTTAGTAAATCTTAATCCTGAAGCAGGAGAAAAAGGCATTGGGAATATTACTATTATGCTGCCTTCAGGAGAAGAACGCCAAGCTCGTTTTGTGGGCTTAGATGGGCCAAGTGGATTTTGTCTATTAATGGTAGAAAATCTTAATATTGAGCCTGCTCGTCTAGCTAATCAAGTTTCCTTAGACTTTAATGCTCCTGTTACTTTACTAAATGTTGAATTTGGCGATAAACCAAATACTAAGCAGAATTTAGATAGACTAGATCGCTTACGTCAATTTAGTCGTAAACTTTTATCACAAACTAGTAAAGTGGTTCAATTTGCCAATATAGGTTTTTTTAGCATAAGTTTTAGTAATACTTTTTCTAAAGACTCCTCATTAAGTTTTGGTGTAGTACTTAATCAAAACAAAGAGATAATAGGAATTCCTGAAAACTTTCAAAATAATGCAATGAAAGTCTTTAGTGCTTCAGAAGCACACCGTGCAGCAACACGAGTTATAGATCGTCAAGGAAATGTACCTCGTGCTTGGCTAGGTATAAGTGGATCTGATGTTAGCAAACTCACTGAAGATAAGATTTTAGAACTTAAGTTAACTCGACATAATGGAGTTTACGTTAATAATGTGATTCCTAACAGTCCTGCTGAAGTTTTTGGATTACGTGAAAATGATGTGATTCTTACTCTTAATAATGAGTTTTTAGAGTCAGAAACTCAATTATCTTCTTTTATAGCTCTACAACCAGCTGGAGAAGCTTTAGATATTGGAGTATGGCGTAGCAGTCAATTATATAATTACAGAGTAGTTTTAGGGGCTAGAGGTTATAATTCTCCTTTTGTTTTAGATAAAACAGAAGAACAAGCTCAAATATATTCAATGGAACAGGAATTAAAATCTGTAGAAAATTCTCTATATAATTTTCGTAAAGAGTTTTCTAAGCTTAATAATCAACTAAACAATCAACCACCAGAGAATAATTCTGTAGAAAACAGTTCTGTAGAAAATAATTCTGTAGAAAATAGTTCTTTAGAAAATACTATTGATAATATTAAAGCACTTGAAATTAAGCGCAAAAAAATACTTCTTAAACTAAAAGGCTTTCCTTATAACCTAGGAGATTTTAATTCAGTAGAAAACTTTTTAGGGGTAAAGGTAGAAGATTTACCAGAGCCTCCACCTAATCCAGATCCAACTAAACCACAAAAATTTCCTCATGGAGTAAAAGTGATAGAAATTTTACCTAATTCACTAGCTGAGCGTACAGGGGTTAAAGTAGGTGATGTTTTAGTGCAAATTGCTACACTTGCAATAGATAACAAAGATTCTCTTAACGTCATATTGCCACTAGTTAAACGCTCAGCAGCGCTAGCACAAAATACTTTGATTGTCACTCGTGATAGCCAAAGGTTAGTTCTAGAAATGCCACTTCCAAGAAAATTACCTAAGATAACTTTTACAGATGATGGCTATATTCTAACGGAAGATATGAGAAAAAAATTAGAAGATGAAAAATTCAACTTCCAATACAGTAATACAGCAGAGGAAGATAAACCTCAGAATAAATAATTGATCAAGTCCAAAAATTAAAAGCAGGATTAGATTTAACTAATCCTGCTTTTAATTTTTTATTTTTAGCTTCTTAGGCTTTATCGCGTAACATTTCTTCGCGAGTTCGTCGCCACTTCCAATACATAAAACCAATAGAGAGTAGAGCAAAGGCTATTTCAATAATAAGACCATAGGCCATTGTGCTTGAAATTCCAATATTGTCATCTATTAAAACACCTGCAAAAAGAATAGGGTTAAAAAACCCTGGAATGCTATATGGGCCAAATATGCCTGAAGCAATACCTGCAACAATTATAAGCATTATCCAAAGAACTGCCCCTGCACGATTAGCCACCTTAAAGCGAAACATTGCACAAAATTGGATAAAACTTGCTGCTGAAACCATAGTTACAGCAAACCCAAGCAAAATAGCTAGGAGCGTAGGAATAGGAAAATGATAAGTTAAAGATTCACCTGAAAATCTTAAGTAAATGCTTACCCATAAAACCATTGCTCCAATCAAAGCTATTGCAACAGCA
Source organism: Acidobacteriota bacterium (assembly GCA_016213785.1). Lineage (GTDB taxonomy): Bacteria > Acidobacteriota > Blastocatellia > Chloracidobacteriales > JADJPF01 > JADJPF01. Next base: position 44,370 of record JACQZQ010000030.1, read on the forward strand.
ATTGGATAGTTAAAAACAGAGTTTTTAATCTCTGTTCGTTTTAACATAGAAACAGCATCATCTCCGCCACTCCACCACTCTTGTAATTGGTTACGTGAAATAGCTGAAATTCCTGCCAAGGCTGTTAAAAATACCCAATTAATTACTAAATAAGCCAATATTAAAAAACTAGATTGTTCGCTTTGATAAGTATTTTGCTCAGAATAAAGGTTTTGTTCCCAAACAGTTTTTGCTCCCCAAAACCAGCCTACTAGCAAAACTTCTAGTGTAATAAAAAAGTACCAAATTGTTCTTGGAGAAAGTAAAACAAGTTGCATATCCTTAAATGCTCTTACTGCACCAACATAAGCCCAAAAACCAACAAAGGCCATAACTAAAAGAGCAAAGGAAAGATTAAAAATTGGCAGTCCAAAAAAATATGTGGTTTCTTCTTGAAATTCCCAATTTCTACGCCAAAAAATATTAAAGAAAATAATCATAAAGAAAACAGCTAAGCCACCAATACTATAGCTTAAGCCTGCAAGATTGCGCCCTACATTTTCATTAGCATTAACTGCTGAGGTAGAGAAAAAAAGACTTACTGCCTGCCAGCTTAGCGCACCTATAAATAAAACCAAATAAGCACCTATCATACTACCTATTGAAACTTTGGCTAATAGTCCACTGACAAAGGCAAAAGGCATTAATAATGCAGCTAAAATATAACAAATCGCTGTTGAACCAAACATTTTCCCCAGTAAAACTTCATGAGGAGAAAGTAATGTCATTTGTTGAAAAATAAGTGTATTACGTAATCTTTCTTGAATCATATTGCCACCTAACATACTAGGGGCCATTGCAACTAATAGAATCACTTGAGCAAAAAATAATAGATTAAAGCTAGCCGTTCCAAAGGCACCAATTCTATCATAATCAGACGGAGAATATTGCGTAGGAGATGTAGCTGACCAAATTAATAATTCACTAATCAAAATTAGCCCTACGGTTAACCCACAAGTAAATGCTAGACGACGAGGGGTTAACTGAACTCTTACATTACGTAAAAACTCTGCATTATTAAACATATCTACCTCGCTAAACTTAGGCTATATGCCTTTAATTAAAGTGTTTATTTAAGATGTTCGATGGCTACTTACGGCCATAAAGACATCTTCTACAGTTAATTGCTTTTCATAAAAAGATATAATACCACTATGATTTAATACTATTTGGCGGTGTAGCTCGACTAATTGTGTTCGGCTACCTAAAAAAGTAAAGTTTATTTTGTAGTTTGAAAGAGAAATATTTTGAATTTCAGGAATTTGTCTTAAAGTAGCGGCAAGATTGTCAAAAACTAGTAAGTCTTCCATCATTTCAATACAAACTAAAATACCAGTAGAAATTTTTTCTACTATTTCATTAATTCTTCCTGAACGTACCAAACGCCCCTGCTCCATAATTGCAACAGAAGTACAAAAATCTGCAAGTTCGCTTAAAATATGTGAGCTAACAACAATAGTCTGTCCCATTGAGCCTAACATTTTAATTAATTCACAAAGCTCTTTTCTAGCTAAAGGATCTAGTCCTGAGGCAGGCTCATCAAAGAGTAAGACCTTAGGATGGCCTAGTAGGGTTTTAGCTACTAAAACTCTTTGTCTCATACCTCGCGAAAGCGTTCCAACCAAAGCATTACGTTTGGAAACAAGTCTTGTTAGGTCTAAAACCTTTTCAATGCGGCTAGAAATAGATTGTCTTTCTACTTTTTGTGCATTAGCAAAATAATCTAAGAATTGCCAAACGGTTAATTCATCATAAAGTCCAAAATTATCAGGTAAATAGCCAACAAATGAGTGGAGTTTTTTAGGTTCTGCTCCAACTTCTTCTCCTGCTATTTCAATCCGCCCACTAGTAGGAAGTAGTAAACCAGCTAGCATTTTTAGGACTGTTGTTTTACCTGCTCCATTAGGCCCTATTAAACCACAAATTTCTCCAGCACCAATAAATAAATCTACATTTTTAACCGCAGGGATTGTTTCGTAATATTTTGTTAAAGCAAAAGTTGATATCATGAAAAAATAACCTTTCTAAAAGATTAATAATACTATGAAAGTTTGATTAGAACCCCATAAAAAATTAATAGGTTAGAAATATTTTATTGTGTTTTTAATACTAATTTTGGGTAGGGAAAATTATTCTTTGAGTAGGTTATATATTACGTTATTTTGAGTAGAAATAAATAAAACTAGATTAGATAGATTTATTTTAAACAGGTTTATAAATATCTTCTTGAGATTTCAGAAAATATCTATAAACTTGTTTATTTAGTTATAGTTAGAGAGATCATTATGCGCGTTTTAGGCTACGTGCTGGTTTTTCTTCAGCAATAATTAATTCCTTTTCTACCACAGAGATATCTTGTTGAGATTTTAATTTTTCAATACGTACTGTCATACGTCGGTCTAAATCTAGGATTTGTTCCGTTGTTAAATGATAAATATTAGGTTGGTTATGATAAACCCGTGCGGCAGTAATAACATCAGCTTGTTTAAAGCCATGTTTTACTGCCTTCTCTATCAGATCTTTAATGGTTATTGTTGGTGCGACTACTGAGAGGGACACGGGTTTTTCGTCTAAAGTTATTGGAACTGTTATAGGTTTTGGGCTATCCATTGGTAGGTCTGGGCCGCTTTCCCTTCTCATATGGTCTAGAAAGTCCTTAAAAGTAACATTTCCTACCATTTCAAAACCTACTTCAAAAACAGATGAATTGCTTTTTATTACTTGAAAAACTCTAACTATCTCACCATCACGTTCTTGTAGAGAAACTTCCACCATAATATCTACAAAATATTCCAGTCCGCTAGCAGTCATAGGTAGGACTCTACCCACTTCATTATCTTCTTTTGCTTCTTTGCCTTTAGCAGGAATTTGATCAATTATTACCACAGATTTACCGCTTTCAATACAAAGTTTTCTTAAAACTCCTTGAAGGATCATTTGATCAGCAGCTAATTCCTCAGCCGTTGGTTGGGCAAGAGGATCGCTTGTTCTTTCCCTAACAGCCGCAACCATTTCACTATGTTTTGCACTAAAGTACGAAGCCCAAGAATCTAAGGCAAAACAACCATAGTTTTGCTCTCTACCTTCCCCATTTAATGCCCAATCAATAAATTCAGGGAGTTCATCAGGTTGTTCTATTTCTAAACCATCAAATTGATATCCAACACCCTTAAGTAATCTTGACTTACGCTCTACATCAAAAATACAAAGTCTACCAAGTTGAGCATCTGACATACTACGAACAAAATGACTTTTTCCAACTCCTGCACCACCTCTAATAGCCATTACTAGGCGTTGTTGACGTGGGCGACGACTAAGAGGATTAATTTTTGGTTTTTGTACTATTGCCATTTCTATCTCCTATATTTTATTAAGTTTCCAAAATTTTTAGTAATTATTAGTAATGAAAGAGGTTAGCTAATAAGTTTTCATTTTTTCTATTAACTTATATTTGAAAATTTTTTGCTTTTATTACATTTTTAATTTCTACCATATTTTACAGAAACTATAAGCGAAACTTCAAGCGAAAATTTCACTTTTTAGTAAATTTTAAGCGAAAATTTATTTTTAAGTGAAATACTAAAATGTAGGGGAGGAGAAAAAAGCAGATTACAAGTAATTTAGCGTAGTCTATTTATAAAGTTAAACTCCTGCCTTATCCCAAAGTTTAACTGTATCTTTAATTAGATCTGCAATAGCTTTAGTAACACGCTCAAAATAGATTTGTGCTTTTTTCTCATCAAAATCAGGGTAGCCTTGATTTGGCTGATAAAGACCAATAGATGTAGGAAAAGGAGTAGCAGCCCAAGTCCCAGGACTAGGATAAGGGATTGCCATATCTTTTGAGTAGCGTTCTGGATGAACTAGACTAGGATCAATAGCTTGCATAAAAGCAGTTTCGTTAAGACCTGCATGGCCTCCATCTTGACCAAAAACTTCTTTTGTAATGCTACTAGTAAAAGACCACCAGTTTATTACTAAAGTTCTAGTCCCACGATGACGATTAGTAACTTCTGCGGCAATAGCTTGAAGAGCAGATGTTTGAGGGCCTCCATGACCATTCATAATAATTATGTTCTTAAACCCATTAGCTACTAAACCTTCTAAAATTTCTTTTATAAAAGCTCTATAAACACTATCTGAAATCTCAAAAGCCCCTGGATAGTTAGACATACTACCAGTCATTCCATAGGGTAGAGTAGGTGCAATAAGAGAGTTAATTTCTACGGCTATTTTACGGGCAATAGCTTCAGGAGCAATATTATCAGCCCCATTAGCGGTAACTCCATGCGGTTCTAAAGTACCTGTAGGTAAAATCACGGTATTAATTTTAGCTGGTACAACTTCCTTAAATTCTAACCAATTAATACGATTCATTTCCCGAGTAGAAACTATATCTGATTTTGTTTGGCTAAAAATGGGGTTAACAAAAATAAAGAAAAATAAACAAGTTAAAAGAAGTTTTACTAATTTAATCATTAATTATCCTCACTTAAGAAATATTTTAGGAGTGATTAAAATGTTTTTGGAAAAAATTTCTCCAAAAACATTTTATTTTAAGCTAGAAAGACACCTTCTGTATTCTCAATTAAGCTTTTTAGGGCACTACATTTAGTTTTACCTGAGAAGCAAACTCATTAGAATGATAGAGTCGTTGAGTAGCTTTTTGGAAATCTGATTCTTGAGCATTATAAATATCAACAAATTTTTGAGGATTACGATCAGTTAAAGGAAACCAACTACTTTGCACTTGAACCATTATTCTATGGCCTTTAAGAAATGCATGGTTAACATCTGGCATAGTAAATTCTATCTTTGTAACTTTACCTGGTGTCATTGGTTTTGGTTGAGAAAAACTCTCACGGAATTTTCCTCTCATTGGCTCGCCTCTAACCAGCATTTGAAAGCCTCCCATTGGTAGAGTAGCATCACTAGGAGAAATATCTGTTCTATCATCTGGGTAGACATCAATAAGTTTTACTATCCAATCTGAGTCTGTCCCAGTAGTTGAAACATACATAGTTACAGTAATTGGGCCAACAACTCTCATATCGCTATTAAGCTTATCACTTTGATAAACCAACACATCAGAACGACGGCTAGCAAACCGCTGATCCTCTCCCATATAATCTCTGGTCATACCTATTGATGTTCCGCTAATGAATGGCACAGGTTTATCTGGATCGCTTATATACTCATCAAAAGATTCTTTGGTTTCTGTTGGAGGATCAAAAGAGAGTTTTCCATTAGATTGTATATATATTGATTTTTCTATTATATTCTTTGGCGGCCAATGCTCATAAGTCTTCCAGCTATTAGAGCCTGTTTCAAAAACATAAGCTTCAGGTAAATTAGGCTCACCCTTGTCTTTTAAGTAGAAATTAAAAAAAGGTAGCTCAATCTTTTCTCGATAAAAAAGGGATGTTTTTGTTGCAAAACTAAGATGCTTTAGAGTGTCGCCATCAGAGCGTGCCCAACCTCCATGAAACCATGGCCCCATTACAATTATGTTATTTATGCCAGGATTCTTTTGCTCAATGGACTTATAGGTTTGCAATGCTCCATAAAGATTCTCAGCATCAAACCAACCTCCTACTGTCATTACTGCACATTTAATATTATTTAAGTTTGTTAACAAGTTACGTGACTGCCAGTATTCATCATAACTTCCATGCTTCATTATATCATTCCAAAACTCAACTTGATTCTTTAAGTACATCTCATTAGCATTTTTAAGTGAGCCTAGCTCAAGAAAAAACTTGTAACCATCAGGTGTACCATGTTCAAAACGCTTTGGTGATTGGGTTGTTGGAGATGGTCTAGGTAAACCAAAAGAAGAAAAGAAATTAAATGCATGAGGTAGGAAGAAAACCCCATTATGGTGAAAATCGTCTCCTTTAAACCAATCACCAATAGGTGCTTGAGGAGAAACAGCTTTTAATGCAGGGTGGGAGTCAATACTTCCTGCCGATGTATAAAAACCTGGGTATGAAATTCCCCACATTCCCACTCTACCATTATTATTAGGAATATTTTTTATCAGCCATTCTATAGTGTCATAGGTGTCAGTACTTTCATCTATTATATTTGATGAGCCTTTTTTCTGTTGATGAGGTCTCATATTAACAAACTCACCTTCAGACATATATTTACCTCGTACATCCTGATAAACAAAGATATAGCCTTCTTTAGCAAACTCAATACTTGGCCCTAGATTTGTCTTAAAAGCCTCTAAACCATATGGATCAACACTATAAGGAGTACGATTAAGCATTATAGGATATTTTTTTGAATTATCTTTAGGTAAATAAATAGAAGTAAATAGCTTATTTCCATCTCTCATAGAGATAGTAATTTCCATTTTTGTATAATTTGCACTAATATCAAAATTATTTTGTGTTTGATTACTTTGAGCTTGTGGTATTTGTACTGAGCCAAACACAAAAATAAGCAAGATTGATAAAACAGCTATATGGAACAGTTTATATAGTTTCATAAGATTTTTCCTTATACTATTTTGTTAACGTTGGTTTAAGAAAACATGCTTTTAGCCCAATAATAGATAAAGAAAGCACTAAAGAAAACTTGAGTTGGAATTACTTGAGCTTTATCATTAAAGAGCAACCATTGATAAAATTATGTAAACACTAAAGTAAAAAACTTTAGCGAGAAATTTTAAGGAAATAATAAATTTAGGAGCAAAATGTTACTTGGATTACGAACTATTGTTTATTATGTTACAGATATAGAAGAAGCAAAAAATTGGTATACTAAAGTATTAGGCATTAAACCTTATTATGATACACCTTATTATGTAGGTTATAATGTAGGGGGTTATGAGTTAGGGTTACATCCTGGTAAAGGGGGAAGTAGCGAAAAAGAAACAGGTTCAGTTGCTTATTGGGGTGTTTCTAATATTGAAATAGCTTTTAAGCACTTAATTTTAATGGGAGCAACACCACATAGCGAAATCCAAGATGTGGGAGAAAATATTCAAGTTGCAGCAGTACTTGATCCTTTTGGAAATATTTTAGGAATAATTGAAAACCCTAATTTTTCTTTATCATAAATAAAATTTACTTATATTGGAGGCTTTAGAGTTAAAGCTCTTAAGACCTCCTAAAGATTTCCAAGAGACTTCCAAAACAAATAGAATCATTTTGTATTATTTTGTGTCATCAGAGTTGGCTTTACCTAAAAAAGCGCGTTGTTGAAAATTAATAATCAAAACAACCTCACCATTTTCCCACTGATAGTAAATATCACCTGATCCAAGGCGAATTAAAGTGCCTTCAATGTCAACATCAGCAGCCTTTTGAGCTTCTTTCCACTGTTCATCTGTTAGTCGAATTACTAGGTCATTATTCATGTTATACCTAACCCTTAAAATTATAGGATTATTTTCTCTAAATGACTACCCCTTAAAATTATTTTCCCATATTATATAAAATTCGCTACCAAGAACACGATAAGAAAATCTTGTGTTCATACTTCAAGACTAGTTTGAGAAATTTTATGGAACCTATTAATGTATTGCTAGTAGATGATGATAACATTATTTTAAAGTTAGTCTCTACTTACTTAAGAATGCATGGCGTAAGTGTTGCAACAGCACAAAATGGGCAAGAAGCCTTAGAACATCTAAAAATAAATACGCCTGAACTAATTATTGCTGACATAGACATGCCAATAATGGGTGGTTACGAACTTTATAGACAAGTAAAAATATCTGGACACGAAGACATACCTTTTTTCTTTTGTTCTGCTGCAAGCGGACTACCAGAAAGAATTGTTGGCCTACAAATGGGAGCAGATGATTATATTGTTAAACCAATAAACCCGCCTGAATTACTGCTTAAAATAAAACTTCATCTAGTAAAAGCTCGTCAGTTTCGTTTTATGAAAAAACTGCTTCAAGAGCAAAAATTTGACTATGTAATGAGTGGTAAATTAGGCGATACAGATGTGCCAGGATTATTACAAATTATTAGTTTTCTTGGACATAGAGATTTTTATTTAGAAATTGATAATCCTAGTCAAGGTCTAGGCGAAATATATTTATCAAATGGAATAATTGTTCATGCTGCATCTAGTAATCAGATTGGAAAAAAAGCCTTATTTCGCATCCTAGATTGGCATGAAGGAACTTTTAAGGTAGAAAAAAAATTGTTCCTAGAAAACCCTACTGTTAATGAGCGTTTAGAAGAATGCCTTTTAGATACTGTAGCTAAACTAGATGAGTATAAATCATTATTTAAACGACTTACTGAAGAAGGTGAAGACTTTATTCTACATAGTAAAGAAACTCCTGATTCTAAGCTATTAAATAACTCAATAAATAATGCTAATAATTACCAGATCTTAATAAATGAGCAAGAAACTAGCATTGAAAAATTAGAAGAAAAGGCCACAGAACCTTATAGAGTAATAGAAGATGATAATGAGGTTCTAACCGATAGTAAAAAGATTATCTTAAAGCTAATAGAACAATATAATAATATCTATGAAGTACTTAACCAAAGCCCATTACTTGATTTAGAAACTCTAGAAATAGTTGATCAATTAGTCATAGAGAACATTGTTAAAACAAAAAAATTTTTTGAGTAGAGTAATAAGAATAAATTTTAGGCAACTGTTGATTATAACTTAGTGTTCTAAGAAATATGTTTAGAATCAATAGTTCTTGAGTTTTATATATTGGATAATAAAAATGTTTTTAAGTTTATTTGTTTAAGATTTCCTTAATTTTTTAGTTTTTGGAGGCGATCATCGTAGATTTGGAAAATACTAAAAAAACAGTGAGTAAGATAGCAAAATTACCAATTTGGCTTTACTGTGCTTTAACAAGAAAACAATTAACTGATGCTATTGCTAGTCGTGTTTTACGCTCAAGCGTAACAGCACCTTTGATACTTACTAAAACACGCCAACAATTACAACAAGTCCGCAAACCTCGAACAATATTAGTTAGAGTTGCGGCCCAAGCTGCGGCTCAGGCTGGAGCTATTTTTGAATCAATTAAGGGAGGATATCATACTAGTAAATTATCCTTACAATATATTTCTTGTAGTAAACTCTCAGGTCGTTATCAAAAGCTAACTAGGGTTGACTGTGCTGGAGGAATAGTTTTAAGAACTAAACAAGACCCTGAAATTCTTCTTTTATTAAAAGCTGAAGGCGATCAACTAGACTGGGTTTTGCCTAAAGGTAGACGTAAAGCTGGGGAAAACCGCCAGCAAACGGCTATTAGGGAAGTACAAGAAGAAACGGGTTTAACAGCACTTAAAATAAAAAAATTTCTTGGTCGTGAAGGCTATTTTGTAGTCTCAAATAAAAGTGTTTCTTATAAACGTATAAGCTATTATCTAATGTATAGCTTAGAACCTAATTCTCTTAGTGTTCAAGAAAGAGAAGGCTTTATAGATGGGCGGTGGGTAAATATCGCTGATGCTTTATCTTTAACTAACCCAACCCGCGCTCATAACATATTAAATAGATTAACTAGTGAATTAGGAAAAGAAAAAGGATGATAAATAGCTAATTCTAAAAGCTATTGACCATAAAATAGGTTAAAAATAGAATTTATAAAGTTTAGTTAACCACAAAGTATTAAAATACTTAGAGGTATTTTTTTTAGAGGTACTTTTTAATGCGTTATTTTGTTTTTGTTCTAATAGTTTTATTTTTTTCAGCTTGTTCAAAAAATACAACAAGTAATCAATCCACCAAAAATTCTACAACTCAACCACCAACAAATTCCCAACTCCAATTGCAAATTAATAAGGAAACACCTGAAGAACATGTGCCTAAACCTCCTTTAGATGGAAAAACTGCAATGGATGTTTTTAAGCACTTAAAATCAAAAGGTTGGCAATTAAACCAAGCTACAGCTGTAGAAATTCCTCCTTTTGGCTCAGAAGAAGCCGTAGGATTTAATAGACCTGATAGAGTTGGTTTTTTAATAATGCGTTATGATTCTTTAAATACAGCACAATCTACATTCCTAAAAATAGATGATATTTACCGAAATAAATTTGGTCGTGCTATTACAGCTAAAAACTTTACTATTGCTGTCTTTGGTGGGCAAATTAGAATTAATGCACCTGACTTTAAACAGTTAAGCGAGGAAGAATACTTAAAACTTCAACAAGATTTAGTTGAGTTTTGTAATCTTTAAGCATTTGGGTAAAAGGTTTTAGATTTTCTCTTAAACTTTCTTTAACGGTTTTTAGAAAACTACTTAAGATCAAAAATTATCTTAAAATTTAAACTAATAAATTATTATGTTCCTTTTTTAAGGACATAATAATTTATGCTTAACTTAACTTTTATCTGCTTGAATTTGTCTAAGTTTTTCTGTGACATTAAGATACATTTTCATAGCACGTTCTTCAGCATCATTTGCACGATCTTCGGCTTCATTTGCCCGACGTTCAGCCTCTTCTAATTGGGCTTTTAATTCTGTTACTTGTGCTTCATTAGCAATTGCTCTATGCTCAGCCTCAGTTGCTCTTAATTGAGAAGTTTCTAAATTTAGCCGTAGAGTCCTATTTTCATTTTCTAGTCTTACTATAAACTGTTGGGCTTCCTTTAATTGTATTTGGGCTTCTTCTAAACGAGCCTCTACTTCAACACAACGAGCCTCAGAAGTAATAATTTTGTCTTTTGTTTCAATTAATATAAACTCTGTTTCAGTTAATTTTACTTGTAGGTCGGCTAATTGTTTTTGTGCTGCTATTGCCTTACGATCATTTTCTAGCGCACGTATCTCCATAGCATGAAGTCTTTGTTTTAAGTTTGCCACTTGAGCTTGAGTATCTCCGCTAGGTGTAGAAGCAATATCATTTAATATTTGGTAAAGTAGGCGGCGCATCTGCATTAGAGCTTGGTCTATTTGCTGCTCTTGTAGGGTAAAAGGTGATTTAGTCTCTATGTTTGACATTTATTGTTTCCGTTTTTATTGGTTAATTAAATTTATTTTCAGGAACTCTAATTCTAAACAAAATTAGATGTGCTAGAATTACTTTAATTAAGCGAGATTTTATAGCCTATTGTCAAATACTTTTATTTAAATTTTATTAATTTTTAGCAATAATTTTTAATCTTAAAAAACCTGAATAGGTAGACTTACTAGCTTAAAATTTAAATAACAGCGAAAAATGCCAACATTTAAAGCATTTTAGCTTGCTCATCCTATAATTTGCTTTTATGATTTTGGCTCACAATTATTTGGAGAAAAAATATCTATGGTAGATTCCTCAAAACCTGCCCATAGCCGTATTGGAGAAGAAATCGAAGCTCCTTGTGGCCGTTGTCGTATGGATCGTATTCATCGTATTGTCGCTCAAGACCCTGACGGTAGTATAAAAAAGATAATTTGTGGTATGTGTAACTCATATCGCAGTTATCGACAACCAAAAGCCCAAAGCGAAACAGGCACTAAAGTTGCTAAAGTGCGTAGTAGCTCTAGTCGTTCTACCACCACAGCAGCAGAAGATTTTGGTCTTCCCAGTCGTAATTATAATATGCGTGAAAATTATGATGTAGGAGAAGTAATAGGTCATTCTACTTTTGGTGTTGGTAAAGTTCTTTCTATTAAAGATATGAACAAAATAGAAGTTAAGTTCTCTGATGGAATAAAAGTCTTACTACAAAATAAATAGACTTACTTATTAAAAAGGCTACTATCAAAAACCTTAAGGTTTAAGGCTTAAAAATTAGAATTAGCTACTCTAAATCTATTAATTCTAATAATCTTTTATAAGATAGGATTGGTAATAGCCTTAGAATTTATCTTAAATTTTCGTTTTCTTAATTTTTCTTAAGAACTCTAAAACTAACTGATTACATTTTTTGCTCCCTTTGGTGCTTGTATGGGGGCTATGACCAATATCTGAGAGAAACTGAAATTCTGCTTGAGGTAATAAGGCTTTTACCTCTTCCATTTCTCCTATCTCTGTTCGCAGATCTTTTTCTCCATGAATAAAAATTGTAGGAGGAGCTAATTCTGATAACCTTTGAAAATAAAAGTCTTCTTCTAAATTATCTGCCTTAGAAATAATTTCAAGCCAAGCTCTTCCCCCATTTTCTAGCACCTTACGCCAGTTTGTTGAGTGGTCTTTAGCAAGAATTTGAGTGACTTTTTCTCCAAACTCATCAGGTGAATTTACCATCATTTGAAAAAATTCCACCGATTTAGTTTTTGCTCGAAAAAAATGAAAAGCTTCTAAAATCAAACCTGATACTCTTAAAGGGGCTATTAAACCCATAATTGCAGCTATTACAGCTCCATCACTATGCCCCCAAAGAAAAGCTCTCTCAATAGCTAATTTATCTAAAAACTCTAACATATCTAATGCTGCTAGCCTATGAAAATTACTAGGTAAATAATCTAAACTAGTTGAACGTCCATATCCAGCCCTATCGGGAATTAATATGCGAAAATCTTCTTCTAGTAGCTTTACTTGTTCAATAAAATGGTAGAATTCATAGCCCCATCCACTATGTAAAAAAACAAGTGGAAACCCTTTACCATACTCACGGTAGTATAATTTTATAGGCTGGGAATTTTGACTAAAAAGTGATTTTTCTAATTCAACAAAAGCCAAAACTTTTCTCTTTTCTTACAAAATATTGTATATATTTAGAAATAGATATGGTTAAATACACTTGCCCTAGCCGCCTATATAACCTTAAAAGATAAAAATAATTTGGAGTGATTATGCCTCAAACCACTATTTCTTCTGATATTTATGGAGTTACAACTAATACAGAAAGAAAAATCAAGGATACATTTCTTATCGCTGATTTAAGAACAGGTCAAACCTTAGCAAATAGTTTGCAATTAAGTCAATCACTAGATAAAAACTCTATTTTATTACTAATTTCTCAAGATCTAGGCCCAGATTCTCTAGGAAATTCAGCAAGCGAATTAACAGTCCTTGCAATTAAAGATGCTCTTCTTAGGATACCTTCTAGTGTCGCTCCTTATGACCGTCTAGTAGCTGCTGTAGAAGAGGCTAATAATATTATTTGGAATGAGCGTAAAACTAATCTAGAAATGAAAGAAGCACTTACAACAGTTACAGCTGTTCTTATAGAAGGCGATCAAGCTTTTGTTGCAGAAGTTGGTTATAGTCGAGCTTATCTTATTCGTGGTAGTAAGATTAAACAACTAACTACTGATCAAGTTTCTGATAGCCAAATATCAGCAGAAAACTTTATAACCCCTGAACAAAGAAAATCTTATAGAGACTTTGCTTTGCAAGCCATAGGTAAAGCTGAGGCTGTTAAAGTTGCTATAAGTATGTTTCAGCTTCATCATTTAGATATTTTAATGCTCTCTACTAATAATTTATCTAAAATCTCTGAACAAGAAAAAATCCTAGAACTAACCTTAACCTTACCTCCTGAAAATATTTGCCAAGAACTAGCTTCTTTACTCTCAAAACAAAAGTTAAAAGAAAATATTACTTCTATTATTTCTCAATTTAGAGGCGAAGTATTAAATAATAAAAAACCTGGTAGTACTATTACAAGTAGCGTACAAATTCTTTCCCGTTTTGACCCTCAAGAGAAAGTAGAAAAAAGCCATAAACGAACATTAATGCTAGGAGATATGTCTCTTACTAATAAATACTATCGTACTGGTGAGCAGTCTTCTTTAGAAAATGTTATACCAATAAAATCTATTTCTGCTTTCCCAGAAAGCACTGTAATTAAAAGTGAGTGTGATACTTTACTTGAGCACTTAAACTACTGCCATACCTTGTTAAGTATTAAGCCAGAGCAATTTCGCTATGCAAGCAAATGGTTAGAAACACAAGGATATAATTATTCTAATCTTGAAAAAAGACTAACAAACATTTCTATGGGTATTGAGTATGTTCAAAAAATTAGACAATTAATGTATGAAATAATAAAAGATTTAGAGGGTGATGATAATTTTGGTAGCTAATAGATTGACAGTGGAAAGTCAATAATCTATACTCGGCGCTTAAAGCTCTGGCGCATTAGTGTAGGTGGTTAACACGCGGCCCTCTCAAGGCCGAGATCACGGGTTCGAGCCCCGTATGCGCTATAAATTTTAATCCTTCTATTTTTCCTAAACCACTATACCACTTACTACTTATTACTTATTAATCCCCATCATCATAAGAAATTTTTTCTGGAGGTAAGCTGTTACCAGATTTTACTCTTTTAATAAAACTAGTGTATGGATCATCAGCATAATTTTCTAAGAAATTATCATAAGCCTCATTAGCTAAGTCTATCTTATTAGTAAGTTGATAAGAAAACCCCATAAAAGCTAAAGTTAAGGGATTAGATGAGTCTAGTTGATTAGCTCTAATAAAAGCTTCTAGGGCATTATCATATTGTTTTATGTTATAAAGAGCTACAGCTAAGTTTTCTTGTGCTTCTAAAAAGTTTGGGTCTAATTCTATAGCTAACTTAAACTCTTTAATTGCAAGCTCATAATTTTCTTCATCTAGATAGTTTACGCCTTTTTCATAATAATCATCTTTAGTGTCGGATGAATTATTAGACCATTTATCTGTAGAATTATTATTTAAATCATTACTGGTTGTCTCAGCAGTCCTATTTATAGGATCTTCCACTGGTGTAGAGTTAGGTGAATTCTCTGCATTAAGTACAAGAACACAAACGCTACAAGAACCTGCAAGTACGACAAAAATAAAAATAGCTGCAAAAATCCAAAAGGTTTTATATGACTTCTTTTTCTCTTTGGGCAAAATTTGTGGTTGTGGGGGAAAGGGGGGCTGAACTGGTTGCATTGGTTGTGGAGAATAAGGGCTATTTAATGGTTGTGCAACATTTTGCTGTTGGTAAGGAAAACCTGCATTAGGTTGAGGCATTGATTGTGTAGGTGGAAATTGTGGCTGTTGAGTTTTTGGTGGCTGAATAGAAGGGCCAGTATTAGCATTTGGATAAGATGGTATTTGTCCTGATATAGGTACTTGTCCTGGCTTTGGATTATTGGGCGGTGGATAAGGTGGTGGAGTTGGTATAGTCGGATTATTAAAAGGCTTTGGATTTGTTGGCATCCCTGATATAGGTTGGCTAGGAAAAGGCATTTGTCCTGGTGGAATAGGATAAGCTGTAGGGTTTTGATTAGGCGGAAAACCTCCTAAATTTGGTGGCGTAAAGCCTGGTTGAGAACCTGGTACAGATTGAGGCCCACTAGGAATATTTTGTGTTGGTGGAATAACTCCAGGTGTTGGCACAAATGGAATTTGAGGTTGAGGAGATGTTGGAATTGTAACGTTAGGGGAAGTCTTCCCTCTATAGTTATTAAAATCTTTAATACCTTGATCAAATTGTTCAACAAACTTTTGAATAGTTGGAGTTCTCATATTACGATTACGAACAAGTGCATTCATAATCGCGGCCTCAACCCCTGGAGGAATCATTACTTGAGGGTTAGCTACTGTAGGTGGAATGGGGTTTTCAGTAATTCTTTTTACCATAATTGACTGCGCATTTTCTCCAGAAAAAGGTAATTTTCCTGTTAAAAGCTGATAAGCAATTATGGAAAAACTATAGATATCTGACCTAGGATCTAGCTTTTCTCCTGCTAACTGTTCAGGAGACATATAAAGTGGAGTGCCTATAACCATCCCTGTTTGGGTTAAATCATTGCTTTTATCATCAATTGCGCGTTTAGCAATACCAAAATCTAAAACTTTTACCCAATCATTCCCATCCTTTTTTGCTAGCATTATATTATCTGGCTTTAAGTCCCTATGCACAATATTTTGATTATGAGCGCAAGCTAAGGCTTGACCAGCTTGTCTAACTATATCAAAAGTACGGTTTAATTGTATTATTCGCTCACGCTTAATTAAACTTGCTAGAGTTTCGCCCTCTACATACTCCATTGCAAGGAAATACATTCCATTATTAGTTTCCCCAAAATCATAAACTGTTACAGCATGCGGATCATTAATAAGTGCTGACATTTGGGCTTCACGGTTAAAACGCTCTATTGCATCGCCATTTTGAGCCATCTCTTCTGGGATGACTTTAATTGCACAAATACGATTCATTCTAACTTGTTCAGCTTTATAGACAGCCCCCATGCCACCTTGACCAATCTTAGAAATGATTTTGTAACGCCCTTCCAAAATTGTACCTATCAAAGCATCAAACATTTGTTTTTTGTCTTCTTGTATAGCTTCTAATCTAACTCCATCTTGTTGGCAAATACTATCTTGGTTTTCATACCTCAAATGACAACGAGGGCATATTTTCATAAATTTTTCTCTATAATTTTGTAAACTTTCTTACTGAAAATTAAAACCCTTTGGCAAGTAAAAGTCAACTTCAACAATTATTTTTAGGATAATTGGGAGTTTAAAATTCATAAACCCTTAAAAGCTTGATATATTCCTAGGTTAAAACTTCTATGCCATCAATACTGAGGCTGTAAAATAAAGTTAACCCAAGACATAGTTCTTAAGGAAAATATATAGCTTTACTGTTTTTTAATATTTTTCGTTTAAGTATTATAATTAGTGGCGATTTTTAATAGGGACAGAATTATCTATCTGCCCCTATTAAGAATGTAGACTACTCAATAGGTTTAATAGATTTTTCTTCTGCGGGTTTAAACATAATGGAAACAACTATAGATATAGCTAAAACAGCGGCTACTGCGCCTAAAGCAATTGGGGTTGGGATATGATAGCCAAGTTGAGCAATAATCATTTTTACACCAATAAAAACTAGTATTGCTGATAGGCCATAGGCAAGATAATGGAACATACCCATAATTCCAGCTAAAGCAAAATAAAGAGCGCGTAAGCCTAAAATAGCCATAACATTTGAGGTATAGACAATAAAAGTGTCAGGGGGGTTAACAATACCTAAGATAGCAGGAACAGAGTCTACAGCAAAAATAACGTCTGTAGTTTCAACAACTATAAGTACTACAAAGAGTTGCGAAGCATACCACACCCCATTTTCTTTTACTAAAAATTTACCTACGCCATAATCAGTTTTTATAGGAATAAATTTGCGAAATAGTTTAAGAACAGGGTTAGTTTCTGGGTCAATTTCTTTATCTTTTTCTGTAACTAGCTTAATACCAGTAAATACCAAAAAGGCACCAAAAATATACATTACCCAAGAAAAGTAACTTATAATTTGAACCCCTGCAATAATAAAGATAGCACGCATTATAAGCGCACCTAATATGCCCCAAAAAAGAACTTTTCTTTGATAAACGGGCGGAACCTTAAAGTAAGAAAAAATCAATACAAAAACAAACAAGTTATCTACACTAAGAGATTTTTCTACTAAATAACCTGCAAGAAAGTTTGTTGCAGCTTCAAGCCCTTTCCAATAATAGACAAAGCCATTAAAGAGAAGTGCAATAGTTATCCAAACACCACTCCAAACCATTGCCTCTTTTATTTCTATTTCTTTTGATTTACGGCTAGCAATGCCTAAATCTATGGCTAGCATTATAAATACAAAAAGGTGAAAGCCTACCCATCCTAAAACTTGTTCTGACATAAAATATTCCTTTCTTAACAACTTAACAGTTAGATTTATAAAATAACTCACCAAAAATAAAAAGACCTCTTGCAGCATTTGCCGCAAAAGGTCTTGATCTTTGAGTCATAAAACTCAAATGGTAACGCGGGTTACTTGGCATAAGCAACCGTCTTGACGCTATTACCAAACCTAGAGGTGATCTACTCCCCTACACCGAACTTTTCTTATTTAGCGAGATGGCAGATTATAGCTTGATGACAATAATCCTTCAAGTTTAGTTTTTGTCTTAACTCTAAAAATTTAGTCTAAAAATATTTTTCTAATTTATTTACTTATTAATATAAGGTAGTCCAAGTTGCGACCTAAGCAAAAAAGTTAAAAGAAAGAGCTAAGACAAAAAGAGCGCACTTAAGCTCAAAGCCTTTAGAAGTGACAGCATGAATGCTTTTGGGCAACATGCGTTCAATCAAAGAAAAAGAAGATTCAA
>JACQZQ010000029.1 GCA_016213785.1 Acidobacteriota bacterium
TCAAGCGTCGCTGCTATGGCATTTTTAACCCTTCTCACCTTTTTCAAAGAATCTTTCTTGATCTCGAAGGTTATTCTCTTTTTGGTTCTTTTTCTTAACACTATATCTTGTGCCTTCCACGCCAATTACGGAAGAGCCAAAAGATTGCTTATTGGAAATCTCCAAGAAGCACAAAACATATTGAAACGAACTCTAATGAATATGTTAAAGAAATTACTTTTTGGTCTTTTAGTGCCAAAGAAGAACGCTCTAAAATTGAGGTTCTAACACTGTTAAATGGGATTTCTTGGCCATCAGCATCTGTTATTCTCCACTTCTTTCATCTTAACCCCTATCCAATATTGGATGTAAGGGCTTTGTGGTCTGTAATGAGTGAAAATACTACTCAATACTCATTCTCGTTTTGGTGGGATTATGTTCTATTTTGTAGAGAAATAGCTGAGCGTAATTCTATTAGTATGAGAGTATTAGATCGTGCTTTATGGCAATATTCAAAGGATAACCAAGCTACCTAAGAGAATAGTGTAGCCAAAAACAAAGGTAAGCTTATTGTGAACCTGGCTCAAAGCGATGCTCGAATACAAACATTAACCCAAACGGTCAAATATTAACCTGAGTAGAGGAGTTATTGACCGTTTCGTTTATTTCGTTTAACCTAACTACAAAATCTATTAACTTGGTAGAGACTTTTAGGAGAAAAAATAATGTCAGCCATACCAGTCAGGGAGCCAATAACACCCACAGAACAAGAAATGAATTTGGCAGAAATAAGTAGCCGAGTTTTAGCACAATATATAAAAAACAAGGATGCTCGTAGCATCAAAATAATAGACGATTCAGATAGTAGTGAAGTAGTAGAAATTCCTAATATAGCATTTAGATTGTTGGTTGACATTTTGGTACATATTTCAAAGGGAGATGCAATAACAATAAGGCCAATACACCAAGAACTTACTACACAAGAAGCTGCTGATCTGTTAAATGTGTCTAGACCTTTTTTAGTAAAATTACTTGAAGAAGGAAAGATGCCCTTTCACAAAGTAGGAACACACCGTAGAGTATTGTTTAAGGATCTACTTGAGTTCAAACACAAGCATCAACAAGAACAAGACAAAAATATGGATGAACTAGTAGCTTTAGCTCAAGAAATGGATCTGGGGTATTAAATTAATGTCTAATTTCATAGTAGTCTATGATGCTTGTGTTTTATATTCTGCTCCTCTTAGAGATTTATTGGTAGAATTAGCTACAACAGGTTTATTTAGAGCGCGCTGGACGAATGAAATTCATGATGAATGGGTAAGGAGTGTGTTAGAGACTCGCCCAAACACTTCTATTGAAAAGTTGGAACGAACAAGACAATTAATGAATAATACAATACTAGATTCATTAGTGACAGGCTATGAAGCTTTAATAGAAGGTATAAGTTTGCCAGATCCTGACGATAGACATGTTTTGGCCGCAGCAATTCATTGTGGTGCCAGTACCATTGTAACAAAGAACTTAAAAGACTTTCCAAGAACAGAATTATCTAAGTATAGTATAGAGGCCCAACACCCAGATATATTTATAGAACACCAGATAAGCTTAAATCCCAGGGTTGTTTGTGCTACTGTTGAAAAAATTCGTCAAAGATTAAAAAATCCGCCTAAGCTGCTAGATGAGTATTTAGATACTCTAGAAAAACAAGAATTACCTAAAACAGTAAATATCCTTAAAGAATATATGTATAAGTAGGATAGGTTAAATATGTATTAAAGTATACCAAGGGATAGTTTATCTTTTTCTTATTTACACGACTTTGAAAGTTAACAAAAATAGGCTTAAGTTTGTATGCTTAAGCAGGAACTAAAAGCTGTAAGACATCATCAAAGTCACGGCCTTGGGCAAAAAGATTATGGGCTAAGGAAAGTAAAGAATGCCAAGCTTGGCGAACAATAGAACGGACTTTCTGACCAAAGGTGATAGAACCGTTGGCAAAAGAATATTTTTCAGATTTTGAAGGCGAAGTATCAGAAGATTGAACCAAAGACTGCGCTACACAACTCAAACGAAAGTGGCGAGTAACCGCTTCCTCCTTGCTGCACTCTAGCCGACTCAAAACCAGTTACTTGCTTACTAAACTCGTGAAAAATTTCAGAAGCCCATCTATAAGGGGGGTGTAAATCATTTTCTGTAAACGCGATGATGGCGAAAGCCAGAAATCGCGCTCCCTTTACTAAGTTATTCAATATCAATAACTTATCTGATCGGTAAAAATCCTAGTAAACCAGATTTTCTTCACAAATACAGAAAATGA
>JACQZQ010000031.1 GCA_016213785.1 Acidobacteriota bacterium
GGTGCGGGTGAACTTGGCGTTATGCCCCATTAGTGTGAACAATGCTCGCCATAACAGGCAAAAAGAAGGGAAAAGAGAAATGAGCGAAAATGTAACCATTGATAAAAGAGGGGAAAATGCTATAATAGAAAAATGCGTAACTGGTTGAAAGAGAAGAGATTAAGGATTGAAGAGCTAATTGGTAGTTTTGAGTTTGAACGTTTAGATTATCAAATTCAATCAGCATTTGATAAAACAATAATAGAGAATCAAATTCAATAGGCTTTTGATAAAACCTCAATAGAGTTTCATATTCTATTTGCTGCTGATAAAACCACGTTGCAGAGGCACATTGTGTTGCAACTCTTTGCTTGCTTGTCATTGCTCACTGCATTGTTTTACATCACTGCTTTTATCTGTTTCTTGGGTGGCTTTGGATTATTCTTTGTTTGGGTTTTGGCTTCTTCTGCTATTGCTTGGGGCATAACAATCGTTGCAGTGGACTCGGGTAGTCGGCTCGTAACACTCGCCGCCTCACCCTCGCCACTGAACTTGGCGTTCGGCTTCTTTCTCAGATAAGTGGTAATAAATAGTGTAAGGAAATTAATGTGAGTATCGATAAAATAAAGGATTTTGATTTAGTTCGAACAAACTATATAATTTTCAAACTTAAAGACTTATTAAAAGTCAAACAGGAAACAATACCTCATAGGTGGTTTAATAATGAAGCTATAAATAGTGTGGCTTATAATGTTTCGGATAAGTGTTATCTTAGTATGCATTTTTTTCATGAAAATAACTGTAGGATTGGTTATAAAAACTTATATACATTTTCAGATTTAGTATTACTTCCTGGTAAT
The DNA here is from genome assembly GCA_016213785.1 of Acidobacteriota bacterium. Classification (GTDB taxonomy): domain Bacteria; phylum Acidobacteriota; class Blastocatellia; order Chloracidobacteriales; family JADJPF01; genus JADJPF01. The sequence continues at coordinate 840 of JACQZQ010000031.1, forward strand.
GGAGACATTACCAATGAAATTAAACCTGCAATAAATGAGTTAGTTAATGAATCTAGGGATATTTCTAATTATGATGTTGATATAAATAATAAAGTCAAACGAGTAATCGCTGAAATTAATTTTTACACATATAACTCTCCTGATAAAATTGCAGAAAAAATACTGGCAGAATTTTATCCTTATACAGATACTCAAGCAATTTCTATAGAATTACGTAGGGTATTAAACTTTAACCTTTATACATTAGATGTTGAGTTTATTTATCCAAACCCTACTGATAATCATATAGTTATAGAGAGTTTAAAGGCTCTTCCGGATCTTGCGTGGAGGCACAATTAGTTGTGGTAGCAAATCATAACTAAAATATTAACTGTTGTATAATCAATAAAATACAATGATATAAAGTGGAAGTATTTGTTATGTTGCTTTTGCTAATTTACTGATAATACAGCATATAAATTTTATTACTTTCTTTTTACTAATAATAATACTCTACTATATATAGACCTTCCCCGCAAGATACGGAAGAGCCGATTTAAACCTAGATTACCTGAATTAACAGATAACTCCATTTATACTCTAAATTCGGTTGGATTTGGTAATTTTACGCCTATATTGGATGAGTTATGTACATTGCAATTAATTGCTAGGCATTATTAGTTTTTTAGTATTTTCTTTATTGGTAATAAGAAGCCGAACAAACGTTGCAGCGGACTCGGGACTGTCGCTCCGCAACAGCCCTCGCCGCTGAACTTTGGGTTCGGCCTCTTGGATCCCTACAAATAGAAAGGTGAAGAAATATAGAAACATAGGTTTAAGAGTATTTATAAAGTAAGAAAAACGCAGAAAAAAGAGTAAATAGCAAAAAATAGAAGAAAGAAACATAGAAGTAGTATTAAAAAAATAATAATGGTACAAAGTTTTAAAAATTCAAAATTTGCTAACCTATTGAAAAACAATAATATTAGAGAAGTAAGAAAAGGCCGCCCGCCTGCGGCGGACGGCCTACGGCTTTTTTTCTGTTTCAAAAAAGTGGTACGTAAGGCAAGAGCCTAATTTAACAATGACGACAAAACAAGCTAGAACAAGGACTACCGCCTGTTTCTCTCCGAGAAACTAAGAGTTTTTTGCTTGTTTTGTTTTTGTTTGAATTTCTTGTTTTGAGATTTATTTGCTGTTCTTTCGGCATGTCGGGTCTTATAAATTTTCCTGCCTTGGTTTTGCTTTTTGTTTTATTATTCTTATTGGTTTTCCTTCGGTTACAGAATAAGAGGCCGAACAAACGTTGCAGCGGACTCGGGGCGTCGGTTCGCCAAGGCTCACCGACCGCCCCTCGCCGCTGAACTTAGGGTTCGGTGCGAGAGTACACAAAGTGTAGGCAAAAGGGAAAAGTAGGGAGAAATGAAGATTGTATAAAGTACAAAGGTTAGAAAGGGTTGTGAAATGTTGTTAAAAAAAGTATTTAGTAAATGCGTAATAATGGTTGTAGTGGTATGTGCGCTTAGTTTAACAATATTAGGAATCCCCCAGGAAAAGAAGCAGGCTTTAAGTGATTTAGAGATTGGCAAAATTACTCAACAACTCCAATTATTAATCGACTGTGGAAATGTAGGCGATTGGGAATCTTACACACAGTATCTTTTTTTACATTTTTCAGACTACAAACCTCAATTTATTGCACAACGGCAAAAATATTATCCTTCTGGTTTTCGTCACAAAATTACTAGTTTTAAGTTTACAAAAATGATTAAAGATAAAACAGGTACTTGGCCAGCAGATTGGGTTATTAGTTTTACTTTAACTGTTGAGCATCCCAGTGAAGAGAAAATTTATAGTGCTTACTTCTATACTTCTCAACGCGATGGGAAATGGTATTTTGTTGAACCTTCTATTGACGGCTGTATCTCAGGTTGTAACGGGTATCCTGTTGATTTTATGCGTCTTTAACTTTATAAACTGTTATTCTTTTTCGCACCGAACAAACGTTGCAGCGGACTCGGGGTTGTCGCTCCGCAACAACCCTTCGCCGCTGAACTTAGGGTTATGCCCCCTAGATAAAAAGTAGTTAAAAAATAAAAGTGACAGGAAAGCGAGAGTAAAGAGGAAGAGGAAGAAAGGAAGTAATAAATATAATATTCGATACAAAAAATAAAAGTAAAATATGAATAATAGAGAATGTATAGATAGAAAAAGAATAAGTATAGAAA
>JACQZQ010000032.1 GCA_016213785.1 Acidobacteriota bacterium
TATAGGAAAAAGAAGAGGTGAGCTTTATCATTGGTTAACCCGTGCTGATGTTATTGCTACTACCAATGGTGCTAATCTTGGCGATATCAAACAGCCTCTTGTTATCTACTATGATGTTTACCTAATCAATGAATTTTATCCAAATCAATTCTATGGTGCTGGCAGCGCTTGTGAAAGAAAACCTCTTATCGTTGATCCTTGCCCTCTTTATGATTCTGACACAGGCTTTTCCCAACCCCGTGATTGTTCTACGGGATACATTTTAAACCCTGATGGTAGTGTAAGATCTCTTGAAGAAGGCGAAAGGATTCAACCAGGTGGGGACTGCAAAGCAAGAGGATCAGGCAATCTAGTAATTCTAGAATGCCTTCTTCCAGATGGAAGTATAGCAAATCTTGTTTCGTTTAGGTCAGTAAGACCACAATTAGGTTGTGCTTCACTAAATTCAGGAAGAACTAAAACAGGCCCCGATCCTAAAGGCTATTCATTTGTATTAACAGTAAGAACAGTAAGCATTGGTTCTAGCTATAATTAAAAATACTAGGCTAATTTGCAAAGACAAGAAAGGTTCGTAGCAATAAACTACGAACCTTTCTTTATCTTGATTACTTGCTTTTAAGCTTTTTTGTTACAGCTTTTAGCAAAATAGACTTAAGTCTTATCTCATCTTCAAATTCCACTTTTATTTCTGAAATATAAATAGGTAAATCAAAAGAGAACTTCTTTATTTTTACAGCATCTTTTTCTGTAGTTACAATAAATTCTGCCTTAGCTAATTTAGCTTGGCTAAGAACTTGGTCTATATCTGATTGTTGATAATTATGATGGTCAATAAAGGTATGTTGTGAAACGACTTTGGCTTGGTAGTGCTCTAAGTCTTCAATGAAAACTTTAGGATTACCTAAGGCACATAACACCGCAATCTTAGCATTAACAAGCTTGCGAATTGGTGCAGGTTTATTGGTGGTTAGTTCTCGAAGCCCTACAAAATCGTGATAAGCGTAAATTATTGGAATATTTAGATCTAATCCACTAAGTATATTAAAAATTAAATCACGGTCTAAATTTCGGTCTGAGCGTGTGACAATCAGCATTTGCGCCCGTTTAAGCCCATAAATAGGCTCTCTAAGCCTTCCTAATGGTACTACCTCGCCATTATCAAATGGGTTTGTAGCATCAATTACAACAATATCTAGATCACGTTTAAGTTGTAGATGTTGAAAACCATCATCTAATAAAATAACTTCACAACCTAATTTTTCTATGGCTAACTTTCCAGCTTCAAAGCGATTTGAGCCTATGACTATTTTTATTTCCTTAAGTTTTTCTGCTAGCATAAACGGCTCGTCGCCTGCTTCTTTAAGTGAAGCTAAAAGTTGTTTTCCATCTGAAACTATAACTATTGGTTTTGATTTATCTTGACGTTTATAGCCTCGGCTAATTATTGCTGTTTCTAGGCTTTCATCATTAAGGAATTTAGCAATATATTCTACTAAAGGGGTTTTTCCTGTTCCTCCTAGAGTAATATTGCCAATACTAATTACAACTTTGTTTAGCTCTTTTGGTTTTATATATTGATATTCATAAAGGACAATACGAATCCTTATAATAAGTTCATATAGTTTTGCTGGAAGATAAATAATAGTACGAAATAGTTTTGAGCTAGGGAGTTTAGAAAGCATTTAGGTTTAATGTATTATTTTAGATATTAATTTTTTGTCCTGAGGGTGATCTCTCAGGACAAAAAACTATTCTAATCTCTTTTTAAAACTCTAGTCTAGTTTTACAGAGTTAAAAAGTCAGTCTAAAACCTATTTGGATCTGGCGAGGTGCAAAAGCGCTACGGAAATTACTTTTAGGCACAATAAAGCGTCCATTATCTTGTTTAGGTAGGTTAAATTTCCCTTGAGAATCTAAAGGAAAAATTCGTGCTACTTCGTTGATATTTACTCGGTTAAACAAATTAAAAAACTCAACATAGCCTTGTAGACTAAAGCTTTCTTTAATTTTTAATTTACGAGAAATTCTAAAATCAACATTAGCAAAACCTGGAGTTACACCAGCATTTCTAGATATGCCTAAAGGTCTATCGCCAGGTGGGTTATCTCCATTTAGATTAAGATCAGAGCCTACAAGTAAATTATAAGGCCGTCCAGAATTTATATTGATAATTGTAGAAATTTGCATATCCCCAATAATAGGGTTTTTTAAGTAGCTTAAATCATAGATTCCAGAGGCTACAAAACGGCTACGCAGATCTTGCACAGAGAGTGCTCGCTCATTGCCAATTTGTAATGGATCTTGAGTTTCTTGGACAATAGTGCGAAAGTCTAATGTATCATCAATTGCTTTAGAAAAAGTGTAATGAGCTAGTAGGCTAAAGCGTTTATCAAATTTTCTCTCAAACTGAAAAGTAACTGCATTGTAATTGCTATTAAAACCTGATTCATACTCAAAAATTCCGCCTGCTTTAGTGTTTACTCGACCGCTTACTGCACTTTGAACTGGATTACCTACAATAGGACGAATAATAGGATTAATTTGACGAACACCAAAAAGCTTAACTCCTTGAGAAAAGTTATAGCTAACACTAAGGAAAGTTTTAGAGTCAAATGCATAATCAAAAGATGCTGTTATTTGTTGGCTATAACTATCTTGTAAGTCAGGCTCAACATTGATTTCTTGGCTTAATTGAGGAACAAAGTTAAGTTGAGGTGGGATTGTCCCATTATTAGGAAACCTTCTATTAGGTTGAGCAAAAGCTGATACTGAAAGAGGAAAAGGCAAGACTACAATTTTAACTCTATCGCCACTAACTTGAGCGGCTCCTAAAACTCCTACTAGAGGAACTCCAGAAAAAATTCCATAAGATAAACTAAACCGAAGTTTTTCTTTTATTCTATAGGAGAGTCCAAGTCTAGGAGAGAAAATCCCACTATTACGTGGAGTAAAGCCAACTTGATTTGTATCAAATCTAAGACCTGCATTTACTACTAAATTAGATCTAACTTTGATTTTATCTTGAACATATAAAGAGAGGAACCTAGCATAGGTGATAAGTCTGTCATCCCCAAATCCTTGTAAAAAAGTTCTTGGAATTGGCAAATTAGCAAGTCCTGGGTTAATGGAATTAAGAAATTGTATTTGTTGGGAGGTTCGCAGACTAGGATCAAGAGCTTGCAGGCCAGAAAGTACTCCTGCTGTTGGGCTAAGAGGCAAAGGGCCAAAAAGTGCTTGACCACCAAAGAAAAACGGCAATTGGCCTCTCATATCTAAATAACTAAAATCAACACCAAATTTTATTTCCTGACGACCTCTATTTAGGGAGGTGTTATTTACAAATTGGTAAGATTCTTCTAATCGGTCTTGGTCTAGGACTTGATTACGGCCTAAAGTAATACTTCCTTCAGCGGCAATTAAACTTAAAAGAGGGCCTTTATTAGTATCTAAAGAAATTAACTTAGTAGTACGTCTACCATAAAGAACACGGGTTTCATTAATAAGATTTAGTCTAGAATTTATATAAGTATTGCTTGCAGCAACAGAGTTATCCTCTTGCCTTAAAATTCCTCCGTTAGTTTCTGCTGTAAGGCCACCAAAAGGTTCAAATGCGCCATTATAGTTAAAGCCTCCGTTATAGCGTACCCAAAACAAATTATTAGGGGTGATATTAGCATCTACACGAGCTAAAAATGTTGTAGTGCCTACACCTAAAGGAATTGCACCATTTCTTATTGTAGAAAATTTCTGTCTTATTAAAGCATCAACTGTGTTATTAGAAATAGTAACAATATTGCTTTGTTTAACAGAAAGCCTTTCAAATGAGGTAAAGAAAAAAGCTTTATCTCGTTTTATTGGCCCACTAAGAGCAGTACCAAATTGATATTGCTCATAAGGAGGCTCTTTATCTGCAAAAACGTCTCTTGCACTAGTAGCATCATTACGTAAAAAGAAAAATGTATTATTATGGAAATCATTTCCACCGGTTTTAGTAACAATATTAATTGCACCACCTATAGCACGGCCAAATTCAGCAGAATAGCTATCACTAACTACTTGAAATTCTTGAACGGCTTCTTGACTAAAGGTTGTGCGAGATGTGCCTGTTATAACATCGTTATTATCTACACCATCAATTGTAATGTTATTAAAACGGGCTGGCAGGGCATTAAAAGATATTCCTGAAGATGGTGCTGTACCTTGTGCTGGAACACGATCAGGGGTTGCACGGGCTGAGGTAAGAGTAAAATCTAGAAAATTACGTCGATTAATAGGAAGATTATTTATAGAATCTCGACTAATATTAGTGCTGCTTTCTGTTTTAGTAGAATTAACGCCAGCATCAGCAAAGACTTCTATAATTTCAGAACTTTCTCCTAGTTTAAGCTTAAAATCAAATAAAGAAGTAGTTCCAAGTGCTAAATCTCTAACAATCATTTGTTTAGAAAATCCTGTAGCTGATATAGTAATTTCATAGCTTCCAGGCGGGAGTTGCACAAGATTAAAAGATCCATCATCTTGAGTACTTACTTCTCGGGTAATATTTGTATTTATGTTTTTTGCTGTAACGATTGCCCCAATTATATTAGCCTCTTGTTCATCTGTCACTTTACCAATAATATTTACTGATGTTGCACCACCTTGAGCATAAATTGATTTGATTGATAAGGCTAGAAAGAGGCAAAAAAATAACTTGTGGATTATTTTAGCCATAGGTGTTTCCTCGCTTAATTTTTAACTTTCGATGGGGGTTGTGTTTTGATTTATTTAGTGTGATTTTAGACAAAATATTATTTCAAAGTTAAGCTTGAAAGTAAAGAAAACACTTTATAAAAAATACTCTAAATATTTTTCCATAATTTTCTATCAGTTATAAGGAGTAAAGTTATACACGAATTATCCATTGTTAGAAGTATGTTAGAGGTAGCCAAAGAAGAAGTTACACGGCAAAATGCCTTAAGAGTAGAAGCTATTTATATTAAATTAGGGCAACTTTCTGGCGTAGTTAAAGAAGCCTTACTTTTTTCTTACAATATTGCTTGTGAAGGAACTATTTTTCAAGGCTCGCGCTTAGTAATTGAAGAATTACCAGTTATAGTGTATTGCTCTGTTTGTCAAAAAGAGAGAACTTTAATCTCTATACAAAATTTTTCTTGTCCTATTTGCAATACCTTAACATTTGATGTTAAACAAGGTAGAGAATTAGAAATAGTTGCTCTGGAGATTCAAACATGACTATACCTCCTCGTTTAGTTGAAGTTAGAGAGAAAATCTTAAAACAAAATGATCTTTTAGCTCAATCTTTACGCCAAAAATTTGAAAAATCAGGAGTTTATGTAATAAGTCTTGTTTCAAGCCCTGGTTCTGGGAAAACTAAACTTTTAGAAAAAACTCTTTCTTGGATGTATCAGAAATACTCTGTTGCTGTCCTTGTAGGTGATTTAGCTACAGATAATGATGCTATAAGGCTAAGTTCAACAAATGCTCTTGTTAAACAGATTATTACAGGGACAATTTGCCACTTAGATGCTCAAATGGTTGAAAATGCCTTAAAAGACTGGGACTTAAAGAGTCTTGATTGTTTATTTATTGAAAATGTAGGCAATCTTGTTTGTCCATCAAGCTATGATCTTGGCGAAGCTCTTCGTATAGTATTAATGTCTGTTACTGAAGGTGAAGATAAGCCACTTAAATATCCAACTATTTTTAATACTGCTGATATAGCAGTAATTACAAAATTAGATTTAGCCAAGGCTGTTGAGTTTGACTTTTTGCTAGCTTATAAAAATATCCAAGCTGTACGCCCAGGTATAAAGGTTTTTGAATTATCGGCAAAAAGCGGCCAAGGGATGGACGAGTGGCTAGAATTTATACAAAAATTATTACAAAAAGGTTAAATAAATGTGTTTAGCAATACCAGGAAAAATTATTGAATTTGTTGATAAAGAAAACTCAATTGCTAAAGTCGAAATCGGTGGAGTAAAACGTAATATTAATACAGCATTCCTTGATCCTTCTGAAGTAAATATAGGAGACTATGTTCTAATCCATGTTGGATTTGCTATGAATAAAATTGATGAACAACAGGCTAAAGAAACCCTACGACTCTTAGAAGAATTAGGTGAAATGCCAGAAAAAGATATTTTATAACAGTTAAAATAAACTTCTAAAGCTTTAATAAATAGCTCATTATATGTAAGAAACTATGAAATATATAGATGAATATAGATCAGAAGAATTAGCTAAAAAACTCTTGCAAGAACTCCTAGAAATAACAAATAAACCATTGAGTATAATGGAAGTTTGTGGAGGTCACACACATACAATCTTTAAGTACGGGATTGAAGACTTGTTACCTGAAAATATTACTATGGTTCATGGCCCGGGTTGTCCTGTTTGTGTAATTCCGCTTGGTCGTGTTGATGATGCTATATCGATTGCGTGCAGTCCTAGAGTTATTTTTACTACTTTTGGTGACACAATGCGTGTGCCAGGGTCAAAAATAAGTTTACTTCAAGCTAAAGCCTCAGGTGCAGATATAAGAATGGTTTACTCACCTCTTGATGCTCTAAAAATCGCTAAGAAAAACCCTGATAAAGAGATAGTTTTTTTTGCAATTGGTTTTGAAACTACTACACCATCAACAGCAATGACCATTTTACAGGCTGCTAAAGAAGGAATTAAAAATTTTAGTATTTTTGCAAACCATATAATGGTTGTACCTGTGCTTAAAGCACTCTTAGACTCGCCAGATCTTAAACTTGATGGCTTTATTGGGCCAGGACATGTTTCTACAGTTATTGGAACAAAGCCTTATGAATTTATTGCTAGTGATTATAAAAAACCTATTGTAATTTCTGGTTTTGAACCTCTTGATATTTTGCAATCAGTCTATATGGTTGTAAAACAAATAGTTAATAATGAAGCTAGAGTAGAAAACCAATATAAACGGGTAGTTGAGGAAAATGGTAATCAAAGAGCATTACAGGCTATTTTAGAAGTTTTTGAAGCCCGAGACTCTTTTGAATGGCGGGGTTTAGGCTCAATAGCTTATAGTGGTATGAAGCTACGTCAAAAATATGCTGAATTTGATGCAGAGCTTAAATTTCGGGTAGCGGGCTTACAAGTTGCAGACCATAAAGCTTGTCAATGTGGTGAAATCCTAAAAGGGGTGAAAAAACCTTGGGAGTGTAAGGTTTTTGGCACTGCTTGTACACCTGAAACCCCTATAGGCGCTTGTATGGTTTCATCTGAGGGGGCATGTGCTGCTTATTACAACTTTGGTAGGCTTTCAAAAGTGGTTCAACGCTTAAATAATAATCTATCAATCTAACTATTTGATAATGCTAGATATACACTATGGCACAAGATTTTAATCCATCATCATTATTTCAAATGGCCGAAAATTCAAGAAGAAAAAAAGTAGATATAAAAGATAAATTTATTACCCTAGCCCATGGTAGCGGTGGAAAAGCTACTCATCAGTTAGTAGAAGGGCTATTTCTAGAATATTTAAGAAATCCTATTTTAGAAAAACTTGAAGACCAAGCAGTGTTTAGTATCAGCCATCAAGTTAATAAAACTAACAGTGTAAATAAGTTAGATAGTTTAAGGTTTGCTTTTACAACAGATTCATTTGTAGTTAACCCAATTTTTTTTCCTGGAGGAGATATTGGAAAACTTGCTATTTATGGAACTATAAATGATTTGGCAATGAGTGGAGCAAAACCGCTTTATCTTTCTGCTGCTTTTATAATTGAAGAAGGTTTTTTAGTTGAAGACTTAAAAAAAATAGTTCAGTCAATGCAAATAGCCGCACAAAAAGCACAAATCCAAATAGTTACAGGTGATACAAAGGTTGTAGAAAAAGGTAGTGTAGATAAATTATTTATTAATACTTCGGGCATAGGTCTTATTGAATCAAATGTGCAAATTTCTTCTACACTTGCTCAAGCAGGAGATAAAGTAATAGTGAGCGGGACAATAGGCGATCATGGAACAACAATTATGATTGCAAGAGGTGAACTTGAACTTGAGGCCGATATTAAAAGCGATACAGCCCCGCTAAATTTTTTAGTTCAAGATATTATTAATGAAGTTACTAGCTTAGGAAAACTAAATTCCCTTCATTGCCTGCGCGACCCAACTAGAGGAGGAATTGCTACTACATTAAATGAAATAGCTTTAAGCTCTAATGTCTATATTGAGGTTTATCAAAATAATATTCCAATTCAAGAAGAAGTTAATGGTGCTTGTGAGATTTTAGGGCTAGATCCTTTGTATGTTGCTAATGAAGGTAAATTAATTGCTATCGTTTCCTCTGACGTTGCAGAACAGGTTTTAGAGCGAATAAAGAAAAATCCTTTAGGGCAAAATGCTTCTATAATAGGTGAAGTTAAATCAACTCCTAGTGCCATAGTCGCAATGGTAACAAGTTTTGGTGGTAGTAGAATTGTAGATATGCTTGTAGGTGATCAACTACCAAGAATTTGCTAAATATTATTTCCTTATCTAACAAATCTTGTTTAATTTTTGTTTATCCAGTTAGAAATAGTTGGTAGCCGCCAAATCAGTATTGTATCAAGCAAAAATAAGATAAATTCCTGAATTATATTAAAATTTAACCCTCACTATAGTGTACTCATTATTTTGCCGGAAAAATTTTGTATGTTTTCTTATTATAAACACGTCTTTTTTAGTACGAAATATTTCTGGAAATTTATATGGTAGAGCATTTGCTCTAATAGGAGTTACTATGGAAAAATGTTGTGATAATTTATTAAACCATGAGTGGTCGTTAGAAGAACTTGCTAGCATGGAATCAACAGAAAATTCCTTTGCTAGTGATAATGTTGCGGCAATAAATGTTCCTTTAAGATTAGTTAGCGGGCGCTATGTTGGTCAAAGTGGTCAATATAGACTTGAACTAAGAGTTGATATAGATGGAAAACGCCCAATGAAACGTATTAGCGGCGACTTATATAAAATTTCTGGACTAACAGTTATATATGAGAAATCATTTATTGTTAATTCCCCAACAATAACTATAGTTAATAACTTAGTTACTATTGCTGGATTAGCTACATTTTCTTCAGGAATTACACTTTATCCTCATATAAAAGTAACTATTCCTCGGGTTTCAATTTTTCTTCCTGCTTCATCAGCAAATGTAGTGTTTCACAATGGAGCAGGTGTTGTTGGCTCGTCATATGTTTGTGCTTTTCAGTCTAATTATTTTCGTACCGTTCAGTATGAACAAGATAAAGTTCAAGGTATTACCCCATTTAGTTCTTACAATACAGGAGCATTAGCTCTTCCACCAGGTGCAGCAGTAAGGACTTTAACTGTTAAATCAGCTTATGCTGAAGCAGGAATTGATGTGCAATATAGTGGGAGTTGGAATACTGTAAGTCCTGCTGGTGCTGGTACAAATTCAGTTTGGAGTAATGCCGAACTGCATGCTGCTATGCAAGCACAGTTTAGTTTATGGGCAGATATACCTCAATGGAAAGTTTGGCTTTTAGCTGCAACCAGACATGAGATGGATGGTGTTCGAGGAATTATGTTTGATCAGCAAAGTAAACAACGACAAGGCTGTGCTGTTTTTCATGATCTAGTTGGGTCAGGCGCACCTGCAACACCACCCGATGTTCTTAGAGCTATGCTAAGGACTTATATTCATGAGTTGGGGCATTGTTTTAACTTACTTCATTCCTGGCAAAAATCTCTAGCTACTCCTCCTATACCAGATCGTGTAAATGCATTGTCCTGGATGAATTACCCACAAAATTACCCAGGTGGTACACCTGCATATTGGAACGCTTTTGATTTTGCTTTTGATAAAGAAGAAATAATTCACCTAAGACATGGCTTTCGTAATAATGTCATTATGGGAGGAAGTAATTTTACTGTTGGTTCAGCAGATATTTCTGATTTTGATGAAGTAGTAGAAGATTTATCAGGTTTAGAACTTAGGTTAGAAACACAGAAAAGTTTTCTTCTTGGTGAACCAGTAGTTGTAGACATTAGACTTCGCACTACAGATGAGCGCCCCAAAACTGTGCATAATCACCTTCACCCAAATAAAGCTTTTGTTCAAATCGCAATATCCAAACCAAACGGACAGCTAATGTTTTATGAACCCTTGGTTGAGCATTGTATGGATGAAGATAACGTTACACTTGATAAACAAACCCCTTCCATATATAGCAGTGCATATATTGGTTATGGGAAAGGGGGGTTTTATTTTGACCAAGGAGGATTTTATAAATTACGTGCTGTCTATCATGCTCTTGATGGTTCTAAAATCTGGTCAGACGTAATAACAGTAAGAGTAAAAAATCCTTTAACTTCTGCTGATGAAGAGGTTGCAGATTTGTTCTTTGGCGATGATCAAGGCACTTTATTTTACTTACTTGGGTCAGATTCAGATTCTCTAAAAGGAGGAAATAGTGCTTTAGATGAAGTGATTAATAAATATGCAAAGCACCCTTTGACAGTATATGCCAAATTAGTTAAAGGTATTAATGCTAGCCGGGCATTTAAGACTATTGATAAAGAAAGAAATCTCTTAGCCCGTGAGGTAAATACTGATGATTGTATAAAATCCCTTACATCTGTCATAAATACGTCTTATTCTGGAATAGGTGTTGATAATATTACGTTAAATATGGTAAGTCGTCGTCTTGCAACTGTGCAGAGGTTGAAAGGAGATGATGCTGGTGCTAAAACAACTTTAGATGGTATGAAAAGTTTCTTCAAAACTAAAAACTTAAAAGCACATGTACTAGAACTAGTAGATAAACAAATAGCAAAATGTAGCAAATGAACACTAAAATGTGATAAGACAAAATAAGAAAATTTCTCAGAATATTAGCCTATTGCTTATATTCCCTTTAATTAAGAGAAATGTAGATAAAAATATCTACATTTCTCAAACTAAATAAATGGTCTTTTGCAAAAACATAGCTCTTTTAATTAACTTTTACCTATTTATCGGGGAAATCTTTGCCTATAAAAAAAATAAAGAGCGATTTTATTCTTCGCTCTTTAGTATTATTCTGAGGGTAAACATTAAGCTGTTTGTTGTAAGGATTCTAGTAAAAGCCTTTCAGCTTGTTTTACTATACTTCGCTTACGTGAAATCGCTAGGCAATAGCGAGAGAGCTTTTGACATATTGACATTAACTCTAAATCGCTAGTAAAAGGCTCTAAGACCAACATATCCGCCTTAGTAAAAGATTGTATTAAAAATTGTAGTAAACTAGATTTTTCGCTACTTCCTATAACAGGGAGCGGACTATTATTTGCGATTAAAGAAGAATTAATTAGTCTAGTTTCTGTAACAAAAGGGACTACACAATCAGGAGTGCCTTTACTTGCCCATAAAATGGCTACAAAAGGATCGGAAGAGTCAGATTTTTCTTGGCGTGTTTTTTGCCAAAGATAGGTAGTATGATAGCTTAACCCCGTTTCAAGCAGTACATTTACATAAGTTCCAATAGATTCTAAAGGGCTAAAAACTAATATTGAACTATGCTCTTTCATAAAAAGCTCAGTGTAAGATATCCAACTAGTGTTAGGATGGCACTTTTCACGAAGTTTTTTCTGTGGCCCAGTAGTTTTACTATTATTTGTAAGATCAGCTATCACTAAATCAAAACTACTAATAAGATCACCACTATCACTAGTTTCTTCAGAATTATCCAAGCACCAAGGGAATTCACCATGCAACACCGACAAATAGGGTGTATGGGTGAAAGATTCACAATCTATAGTATTAGTTTTGCGAGATATAGGTGACTTGATCATAACTTCGGTTTTTAGTCACAATCTGTAGTGTTAGAAAAATTACATAGCCAATCTATAGATATGAGTTAACAAAGTCAAGAACAAATATCCGCTCAAAATACATCATTTAGTGGTTAGTAAGATTTAGACCTCAGTATCTAGAAAAAACATTAAGTCGAGCAAAGATCTTTTGATCTCTGCTCGACTTAAGTTTTTAGCTGTTTTATAAAAATTTTATTTGGCTTTAATCTTGAAATTAGCTTTACTTAGAGTCATAAAGCTGACACCAGAGCTTGATTTTGTTACTAAAACTATGCGTGCTGTTTTAGTCTTAAGTGCAGGTACTTTCCAGGTAAACACACGATCTGTTGATGCTAAATTAGAAGCTATATTTATTGGGAATGTTACGCCACTATCGGTAGAAAGTAAGAGATCAAAGCTATCAACTTCAACCCCATCTACTTGCCATTTAATATCAAAATTCATTCCACTACTAAGTTTTTCTTTTCCAACAGGCGAAAGTAGGTTAATTACTGGATTTGCTACATTAAAAAGATCTTTAGTGTTTACAATACCATTTGTAGTACTTAAAGAAAGTGCTCCACTACGTGCATTATTTGGCACTATTACTATAATCTCATTAGGAGAAGCAAAAAAGAATTTAGCCTGTTCTCCACCTATGCTAATACTACTAGTCTGTGCTAGCTCTTGACCCTTAACGCTAATGTTTGTCCCACTTGTCCCACTTGTTGGAGAAAAACTATCTATAATACTAGGTAAGGGGCTTCCATCTATTCTTAAGTAATAAACCTCGTCATTTCCATCCATCTCATCTTGGTAAGAAAGATATACCCTATCATTAGAATCGACTACTAAATTAGGCACCTGAGAAATAGTATTATTGCTAGTAATATTAATAGGTTGTGAAAAATTATTTCCTTGATCTGTGGATTTAACTAGCAAAATATCAGGATTTCCTGAGTTTTTATCCATCCAAGCTATGTAAACCTGCTGTTTAATAGCTAAAATAGCCGCATCATTAGAAACTTCTAATGTTTTAGAAACATTTTTTGGAGTACTAAAACTAGCCGTATCATTTGTAGAGCTTGATGTAAATATTTCAAAACGACTAGTTTGACTAGAAGTATTAACCGTCATTGCTACTTGTATAACACCATTTCCAGGGCTACTAATAGTAGGTTTAATAGCAAAATTTAAGTCTCCTGAAGCTATTGCTCCATCAGTAAAAGTGTTAAACCCATTATTAGATTTTTTAATATCAACCCTACAATTACCACTACGACAACTCTCATAAGCCAAATAGCTATTCCCCTTACCATCACTAGATGCAGATGTAGTAAAAAGATTTCTACCACTATCGCTAGCAACTACAAATGGAAAAGAAAATTTTTCACCGTTATTAGACGATTTACTAGCAAAAATTTCAAATTTAGCTTCATTAAGTGATCTTGCTCCATCCCAAAAAACTACAACTTCTCCATTAGGATTAGTAACTATACTAGGCAGCTCAGAAAAATCTATGTCTTCTGATACTACTACAGGCTTAGAAAAGCTTGCCCCTTGGTCAGTTGAGCGACTGTTCATAATAAAACACTCTGCTGAAGGACATTCTTGCCAAACTATATTTATAGTTTTATCAGGAGATATAGCAACTTGGGGGCTAGTGCTAAAATTATCACTTTTAGAAATATCTATAGGCAGGGAAAAACTATTTCCGTTATTAGTAGATTTAGCAAAAAAGATTCGTAAATTTCCTAGTGATTCATCAGCCCAGCTACTATAAACCACATTATCTCTATCTAAAGCTACACTAGGAAAAACACTACGGTTAATGGTTTTAGAAACATTAAGCGGTAAACTAGGAGTATTTTGTGTGGCAATAACATTTAGTCTTAATGTAGAAGATGTTTTTAGCCCATCGCTAGTTGATAAATTGACTATTACAGGGTGAGAGCCTAAAGGAGTAGCGTTTGTAGTTCTAGCACGTACTAAAACCTCTTGCCCTGATTGTGTTTTGCGATTTTCAAACTCAAAACTTATTGTATCTGTATCAGAGCTAGCGGTTACAGTAAACGGTGTCTTAGTATTAACACTTAAACGAAATTGAGTTTTTTGATTAGCTACAATAGTTTGAGAAGGGTTAAAGGGAGAAATAATTAAATTATTAGCTACTTGAAAAGGAAGTGATTGTTTAACTCCAAATACATCGGCATCTTTTCCACTACGATCATCACCCCAATTAAAGAAAAACCCTGGCTGACTAGTAAAAGCACTAATTTGGTTATAATCGCCATGATAGTTATTTCTAATGTTTGAAGGGGTTGTTAATACTCCCCAATTAGCATTTGAGACTCTTTGATTAGGTGCAAAGCTTAAAGCTCCATTATTTGAGGTAGTTGCATAAACTTCTAACATTCCATTAAATAATGGATCGTTTCGTCTGTCATACCACATAACTCCAAGAGTTCCATCTGTAGCAACTGCAACTGATGGCATAAATTGATCTGTTATAGTGTTGTCATCATTAAGTTTAACCGGCATGCTCCAAGTAGAGCCTTGATTAGTAGAACGTACTAGTAAAACATCTGCTCTATCTTTTGGATTGGTTAAAGAAGCAGCATTAAAAGTAATATAAAGTGTTCCTTTTGTAGGCGAATTACTTGTATCAACAGCTAAACTTGGTAGCCCATTAGCATCAAAATGACTATTAAGTAATATACCTAGAAGTTGATAGCGTTCTACTATAGCAGCAGCCACACGAGGGAAAAAAGATTTTCCTCCATCAATGGAACGAGAAAAACTAATACCCGAAACACCTCCATCTCCCCAAGCAAGATTTACTTGCCCCTCAGGGCCAATAGCAATAGTAACACCTTGAACGTTAAAAGAAGCATCTAAAGAGCTTATAGTAATAGGTTCATTAAAGCTTACTCCTGCATTTGTTGAAGTCGCACATACTATTTGCGCTCCTGTTTCCAGACCAACAGAGATAAAATCTGTCCATCCAATATAGACATTTCCTCTTGTTGCACTACTACTATTGTCTACAGCAATCCAAGGTTTATCTTGAAAAGATCCATTAGCAGGTTTAGAGACTACTATTGGGTTTGACCAACTTTGCCCTGCATCAGTAGAACGAGATGCAATTATTAAAGGGACTGCTTGGCTATTTACCGCAAGCCCTGTGTAATAAAAGACATTACCACTTGCTGCGACTATGCCACTTCCAAAATTTCTTCCACCCGCTAGCTGAGGTATTTGACTAGTTTTCCAACTATTTCCACCATCATTTGAATAGCTTATAGCAGAAATTTCCGTCCCAATATCGTTGTAAGCTACTATGATATTGTCTCCGCTTATGGCGCTAGAAGTATTATTTTGTACTCTTGAGCCTGTTTCTTGATTTGGGTCATTTATACGAAAATTTTCCCCACTTACTACACTCGGCATTGGCTCAATAAATGTCTGATTTGCTTGATTTAAGTAATAATCTTGTAATGATCTAGAAAGCTTACTTAATATTTTATTTGGTACTCTTAAAGTTTTTTCCTTAGTATTTATTATAGGAGTGCTTTGAGGTAGCTCTCTTTGCCAAGCTTCAGAGTTATTATTAGCAATTTGAGCTTTTAAGCGTGATTTTAACCAGTCGGTCATTATTTGTTTATTATTATTGGGGTTATTAGAAGTATTATTAAGTTGGGCTTGAGGTTTTAGTAGAGGAAAGACTAAAAATGCAAAAAACAAACTTATTGATAAAAACACTAGCCTAGACTTCATAGAAAATAATTGTTCCTTGTTTTATTAAAGTGTTTAAGAAATGAAAATTGATCGAATTATAGATTTTATTTTCTATATAAACCAACTGATCTTAGAGCTTACTAAGCATTTTCTTTAAGCCTAAAGTGAGCAAACAAAAATAGCTTAAATTCTCTCTTTCTTAGCTATATTGACCAAGCCCTAACTACATGTAAAAATAGCCATTTTTAACCCGCCAATAAAATTTTTTGTATAAGGACTACTATGAGAAATTTAATTAATCGTCCTCGTCGTTTGCGGCGTGGCGAGAGTATTCGCGCTTTAGTTAGAGAAACTCGCCTTACAGTTGATGATTTTATTTATCCTCTTTTTGTTTGCGAAGGCGAAGGAATTCGTCGTGAAATTGGCCCAATGCCTGGTCAATACCATCTTTCCATAGATGAACTTGTTAAAGAAGTTAGCGAGGCCCGTAAATTAGGCGTTAGATCTGTCATTTTATTTGGCCTCCCTAAAGAAAAAGATGCTCATGGAAGTGATGCTTTTGCTGAACAAGGCATTGTTCAACGTGCTATTCGCGCCTTAAAACAAGAGGTAAATGACTTAATTGTAATAGCAGATAATTGCTTATGCGAGTACACCGATCATGGTCACTGTGGTGTTGTTAAAGATAATGATGTATTAAATGACCCTACATTAGATTTACTAGCAAAAGCTGCTGTAGTACAAGCAAAGGCTGGTGCTGATATTATTGCTCCTTCAAATATGATGGATGGCTTTGTCGAGGCTATTAGAGAAGCATTAGATGAAAATGGTTTTGAACATATTCCAATACTTTCCTATGCAGTAAAATATGCATCAGGTTTTTATGGCCCATTTCGTGAAGCCGCTGGTAGTACTCCTCAATTTGGCGATCGTCGTTCTTATCAAATGGATCCAGCTAATCGACGTGAAGCAATGCGCGAAGCAATGCTAGATATTGATGAAGGTGCAGATATGCTAATGGTTAAACCTGCCCTAGCTTACCTAGATGTACTAAAAGAATTGCGAGAGCGTTCTGACCTACCACTTGCTGCTTATCAGGTTAGTGGTGAATACGCAATGATTAAAGCTGCTGCCCGTTTAGGCTGGCTAGATGAAAACCGTATTATGTGGGAAACTCTTACAGCTATTAAACGTGCAGGAGCAGACCTAATTCTAACTTATTACGCAAAAGAAGCCGCACGACAGCTTTAATAAAATAGGGGAAACATATGCAAAAACTTACCAAGATTTTTATTGTTATTTTCTTTTGTCTTTTTATAACAACAAATTACACTTATGCTGAACGCCCCAGGATCTATGCTTTAACTAACGCAAAAATTGTAGTTGCTCCAGGAAAAGTAATTAATAAAGGAACCATTATTCTACGTGATGGGCTTATTGAAGCAGTAGGGGAAAATCTCTCCATCCCTGCCGATGCCGTAGAAATTGACTCTACAGGAAAAACTATCTACCCAGGTCTAATTGATATTAGCGCTACACTAACTTCAAGCGCTCGTCGCACAACCAGACCTGAGACTACCCCAAATAACCCCATTCAGCAATTTCTTCAAGGTCAACAAACAGAACCTCAAACAGGAGCAATTCATCCTATTGCCCGTGTAAGACCAGAAAACCATACTAGTGAACAACTTAGCCAATTTAGCCAAGATAATAAAGATATTGAAAACTTTAGAAACCTAGGCATTACTACTATTTTAGTTGTTCCTACAAATGGAATTTTTAGAGGCGAGAGCGTATTAATCAACTTAAGAAACTCTACTCCTGTACCAGACTTAATCTTAAAAGATTCAGTAGCTCAACATGTTGCTTTTGAGTTTGGATTTTTTGGAGGCACCTATCCATCAAGCTTATTTGGTGCAACAGCAGCATTTAGACAAGTCCTACTTGATGCAAGCCGTTATCAAACCTGGCAAGAACGCTATAAAAATAATTCTACTGGAATGAAACGCCCAGAATATTCTGCTGCTTATGAAGCCCTAACTCCTGTACTAAAAGGCTCTCGGCCAGTAATCTTTGAACTTAATAATAACCAAGATATCTTGCTTGCAGATAGACTTGCTCAGGAATTTAACCTAAATGCTGTTATTTTCAATAATGGGAATGAATGGGAATATATAGATGAAATAAAAACACTTAAACGAACTTTTATTCTCTCTACAGCCTTTCCAGAAAAACCAAAACTAGAGAATGAAGATGAAACCATAAACGTTTCCTTAAAAGACCTTAAACGTTATGTTAATGCTCCAGAAAATGCTAAACGCTTTTATGATGCAGGACTTCGTTTTGCTTTTACGACACGTTATTTAAGAAATAAAACTGACCTAAATAAAAATATTAGAAAAATGTTAGAAGCGGGACTTCCTTTAGATACAGTAATTGCAGCATTTACAACAATTCCAGCAGAAATTATTGGAGTTTCTAACAACCTAGGAACCTTAGAAAAAGGTAAAATTGCTAACTTGTTTGTTACTAGCGGGGAACTTTTTGCTGAAAAAACCAAAGTAGAAAGAGTTTTTGTTGATGGTTATGATTATCAAATGGAAGATAAAAAGCCAATGCTAGGAGACACCCCTGAACCAAAGGAGAATGAATAATATGAAAACATCAATAGCACGAACAATTTGTTTTTTCTTAGCTTTGACACTTTTTTATCCACTTTGTTTTGCTCAAACCAAAGTGCTAATTAGTAGAAAAGAATCTCATCAAGCTAAACCAGAAGATGTTTTAGTAAAAAACGCTACCATTTGGACAATGGGACAACAAGGTGTTCTACAACAAACAGACCTGTTAATTAAAAATGGCAAAATAGTCCAAATTGGAAAAAATATTTCTGCTCCCTCCAGCGCAGTTGTAATTGATGCAACAGGAAAACACGTTACCCCAGGGCTAATTGACTGTCATAGCCATACAGCCGCTAGGGGTGGTCTTAATGAAGCTGTAAATAACATTAGCCCTGAAGTAAGAATTAATGATGTTCTAGATCCTGAAGATACAGATATTTACCGTCAACTTGCAGGAGGACTTACAGCCGCTAATGTTCTTCATGGCTCAGCTAATGCTATTGGAGGGCAAAATGCAGTAGTTAAGCTTAAGTGGCGTTCTAGCAGAGAAGAAATGTTAGTTGCTGGAGCACCTGAGGGCGTAAAATTTGCTCTAGGAGAAAACCCTAAGCGCTCTAATTTTAACCTTCCTGGAGTCGAAAGACGCTATCCTAATACTAGAATGGGTGTAGAGCAACTTATTAGAGAACGTTTTCTATCTGCACGCAATTACTTAAAAGAATGGGATGATTATAATAAATTAAGTGACTCAGAAAGATCTCGTCACGAGCCTCCTCGTAAAGACTTGCAACTAGAGGCAATAGGGGAAATCCTTCAAGGCAAACGCTTAGTTCACTCTCATTGCTATCGACAAGATGAAATCCTAGCCTTAATTAGACTAGCTGAGGAATTTGGTTTCCGTATTACTACTTTTCAACATGTTCTAGAAGGCTATAAAGTAGCTGATGAAATGGCCCAACATGGCGTAGGTGGCTCAACCTTTAGCGATTGGTGGGCTTTTAAGTTAGAAGCCTATGATGCAATTCCTTATAATGGAACAATTATGGCTAATCGTGGTGTAGTAGTTTCATTTAATTCAGATTCAGGCGAACTTGCTCGTAGAATGAATTTAGAAGCTGCTAAAGCTGTAAAATATGGTGGGTTAAATGAAGTAGAAGCACTAAAGTTTGTCACCATTAACCCTGCTAAACAGCTTAAAATTGATAATAAAGTAGGATCTTTAGAAACAGGTAAAGATGCTGACTTTGTAATTTGGTCTGGACATCCTCTTTCTGTCTACTCTATTGCAGAACAAACTTGGGTAGAAGGTTTTAAGGAATTTGACCGTCAAGCCGATATAGCCGAGCGCGATACTATTGAACAAGAACGCAAAAAACTGATTGATAAAATTAAAGCCGAAGATAAAAAACCAAAACAAGATAAAGACAAACCAACAGACGAGAGCAAAAAGCCTGAAACAAAAACCGAAGGCTCAGAAAAGGCTGATAAAGCAAAACCAGAAGATAAACCTAAGGAAGAAAAGGCTAAAGAAGCAAAAACTCAACCTGCTAAACCTAAACGTGAAATTCCACCAGCACAAGCTGTTAGTTATCTAGATAGACTTTCTAAAACAAGCCAATCTTTTGCAATAGTTGGGGCAACAATTCACCCTGTTAATGGCGCAGAAATACCTAATGGAACTGTGGTTTGTGAACAAGGAAAAATTAAAGCTATAGGGGCTAAAGTTGCTGTTCCAAGAGGGGCTAAAGTTATTGATGGTAAAGGAAAACACGTTTATCCAGGGCTAATTTCTGCTAATACCTCTTTAGGGTTAACAGAAATTGGTTCAGTAAATGGTAGTTTAGATCTAGCTGAAACAGGAAGCGTTAATACTAATGTTAATACTGCAATTGCTGTTAATCCAGACTCAGAGTTAATTCC
Organism: Acidobacteriota bacterium; assembly: GCA_016213785.1. Taxonomy (GTDB): domain Bacteria; phylum Acidobacteriota; class Blastocatellia; order Chloracidobacteriales; family JADJPF01; genus JADJPF01. The sequence goes on from JACQZQ010000032.1 coordinate 20,091, forward strand.
TGTTGCTCGCGCTAATGGAATTACTCATGTACTTACCAGACCAGAAGGCGGTCTAATTAGCGGAACATCTGCTTTAATTCGTTTAGATGGTTGGACTTGGGAAGATTTACGTGCAGGTAGCCACATAGCTTTACATATTCAATGGCCTGCTCCTCCTCAAACCCTAGTATCTGTAACAGATCCTACAATTTTAAGTCGCCAAGAAGAGCAAAAAAAGGCTTATGAAAGAAACTTAAAAACAATTAACCAAGCTCTTGAAGATGCAAGAGCTTATCAACTAGCTAAAAACGCTGCTGGTAAACCTGGAACTAAACCCTTAAATGCCGATCCTACTTTAGAAGCAATGCTTCCTGTTTTAGAAGGTAAAATTCCTGTAATTATTCATGCTGAACAACTAACCCAAATAAAAAATGCTATTAAATGGACTGAGGAAGAAGGTTTAAGAATGATCCTAGCTAGTTCTGGCGATGTTTGGCGTATCGCAGACCTACTTAAGGAAAAACAAATAGCTGTAATTGTTACAGGCGTATTAAACACCCCTGCTAGAGATGATGAATCTTATGATAGCGCCTACGCAGTAGCATCTAAATTACATGCTAAAGGAGTAAAATTCTGTATTGCTAATCCCGGAGGCAATTTTGATGCTGCATTTACTCGTAATCTTCCTTATCATTCAGCAATGGCAGCCGCATTTGGTTTACCAAAAGAAGAGGCTCTAAAAGCTGTAACTCTTTATCCTGCTGAGATTTTAGGCTTAGGCACAGTTTTAGGCTCCATTGAAGTAGGTAAATCAGCTAGTTTAATTCTTACTGATGGGGATCCATTAGAAATTAGAACAAAAATTTTAGCTGAATATATTGATGGTCGGCCAGTAAACTTAAATAACAATAAACACTATAAGTTATATGAAAAATATAACAATAGACCTAAGTTTTAATTACTACACTTTTCCGCTCTAAAACAAAGGCTTGTAGTATTTAACTACAAGCCTTTGTTATTTAAGTGTGTTGCTAGAATATTTATCTTGCCATAAGATTAACCTTTTTAGGGGAGCAATACCCGTTTATGACTAATTTATAAGCCAAGTTTAACGGAAGTAAAGATTGCAAGAAAGAAGGATAACTGTTTACCTAAAGAAAATTAACAAAGAGGGTGTAAGAAAAATGGTAGCAGTGATAAACTTACA
>JACQZQ010000001.1 GCA_016213785.1 Acidobacteriota bacterium
GCTACTAGCCATGTGTCTAGCTTGGGCAAAATCAAGGCCAGAGTCGTCATCTTTCTCGTAACCAGTAAATTGTTGTCTGATGTTTTCAGAGGAGGAAAAATATCCAGGAATAGAAGAACGAAAATCAGTAGGGTTATTAATAGATTGACCAAAAGGGTAAAAATCACGTCTGGTAATGACATCACCATTAGAGTTAGTGATAATACGAGTAGAACCTAAATGGTCAGGGGTTAAATAATAGGTTTGGCCTGCTTCGATAACTGCTAGTAATCCACTTGGAGCATAAATGTTTTCTTTGGTTGGAGAAGTAACAGGAGGAATATTAAGGCCACCATCATATTCAGCTAGAAGAGAACCATCCTGATTATAGACAAAACGAGTAGTACCTAGTACAGAAGTTTTTTTAACTCTCCAGCCATTAGCATCATAAAAGTAATTAGACTCAGGTTGTAAGACAGGGCCTTGAGGGTTAAAGAAAACATTTATAAGTCTGTTTTCAGCATCATAAGTGTAGATTTTGCCAGATGGGTCAGCAGTAAGATTACCAGCATTATCATAGGTATAACCAGCAGAGATAATTCGGTTGGTAGTAGAAGAAATAGAAAGAGATTGAGAGTTAGTTCCATCAACTTGAGTACGATTGCCATAACGGTCATAAGTATAGGATTCAGACCAGTTAGCAATGGTAATCGGAGCTAAAAAAACACTAGAAAGCTCATTGGACATAACAGAAAAATCAGAATTTATATTAGAGCCATCAGAAGAAACAGAGTTGGCACGAGAGTAGTCAATAGAAGAAAAGAAAGAAGAAGGTGAGTAAGAAAAAGGAGATAAGTTGTCAATGTCGTAAATAGGAGAAGGAGAAAAACTATAGTCAGTAAAGGAAGTAGAAGTAGAAGTAGAAGTAGAAGTACGAGAAATAGGAGTAATAAATTCCTTAGCTACTTTAAGACGATTAAGTTCGTCATAGGCAAAAAATTGTTCTATAGGATTATTGCCAAGTCCAGGAGTAATGCGAATATAACCAATGTTGCCATTATTTTGAGATTGGTTAGAAGAAACAAAAGGGGCAGAAGTAGAGTTAATTAAATTTTGAGCGTTATAGAGAGCATAGTTATATTCTATCTTCCATTTACTATCAATATTTGGAAAAGTACCTAAAGTAATTTGAGTAGGTTGAAGACGACTATTGTATTTGACTTGGTGTAATAAGTTATTACCAAGTTTGTGAGATTCAATAGCACCAGCAGGCGTATAGGTGGCTTGTTGAGAAATAGCAGAATTGTTAGTTAAAACATCAGTAAGTTGACCAGCAATGTTATAAGAGTGAGTAACATTTCTACCTGATGGGTAAGTATGACTAGTAGATAAACTAGCAAGATTATACTGGGTGTTAGTTGTGTAGTACCGAGAATCAAGAAGTTGGACACTTTTAGAAACTCTTCCAACATTATCATAGACATGGAAAAGACCAGTAGGTTCTTGTCTAGTAGTGGCAGCAGTAACAACAGCAGTAAGTCTACCCATTGAAAATTGAGGAATAAAATTTGGAGGAGCAAGCCCGGAAGGTACATTGCCATCATAAAAGTAGGTAGCATCAGGGGTAGTATCTGAGTAATCCTTTATTAATAAACGGTTTAGAGTATCATAGGTATAAGTTGTAATAATACCTCTAGGATCTGTACGTTTAGTTAGATTAGAAGCAATATCATATTGATAAGAAGTAGTCCCACTACCATTAAGACCTGTTTCGGGAGTTGTAGAACTGAGCAAACGACTAAGAGAGTCATAAGCAAAAGTACGAGTTTGTAGACCTTGATTAACCTGTTTTAGATTACCTCTAGCGTCATAGTTATAAGTGGTGGACTGACTTAAGAAACCATTAGAAGTAGGTTCAATAACTTCTGTTAATCTACCCAAAGCATCAACTTTACTGCGACGTTGTTTATCAGCTTGGTCAGTAACAGTGATAGTTGTACCAGAATAAGTACTTGTTACAGTGCCAGTAGAAATATTACTAGCATCAAAAGTAGTTACTGTTGATATTCTGCCTAATTCGTCATAGGAAGTAGTTGTATATCCATCAGTAGTAGAACTAGCAGCAAGGCGATGAGGATTTGTAGCTTTTTTTACACGTCCAAGACCGTCATAAGTAGTTTCAACAGAAACAAAATCATTATTTACATCTTTACTGGTTTGTTGGAGAGGTTTTAAGAAACCATCTACATAACTAATAACAGATAAATCTCTACCACTATCTAAAGAAGTATCAGCTTGAATAAAAGCAGGGTAAGTGCCAGGAGCGCTATAGGTGTAACGAGTTTCACCAGAACCTAAAGGTCTTTGTACTTTTGTTAAACGATCAAGTAGGTGAGGGTCTTGATAAAAATAATTAGTAACTTGATTATTTAAGTCTTTTGAACTAGTAACTAAACCTGTAGAGACATCATAAGTGCTTTCAGTCTTAAATTCTTGAAAAAATTCAGGGATAGACTGACGATTAGCAATAGGAAAAGCAAAGTGTTGAGAATCATAATCAGTTCTGACAATTTGATTAGATTTTGGGCCAGTAGCTTTAACAGCATTACCAGCAATATCATATTGAGTAAAGATGGTAGTTCTATCAGTTTGAAAAGTTCCTAGGCCAGCGGTAACAGCAGTAAGATTACCTCTTTTGATAAAGGTAAAGCCAAAATTAGGATTGCGAGTAGTTGGAATATTAAAATTTCTGTTCAGTAAAACATCACGAGTGTAGTTGTCATACTCATATTCAACTCTAGTTTCTTCTATATTGTTGGGGTTAAAAATAGATTCAGTTTTAACTAGTGAAACTAAGTGAGGGTTGATAACTATATTTTTATCATTTGGGTCATCAGTGTATTTAAGATATTCAGGATCAGTAACAAATGTGCGTGTTGTTTTACGGAGTAAATTATTTCCATCAAAAACACTTTCACCGATAACATTGTTAAAACCAATAGGGCCTACACCATTTATAAAAATATTATCTTGGTATTCAACAGAAGTACGGAAGACTTGTCCGCTATCTAAGTAACGCACAGTGGTTTCTTTAATACGAGGATCATTTTCTGGTTGAGCAAGGAAGGTTTTATTAGCTCCGGCTATCCAACTAACCCCGGCACGTTGTTCCCAAGTATACTCAGTAACACGCTTAGGTTGTTCAGTATCTAAAGTTAGTTCTTCAGTCTTAATTTCTTTTCCTTCTAACCAAGGAGAGTAACCTGTTTTTGGAGGCACACCTGTACCAGGAGTAAAGTTTTGTAGTGGAGAATAACTATAGTAATGGTTTGTGCTGGCTACACGAGTATTCTCACCTGAAAATGTTCTTTGCCTTACAGGTAAAGGGATATTATTAGAATCAGTTAAAGAAGGGTCACTATAGGTAGATTTGCTTTCTGGAGGCAAATAAGCCAACCTATCAGCAGCTTTAGGCCATATGCGTCTAGTAGATATTCTACGAAAGATTTCTTGTCTATTTGGACTACCGGCAATGACTGGGCCACTACTTTGCTCCATTCTATATTCAATAGCACCAAGATTTGGTGTTTCTACTAGTACAACTTCTCCATAACTGTTATAACGAAAATTCCATTTATGCCCAGAAGGAAGTGTGACTTCTTTAATTACATTGGGGTTAAAGAAATCATTACTACTAGAAGGAGGATCTAGATCAGGAAATAGTCCTGAATTAGGAATACCAGGACGATTAACATAAGTTTTTAGCACTTCAGCCTGTGTATAACTACCACCTTGACCAATTAAAGAGTTAGCTAGAGGAGCAAATTTAATGGTAGTAGTCCTAGTAGAGTTATTAAAACCAGGTGAAGTTATATTGATATTAAAAAGCTCTTGATTAGTAGGATTTGGATTTGCTTCTACATATTGGATGTTAATTTGTCTACCTAATGTATCAGTAATTTGTGTAAGACGAGAGCCTTGGTAGGAATAACGTACTATATTGCCATTGCTATCATGTTGTTCTTTAACTTTACCTCTAGAAAGAACAAAGCGAGTTCCATTTCTTAGTACAACAACACCATCAACGGCAAAGGGTTGGTAAGGGCCATTAGCTTGTAATTTATCTTTAATCTCTACATCGCTTACAAAGATTGCTGCTGTTCCATCAGCAGTATGAAATCTTTTACCTCTAGATTGGTTATCTCCTATTACACTAGCTGTTAAAGGTTGACCATCTGTAATATCATCACGGAAATTGTATTCTGTTCCATCAGGTGAGCTAAAGGTAAGAGTAGTAAGAGTATAAGTTGTTTGGCCTTCTCTATAAGATGAACGTCTACCCATCATTCTACCGACATGGAAACTCCACCCAGGAGCAAGTATTGGTCTTTCTTTATCCCAATGGTCATATTCAGGTACATAATAAAGACCTTCTGCTAATTGATTAGTTATTCGTCGTTCTTGAACTCGCCAAATTTTTGAATTATAAGAAAGAGAAATTCCAGCCCCACTACCAGCACGTCCTCCCAAAGCTGCTAAGGGAAAAGACATGGAAAGATTGCCATTGAATAAATTTACTTGATCAAAAGAACTTCCACCATAACTACCCAAAGGGTGAGCACCTGTTGCTAAAGCGCCTGGAGTGCTTTGAGAAGTAGCACTCCCACCACCTGATTGGCTAGCTTGGGCAAAACATACTGATGGAAAAAGGATAATAACTATTAATAAAGATGCTAATAACTTTTGTAATTTCTTAAACATAATCTCTCTTTCTTAACTTGTGTGGTCTTAAGGTGTTATTAGGGTAAAGCTGTAATATGGCAAACCCAGTTAGGGTTATTGTCTTCAGTTATAAAAATCTCGTTATTAGTTGAAGAAAAAACAACTTCAACAAACATTTCACTAGCCATAGGAACTGTAAAAGTCTGTATAACTTGTTGGTTTTTATCTCTAAGCCTATAAGTCAAGTTTTCTAAACCAGTACGATTGACTAAAACAATGAAAGCAGGTTTAAGAGAAACCTGAATTTCTCTTGGTTCAATACCTGTAAGTGTGGAGTAAATAACCAGAAGAGGTTGTTTTTCAATAGTAAGAGTAACATCAGAAGTACTTGTTAAAACTCCATCTGTTGCAGTTAACCTTAGAACATAAAGACCTGGTTCGGTAAATGAAGCAAAAGTATTAAGCTGATTAGGGGAAGTGAAAGACACAGTACCATTACCACTAACTTTACTCCAAGTGAGAGCAATAGTGGAATTTATAGGCAACCCATCATCACTAGCAGTTCCTTGTAATGTTGCCCTGCCAGGAATAAAAGATAATTGATTATTACCAGCAAAGACTGTGGGAGGTTGATTACCTATACCATTAACAATAACGATTACATCATCAGAAGCAGATAAAACACTATCATTACCAGTAAGCCTTAATGTATAAGTGCCAGTAGCAGAAAAAGAAGCTTGAGTAACAGCAGCATTAGGGCTGGAAAAAGTTACAACTCCATTACCAGCAACTTGTGTCCAAGAAAGATTAACTTGAGCAGGCGGATTAGGTAATCCATCATCTGTTACAGTTGCATTTAACATAGCACTATTAGGTAATACGATAGTTAAATCGTTTCCTGCATTGACTATAGGAGGCTGATTTTGTTGTTGTGTTTGATTAACTGTGATAGTAACGCTATCTGATGTACTTAAAGTAGAATCACTAGCAGATAACTGTAGTATGTAAGTTCCAGCAATATTGAAAGTTGCTGTTGTGATAGCTGTAGTTGGACTACTAAAGGTAACTGTCCCACCTACTGGACTAGAAACTTTACTCCAAGTAACCGTTGTTTGTGCTGGTGGTGAAGGAAGTCCATCATCTGTAACAGTAGCATTTAATGTTACGCTATTTGTTGGTAATGTTATTGATTGGTCAGTACCTGCATTTACTATTGGAGCAAGGTTATTTGTAACACTTTTAACCACATTAACTGAAGATGAGCCAGTATTTCCAAATATATCCGTTGCAGTTACTGTTATTGTGTTATTTCCATTATTAAGTGGAATAGTAGATGTATAGTTAACTCCATTTATAGCAGCAGTTACTCCGTTGACATTTACTGATGTTACCAAAGAAGTATCTTGAAATGTTCCTGTCACTATAGTAGTACTGCTATTAATCACTTGATTTGGGGTAGGTTGAGCAATTGTTACAGAAGGAGAAATAGTATCTGCTACTAAATTTTGTATTAATCCACCATTTAAGTTTAATTTGTCACAAACTAAAGAACCTTTTAATAAAGCTCCTGAACTAACATTAACAGTAGCGAGAGGAGCTTGTATGACACCATAAATATTAGAGTTAGTATTTAAAGTGATAGTAGTTGCAGTAGTTTTTAAGAGTAAAGCTATAGGATTATTAGAGTTACCTATAGTCGTTGATGCTCCAATGTTTACTACATTAGCAAGATTAAGAGTTACGTTACCTCGTATTTGCAACTGTGTTGAATTAGATAAAATCAACCCATGTAGGTTATATATAGTATTTTGTCCATCAATACCAAAAGTAAAACCAGAATTAGAGAAGGCTGTAAAATCTCCGTAACTACCTGGAGGAACAACTAGTTGACCATAGTTTGAGTTTAAAGTGATATCTCGAACAATAGAGAAATCACTTACAGTTTGTCCAGGGCTTAACGACAAGTTAAGTCGCCCTAATGACCTAGGGGCAGTAACAGAAGGAAGAGTAATAGGATCTGTTTTAGTAACAACATGTTTTAGAGACACATTATTATTTATGTTAATAGAATAACCCGTAGGGGAAGAATTACCAGTACCAACAACAGTACCATTATAGGAGGAAGATGAATTGATATTGATAGTAGGAGTACCAGGAACAAATAAGCTACCAGAAACAATAGTACCAGAAAGAATGTTGCCCGCTTCACCAAGTAAAACTCTAATAGAACCATCAACACGACCCTGATTTAATCCAGGAAAGTGTTGTGTAACAACAGTATCTCCGGGCTGTTGTAATATTGTTGCTGTTGATTTGGCTATTCCATTAACTTTTTCAACTTCTTTTTTCTTTCCTATTTTTTCTCCTATTAAAGCAAGCGACGTTAAGCTAGTTAATTGTAAAATCAACAGTATTAACATATATTTCTTTAACCATTTGACTTTATTATATTTGCTATCTTGCTTTATTTGCTTACAGTTAGATCCATTTTTATTCATACATTACACCCAAAAACCATAATTTAGCTTGTTACTTTTATCTTACTATTTATTAGAAAAATTAAATTCTACTTAATATTTATTATATGTCAAGTAAGTATTAACTATTTTATATTAATATTGACATATTATGTATTCTTTAATTATCTATTATTGCTACATAAATAAAGTATAGGTTTTTTCTTTAATAAGTTTATTAATTTATCTCAAATGTATAGACGGTTTTTTATCTTCTTTCCGTCAAAAACTCGGGATTTTTTTTCCAGGTTTCTTTTCTTTAGTAGCGGCACACATCACTAAGCAAGTGAGTTTATAGAACTCGCTTCCTTAGTGACGCTACTACCTTACTTTTGTAACTTATTCAATAGAGTGTAAAGAAAGAAGGGTGTAATCTCTTGCAGTAGAATGAATTAGAAGAAAAAGCCGCAGGACTTAAGAATTAAGAATCTATACTTTTTAGTTTGCTGAGTAGTTATATTTTGTAGATTTTTAAGGAAAGCTTAATAGTCATCTTCTAGACCTGGAATAATAGTAGCTAAACAGACTCTATTACGGCCAGTTTGTTTTGCACGATAAAGAGCTTCATCGGCTTGTTTAACTAATTCTTCTATAGTACGACCACATACAGGATGTTGGGCAACACCAATGCTAACAGTGACACGTCTTGGGCATCCATGAGCAGCAAAATCAGTTGCTTCAATACTTTGTCTTAACCTTTCAGCCGCAATTACAGCGCCTTCAATACTAGTTTCAGGGAGTAATATAATAAATTCTTCTCCACCATAACGGGCAGCCATATCATGAGAGCGGAGATGGTCGCCAATGGTTTTAGATACTACTCGTAAAACAGCATCTCCAATATCATGACCGTAATTATCATTAATGCCTTTAAAGAAATCTATATCAAATAAGAGTATTGAAAAGGGTCTAGAATGTCGGCTAGAAACTGAAGCAATCTTTTCAAGTTCTTCTTGAGCATGGTTACGGTTCCATAGTCCTGTTAATGCATCGCGGGTTGCTTGTTGATAAAGTCTTTGATGGTAGGAGAGGTCAAGACGGTCTTTAACTTCAAATTTTAGGATGGTGTCTCCAATGCTAATTTTATCAGCATTTCGTAGCACGACTTCAGCAATTTTCTGACCATTAATATAAGTACCATTTTTACTATTAAGATCAATTGCGGTAACACGAGAGCTTTCTATATCACCATTTTCTTGAACAGTGATTAATATATGTCGTCTAGAGGCTTTACCATCGTCTAATCTAATATCAGCCTCTTCGCTACGGCCAAGGACATTTTCAGGTTTATCTAACTGGAAAACACATCCAAAATCACGCCCTTCTATAACTGTAAGGGTATAGTAATGGCTAGAAGCAGATTGCGAGCCGCGCACATCAGCCATGCGTAACTCAATAGTCTGATCAAGTGGTTGAGTTAAATTGTCTCTATCTTTTGCCATGCTTTTTAGGTTATAAAATTATTTTGAGCGTGAATAGGGGTAAAATATCATAGCTAGGTTTGCAATGTCTATGACGATTATGCATCTAGAAAGAAAAAATTAAAACTACTGATTTTAAGAGGGAATTTTCTACTCAAGCCCAAAATCTACTATACGTAATAACCCAGCTTTATTAAGTGCAACTACGGTTTGAATAGTTTCTAAGTCTCCTTGTAAACAGTGTAAACACTCGCTTAAAGGGTGTGTACCATCAAATAGTTGTAATATACGCATAGTTTCATCTGAAAAATCAGCAGAGAAAAATTCAGGATTATCTTCTGTGTTTACAGACATAAAAACTTCGCCTGGGGGCAGTTGCTCAATAAGTCTTAATTCCTCATCACGTCTACGCATTGCTTCCATTAAAATGCCTTGAATGCTTTGTTTAATGGCAAAAGCGCGATCTACAGTTTGGCTATGAAAATTAAAATTACCACCATCCATACACCAATTAACTAAACAATAAATAGCTGTTTTACCAGCTAGGTCTTCAAATTCGGCATCAATAATACGGCCTTGGTCAATATAAATTACTCCAAAACGACCAGAACGAGATAGATGTAGTACTCCAGATTTATTACCAGAGGCTAGAGATTGTAATAAGTCTGGTAAAGGCATTTCAGAGAGTTTTCCGCGAACATCGCCAGCTAGGCGCACTTTTTGGAGCATTCGCCGAAGCCTGATGCTTATTTCCCCTATTTCAAAGGGTTTTAGCCAATAGTCTTCTACTCCACCTTGTAATGCTTGAAGTTTATTATCTGGTTCTACACAGCCTGTTAAAAGAATAAAAGGGATGTCGGCTAAATTATCATTGCTTTGCAAGTATTCAAATAACTCATAACCATTTTTACGGGGCATGCCTACATCAGAAATTATAAAACTTGGACTAAAGTCTTTTAATTTTTCTATAGCCTCTTCGCCATCTATAGCTTCAATTACACGACAACCAAAATCTGATAGAAGTTCTACTAGTAGCTCTCTTACTGCTGCATCATCATCTACTACCATTACAGACAAGTCACTAAAGTTTTGTTTTTCTGTAGGTCGAAAACTTCCTGTGTTACGCCCAGAAAAAGAAAGTTTAGGAAATTCACCAGTAGAACGTGTTTCAGAAGATGTACTACTAAGAGCAGGGAACTGTCCTGTTGTTCTTTTAACTACCATTGTGGGAGTTAAGCTAGGAATTTCTCTAGGTGTAATAAATTTAGCATCAAAATTTGGTATTGGGCTATCAACAGGAAAAACTAACCTAGGATCTTCTTTAGGAGTAAGGAATTTACTTTCTTCATTTTTTAGTTGGTTGCTAGGCTCAAATAAAAATTCATTTGCTAGTAAATTAGGTGGTAGATTAAAATTAGTACTTATACTAGAGGGGGATTTTTGGTTATGGTCAAAAGTAATGTTTTCTTCTTCGATTAGATCATTTATTAAAGGCATACTCTCATCTGAATCATCATTTGCAACAGAAACTAGTAATTCTACCTGATGATTTAATAAAGCTTTTTCTACATATTCTTGGGTTGTAGCAGATAAGTTTAATTGTGTTGTTAGACGGCAATTATCTAGTATTAAAAGGACTTCATGAAGCCAATTTAGGTCTATAGGGCAGGATGAAATCAAATTTTCAAAATAATGTTTAGCTTCTTCTATTTGTGTATTACTTGAATATATTTCAGCAAGCTGTTTAATTGGCCTAAGTGTTTTATCTAGACGAGATTGCTTACAATATATACTAATTATTTCCTTTAAGTTATTATCTGTATTACTAGGTTGCAGTAATTCTGCTTTATGTAAGTATGCTAGGGCTTGATCCAGATCTTCAGTTTCATTAAAATATTTGGCAAGTTTAATATAGGTTTGTCTTAAGGTTTTAATATCATTATTTAGTGCAGCTATTTTAAGAGAATCCTTTAAGGCATTCATATCTAAATTGTTATTATCTGTTGGTTGCACAGAATTTATTACAGTAGAATCACTAGCGTTTTCCATTTGTGTACAAATAGATAGGTTAGCGTCATGATGGTCTTGGCAAACCGGGCAATCTTTATTAACTGTTATCATTAGTTGATTCCAAAATAGAAATATGTGCTTTACCCTAACAAATTGTTGTGTTTTCGAGCAATTATAACATATGTTATAGATTAAATTCTTTGTTTAAATATATTTTAACTTTTTTTACAATTTAGTCAAAAAAGGTTTATTTGCTTAAGTTTAGCGGAAATATATTTTGAATTTCTCAATGAAAAATATCATAATTTTTTTCAAAAATCACTAGATTTTTAAGGGTATTTCCTATGTTTAAGCAGAAATCAGAAAATCACACTAAGATAATTAAAATAGCTTTAATTGGTTTTGGCAACTCAGCTTGTCGGCTTGCAGAACTATTAATTGAGCGAGAAAAAGAAATTACTTCTAAATATAGAGTAAAAATAATTGTTACTGCCATTGCTACAGCAAGAGGTGGAAAGATAATTTCTAAAGAAGGCATAAATTTAATGCTAGCCTTAGAGTTAGTGAGATCAAAAAGATCTCTAGCCGAATTAGACAAGGTAGAAGTTCTAGAAAACACTTTAGATATTATTGAGAAAAGCGATGCAGATATTATTATCGAAACAACTCTATTAAACCTAAATAATGGCGAACCTGCTTATAGCCATATAAAACAGGCTCTTTTAAGTGGTAAAGATGTTGTTACTGCTAATAAAGGCCCTTTAGCTTTTGCTGCTAAAGAATTATTTAAAATAGCAAGAGCTAAAGGAGTCGCCTTACGCTATGAATCAACAGTAATGGATGGTACTCCAGTATTTAATTTAGTTAAGCATACTTTACCATTAGCTAAAATTAACCGGATTAGAGGAATAGTTAATAGCACAACAAATTTTATTTTAAGTGAAATGGAAATGGGAAGAGATTTTGCTCCTTCGCTAGAAGAGGCTCAAAGACGAGGAATTGCTGAAGCAGACGCAAGTCTTGATATTGAGGCTTGGGACGCAGCAATAAAAGCTACAGTTTTAGCTAATTGCTTGATGGATGCTAACTTAAAACCTAGTGAGGTTATTAGAAAAGGTATTAGTGAGATTAAAAAAACAGAGGTTTTAGAGGCAATAAATAGAGGAAAGAAAATTCGTTTAGTTATAGATATTGAGCGTATTAATTCAAGCATTCAGGCTAAAGCCTTACCTACTGAAATTTCTAAAGAAGATATTTTTTATAATATAGATGCTTTTTCTAATATTTTAGCTTTAGAAACAGATTTGATGGGAACTTTAATGATTGTTGAACAAGATCCTACACTTACACAAACTGCTTATGGATTACTTAGTGACTTACTTTCAATAATTGAAGATAAAATAAATTTATAGCCTAATATAATTACTTAGAAAAAATTTTAAGAGCAATTTCTACGACTTTTTCTAGCTGACAAGAGCTTGCGCCATTTGCAGCTTGAACAGACATACCTTGAGATAGAGTTGCTACATAGCGAGCAAGATTACAGGGTTCTATATCTATAGGCAAATCCCCTTCTAATTTTGCACGCTCAAAACGTTCACGAAGTAGAGTTTCAGTAAGTAAACGCCTAGAAATTAATTCTTTACGAATACAATCAGCCTCCTTTCCAGAAACAAGCGCTCCTTGAACCGCAAGACATCCTGGAGGATGGTTAGGATCAGTTTGTGAATGGGCAAACCCAAATAACAAATCTTCTATAACAGCACGTGCTGTAGGTTGATTTAATGCTCTTTCTATAGCAACTCTTCTATTTTCAAAATACCTATCAAGCGCTTTGCGAAATAACTCTTCTTTGTTTCCAAATGTAGAATACATACTAGGTTTATTAATTCCCATCGCTATAGTTAAATCCTGTAAAGAAGCCCCTTCATAACCCTTACTCCAAAATACTTGTAATGCACTCTCTAATGCTTTATCTACATCAAATTCTTTTGGCCTTCCTACTCCCACAATCACCTCCTTTATTTTATACCGATAAGTATAATATTAAAAATTATACCTAATATTCAGATAAATATCAATTATATCTATTACATACATACTTATTATTTTTGTTAAACTTTTTAACTTGCAAAAATCTATGATTTTATACCAAATAGTACAAAATAATGTTGACAGATTATTTTTAGGCTGATATATTTTTTACCAAGCAGTACAAAATGAATTTAGTATAGAGGGGATAAAACAATGTCAAAGAAATTATCAGGAAAAGTAGCATTAGTAACAGGTGGTTCAAGAGGAATAGGAAGGGCAATAGCTCAAGCATTAGCAGAAGATGGAGCAGATATAGCTATTAGTTACACATCATCTACTTCTACAAGTAAAGCTAAAGAGTTAGTTAGTGAGCTTGAAAATAAAGGTGTTCATGCAGTAGCTTTTCAAGCAGACCAAGCAGACGCTAAGCAAGTAGAGGGTTTAGTTAAAAAGGTAGCAGAGCATTTTGGCCGTCTTGATATTCTTGTTAATAATGCTGGTGTGTTTGCTTTAGGGTCAGTAGGAGATCCTGCAAATGACCTAGCAGCTTTTGAGCGTCAATTTGCAATAAATGTAGGTGGTGTAGTTGCTGCTGTTCAAACGGCAGTTAAATATTTAGGTGAAGGTGGGCGTATTATTTCTATAGGTTCAGTACTTGGTGATCGCACCCCATTTTTAGGAATGTCAGAATATTCAGCAACAAAGGCTGCTATAGCTGGTTATACTAGAGGTTGGGCTAGAGATCTTGGCTCAAAAGGGATTACTGTAAATATTGTTCAGCCTGGCCCAATTGAAACAGATATGAACCCTTCTAACTCAGATAGTGCTCCAGCAATGAAAGCATTAACAGCCCTTGGTCGCTATGGTTTACCTGAAGAAGTTGGAGCTACTGTGGCTTTTCTAGCTAGCCCTGGGGCTGCTTTTATTACAGGTACAACAATCAATGTTGATGGTGGCTTTAATGGTTGATTATTTAGATAATCAATATGGTATTTTATTTATAGGCAATTTACTAAATTAAATATAAAGGATAGAGAGGAGTTAAAAAGGCTGGGAATATTTTTACCAACCCAGCCTTTTTCTAACTTAGAAAGTAAAGCGGACACCTAGTTGTAACTGACGTTTTGCTGCTGCTGAAGTAAAACCTAAAGGTTGAGTAGGTGATTTACCACGATCACCACGTGCGTCAAAACTAGTAAGTCTAGTTGTACCAATAATATTATTAATACCTGCAAAATTGGTACGGTTAAAAAGATTAAAGGCTTCAAGTGTTAACTCAAAATAAACATTTTCTTTAACACTGATACGGCGTGCAATTCTAGTATCAAAACTATAAAACTCTTCGCCTCGGCCTGTGTTGCGTCCTGTTGCACCTGGTCTATCAGATTGTGAGCGACCATCGCCATTAGCATCAAAGCCAAGTAATAAGTTAAATGGACGACCCGAACCAGCAGTAAATATTGGAGCAATTTGGAAGTCGCCAAGAAGTTTTGCAGTTAAAGAATCGCCTTTGATTGGGCTAACAAAGATACCACTAATAACAGCACGATGTCGTTGATCAAAAGAGGATAATGCACGATCAGCAGTTAAATTAAGTGGATTTTGTGCTGCAAAATCGCTATTAAAATCAGTCACTTCATCTATAGATTTTGAAAATGTATAGTGAGCATTAAGACTAAAATTATTGGAAAAACGACGTTGTACAGCAACTGTAAAAGCATTATAGAAGGATTTTGCAGTTGATTCATAAACGTTATCTTGAAAACGTAATGGATTACGAAAATCGCTAGTTAAACCTGCTGCTGCTTGTACAGGGGTTGGAAAACGAATAAAAGTAGCTTGTCCTGTAATAGGGCTAACTGGGCCTGTGGCCTTAAATTGGTTTATATCTCTTGGACGTGCAATATTTTGACCACGAGTAAATAGATAGCTTAATTCAAGAGAAAACCCTTTTCCTAAATCTCTTTCAACCCCAAGGCTTGCTTGATAAGTAGTAGGGGTTCTGTAATTGGGTCCAAGGCGAAAACGAACTTCTAGAGGACGGCCTGGGCCTGGTTTAATTCCAAATGGAGCTAGATCTGCGGCTGTAATAGATCTTGTTCCAAGAATACCACGAGATAGTAAGCTTTGATAAACTGCAAATGAAGAAGGTAAACCTAATGCTCCTGAGGTTGCAGTAGCTAAAACAATGTTAATTTCTGTTGGATCACCAAAACCTGCTAATTCTGATGTTACATTAGCTACAGTATAAATAACTGCACCATTAAAAATACCTGCACCTGCGCGTATAACTGTTTTACCATCAGAAAATGGACTCCAGGAAAAACCTACTCTTGGTTGAATATCATCTGTATCTGTAGGTACATTAAGAGCTTCGTCATCAATTGAGTAACGAAGGCCATAGTTTAAGGTAAAGTTTGGTCTAACTTTCCAAGTATCTTGAGCATAAAAACCATAGCGAAAAACATTTCCATGATCAGACGAATCACCAAAACCTTGTTGATAAACAATGGGTAAGTTTAGGTTAAATGCTTGTAATGCATTAATTGGTGTAGATAAGGCTGGAAGCAGAGCGGGGTTATTGTTTGTAAGAAATGTTGTTAGAGAATTAAGAACAGTTGGCCCTAATTGAGGGTTAGCTGCAATAATGGTTGAAAGGGGGATGTTTGCACCAAAGTTAAAACGCCCACCACCAAAAGTTTCATTAAAATCATCAACTGCTGTGGCTAAAAGTGAACCACCAACCTTAAAAGTGTGATTACCTTTAACTATTGAAAGATTATCTACTACATCATAGTGGCGCTCAAAATTTGTAGAGGGAAGGAAAATATCTCTGCCAAAATTACCAAAGCCTTCAATATTAATTTCAGGGCCTATTTGTTCATTTGGTACTACTTCAAAACGTAAATAGGTATATTGCAATTTTAGTTCATTAACAATGGTAGGACTAAAAAGATGGTTTTCTGATAAAGAAATGTTTCCATTAAAACTATCAATTGTTCTACCTCTAGAAACTGCTGTAAGTGCGCCGCTTGCTTGATTCTCAAAAAAAGAGTCATTTAAGTTAAAACGTAAATAAGCACTATCATTAGCGCTAAAAGTACGGTCAATACGGCTTGAGAAGTTTGTTTGATGTGATTCAAAGGGAAATTGACCACTAGCATTTTGAAAACGTTTAACTGTGTTTGGATAGAGACTAGATGAAGTGGTTAACGCATTACGTAATCCTGCTGAAACAGCACTAAAAGCTGTACCATCAAGAAAATTAAATAATGATGTTTGTGATGGGGTGATTTTAAATATATTAGGGTCATTAAGTAGGTTTACGAAGGTTGTTTGATTTTCATCAAATCTTTCAAAAGCAGTAAAAAAGAAAGTGTTTCCTTTTATTAAAGGCCCACCTAAGGAACCTCCATATTGTTGACGGTCAAAAGGTGATTTCTCATTAGGTGAAAAATCAAATACATTGCGTGCATCTAATCTATCATTGCGGAAATAACCAAATATACCACCATGAAAATCTTTTGTACCTGATTTTGAGATAATGCTAATAATACCGCCTGCTGCGCCTCCAAACTCTGCGCTATAGCTATTGCGTAATACTTGAAACTCTTGTACAGCTTCTTGGCTAACTGTTGCAATTACTGCACCTGTAATGGTGTTAGTTTCTGAACCATCTACTGCAACATAATTGCCACGTCCATTATTACCGCCAAAGGAAAGACCTGATTGGGGTGTTTGGGCTACACGAAAATCAGAAGCATCTGCAATATTATCTGAGTCTGTTACTCCAGGAGTAAGCTGTGCATAATCAATATAGTTACGTCGTCCAATAGGAAGATTAGTGATTTGTCTAGCATCAATAACTGTTGATTGTTGTGTTCTATCAACTTCTATTACTCCGCTATTACTTTCAATAGTAACTACTTCTTCAATGCCAGCCTCAGTACTTAGCTTAAAAGTGAGAGTAGATTGAGCACCTACTGTAAGTGTAACCATCTGCTTACTTTCAGCAAAGCCAGCAGAGGCTTCAACAGTCACCTCATAGGTGCTTGGTAACACAGCAAGAAAAATAAAATTACCATCACCATCTGTTGTTGTATTACGCACTGTATCTTTTGTTGTATCCTTAAGTACTACACTGGCACCAGGAACAACGGCATTAGTTGAATCAAAAACCTGTCCACGCAGTTCAGCAGTAGAACTAGAAGCTTGCGCAAACACAAAAGAAGTACAGGTAAAGAAAAAAATTAGCAAAAAGGAAATCCTTGTTAATTGCAACAAAGGAATTAACCTTTCAAAAGGGCTTAATCTTAGCACTGCGATATCCTCCTTTTACAAAATTACTTTCATTAAAAGACATTTTGACAACCACATAAAGCTTGCTAGATTTATTGTTATAGACAAAACGAATATGTTCTAAACTAAGGCTTTATGCTAATTAACTTAAATTGGTAAACTTATTGAAAATAGAAACTTTTAGCTCTTTTGCGAGAAAAGTTATTTAAGTTGTAGGGCATAGTCTTAATGAAAACAAAAAGATTGTTTTCTATTAAAACATTAGGTGAGGATAAACTTTACTTATATTTGGCAATATAGGCTATTTATTTTTTTATTATGTTAGGGAATATTTAACCTATTGGCGATTTTGGGAGCCTACAAAACCTTATTACTATTATAATTATTCCAATAATTACATGTACTTTATTCGGCAGTATAAGTCAAGCTAATGTACTAGAGATTATTTCTAGCAACATATCTACATTAATTAACCTATTTAAAGTCTAGGATTGCAAAAAGTATTGGACTGTCTATAAGAGAGTGTTTATTAAGTGAAATGCCAAAAAAACTCTTTTGCCCTTTAGAGTTTTTTATTCTTTTGGAACAAAATGATAAAAATTATTAATTCTCTCAATATGACCTCGTATAAGAGTCTCATTTTCCTTTTTAACTAATGGGTTTACAAGGTTATTTCTAGCTCTAGGGTCATTTATTAAATCATAAAAATAATCTTGGAAATTTACTCCATCGGCAATATAAAGAGTCTTTCCATTATTAGTTAAAAGCCCATAGACTGCACCATAACTAGATGCTACTAGGTAAGAATCTTGTAAATAAGCCTTTTGCTCTTCAATTGTTTTTGTAAATAATGGTCTACCAAAAATTTCATTTTTAATTGTTAAATTATCTCCTACTAAGTAATAAAGACTAGGCGTTATATCAGAGGAAAACGCTATTGTCTTGCTGTCGTAAACAATACTCTTAAGAAGTTTATTAGGCAGGTGAATAATTAAAGGGATTTTTAGAATTTCTGGAAAAATAGTATAAGCATGCCCAAAACGTCCTTCTTCGCCTAAAGAATCACCATGATCAGAAGTAAAAATAATTATGCTATTTTCAAATAAATTTTCAGATTTTAGAAATTTAATAAAATCACCAAAACATCTATCAATTTCTTTAACTCGTGAAGCATAAGGAGCATAAAAATTATCATAATTATCATTATCTAAAATAGTACGGTTTTGTCGATTAATTACTGATATATGAATATTTTGCGGTTGGGTATAAGCAAACATTGGCTGGGTTTTATCTTCACGATTAGTAATTTTATCTTTTAATTCATCTAAACTTTTACAAAACTCTAAACTTTGAGTCCTAACCCCTTTATCAATTTGGGTGATGCTGGAAGATGGTTTAACTATGGTTTCTAAAATAGAATCCATGCTTATAAAGCTTTGGTAATTTCCTTTTTCCAACAGCTTTTCTAAACTATTCATTGGGTAAAAAGGTGTAACATATTGTTTATGGAGTAAAAGCCCTCCTACCCAAATTGAAGGTTCAGAAAGTCCTGTTCCTCCATAATGACTAAAAGAGTTTTCCATGACAATGCTCTCACTTGCAAAAGCATCTATAAAAGGAGTAAATTTAACAGATCTGTTATATGCGCCTACGTAATCTTGCCGTAAACTATCAATTGTAAAAATAAAAATATTAGGCTTTTCTTTGGGAGTAAAGTTTTCTACTAGGTCTATTTCTACAGGATTAATTTTTATTTCTTGAGCAATATTACTAGAACTTTGTAAAAATTTATAAAATGACCCTTTTTCTCTAGAAGTGTTAAAAATATCTTTAAGTAAACGAACCGATATATCATAACCAGCATATTTATCTAGAAGTTCTGAGCCTGAAATAATTTGATAATTATTTTGCCAAGACAATTGATTTTCTAAAATAGAAATAGTTTTATAGCTAATCAAACTTAATAAAGCAAAAACTAACATTAAGTTTGTTCCAAAAGATTTTTTTGCTAGATTTGCTAAATTTTCTAAATTGGGTTTAGTTGAATAGAAACAAATAAATACAAAAAGCCAAATTATTAAGACAATTATTTTTTGTAATAGAAAGTTCCAATCTAAGGCTACAAACTTAGTTGTTAATACATATGCTATAACTCCTAATATTAACAAAAGGAAAACTTGTGTAACTTTATTAAAAGGTGTTTTACATAGTAATAGCTCTAGTGGGTTTTCAAAGGGTTTTTTTCCAACAGCTAATAATATACTTATGCTACTAAAAAATGTTACTAATAATGTAGCAAAAACAAATGCAAAAAATGTAGCTAAATAATTGTTAAAACCTATTGCAGCAAAAATTAAATTCCTAAAAACTAAGCAGACCAGAATAATAGCTACTGCTTGTACTAACCAAAATTCTAAAACACTTATTTTTAAGCTAAGTTTAGCTAGAGCCGAAACAAAGTTAAATATAAGAAAAATAGCCATAAACACCACTAAATGAGCGCTAAGACTCCAAATAAGAATAAATATTTCTTGGCTAATTGTTGGAAAAAAATCAATAAAACTTAATCTAGCCTGAAAAATAACAAAATAGAGCAGAGAAACAAAAATAGATGTTTTTAGAAGTGCTAAGAAAATTTTTTTATCTTTTTCTTTATCTATATCTTGCGGCCAAATTATTTTAGGGTAAAAATTAAAATAATTAATTAAGATTAGGTAAAACAATGGTAAGCTTGTAATAAAACACCAAAATAAACTAGTAAAACTATTTTCTAGTCTGCTTAGTAATGGGTTAAAAATTAAAGCTATACTAAAAAGAGAATTTCCAATAACAAAAATTAAAGAAAAATATTTAGAAAAACGCTTAGAAAAGTCTATGGTAGAAAGTAAATTAATGTTAAGTAGAACACTAACAGTTAAGTAAATATAAGGATGAATTTTAACAAATATTGCTAGCCAAGTTACTAATTCTAATTTAATTACTTGTTGGTAAGTAAAAGGAGGATAAGCTAGTAAACAATAAAAAGAAGTTAGAATAATTAAAATAGCGAAAATAAGTCTGATAACTATAGATATTATTTTAGCACTCATAAAATTTCTTACTAAATTGTAAAAGATTGGTGCTAATAAGAATACTAGCTTATTAAAAATGTCCTATAAGTGGCTAAAAGTCAAGAGGTTGGAGATATTGGTGTTTTTGTTCTTTTAGCTAACCATATCTTAAACCTATGATAGGTAAGTAAAAAACCTGTACAAACTAAAAAGATAGTTCCAATTGCTGAAAGAAAAATAATTATCTGTCCACTTAAACCTAAAACTTCACCTGTATGAACAGGACGAGCTAAGGAGTTTAATTGACGACCAAGATTAGCCTTTGTATAAGGCTCGTAGCTAATAACTTGTGCTGTTTTTTGATCAAGTGATAATTGTGAACTTTGCCAATAATTACCTTCATTAATAAAAACTCGCATAGGGGTTTTATTATTAGTTGGAAAACGTAGGTTTATAACTTTCCAATTTTGGGGTGCTTGTTTTTGTGCTTCTAAATAAAAAGCATCTAGATTATTAAGTACTTCTATTGGAACCTCTTGTTGAGTTTCAGGCTTTGGTTTATTAGCTGTATTTTCAGGCTTTGTCTTATCACTTGCCTTATCATTAGGTTGTTGGTTAGATGGTTTTGGGCGATCAGGACGTTCAGTTTGGGTTACTGTATAAAGCAGATTGCTAGCCCACTCAAACCCCATAACAATACCTGTTAAACTAACAATAAAAATTATGGATGAAGCCCAAAAACCAATTGAGTTATGCCAATTAAAGTTTCTTGTATGACCCTTTAGCCCTAACTTAAATATTGTTATTGCTTTTACTTGTTGACGTGTCCATCCTCTAGGTAGCCAAATAAATAGCCCTGATAGAACAAGAAAGAAAAAAGAGATACTACTAATTCCTGTGATAATTTTACCAGTGTCGCGGTTTTTACCTTCTAAAGCTAGCCAGCGATGAAGTTCTGTTGTGGTCTTAAAAAAGGCTCTTAAATTCTTTGCACCTTCGCCAAGTATTTCACCTGTGTAGGGATTAACAAATAAAACTCCATCTCTACCTAAACTAACTGTTACAGCAAGTCTAGGGTCAGATTGAATTACTAACCCTGATATTTTAGTGCTTGGTTTAGCTTCTTTTACTTTTACAATAAGCGCTTGAGGGCTTAGGCGTTCTGAGTTGGAAGCTATTACAGTTCGAGTTTTACTTTCGGCAAGATCAACGATTTGTCTTTCAAAAGCAATTAAAGAGCCTGTTATAGCCATAAACAGGATTAATAAACCAACAATTATACCTACAGGTAAGTGACACCAAAAAATAACTTTTCTTAGTAGTTTCATTTATTTAAACTCCAAAATACACTTAAACATCTGCCCAGCTTCGCAATAGATTATGGTAAATCCCTGTTAGTTGTATGATGGTTTTATGCTCAGGTATGTCTTTATTAAGCTGTTGGATAGCTAAGTCTAGATCAAAAAGCGTTGTACGTTTTCCATCATCACGCACCATGCTTTGGATCCAGAAAAATGAAGCAATTCTTGCACCTTTTGTTACTTGAGTAACATGATGTAAACTTGATGCAGGATATAAAATCATATGACCAGCAGGTAGTTTAACTTTATGTACTCCATAATTATCTTCTATAACAAGTTCCCCGCCTTCATAATCTTCAGGGTGGTTAAGAAATAAAGTTGCTGAAAGGTCTGTACGAATGTAATGTGCTGTTTGAGGAATTTGACGAATAGCATTATCAATATGAGTTCCAAAAGATTGACCGCCTTGGTAACGGTTAAATAAAGGAGGGAAAACCTTTGCAGGTAGTGCAGCAGAAATAAAAAGAGCATTTTTGCCTAAAGCTGAAAGAATCATTTCACCTAGCTTTTTTGCTACCTTATGGTTTTCAGGAATTTGTTGGTTATTTTTCGCACGAGCAGATTGATGGCCTGCTGTAACTCGGCCATCAACCCAATCGGCTTTAGCTAGGAACTCTTTTGCTTGTGCTAACTCATCAGAATTTAGTACTTCTGGTATAGTTAATAACACTTACTCTACTTCTCCATCTAAAAATTTACTTACGTAGCTTAAAGTTAAGCCCAACTTTTACCGAACGACCTGCGCCAGGAACTAAATGTCCACCGCTAACTTGGTCAATGTAAAATTTATTACTTAGATTATAAGCATTTATTTGAAGTTCAATTGATTCACTAATAGCTCGTTTTACAAACATATCAGCTACAGTATAGCTCTTTACTTGTCTTACAAGTCCAGTAATAGGATCTAGTGGGGTAGTCGAGCTTGCATTACGGCTGCCAACATATCTTAAAGTAAAGCCTGCATCTAATCGCCAAGGTAAATTATAGGTAGTGGTTAAGCTACCAGTATGTTTAGGGACGTTAGTAAGACGGCTACCAATAGCCTTTGGAAAGAATTTTGATGCAACTAGTTCACTATCTAAAAAAGCATAACTAGAATTAATTTGTAAGCGATCCATTATTCTACCCGTAGTTTCAAACTCAAAACCATCTACTTTTTGTTCACCAGAAAGTATAACTAAAAGTGAGTTCATAGGATCGGTTTCACGAGCATTAGTTTTTTCTACACGAAATGCTGCTGCACGAATAGAAAAACGTTCTGATAATAAATCCCACTTGCTACCGACTTCAAACGTCCTATTTTCTTCAGGAGCAACTTTTACAGTTGCGGCACTAAGTGCAAAAGCTTCAGCTGAAGGATTAAATGAAGTGCTGTAGCTAAAATAAATACTTCCTGTTTTCATAGGCTTGTAAACAATTGCACCACGATAACTTGTCATATTATCAAGACGATTAAATTTACCTTTTGCAGTACCTATAAATTGCTCAAAATCAACATCAAATCTGTCATAACGAACCCCGCCTACAAACTCTAGCTTATCGGCAAGATTTATAGTTGTTAAGAAATAAGTTGCAAAGGTATTGCCTATAGCACGAATTCTAGAAGTAAGTGCAGAAGTACCAGAAAAGGGCGTTTCAGTATTTGGATTTAGTAGATTTGCTAGCGGAACCCCTGTAATAGTAAAACGAGTTGGCTTTGAAGTTTCACGAGAACCTTCTACACCACCTACTACTGTATATTTTATAAAACCTGTTTGAAATTTCGCTGTTACATCAAATTGGTTTTGTAGAAAAGTCTCATCAGTATCAAGCGAAACTTGATTACGACTTACTTGTATTTGGTTAAGAGGAGTATTAAGCGTAGGAGTTCCGCTAATACGTGGGGCTGTAATTAAAGCCTCACGAGAATAATTTGTATAACGTGCTTGATTACGTATACCAAATGAATCATTAAACTGATGCTCAAACTTAATTGTCCCTATATCGACATTAGTTTTAAGGAAATTACTATTCTTAAAACCATAGTAGTTATTACGATCTACTGGAGCAGGGCCATTAAACAAATAGGGAAGCCCATAGTCAGGAATATCATCAGATGATTGATGAAAATAACTAATAGTTAAATTAGTTGGTTGACCAATACCTATTGCTAAAGATGGAGCAAATCCATAACGGCGAGTCTCAGCAATATCACGCTCGGCAACTTGAGCATAATGGCCTAAGATATTTAATCTAAATGCAGAATTTTTCCCTAGTTTTGATATAGGCTCATTAATATCTATTGTTGCTCTTTTAGTCTCATCACTTCCAAACTCAAGCGTCCCATTAATAAAAGATCTAAGCTGTGGAGCTTTATAAGTTTGATTTACTGCACCACCTGTTGAACCACGCCCAAGAGTTACAGATGAAGGGCCTTTTAAGACTTCTACTTGCTCAACATTAAAAGGATCCCTATAGTAGTTGCCAAAATCACGCATACCATCAATAAAAAGATCATTACGAGCGCCAAACCCACGAATTGTTAAATTATCTCCTTGATTTCCACCTTCACCAGCAGCAATACTAACACCTGCAACATTACGCAAGGCATCACGAAGTGTTGTAACTCCTTGATCTTCAAGCGTTTCTTTTGAGACGATGCTAATTGATTGAGGTGTATCACGTAAAGGTTCAGTAAATTTAGGCGAGTTTAATATCTTAATACTATCTGTAACTTCAATTACTTCTGATGTTGCTTCAATTGTTATCGTTATTTCATTAGCAGAAGTAAAACGATAGGTAACGTTTGTGCCTACTAGAATTTGCTTAAGAGCTTCATCTAGCGAGTAGCTACCTGTAACCCCAGAAGATGTAAGACTGCGTAGTGCCTCATTTATTCCTTGAATTTTTATTCCTGTAGTGTCTTGAAAAGCGGCGAATACCTTATCTAGAGAGCCAGCAGGGATATTAAATTGACGAGCAGTCTCTTGCTGTTGAAGAAAACTATTGACCGTAAAACTAGGAAACGCTTTTCCATAAACAGGAAGTACAAACCCACTATCAAACGCAGTACAAGCAAGTAATGCTCCCATTACAACTAATTTTTTAGAACTATTTTCAGTAGAATTACATTTACTTTTCTTAGTGCATTTTTTTACTTTCATTACTCTTATTACTCTCCTTAAAAGGCTTCGGTTATTTAGTTAAATAATAATAAAATTTAGGCAAACAGATATTTAGCCACTATTTAAGTAGCAATTTTTTGCTAGTTTAAGAGTTATTTTTAGAGCTAGTAGCCTTGTAGCCTTTTAGAGAAGGTAAGTTTTATCTCTTAATCAAATTATTTAAGAAATATATATAAACTAATAGTTTCTCTAAAGTCTTACACCACAGTCTATTAAAATATTAAAAATAGCTTCTAGTGCTTATCAAAAAATAAGTTGTGTGCTAGGATTTGCCCGCACAATATACGGGTTAGCGTCAAATATAACCAAACTAGTTGTGCTAGCCACCTTTAACGTTGCCGCGCTAAAGGTGGCCGTTCTTGACTTGTTAATTAGTGCTGAAATTGAAAATCGTTTTCAGAGCAAAAAAACTATACATAAAAGATTTATTTGTGTCAACTATTTTTCCATTCAGTAGAATTATTAGAGTGCTATCAGTAGGGTTTATAGATAGGTTTGGTTAAATAGGTTCTAGGGTTAGGACTTCATTTAAGTAATCAACTTTAACAATAAAATTTTTTAGATAGTTAAATCCAAGTATTCCATGTAGTTTTATTCCTGCTACTTTGCTTAACATAGCAAAAAAATCTGCTACTACAACTGTTAGGTTTTCTACTTCAGTACTACCTACAGATAGAGAAGAAATCTCTGTAATAGGCATACTTAATTGATAGCCTCCGCCAGTTGAGACCGTTTCCATAGCTTTATTCTCTAGTGATAAAATTTCTGCAATATCAATAGAAATAACAGTACCAGAGGCACCTGTATCAAGAGCAAATTGGTAGGGGCCTGTATTATTAACCATTGTAGACACAACAATTAAAGGTCTTTGGGGATGGGCTAGCCTAAATTTTATTTGATTAGGAGTTAAATTTAGTGTGCTTAATGCACTTGGTTCGATAGGTGAAGTTAAATGTAGGGTTTGTTTTTGATAATTAAGTATAAGGTCGAAATTTTGTAGAAAATTATAACCAATTCCACCCATAACTTCGGCATTAATTGCTTGGCAAACATCTGTTAAATCAACTATTCCTACCAGTAAATTATTTATTTTTGCTTGTCCAACTGAAAAATAGTTTACTTCTCCAAGCCCTAAAGCTATTTTGCCTCCTGCTACTAAGGCTTCTCGCTCATCCTGGCAAGCTATCCCTAATTTTTCTGCAAGTGTTGGTGTAATAAGCGAAGTGCTTGCTCCTGTATCTAAAATAAAATCAAATGGGCCTTGTTCATTAATATAGGTTGGCACTAATACTAAAGGTTGAGGATCTCCTGCTAACTTAAAGCTTGTTGTGTCCAATTGTTACTCCTACTAATTATTTAAGAAAGTTTTGTTAAGGCTTAATATAAAATAATGCAATTTTATCATTTAATATCAACATTTCACCATGCTCAAGAAGGAATTTAACAAAAAGATTTGCCTCTTCTTTATTAAAAGGCATTGTTTTAGCACCTAAAAGAATTGATCTTCTATAAAGTAGATGTGTTATTCCTATGGCACGAATTTTATCTTTTATTTCTGCTGGTGTTTTTGAACTTTGCACTATTTTGGTTAATGTATAATCTTCAAAAACAGAATCTCCAAAATAGTCGCGTTCTAAGTAAAAAGGCTGGTTGCTAATATCTACTAGAAATATTTTGCTATCTAGAGGAGTTTTTTGGTTTATATGTTCGTAAGCAATATAATAATCAAATTTATTGCGTAGATAATCACTAGTTGATAGTTGTCCTATAAAAAGCTGTCCATACTTAAAAGAATTAAAATAATAGCCAATTACTGTTAAATTTACTAAAAAAATGATTATTACTAATGTTAAAAATATCTTATCTAAAAAGTGTTCTTTACTTGCACTAGTAACACTGTCTTTATTTAAAAACTGATCATAACTCATAGCAATTGCTAAACTTAATAAAGGGAATATTGGCAGTAAATAGCGAATTTGTTGTGAAGATGCAGCCCAAAAACAATAGAAAAATACTGAAAAACCTAATAAATATAATACTTCGTTTTTTACTTTTTTAATTACAAAAAATATTAATAATGTAAGAATATAGAATGTCCCAATAATTCCTTGATAATACTGATCACTTTCATAGCGAGCTAAAAATGATAACTTAAAAGGTAGCAGTAAATAATCTAAAAAGCTTTTATCCCCTCCATAACGATTAAGCATAACTAATGTATTTTTAGCTCTATCTATGTCCCATCCTATGTTATTACTAGGAAAGATATTAAGTAAAAAAGGAAAGAGAGGGTTATTTGTCCAAGCTACATTACGGATAAACCAAAGCAGAGAAACTAAAAGCGCTATAATGCCAGGGACAAACAAATATTTTAAGACTGCCTTAAGAGAAGTTTCTTTATGCTCTTTAAGTACAAATAAAATTAATAAAGGAATAATTACACCAACAAATAAAGTTGTATACTTAATAGATAGCGCTGCACCAAGAGCAAAACCAAAAAGACAAGACCAACTAAACTCTTTAGTTTTACGCCATTTTAGAAGCGCAAGCATAGCTAAAGTAATATAAAAAGTAAGAGTTAAATCTATATAAGCCCAAGTCATTTCCATCCAAACAGTAGGAATAGTTAGAAATGCTGTGGCAGCTAAAAGTCTAGCTCTAGAACTAATTCCTAGGTGTTTCCCTCCAGCTAGTATGGCTAAAAAAGTTGCTACTCCAAAAAAATGATGTAGTAAAGTAGCCATCCCAGCACCACCTATTAATAAGGCATATAAAAAAAGCATTTCCATTGCTGCTGGGAAATAAGAAAAATAGTTGTAGGGTAAATCTATGATTTTTCCAAGCTTAATATAATCTTTTGGTAAGGCTAGGTGGTGTACTAAGGCATCTTGGGCAGCAGGCGGAGTTAATGCTCCAATTGCAGCCGATAAAATTACTAATAAACAAATAATTGATAAAATTACTTCATAAAGAGATAGCTGTTTTAATAAATAGGTAATGTTTTTTTTAATATTAGTAAATACTTTAGGAATTTGAGTAGCACTAATAAGAGTACTACTTCCTAGTATTAACAAAGATAATGATGGGCGATAGAGACCAAATACACCTGCAAAAAAAATTATTGTCCAGCTAAGCCAAGCCCCTATAGCAAAATCAAATAATGCTACAAGTAAATTTTCAGGCAAACTAAAAATTTTTTGACGACAAACACGACCAACTGCCCAAAACCCTAACACAGCAAGTATGGCACAGATAAAATTTATAACATAATTTATTGGCAAGAAATCCATTTAGATTATGGCCTTAGAAGATTAAAAGAAGATTAAGAAATGTCTCAAGCCTATCATTAATAAGCTTTTAATGCAATGTCTGTAAATGACTGTAAAAAACAAATAGGCCAAAATTTCCTTGGCCTATTTTCTTACTCATTTAATAAAGGAGGATAGATTAATTAAGGGTTAATTTTTGATATGAAAAGTTAAAGTTCCTCTAACAGGTGCGCCACTGCTGTTTAACCTATTAATATCAAATTTCCATTGATAGGCTGTACTTAGAGCACTGTCTACTACCTCTGGTAAAACACTATTAGAGCTAATATTTTCTACACTGATAACATTACCACTATTATCAATTTCTATTCTTACTTTTACTGTAAAGCTACCTTTAATTTTTTCACTAAAAATTATGGCTTCAGGGCTTTCTATAGCTGCTTTAAGTAATTCTTTTTCGCTACGCTCAACCCCATTAGGCACAGCAACATCACCCATTTCAAAATTACCTTCATTTATTGGACTAGCTATTTTACCCATTATAACGCCCATTTCTACATCAGGGTTTTTAGTAGAACAACTTGAAGTTTCAGTATTTACTAGCTCATCCTTAGGTGTTTCAGTAGGAATTTCAGGACTGTTAATAACCATCTCGCCCTTAATTTCAGTATTGGTATAAGTCTTAGTATTAGGTAGAGGTCTATCTGTTGTGTTGGGAGGAACATAAGCCATTGAACCCATAACAGGACTAGAGAGAATTCTTTTATTTGTCATATAAGCAAAAAGTCCAAAGCCTGTAATAAAGCTTAATAGAGCAGATATTACAGCAGTTGCAGTTCGAGCGATTTTTTTCCTTAAAGCTTGAAGACCAACAGGGCAATTTTCGGTTAAAATCGTGCCATCAGCGCGACGAAAATATCTGACACATAAACGTCCTTCTGTTTTTCTAATTAAGTCTTCTGCCTGATATTCTGTCATAGCAGAAAGATTATAGACGTTTAGTTTACATTCTTGACAAAAACGAACTTTATCATTGCCAACCATTTTTCCCCAATCAGCAGTACAAGGAGCAGCAATTGATATTGTTTGTAATGGGATGCTACGTTTAGTCATAAAATTAACCCTCCAAAGCTTCTAGCTAAAGTATTTGATTTTTCTACTTTGTCGTACAAGCCTAAAAAAAGTTCCCAGGATGATAAAAATTTTTATTAAATTTTATCACCCTGACAAACCATTACTGCTGAGAGAAGTAAGACAATTTCTGCTATTATTAGTCACCAGAGACCAAAAAAAAGTTCCTAAGATATTTACATCAAAGTAAAAATTATGGCTGTAAACAAAAATACTAGCACTTCTCTAAAATCTAATAATCAAATGACTAAGGAAAAAATATTAGAACTTTCACTGTTGGAAAAAATCATGATTGGTACATCTACCACTTTGGGAGATGATTTTTTTCGTGCTCTTGTTTTTCAATTAGCTCAGTCTTTAGATGTTAAATATGCCTTTGTTGCTGAATTTACAGAGATAAACACTCGTGTTTGTACCTTAGCAATGTGGGCAGAAAAAGAATTTATTGATCATTATGAGTATGATCTTTCTGGGACACCTTGTGAGGATGTTGTAAAAGGAAAACTTTGTCATTACCCTGAGAATATCCAAGCCTTATTTCCTAAAGATATCACTCTAGTAGAAATTCAAGCCCAAAGTTATCTAGGAGTTCCATTAATAGCTGCTGATGGAGAGGTATTAGGTCATTTAGCAGTAACAGACATTAAGCCTATGCCAGCAGAGCCAAGAAATTTATCTATTTTCCAAATTTTTGCTGCTCGTGCTAGAGCAGAACTAGAAAGAAAGCGAACAGAAAAAGCTTTACAAGAGAGTGAAGAAAGATTAAACCGTGTTGTAAACTCAGCAATGGACGCTATTATCACTATAAATAGAGAACACCAGATTAGTATTTTTAATGAAGCCGCAGAAAAGATATTCCACATTTCTGCTGATAAAGTGATAGGTAAAAAACTAGATCCTTTTTTATCAGAAAGTTTTCGCGAAGTATTAAACCATCATATTAATTCTTTTACTTCTAACTCTAAAACTACCTCTTGTGTCTGGATTCCACAAGGTTTAAGCGCACTACGTAGCGACAAAGAAGAATTTCCAATAGAAGCCACTTTGTCTCACACAAAATTAAATAAAAATGATCTCTACACAATAATTTTACGAGATATAAATGATCGTAAACAGGCTGAGAGAGAACTAGAAAAGCTTCATCTAGAAAACCTCTACCTACAAGAAGAAATTAAAACAGAATATAACTTTGAGGAAATCATTGGAGCTAGCAAATCTATAAAAAAAATATTTCAGCAAATTGAACAAGTAGCAAATACTGATGCAAATGTTTTAATAATTGGTGAAACTGGCGCAGGCAAAGAACTTATTGCACGAGCTATCCATAACCGAAGTAAACGCAAAGACCGTCCTTTAATAAAAGTCAATTGTGCTGCTCTTTCACCGGGACTAATTGAAAGCGAGTTTTTTGGTCATGAAAAAGGTGCTTTTACTGGAGCTATAACTCAAAGAATAGGGCGTTTTGAGCTTGCTAATGGAGGAACTATTTTTTTAGATGAAATAGGAGATATTTCTCTAGAAGTCCAAGCAAAACTCTTAAGAGTCCTTCAAGAACAAGAATTTGAAAGGGTTGGAGGCTCTAAAACCTTAAGAGTAGATGTAAGGGTAATTACTGCTACTAACCGAGACTTAAAAAAAGCAGCCTCAGAAGATAAATTTCGCCCTGATCTTTATTATAGATTAAATGTCTTTCCTATTTATTTACCACCTCTAAGAGAAAGAATTGAGGATATGCCTTTATTAATCCGCTATTTTATTAATAAACATATGCACCGTATTGGTAAAAGAATTAACCATGTTACCCCGGAACTAATTAAGCATTTTTCCTTTTATACTTGGCCTGGTAACATAAGAGAATTAGAAAATGCTGTTGAGCGTGCAGTTATTTTATCTAAAGGAGATACTCTAGAACTTGTAGATGATTTAATCAGCCAAACAAATTTATTAACCCCTACATCGTCTTCTAGTAAAGCTCTAAATCAGTTTCAGACTTTAGAAGAAGTAGAGCGTAATTATATTACAAAAGTATTGGAACAGACAAAGTGGGTAATAGAAGGTCAAAATGGTGCAGCAAAAACACTAGGATTAAATCCTAGTACCTT
The DNA here is from genome assembly GCA_016213785.1 of Acidobacteriota bacterium. GTDB lineage: Bacteria > Acidobacteriota > Blastocatellia > Chloracidobacteriales > JADJPF01 > JADJPF01. The sequence continues at coordinate 31,059 of JACQZQ010000001.1, forward strand.
ACGAAGTAGAATGCAAAAATTAGGGCTACACCGCCCTAATTTTAATTAAAGTTTTTGGGATTTATTGTTTCTTTTTAGTAGAAGTAAAAGTTTTTACTAGTTCTTTAGTAGCTTCTTTTGCTTTTGAAAGACCTACTACACCTTCTTTTACTTGATGGATTACAGTTTCTAGATTAGTAAAATGTATATTTTGAGCAGCTAGCCAATCAGAAGCTTCTTGGGTTTGATCTATTTTAAATTCTAAAATTTGCTGACAATACTCTAACCATTCAAGAAGTTTTTCACTTTCATCTTTAATAATTTCGCTATTAGGAAAATCTCCTAAATGACTAACTTCTTGTTTCTTTGGTGCTTCAGCCCCAGCATTATTATAGTACCTCTCAATAATAGAAGAATTACCTAATAATTGGGTACGTTTATGAGTTTTTTCTGGGCTTTGTTCAGGATTAAAGGCTGTAATGGTTTGAAGCATACCTGTTAATCCTTTTGCATCCTTGCTTACTTGTAGAGCATCTCCTGAAAACTTAGCAATAACGCAGGTAATATTATCTGTTCCTCCACGTTGCTTAGCAATATCTACTAGTTTTTGGCAAGCTAAATGAGGTTCCATATTAGCACTAAAAAAGAGCATCTCTCCTGTTGTTACTAAGTTAGATAAACCATCTGAGCATAGTAATAAAATATCTTCTTGTTTAAGTTGAAACATACAAACCGCAACTTGAACAATTTCTTGTGCTCCAATAGATTGCAGTATAACATTTCTTCTAGGGTGTACTACGGCATCTTCTGGCCTAAGCAAGCCTCTTTCAACCAGTTGAGCCACAAAAGATTGGTCAGTAGTTACTTGTTTAATATTACCACCGCGAATAAGATAAGCTCGACTATCGCCAACCTCACCAATATAAACCTCATCATCTTCAATAAGTGCGGCTGTTACTGTTGCACCCATCCCTTTTAATTGCGGACGAGCTTCGCCTTCTTGCCATACAACGTGATTTGCCTCTTCTACAGCAGCTACAACCCTATCATGAGGAGAGATCTTTCGTGACATACGCATTAAAGCATCTTTTATTGATAATACCGTTAGTTCACTAGCAAGTTCACCATATTCAGCGCCACCCATTCCATCAGAAACCACTAATAACAAAGAGTTTTCCCCAACATCGTGAGATGTCTCACACCAAGCAGGTAAGTTTTGACCCGCAACTATATCTGCTAGGATAAAATTATCTTCATTATTTTTACGAACTATACCAACATCGGTAATTGCTGCGATAGTACAATTTATCGTGCTTGCTGCCATAACCCAAACTCCCACACTTTGCTCGTTTTTATTTTTGAAAGTTTTTCTGATGTTACATAATACCACAATAATACTATATAGCCAGTAGTAGCCAGATTACTAACAAAGTTTAGTTCAATTTATTTTAATTTATTTTAATTTATTTTAATTATTTTAATTTATTTTAATTTTAGTTTTTAGTTTGAACAGACGTTAAGTAGAGAAAACCTTACAACATAATAAGCCGAGAAATAAAGAGAGTAAAGCGTAATTTTTAAATTATGAAAAACTTTATAAATCTTTAACTTTTAAATACATCACCTAAGATATACTTACTAGGTAAATTAATTTACCTAATTAATAATTTTAGCCTTTGATTACACCAATAGGTTTAAGTCTAGCAACTTGTTTAGAAATACCTGCATTATGAACAATACTAACAACATCATCTACATTTTTATAAGCCATAGGATGTTCTTCAGCCAAGCCTTTCCAACTACGGGCGCGAGCTACTACACCGTGTTGTGCAAGTTCTTGGTCAATTCGTCTATTTTGAGCCTGTTTTACCGCAGCAGTTCGACTTAAAACCCTTCCAGCACCATGACAAGTTGTTCCAAATGTTTGTTCTAAACTCCCTTCTTGACCTACCATTAACCAACTTGCTCTACCCATATCTCCAGGAATAATTACAGGTTGACCAATAGCTTGATAACGCAAGGGAATTTCTGAGTGATGTGGAGGGAAAGCGCGAGTTGCTCCTTTACGGTGAACACAAAGAGTTTTCTTTTTACCATTAATTATGTGTTCTTCAAACTTAGCGATATTATGGGCAACATCATAAATTAAATTCATACCTAGTTTTTCCCATTTTTGCCCAAAAATGGTTTCAAAGACTTCTCTAGTTTGCCACATCAGAAGTTGACGATTACACCAAGCAAAATTTGCTGCTGCTCGCATTGCTCCTAAATATTCTTGACCTTCCAAACTATCAATAGGAGCACAAACTAATTGTCTATCAGGTAATTTAATTTTGTATTTAGAAGGTGCATATCGAAGTTTAAGTAATGCATCATCACAAACCTGATAGCCAAGCCCACGAGAACCAGAATGGATCATTACACATATTTGGTCTTTCTCTATTCCAATAACTTTTGCTACTTCCTCATCAACTATTTCATCAACTACTTGGACTTCTAAAAAATGATTACCCGAGCCTAGAGTTCCGCATTGTTCTGCCCCTCTAGCTAAAGCGCGTTCACTAACGGCTTCTGGGTCAGCATCAGCTAAACATCCATTTGCTTCAGTGCATTCAATATCACGCTCAACAGCTAGATCACGATTTTTAAGCAAATAGCGAGAGCCTTTTTCCATAAGCTTACGTAATTCTTTTTTATCAAAGTGATATTTTCCAGAACGCCCTGCACCTGTTGGAATTTGTTTATAAAGCTCATCAACAAGCTCTTTTATTTTAGGCTGAACATCTGGCCTAAAAAGGTTTGTACTCACTAAACGCACCCCACAATTAATATCAAACCCAATACCTCCAGGTGATATAACCCCCCCCTCATTAGGGTCAGTGGCACATACTCCACCAATACAAAACCCATAACCCCAATGAATATCAGGCATTGCAATGCTTGCAAGCTGGATGCCTGGTAAACATGCCACATTAGCTACTTGGTCAGGTGCTTGATCTTCGCGGATTTTTTGGATTAATTTTTTATCAGCGTAAATTAAGCCATCTACAAGCATTTCTGGTTTGTAGCTTTTAGGAATTTTCCAGCAATAGTCATTTACTTTTTCTAGTGGCCCTTTATAAGCGTCTTTGCTCATTGATTTTCCTCTATCTTTTCTCTAAAAATTTTCCTCTTTCAGCTTAGGTTAAATATTGTAATGTTGAGAAAATATGTTGTACAGTTTCTAATCCTTATTAAAATATTTAAGGGTGTGAAATGAGTAAAAGCTTACGTATTTTAAATAGCCAGAAATTAAGCAGAACTTTTGCTAAAAAATGATAGTTTTAATAAAAATCCTGCGCGTCATTTATTAGAAGAAAATTTATAAAAATAAGGCTCTTTATATAAAGAGCTTTTAAGAAATAAGGAGACTTAGGATTTAATATGGGATTATCATCATATGTAAAAACTAGCATAAAAGCTAAAAGCATAATAATGTCAGTACTAATACTGGCAACATTTTTCACCATGGTGCCAAAAGCATCGTTAAATACAAATAATAAAAATGCTTTTCCTCTTGATACTAATACTAGCCATATAGCACAAAACTTGCTAATAAAACAACGTAATCCTGTGGTTAATGAAGGTAACTTAATTACTTTAACTGCTATAGATATAAGCGGTAATAATGTTACTGGAACTCGTTGGTCTTCTGGTAGCCCTGATGTTGCACAAGTAAATCCTCTGACAGGTGAAGTTACAGGTATTAAACAAGGTTTTGCTACTATTACAGCAACTCGTAATAATGAAAGTGTTTCTACTTTTGTAGTTGTTACTAGAGTTAAAAAAGGTAAAGGTGAAAGAGTTCCAGGTGATTCTAAAATAGATAATGCAGGTAAGTTATACTTAAGCAACCCAAGTCAAAATGTGATTTTAGTTGCAGATAAAACCCTTAATGGTCCTATACAGCTTTTTGCTGGTGAGCGCAATACAGGTGGAAATCAAAATGGTTTTCGAGGACAAGCTCGTTTTGCTGGGCCTACGGCAATTGCTATAGATAATAGTCCTAGGGGAGGACTCTATATCACTGATACGCTAAATCATCAAATCCGTAAAATAGATTTTAATGGTCAAGTAGAAACTCTACTTGGAACAGGATTTCCTGGTAAAAGCCTCTTTGATAGTGATGGAGCACTTTCAAGTGATAATATTCTCTTTAATAGCCCACGAGGAATTGTAGCTGATAGTGGAGGTAATCTCTATATATCTGATACAGATAACCATGCTATCTATTATGTTGATTTTGCTAGAAATAAAGTTAGTCTACTTGCAGGTCAGCCTGGGGTAAGCGGCCAAGATGATGGAATAGGTGGAGATGCTAAATTTAAGCGTCCTGCTGGGCTTGCTCTTAGCTCAGATGGTCGATTACTTACAGTTGCAGACCAAGATAATAACCGAGTTCGCCTTATTGAAATAAGCCGCCAAGCTGATGGTAGACCTACTGCTACTGTATCAACTTTAGGGACTGGTTCTGGAAATACTTCTCCTACTAAAGCAGTTCAAAATAATGGCATCTTTTTTGATCAACCTCAGTCTGTAAGTCTAGATGCTCTAAATAATATTTATGTAGTTGATAATTCTGGAGTTCAAATAGTTTTACGCTCAAATAAACAAGTTCCTCAAGTTGTTCAACTTGCACAACCTGGAGTTAGTTTTAATAAAGCTGTAAATGTAACAGTAAAAGGGACAGAAACCTTTGTACTTGATGCAGAAGCCGCTTCTGAAGACGATGCAGTTAGTGTTGTTACTGTGGGCGGCCCTAAAATAGATAGTGTAACTCCTAGTGTTTTTCGTATGGAAGGCGGAGCAGATGTAGTTGTTACAGGTTCAAACTTTGCTCCTGAAACAATGGTTACTTTTGGAGATACCCTTATTACACCTCAGGTAGTTAGTGCTACAGAAATAAGATTTAAGGTTTCTCCTCAGGCTTCTCCAGGAACTAAAACTTTTTCACTTTTAACTCGTGGAGGTATTGCTCAAAAAGAGTTAAATATTATAGCTAAACCTGCTTCAGACTTAAATTTTGAAGAAATAACTACTATTGCTGGTGGGCTTTCTTTTTCTGGTGATGGTGGTAGTGCACTAGAAGCTAATCTAGGCCTTAGCACTAGGGTTGCTCTTGATAATTTAGGTAATATTTTTATTGCTGATGTAATTTCTGGAAGAGTACGTCGTGTTAATGTAGAAACAGGTATGATTAATACTGTAGTTGGTGGAGGAACTTCTTTAAATGATGGTGTAATTGGTAATGTTGCTAGAATCCAGCCTAGTGCTATTACATTAGACAGCGGTGGAAATATTTTTATTAGTGATAGATTAACAGAGAGTATTAGACGTATTGATGCTGTTACTAACATAGTTACTACTGTTGCTGGGGGCAAAGGTCGTGCTTTTGGTGGTGATGGTGCAGCAGCTACAAGCGCTGGCTTTGGAGACACTCCAAATAGTTTACTATTTGATCGCAGTGGTAATTTATTTATCAGCACTAATAATCGTGTTCGTCGTATTGATGCTCAAACATCTGTTATAAGCACTGTAGTTGGAAATGGTAATCAAGGTTTTAGTGGTGATGGTGGAGTAGCTACAAATGCTAGTTTAGCTATACCTTCAGGACTGGCTTTGGATTCTAAGGGTAATCTCTTTATTGCAGATGCTTTTAATGGTCGTGTTCGCCGTGTTGATGGGCAAACAAATATAATTACTACAGTTGCTGGTAATGGTGGTTTTGCTGGTGGAAGTGATAGAGATGGTAAACCTGCAACAAGTATTGCACTGGTTGTCCCTTCTGCTATTGCCATTGATAGTCAAGATAATTTACTTGTTTCAGATTTCTTAATTTCTCGTGTTAACCTCTCTACAGGAATTATTAACATAGTAAAACAAGATCCCCCTTCAATGAAATGTGGTGATAATGATATTCCTGATTTTCTATTTACCAATCCTGGAACAACTATGGCTTTAGATGGTAATGGAAATTTATTTGTTTCTAGCGAAAGGCGTATAAGAAAGTTAAGTGTAAGTACAGGAGCAGTTTCTACTGTAGCAGGTAAAAAGCTTATAGCTATTCCTGGGGATAAGGGTTTAGCTACAAATGCTACTTTAGGTGCTGCAATTGATGTTACTACTGATAGTCAAGGCAATATGTATATTGCAGACTTTGATACTGCTGTTATTAGACGTATTGATGCTAAGACAGGAATTATTGATCGCTTTGCAGGTGTTGGAAAAAATGATTGTAATTTTGCTTCAGGCGTTCCTAATGGAGATGGTGGACAAGCTTTAGCTGCTAATTTCCTTAGCCTAACTGCTTTAGCTACAGATAATAAAGGTAATGTATTTGCAGCAGATTTTTCTGAGGGGAAAATTCGACGTATTGATACTAGTACAAATATAATTACTACTTTTGCAGGCGATGGCTCACTAGGAGATGATATTACTGGGGATGGTGGGCTTGCAACTAAAGCTGGCTTAGGTGGTGTAAATGATATAGCTGTTGATACACAAGGCAACCTAATTATTGCTAGCCAAAACTATGTACGTAAGGTTAATGCTACTACAAATATTATTACTACTATTGCAGGTAATGGTAGTAAAGACTTTGGAAAAGATGGGGATATGGCTACTAAAGTAGCTGTTTCACCAGGAAATATTACAGTTGATAGTAAGAATAATATCTTTATTGCTGAACGTGGAATGATAATAAATAACAAAGTAACAGGGGGCGTAGTTCGTCGTATTGATGCTAATACTGGGACTATAACAACAGTTGCAGGTAGTGGTAAGACACTCTTTAGCCCTGATGGAACTTTGGCTACAAATGCAGGTTTAGGTTCTGTTCGTAGTGTAGAAGTAGATGGAGCAGGTAACTTATTTATTAGCGCTACAGAATTTGATCCTGAAAACTTTTTAGGCCCACTAAATGCCACAATCTTTAAGGTAGATGCTAGCACTAAAACAATCAGCACCTTTATAAAAGGAAAAGAAACCTATCAAGGTGATGGTGGTTCAGTAGCTAATGCAGGTTTTGTTGGTGTGCCAATTCTATCCTTTGCCCCAAATGGTGATCTACTATTTTTAGACTTAAATATACCTTCGGTTGCTGCTCTAAGATTAGTACATTTACCAAAAACTAGTGGTAGTCCAGTAAATACAACAATTTCTATTAGTAATGCTGTTTATCTTAAACCAAATCTATCTATTGATGGTCAAGGTTTTGGAACTTCTGCAACAAAAGTTATGGTAAATGGTTCAGATATAAGTAGTTTTATTTCAACAAATAATGATAGTAAGTTGGTTTTTACTGGAAACCGTAAAAAGCTTAATGTAAAGAAAGGCGCTAATCAACTTACAGTAACTAACTCTAGTGGTGCAACAGCTTCTTTCCAATTTACTTTTTAGTAAAAGTAAATAATTTTAGCTTGGATTTTATAAAAGTAGGCCAAATTGGCCTACTTTTTCTTTGTAATAGAAATTATTGCTCCATTTTCTTATCCTTGGAATTAGTACTTTTTTATTAGTTTTTATTTTCTATTGAGTTTTAACTTTATATTTTTTAATCAAGTCAGCGCAGTTTTTAAAATCACAAAATTGCCAGATTGACACTTAAACTTATTTTTGTTACTTTCCAAATATTAAATCTGTTGCCAATGCCCTAAATTAAAACACCAAACATTTATATAAAATATATAAAACTTAAAACGTATAGGGAAAACTATGGCATTAGTTGGGGATGTAAAAGATTTACCGTTACCAGATATAATTCAAATTAATTGCCTTGGGCGAAATGTTGCACGACTACTTGTGCGCTATCCTGTTGGCGATGGGGTGTTTTATTTTCAAGATGGAGAGATCTATGATGCCCGTCTAGGCGAACTCTCAGGAGTAAAAGCCATTTATGAAGCACTTAAATATGAAGAAGGTGCTTTTCGTATTGATGCTTCAGTAACTACTTCTGAAAGAACTATTTTTAAGTCTTGGGCAGAAGTTCTAATGGATGGCTTACGCTATTTAGATGAACAAAATGCAGGAATCTCTCCTAGTAAAAGCTATGCTAATTTTAATCCAGATGACTTTTTAACCCGTCAAACTCAAGGTATTCCTGTTATAGGTAAACAAAATAAAGACTATATAGGAAAAATAGTTAATGATAAATATAGAGTTGTTAGAAAGATTAAGGAAGGTGAATTAGGGACAATGTATCAGGCTACTCATATCCAAATGGATGTGTCAGTAGCAATAAAGATAATGCATCCTTACTTAGTGACTGATCAAGCCGCTGTAGAACGTTTCCGTCGTGGAGCACATGCTGCTGCTAAAATACACCATCCAAATGCTATTAGTGTTCTAGATTTTGGAATTACTCGTGATGATATAGTCTATCTAGCAATGGAATATCTAGAGGGTGAAACTTTTCGCGAACGTTTGCAAAGACAGAAAAAAATTATCCCTAAAGAAATGTTAAAGATCCTTAAACCTGTTTGTTCTGCTCTAGAGGCTGCTCATAGAGATCAAATTGTTCATAGAGACTTAAAACCAGAAAATATAATGATTTATGAGAGTGCAGGAGAAGAACTAGTAAAAGTCTTAGATTTTGGTATGGCAAAACTAAAATCTTTAGGAACAGAAGGAGTCTTAACCTCTCATGGCTTAATGCTTGGTACTCATAGTTATATGTCTCCAGAGCTTTGCGAAGGAGTAGATATAGATAATCGCTCGGATGTTTATGCCTTAGGTATTATTATATATGAAGCTTTAACTGGAAGCCTTCCTTTTAATGACCCAACTCCTGTTGGAATGGCCTTAAAACACATTGGTAGTAGACCTAGTTCCCCTAGAATTCTAAGCCCAGAACTTTCTGAAAATGTTGAGAAAGTTCTTATGAAAGCGCTAGAAAAAAGGCCAGAAGCTCGCCAACAATCAGCACTTGAGCTAGCTAAAGAGTTTGAGCAAGCATTAAGTTTTAAAGGCTTTCCTAGCAATTTACCTAAAACTAAACCTGTAAGCAATCTAGCAAACTCTTTTGCCTCAGAACCTTTTATTACTCAAAGCGTTCCAGAGATTTTTAGTGGGGAACTTAGAGAATCGCGTAGCCGTGTTCCTGGTACAGATCCTTTTTCTCCACCAAATAAATTTGTTAATGATCCTCAAGTAAAACGACCAAACACGTCAGAAAACCCTGTTGGAAAAGTTCCAAGCCCTAATCCAACAAACCTTGAGGCTAAACCACTAGAAAATAAAGCAAAGGCTGAACAAATATACCCCAAAACTCCTTCAGTAAATCCTATAGAAACTATAGAAAATAACCTTCAACCAGATAATGTTGTAAGAGTTGAGCCAATAGCAGTTAAGAAAAAAAGTAGCTTAGTGGAATCAAACCTATTTTTGTTTTTCCTCTCAGCTTTGATTGCAGGGACTTTATTTTTAATGGTCTTTTTGATCTGGCAATATTTTAAGGGTGTGCCGCAAACTAGTAACACTAATAAAAGTTTTCTTGCTCCTCAAATGATAAAGATTCAAGGTGCAAGTTTTAGGATGGGACGCGATGAAGATAAAGATGTTCCTTTAGTAGAAACCCCATCTCATGAAATAACAGTAAAAGATTTTTTTTTAAGCCGTTTTGAAATCACTAACAAAGAATATCAAGAGTTTGTAATTGACGCAAATTATAGACCTCCTTTGGGTTGGGGAGGAACAGAACTAGCTAAAGGAACAGAGAATTTACCTATAGTTAATATTACTTGGGAGGATGCAAATTACTACTGTCAATGGCTTTCTAAAGTTACTAAAGAAAACTATCGTCTTCCTACTGAAGATGAATGGGAGTTTGCTGCTAGAGGAACTGAAAATAGGCTTTATCCTTGGGGTAATTCAGCTACCTCCACAGTTTTTGCTAGTACTAGCTTAGGCTTAACATCCCCTGTTAATAGCGCTTCACTCTTGGCTGATAGAAGCCCTTTTGAAATTGTTGGGCTTGCAGGCAATGTAAGCGAATGGACATCAAGCCTCTATCAACCTTATCCAGGTTCAACTAGTAAAATAGATTGTAGTGGTTGTTATACTGTAAGAGGCGGTAATTTTAAGTCTCAACCAAATGAATTAGTAAGTACTTTTCGCAGAGGTAGCAAAAAAGCCAGTGAACTTATAGGTTTTCGTGTAGCTAGAGATTAATAACTAGAAAATTTTGTTTTAATTTATATTCTATGTAGTAATTAAAACAATAACTTATGGTCAAACAATTTTTTAAGCTAATTTCTTTGACACTTTGGCTAATATTAAATATAGTTTCTCCTCTGCTATTTGCACCATCAACTAAACTTTCAAGTCAAATATATAACTCTAAAAAAACTACTAATTTCTTTAACCAAGATAAATCATTTACTACAAATATTGTGTCTAAAGAGTTTACTTACCCTATAGGAAAGAATGGTTATGCAACTCAAAAAAGAGATGGTGATGGTTGGTATAATGCCAGAGATTTTCGAGAGCTTAATCATTTAGGGGAAGATTGGAATAAAGAAACAGGAGGAAATACAGATTGTGGTCTACCTGTTCGTGCTATTTCAAATGGGAAAATTATTTTTGCTGGAACTAACATAGAAGGATGGGGAAATGTCTTAATCATTCGCCATCTTTTAGAAGATAAAACAGAAATAGAGTCTCTTTATGGGCATCTTAAATCTTTTACTAAAACCTCAGGCAATGTAAATCTAGGAGAAATAATAGGTTTAATAGGTGATGGTGGAGGTATTTATAGCTGTCATTTGCATTTAGAAATTCGCCTATCAAATTGTCCTAGCTGGGGGCAAACCGGCCTAGGTTATAGCCTTGATTCTAAAGGCTGGGTAGATCCTTCATCTTTTATTGATTCTTATCGTCAAAAAAGAACAAGCAAATCCCAAGTTTTCAAAAGAAAATAGATTTAATAAAGTAGTTAATGATACTTGCAAGGTAGTTAAAAGGCTTTCTAGATAATCTGCACTTTTAACTTCTGAACAAAGATAAATTCTTAGTTATTTATGAAAATTATTTCAAGTTTAAGTGATGATGTTTGGCACAAATTAAGTAATAGCTCTTATGAATGGTGGTATTTTGATGCTATTTCTGAAGATGGAAATTCGCTTGTTATAACCTTTTTCTATGGCCTACCTTTTTCTCCTTACTATAATAAAAAAATAACTAAAGATAAAACACAAGATACTCAATTGGCTGACCCTAAAGAACATGTTGCAATTTATTTTTGTCTTTATGGAGCAGGTAAAGCTAATATGCCGCTAGCTTATGTACTTAATGAATATTCTAGTAATTATAATTTTTCTAAAACAGAGCCTTTGGTAAATATAGGAAAGACTTCTTTAAGTTATGATGCTAATAGAGGTTTTTTAATTAAGCTTGACGCTTTGGCTCTTTGGGGACGCAGGGTTAGCGGGGAACTAGTTTTTAAGCCAGATTTTTTTCCTTCTATAAATTGGCCTGACTCAAATAGTGAGCATTTATGGAATTGTGTTGCTCCTAGGTGCAAAGTCAACGGAGAGTTGACTATTACTGGGCTGATTAAAACACGTAAAATCCTTTTTCGCGGGTTGGGCTATCATGATCATAATTACGGCTCTCATCCTATGCATTATGATATGAAAAGATGGCATTGGGGAAGGCTTCATACTAAAGAGCTTACGGCAATTTACTATATCATTGAAAATAATATAGTAAATAACATTGAAAATAAAAATGACCTAAAATCCTTTTTAGCTGTTTTAGATAGTAAAGGAAAAATGCTTTATTTAGGCCCAGCTAAATTTGATTATCAGGAAAAAAAAGACCTAATGGGTGTTAAGTATTTTTCGGAAATTAATCTAACTAGTGAAAATAATAGAGTTTGTAATCTTAAAGTTATTAAAACTCGAACTGTTGATCAAGGGCCTTTTTATCTTAGGTTTTTAGCTAAGCAACAGTTAACAATAGACTTAAAAGATATTGAAAATATTGATGCAAATAATCAAGAAATTGGATTTGCAGAGGCTTTTGAGCCTGCAAAGCTTTTTATTAAAGCATTTTGGCCGTTTATTAAAATGCCAATAAGGAAATTTTATTAAGAAAGGTTGTAAATAATGGAAACAATTAAACCTCATGGGGGAAATTTAATTAATCGTGAAGTTAGTGGAGCAGAACGAGAGGATTTACTCTCTCGTGCTAAAAGTCTGAAAAGAATTGAGTTAAATGCTCGTGAAGTTTCAGACCTGGAAATGATTACTATAGGGACTTTTTCCCCATTAGAAGGCTTTATGGGTCGTGATGATTATGAAAACGTATGTGAGCATATGCACTTAAAGTCTGGCTTACCCTGGACAATACCTATTACTCTTTCAGTTAGCAAACAACAAGCAGATTCTTATAAAGAAGGTCAAGAAATTGCTCTTTATCAAGATGAAAATCATTTATTAGCTGTTCTAACTCTTACAGAAAAATACACTTACAATAAAGAAAAAGAAGCTCAATCAGTTTATAGGACTACTGATAGTGCTCACCCTGGAGTTGCTGCCCTTTATAAACAAGAAGAAATTTTGCTAGCAGGTAGTGTAAAGGTCGTTAATCATCCGCTAAATGTCTCTTTTCCTGCTTATAGATTAACACCTACACAAACTCGTGCTGCTTTTGCTGAAAAGAAATGGCGTAGGATTGTTGCGTTCCAAACACGTAATCCAGTACATCGTGCTCATGAATATATTCAGAAGTGTGCTATGGAAACAGTAGACGGGCTACTTCTACACCCTTTAGTAGGAGAAACTAAATCAGATGATATTCCAGCAGATGTTAGAATGCGTTGTTATGAGGTTTTACTAGAAAACTATTACCCTCAAAAACATACAATGCTCTCAGTTTTACCTGCTGCAATGCGTTATGCTGGGCCACGAGAAGCCATTTTTCATGCTATTATGAGGAAAAATTATGGCTGTACTCATTTTATTGTTGGCCGTGACCATGCTGGTGTAGGAAATTACTATGGCACTTATGATGCTCATTATATTTTTGATGAGTTTGATGCTAAAGCACTAGATATTACACCTATGTTTTTTGATCATACTTTCTTCTGTAGACGATGTGGTGCAATGGCTTCATCAAAAACTTGTCCACATTCTAGCTCTGATCATGTTTTTCTTAGTGGAACAAAAGTTCGTGATATGCTTCAAAAAGGTGAAATTCCCCCAGTAGAGTTTACTCGTCCAGAGGTTGCTCAAATCCTTATCGATTCAATGAAACAATAGATTTTAACCAAATTTCCTTAAGTTAACTTTAAGTCTAAAACCTTAAAGTTAACTTAACTTATTAGATTTCTTAGGAGAAAATAATTAGATGTTAAGTGATAAGAAAATTGCTGTTATTGGCCTAGGTACTATGGGACATGCTGTAGTTAATGGGCTTTTACGCTCTCAAGCCGTTAGCCCTGATCAAATAAGCGCTACAGTTCGCACAAAGCCTAGCGCTGAAAAAGTATCAAAAGACTTAGGGATTAAATGTATTACAGATAATGTAGCAGCAGTAAATGGAGCCGATATTGTACTGCTTTGTGTAAAACCAAAAGATATTGAAAAAATAGCAGAACACTTAACTAAAAAAGGTGCACTTAAAAACAATCCTTTAATTATTTCTATTGCAGCAGGAACTAGTACTGGGTTTATTGAAAATATTATTGGACAAGATTGTCCTGTGCTTCGTGCAATGCCTAATACGCCTTGTTTTATTGGTAAAGGAATGACTGTAGTTGCTAAAGGTTCTCAAGCTAAAGAAGAGCATGTTAGTTTGGCTAGAGATATTTTTTCAACTATGGGACGTTTTGCAGAGCTTGAAGAAAAACATATGGATACAGTCACAGGACTTTCTGCAAGTGGGCCAGCCTTTATCTATATCATTATTGAGGCTTTAGCCGATGGTGGAGTAATGAGGGGGCTACCTCGAAGTGTAGCTACAGAATTAGTTGCTCAAATGACTTTAGGTGCGGCTGAAATGATTTTAACAACAGGAAAACACCCTGCTGCTCTAAAAGATGAAGTAACAACTCCAGCAGGATGTACAATAGCTGGAATTTTAGCTCTAGAAGATGGTCGTATTCGTTCAGTGCTTGCTCGTGGTGTAGAAACTGCTGCTAAAGTTGCTAGCGAGTTAGGAAGATAATTTTTAATAAAATTTTAATTTTCTTGCCTAAAATAATCCTTCTGGCTATTGATAAAAGCTTACAATAAATCAAAACAGTCTAAGAACATTACTTAGGTGTAAAATATAGCATTTTAAGAATAAAAAATGGATAAACTAGAACAATCAATACATGCTTCTATAACTAATGCTCAAAGAATAGTGGTAAAAGTTGGAACTAATGTAATTATGCGCGAAGATGGAGCAGTTGCATTAGGCCGTATTTATAATTTAATTGAGTCACTAGCTAACTTACGTAAGCAGGGAAAAGATGTTTTGCTAGTTTCTTCTGGCGCAGTTGGGCTTGGAGCACAACGCTTAATGCTAGATAAAAAACCTAAACAATTAAACCTTAAACAGGCTTGTGCAGCTATTGGTCAAGGCCGCTTAATGGCAATTTATGAAGATGCTTTTGAAAAATTAGGAGTAGTTGTTGCTCAGGTTTTATTAACAGAGGATGATTTTACTAACCGCAATCGTTATATAAACTTGCAGGCTACATTAACTAAACTTCTAGAACTTGGAGTAATTCCTGTTATTAATGAAAATGATACTGTCTCTACACTAGAATTAGAAAGAGCTTTATCAGAAGAATCTAAAGCACATACACCTGTATTTGGCGATAATGACAAGCTTTCGGCTTTAGTTATGAGCAAGATTCTTGCTGATTTGCTTATAATTGTTTCAGATGTTGATGGTTTATACACAAGTAACCCTAAAAAAGATAAAAGCGCAAAGCTAATTCCTGTTGTCAATAAAATTACCCCAGAAATAGAAAGTATTGCTGAGGGTGCTAGTGATAGAGGGCGCGGCGGGATGAAAACCAAAGTAGAAGCAGCAAAAATTGCTACAAGTTCTGGAGGCTTAGTTGTAATTGCTAGTGGTAAAATTCTAGGTGTTTTAGAGCGTATTTTTGCAGGCGAAGCAATTGGAACAGTCTTTTTACCTGTTACACAGCTTTCTAGTAAAAAACGCTGGATTGCTTATGCTTCAGCACTCTCAGGTACTTTGGTAGTCAATCTAGGTGCTAAATTAGCGCTCTTAAATAAAAAAGCTTCTCTTTTACCAGCAGGCATTGTTAAATTAGAAGGGAATTTTGATCGGGGCGAAGTAGTAAGTATTAGTGATGAAATTGGTGTAGAATTTGCTCGCGGAATTGTTAATTATTCCAGCCAAGATGCCACAAAACTAATAGGTATACACTCAGACAATATTGAATATTTAGTTGACCAAAAAAATCATGACGCGCTAATTACTCGGGATAATATAGTGATTTTGACGTAAGACTTTAGTAAAGGATAAATAAATGACAAGACCTAATATGATTAATGAAGAGGTTTATATTATTGCAAAAGCAGCTAAAGCCGCGTCTAGACGTTTGTTGGTTGCTAATGGTGAGCTAAGAAATCAGATTTTACTTAAGATTGCTACTGAATTAGAAGAGCGTCAGGATGAAATCTTAGCTGCTAATCTAGAAGATCAAAAAAATGCCTTGCCTTTAGTAAATAATGGTCAAATGGCAAAATCACTCTTTGATCGCCTTAAGTTAGATAAAATTAAACTTAAAACGATGATTGAGGGTGTTAGAACAGTAGCAGATCTAGAAGACCCTCTAGGCAAAATTCTTAGTAAAACCCTATTAGATGATGGTTTAGAACTTCAAAAAGTAAGTTGTCCTTTAGGAGTACTAGCAGTTATTTTTGAATCGCGCCCTGATGCGGTTACTCAAATAAGCGCTTTAGCCATTAAATCAGGTAATGCAGTAATTCTTAAAGGTGGTCGAGAGGCTCTAAACTCAAATTTAGTGCTAGTTAAAGCAATAAAATCAGCACTTAGCCATTTTCCAGAAATCCCAACAGATTCAGTCTCTTTAGTTGCTGAACGTGAGCAAATAAATGCTCTTCTTTCACTAGATTCTTATGTAGATTTAGTTATTCCTCGTGGATCAAATGAATTAGTCCGTTATATTCAAGCACATACACGTATTCCTGTACTTGGACATGCTGAGGGAATTTGTCATATATATGTTGATAAAAGTGCTAATTTAGAAATGGCTAAAGAAATAGTCTATGATGCTAAATTACAATACACGGCTGCATGTAATTCGCTAGAAACCCTTTTAATACATAAAGATATAGCAAAAGAGGCTCTAGAGAAAATATTAGGTAAATTACAGAGCGCAGGAGTTGAATTAAGAGGATGCTACCTTACAAAAAGCTTAAGTGCAAATATTAATATAAAATCTGCTGGCCTTGAGGACTGGAAAACGGAGTATTGTGCACCAATTTTATCTATAAAAATAGTTGATAGCTTAGACGAAGCTATAGAACATATAAATACTTATGGCTCTGGTCATACTGATTCAATTATTACTGAAGACAGAGTGCGGGCAGAAATTTTCCTTAATAGTATTGATGGAGCAGGAGTTTATCATAATGCCTCAACCCGTTTTGCTGATGGGTTTAGATATGGTTTTGGTGCAGAAGTTGGTATAAGTACTTCTAAACTTCATGCTCGTGGGCCAGTAGGTTTAGATGGTTTAGTTTCTTATAAATATAAACTTTATGGTTCTGGACAAGTAGTTGCAACTTATAGTGGTGCTAATGCAAAAAGCTTTATGCATAAAAAATTATAAATTAAAAATTTAATAGAGCTTTTGCTAGAAAATTCTAGAAAGAAAATTTCTTTGACCATTATGGTTGTCTATTATCCTTTAAAGCGGTTAATATATAAACTCTAGTAACCAATAATAAATTATTTGGATACTATCAAATGTCCTTATATCTACAGGACTAGAGTATCTAAAATTGAAAGTTTCTTTCTAAAATATAAATTAAAATCCTAACATTTTACTATTTTGGAGTTTCCCAATGAAGGTTTGCAGCTTTTGCGGCAAACAATGGTCTGATAATACTAAATTTTGCCCAGCAGATGGAAATACTGTCTTAGATATTGTTCCTAGGGACAATTCTATAAGGCCATCTTTTCGCAATAAGGAAAAGGAAAAAAAGCTGGAAAAAATTGATCCATGGACAAACCTAATAGGTAAAACTCTTAATAGAACATACCAAATAGAAGAAAAATTAGGCCAAGGCGGAATGGGAGCAGTTTTTCGTGCTCGTCATTTAGGTATTGGAGACACAATAGCTCTAAAAGTTATCTCTGAAGAACACACTAAAGATTCTGTAATGCTTGCTAGATTTCGTCGTGAGGCTCAAGCCGTGCGCCGCCTAGCACATCCTAATGCCGTTACTGTCCATGATTTTAATACTACAGAAGAAGGTCTTTACTTTATGGTTATGGAGTTTGTTAAAGGACAAACTCTTGAACAATATCTCTCAGAACAACAAACAAGCCTTTCCCCTCAACGGGCTTTAGAAATACTTAGACCTGTAGCTAATGCTCTGGATGTAGCACATAACTTAGGCATTATTCATCGTGATATTAAGCCTGCCAATTTAATGTTATGTAAAGATAGTTCTGGGCGTGAACAAGTAAAAGTGCTAGATTTTGGTACTGCAAGGCTAAGCTCAACTAATGATCCTGAGGCAGTCTCTCTTACTCATCAAGGTCAGATTTTTGGTACTCCTTTTTATATGGCTCCAGAATCAGTACTTGGTGAACCTATAACGCATAGCATTGATATTTATTCTTTAGGCATTATTCTTTATAAAATGCTTACAGGTACTCTACCTTTTCAGTCAGATAAAAGTATGCAGGTTATGATGTCTCATGCTCATACAACTCCAGATATACCTTCAGTAAGAAATCCTAAGTTACATACTAAGTATGATAGCCTAATACTAAAAGCTATAGAAAAAACGGCAGCAAAACGTTATCAAAGTGCAGGAGAGTTTATAAGCACTTTAGCTAGTTTAGTTAATGAAGATAATAAGTCTGTAGCTTCTACAATAGTGGAAGAAGAGTACTCAGTAGTTTCTAATATAGTTTCAAAAGTAAAGCTTGCTGCTATAAAAGAACCTGAGTTTAATTGTTATATAGGTCGAGAAAATGAATTAAAACGCTTACAAGAGATTTTTTCTCAAGCTTGTGAAAGTAGAGCAAACCCAGTTTTTGTTATTGGTAGTCCTGGTCTTGGAAAAACTCAACTCTTAACTAGGTTTCGTGATTGGGCTAATGAACAGGGAAGTTTAGTTTTAATGGGTAAGTTTTTTGATTATGGAGGAACTGTAACAGAGCCTTTAAGAGTTTTTAAGAATTTGTTGATGGGACTTATTTCTACAGGAATACTTAATAGTATTCCTGTAAGTGTGTTTAGTAGTTCTAAACCAACAGATGATAAAACAGGAGTTTCCGAGACTAGTAGTAGTGAAAAATGGCAAGCTTTTGCCAATTTAGCAAACTCTTTTATCTCGCTTGCTCGTAATCGCACAGTAGTATTAATTCTTGATGATATACAATGGGCTGATGTACTTAGTTTAGAATTTATAAGATATTTATTACGTAATGTAGAAAGCTTACGCTTTTGTTTTGTAGCAGGCTCTCATACTGAAGAATCAAAAACTAAAGGGCATCCTTTCCGTGAATGGTTAGTTAAACAAGCACAATATAACCATTATGAAAAAATAGAACTACAAGCATTTGATAAACAGGGAATTAAAACTCTGTTAGAAACCATTTTCCATTTTATCGAAGTAAGTCAAAAAGATATTGAAGTACTTTATAAATTAACTAGTGGAAATCCATTGTATTTAATAGAGGTTATTAGGCTTTTAGTTGATAATCAACGTATAAGTTTTCAGGATGGTGTATGGTGTGGAGGTGATTTTGATGAGGTAAAATTACCTGATACTGTAACTAATATAGTTCGTTATAAGATGGAAGCCTGTTCAGAAGAGCTAAGAGAAGTACTTATTGCTGCTTCTGTAATAGGTGATACTTTTGAATTTGATTTACTTAAAGCTATATGTGAGATTAGCGAAGGAGACTTAGAAAGCTTTTTAGCTATGGGTGTTAAGGAACTACTCTTAAAAGATGAAGATAGTACGGAAGACTACTATGAGTTTTATAATTCAACTATTAGACGTGCCATCTATGATGATATTCCTAAAAGACATAAAAAACGGTTACATTTTAAGGCTGCAAAAGAAATTGTTAAACTAAATGTAGGAAAATCACATTTAACTAATAGTGCTTTAGCCTATCATTTCTATTCAGCAGGTGAATGGGAACTGGCAGCAAAACATAGTCTAGCTAGTGTTGAGCAGGCTTTTAGTAAACAAGCAATGGATGAAGTAATAAGGTTTTCTCGTTATGCCGAAGATGCTTTAACTCGCTTAGCTGCTGAAGATGCTTTGGCTAGTGAATCAGAGGAATCTGAAGCAGATATTAATGAATTTAGACGGCGTATAGCTCAAGTAAGAATTAAACGATCTATTGCTTTAATGCGCTTAGGTAATTTTAAGGAAGCACAACAAGAAGCAGAATCCTTACAACAATACATTGAAAACCTGACTCCTGAACTCCAAGCAAGGCTTTATTTAGTTTTAACAGAACTGTGTTTTTGGTCTAGCCGTAATGCTGAGGGTGTTAACATAGGCTCAAGAGGTTTAGTCCTAGCACGCCAAGCAAATGATGAAGAATGTATAAGATATACAATGTTTTTCCTTGCTTGGTGTAGAGTAAGAATTACTCCTATTTCTGAAAGTACAGCATTATTTCAACAAATAATAGATCTTGCTAAAGAAGCTGAAGACCGTTCCTTAGAAGCAAGAGCGCTTTCTGCCTTAGCAAATTTAATCCATATCACAGGCCAATGGCGTAAGGCACGAACTTATCTAGAAGAAGCTTATAAGATTGCTAAAGAGGTTGGAGATCATTTTGTTAAAAGCCAAGTATTATTATTTTCTGCTTGGACAGTAGAATTTGAAAATAATTATGAAAAACTAAAACAATATTCTGATGAAGGAATAAAAGTAGCCCATACATATGGTTGGCGTAATTGGGAAGGCTATCAGTATTATGTAATTGGACGAAGTTATCTGCGTCGTTTGCACTCAGATTTTATACTTGCTGAAGAAATGTTATCTCGTAGCCTCTCTATTATGAAAGAAACTCATGATTTAGTAGGACAACTAGTTGTTTCAAAAGAATTATTAAAACTAGAACTATTAACAGAACCGCAAGCAAAACTATCAGAGAGAATAAGAGAAGTTATTAATGGTTTTAATAAAAATCAAGAAATGATTTCAAATTGTGAAGCAATGCTTACTTTAGCTGATCTAGAAAGCCAATTAGGTAATGATGAGGGTGCTCTTGTTTTTTACTTAAATGCCTTAAAAATATCTGAACTAGTACCTTTCCTTGAAATTCAGTGGCGAATCCATTTTAGCTTAGCAAAATGCTTAAAGAAACAAAATAACGAGCCAGGCGCTATTGAACATATGATCCGCGCTATAGAAGTAATTAACCGCCTAAAACAAGAATTTGATACTACTGAAGAAGTAGCTGCTTTTCTAGAAAATAAAGAAGAAGTCTATAGCGCTTATGCAGATATGTTTAGTTAACTAATCATCTCCTAAACAATGTTAAATTAATATTATCCCAACCCTCTCATTTAGCTCTAAGCTAAAGTTCCTGGCTTCAGATAGTTTATTACATATAATTGATCTGATATTATTAGCCGTTTTTATTTCTATTAAAATTAAAATTAAATATAGGAAATCTAGTAGTGACGCTTAAGAATAATCCTAGTACTATATCAGAAGAAGAACTTTTTACTTTTAATTCAGACACTCGCTTAAAATTTTACTTGGACTTTGAACAAGCTAATTTAGGTGTTAAGCAAATAGAAAAGCTTACAGGCGATGCTTCAACCAGACAATATTTTCGTCTTTTTTGTACAAATGGTAGTACTTTAATTGCTTCTATTTATCAAGAATCCTTTGACCAAAATACACATCCTTTTTCTGATGTTACAAAACTTTTTTTAATGGCTAAACTTCCTGTCCCTAAAATAATTGCTGTTTCTGGTCGTTTTGCAATTATGCTTATGGAAGATTTAGGTGATACTAGACTGCAAGATTGGTTACTAAGGGTCTCAGAAGAAGACTATAAAAATGCTTACAAAGAGGCTATTTCTTTAATTATAGATATTCAAAATGCAACAAATTTGGCTTACTTGCAAAACTCTATTTCATCTCGCCTAGCATTTGATCAAGCTAAATTAATGTGGGAATTAGACTTTTTCTATCAACATTATTTTCATAGCTACTTACAAGTTAAACTTAGTTCTAAAGAAGAAACAGCCTTAAAAACTGAACTTGAAGCAATTGCTAAAGAACTTTCAGCACGTCCTAGGGTGCTTTGTCATAGGGATTTCCATTCGCGTAACTTAATGTTGTATCAGGGTAAGCAATATATAATTGATCATCAAGATGCTAGAATGGGGCCAGAAAGCTATGATATTGCTTCACTCTTGCGAGATCCTTACGTAGAACTTAGTGAGGAAATGGTAGAAGCACTTTATCAATTTTTTGTTAATAAAAAACTTGCTCTTGGTGCTAGCCAAAAATGGGTTGAAGAAATGAAGCAAGAATTTGAGCTAATGACTCTACAAAGAATTGTAAAAGCAATAGGCACTTATGCTTATCAAACTGCGGTAGTAAAAAATAATGTTTATGCTCCATATATTCCTAGAGCAATAGCTACTGTAGAAGGTGCAGCTAAAAGATTAGGGCGATTTTCTAACCTATTAAATATGTTAAAAATAGCTAATTAACTAAAAACACTTACATTATATCTATTGAGGTAAAAAAAGTGAAAGGTCAAGTTTATATTTCTGATGTTGCTAAGCATGTTGGGGAAGAGATTACTATTAAAGGCTGGTTATATAATATTCGTTCTAGTGGTAAATTGATGTTTCCTCAACTTCGTGATGGTTCAGGTATCATTCAGGGAGTAGTTTTTAAGAAAAATATTCCTGAATCAGTTTGGGAAGCTTGTAAAAATTTAACTCAAGAATCTGCTCTTATTGTAAAAGGAACACCTCGTGCTGATGAGCGTGCCCCAGGAGGCTTTGAGCTTGATGTAACTGATGTAGAAGTAATACAAGTAGCTCATGATTATCCTATTACGCCTAAAGAACATGGCATAGAATTTTTAATGGATCATCGTCATCTCTGGCTTCGCTCACGCCGTCAACACTCCATCTTAAAAGTTCGAGCAGAAATAATTCGCGCTGTAAGAGATTTTTTTGATGATAGAGATTTTACTCTTTGCGATACACCTATTTTTACTCCTGCTGCTTGTGAGGGAACTACTACATTATTTGAGTGTGACTATTTTGATGATGAAAAGGCTTATTTAACTCAATCAGGACAACTTTATAATGAAGCAACTGCAATGGCTTTTGGTAAGGTTTACTGTTTTGGGCCAACATTTCGCGCTGAAAAATCTAAAACACGTCGCCATTTAACAGAATTTTGGATGGTTGAGCCAGAAATAGCTTATGCTACTCTTGAAGATGTAATGGAACTAGCTGAAAACTTTATTACATTTATAGTTCAACGTGTCCTAGAACGCCGCAAAGAAGAATTAAAAGTCTTAGAGCGAGATATTTCTAAATTAGAAAATATTGCTCCTCCATTTCCTCGACTTCACTATAATGATGCCGCAAAAATGCTAAAAGAAGGTGGCTTAGCTTTTGAATATGGTGGTGATTTAGGAGCACCAGACGAGACATTTTTATCAGAAAAATATGATAAACCTTTAATGGTGCATCGTTATCCTGCTCCTGTAAAAGCTTTTTATATGGAACCAGATCCAGTAGACCAAAACCTATCTCTTAGCGTTGATATTCTTGCTCCAGAAGGCTATGGAGAAATTATAGGCGGCGGTCAGCGTATGGTTTCATTAGATAAATTACGTGAACGTATTGCTGAGCATAATTTGCCAGAATCAGCTTTTGATTGGTATCTAGATTTACGTAAATATGGAAGTGTACCGCATTCAGGCTTTGGTATGGGTATAGAGCGCTGTGTTACATGGCTTTGTGGCATAGAACATGTTAGGGAAACTATTCCTTTTCCTCGTATGCTATACCGCTTAAAACCTTAAGATATATTAAATCTCTAAATCTGAAAGTCTTAAAAAAAAGAAGAAAACCTGTGGTTTTCTTCTTTAATCAACATCTTAGTTTAAGTTGGCATTAGGTAATAAAGAAATAACAATAGAAGTTTCTCCGATAGTGATTTCATCTCCTGATTTTAACAGAGCTTGTTTTACTCTTACTCCATTAACAAAAGTCCCATTTATTGATGCAGTATCAAAGATTTCTACTCTTGCATCAGAATGAACCAACAAACTACAATGTGTGCGTGAAACATACATATCATCAATAATAAAGTTATTTTTACTTGATCTTCCTATAGTATTATAACCATATTTCAATGGATGAGAAATTAAGCCTAATAATAGTAAGTAGTTAGAGTGATTATCTAGAAAACCAGGTGCCGGATAGGCAAAACGTATATCTCCCAAAGGGGTATCAGGGTGTAAGTCTAGTAAAACAAAAGTTTTAGCCCCAACCGCATTTTCTATATTTTTACGAACTTTTTTAAATTGGCTGAGTCTTTTAGGTTCATCTTTAAGGTGAGGGGCTTTAAGCGGATATTTTTTTGATTTACTCATATATCGCTCCTTATTATTTGGAAGGGTTTTTAAGGTGGGTTAGTTTATTAACTATTAACTAATAATTATTAAATAGACTGTTTTATCCTACGAGGAGCTAAAAACGCTAAGGTATAAGTAGGCAAGGTAGTCTCAGGTGCACGTAAATAAATTTGTTAAGTAACTCTAGAAAATAACCAAGTTATTTTAGATATATTTTTATAATTAAAAAATAACTTTTTAAGCTTATTTTTATAGAGATTATTGTGAGGTTTTAGCATAATTTTTTTATTCCTTTCCTTCTAAAAGCCATAACAATAAGTTACAGTCGTTTTAGTATTAAGACTTGTATAACTTGTTAGTGATATTAGTGTAGCAGTCTAAAAGTAAGGTTGCCATTATTTTTTATAAAATAGCAAAGATTTTAATATTTAAGGTATGTTAAGGAGTTTAACTTATTTAGTTTATTTATCTAATATATTCTAATAGTTTCATTAAAAACTTTTCTTAAAACCGGCGGTGTTCCTCAGTAAGAGCGAAAGGGAAACTATTTAACACTATAGTATGTAGTAATATGATTATAGTATAAATATAGAACTAAGGGACACCACCAAATAAGTTATTGTCGATCTTTATCCCATACATTATTAAGCCATTGAATGGTTTTACTTAATGGATCAGCAAAGCGGACGGTTTCAAAATGGCTTATATCATCGATTATTTGCAATTCTACTTTAGTCCCTTTGTTTTGTAATTTTTTTACTGCTTCTTCAACAGGTTCTAACTCAAAGATTTCATCTTTGCGACTATGAATTACATAGAAAGGTACTTTAGCGCTAGGTTCATCTTTAGGTGAGGCTGAGACAGCAATGGCTGCACTAAATAATTCAGGGTGTTTTGCTGCCATAAACCAAGTTCCTATTCCACCACGACTATAGCCTGTTATTACTACATGACTATTATCAACGGGCAATTCTTTAGATATTTTGTCTAGGAGTTCCAAAACAGCTTCCTCGCTTTTAGGATCTCTCCAGTCTGTTCCAGGGCAATCGGGAGCAATTATAATAGTATCTAAAGACTTAAATGCAGGGATAACTAATTTCTCTAGATAACCTCTACTATAATAAGGTGTTACTTCTCCTCCATAATGTAGCCCTAAAATTAAAGGGAATTTTTTATTTGAGTTTAGATTTGGTAGTACCAAAGTGTAGCGCAACATTGAGCCATCCTTTAGCACCATTTGCTTTTCATAAACTCCAGCTTTTAGTTCATTTTCTGCTAATACATTAATATTTGTAAAAATTGTTGTTATAAAAAACAATACAATTATTGACCACATAATTTTCCTTTATTAAATTGTAAATTTAAGATAAGTAGCTTTTATTTCTTTATACTTTCAATAATACGTTGTGCAGATTGGACATTACTTTCTGCTGTTTGAATATAGGAAGATATTTCTGATTGTAGTGCCGCCTTTTCTTCATCAGGCGTTTTAGGTATTTTTTCCATTTTTGCTATGGCGCTTCGCCAAGCATCATGGGCTTTTTGAAGATGTTTTTGTGCTGTAATTAATTCTTTTGATAAGTCTTTTTCATCACGTTCTAGAAATGGAGTTGCTTTTGCAAGTCTTGATTCAAACTGCACAATTTGTCCAGCTAAAGATTCACCTTTTGCTGATTCTAGTAATTCTTGGTGTGTGCTTAAAGCGTCTTGTGCTTGACTAAGAGGATCTTTTTGCGCAATAGGGCAGGCTAAAAAAATTAAAGAGAAAAATAAAATAAATGATAATAATTTGTTTTTCATAAAAATATTTTATTGCTATTTCAAAATTACACGATTATTAAAATTTAAGATTTCCAACTTTGACTGAGTTGCTATAAAGAGCTTTGTAATGGCTCTATCCTTAAGTTTTGCAAGAAATGATTTATAATAAATAGCCCAAGCGATAATCCTGAGTTATTATCAATTATATAAATATAAATGAGGGTAATATATGTTATTAAATACTAAAAAATATATTCTCTTTAGTATTTTTTTATTTGTTGTTTTACTAACAAACAGTTGGTTTACTACTAAAGCACTAAATGATAATAAAAATATTAGAGATACTGATGACCAATATAACATTAAAACAAATAATAAAAAAGCTTTAGATTGGATAAGATTTTCACCAATCCTAGAAAAATTTTCTGCCCCTCTTTATCAATATATTCACCAGTCTTTTTTAGAAGAAAATACGAGTAAATTAAAAGATAAAGTATCTAAAAATATAGCAAAAACTACTCAAAATAATATCTTATCAAATAACCTATCAAATATAATAATCAATGATATTAATCAAGAAGATAGCTTAAAAATACAGAATCAGACCGCTAGTGCTGCTTTTGGTGAAAATATTGTAGTTGTTTATAACAAAACAGGTCTTTTTCGTACTAGCGCTAGTTATAGTTTTGATGGTGGTACAAACTGGCAAGAAACTACTGTTAACTCGCTAATTGGAGGCGCTAACATAGGCAATAGCGCTATTGCTGTAGATAATAGTGGTAATTTTTATGTTGCCAATGTAGCCGTAAATAGAGCTAATTTAATTACTGTGGCTCTTTCTCGTTCAGAAGATGGTGGCGTTAGTTGGCTACCTGCTACAGACGTTGTTGGGGCCAATGTTAGAACTAGATTTATTCACGATCGCCCTTGGATTGCAATTGATAATCGTAGCCGAGCACAAGTAAATGTTTATGTTAGTTGGACTCAATTTGATGATATGGAAAAACGATCATCAATTATGTTTGCTCGCTCTATAAATGGTGGTATTAGGTTTACTACTCCTATAGAAATTACACCTAATACAAAAGGGTTTAACACAGATGGCTCGCGTTTAGCTATAGGGCCAAATGGAGAAATTTACCTAACTTGGGTTAATAATCAAACAGGAACATTTTTTCTAGCTAAATCAACAAATAATGGAGTTAGTTTTTCTAGTCCTAAGGAAATAGCTACCTTAGGACTACTTCGCACACCAGCATTTCTTAATGGAAGCTTTAACACTAATATTTACCCAAGCTTAACTGTTGATACTAGTAACACACAAACTCAAGGCTTTATTTATCTTACTTATAATGGACGTACTAGAATTAATTCTCCTGATAAGTCAGATATCTTTTTACTTTGTTCAACTGATGGTGGAGAAAGTTGGAGTAAAGCTGTAAAAGTCAATGATGATGAGACTATTACAGATCAATGGATGCCTTCAGTTACTGTAAATAGTAGCGGAAAAGTCGCTTTGCTTTGGTATGATAGAAGAAATAATCCTGTAAATAATTCATTAATTGACGTTTATGCCACAACCTCTTTTGATGGAGGTAAATCATTTTCTAAAAACTTACGAGTAACAGATACTAGTTGGCCGCTTGTTCCTAGTTCAACACAGATAGCTTTTGGCTCTCATGGGGAATATAACCAAATTTCTACACAAGGAGATTTTGTTAATCTACATTGGGCAGATGATCGCAATGGAACAGACCCAAATATATTTTTTGCTAAACTACCATTTAATGAAACAGAAAAACCAGATTTTAGCTTATCTGGACGGACAATTTTTGCTACTGCTCGGGTTGGAGAATCAGTTACTTTTTTAGGTGAGAGTTTACGCGTTGGTGCTTTTAATGATTTTATTCAACTTAGCGCTACATCTGATCTTCCTAATATTGATTTAAGGCTTTTAACAGAAGAAATTTTTGCAGGCAATGGTTTTAACTTAACAGCTTTTATTCCAAATAATACTAGACCAGGCAATTATGTAATTACTATCACAGGTTCATCAAAAGATCGTAGCCGCTCAACAGTTGTTCGCCTAAGTGTCCTAAATAATGAGCCGGAAGCCAAGGTTACTAATAATTTAACTAGAAATACTGGTGAGAGTACTAGACCAAAAATAATTACTGACTCTCAAGGCTTCTTTCATATGGTTTGGCAAGATGATACTGAAGGAGTTGCAGCAATTTTTTATGCTAACTCACTAGATGGAAAAGACTTCTCATCTCCTACAAATCTTTCTAGAAACTTTGACCCAGCACTACGCCCAACAATAGCATCTGATAAACAAGGGAGAATTCATATAGTTTGGCAAGAAGCTAATCCCTTAGGTAATTTTTTAGTTTATACCCGTACAGATGATTTAGGAAAAACTTTTTTACCTAAAAGGATTATCACTCCTGATATTGCTAATTCCCTTAATGCTGTTTTAGCTGTTGACTTAAATGACACCATTAACTTAGTCTGGTCAGCTAATTTACCTAATTCACAAACAGCTATTTTACTTGCAGAGTCTAAAGATGGTGGAGAAAATTTTGTAATTACAAAGACTTTAGCTAGTACTGCTAAGCCAGTTATATATGAGCCAATACTAGCAATAGATAGTAAAAACACTTTTCATCTTGCATATTCAATGCTTGAAGTTACACGCCAGCGTTTTGATAGCTCAGCTTTTACCGCAGGGCTTTTTTATCAACGTTCAGTTAGCGAAAAATTTGATTTTGCTGAACCGATTAACTTAATCCCTAGAGATTTTATTTTAGCTGATTCTCCGGTTTTATTAGCTGATGGGCTTGGACAAGTAGTACTTATTTTTGCCGGATTTAATAGCAGAATGCCTTTTCCTAGTAGAGAAATTTACTATACCCAATCTTTTGATAATGGAGCTAGCTTTTTCTTTTCGCCAAATACGATTTCTAATGGTAATGGCGACTCTACAGCAGTTGCGGCTGTTTATGGTAAGGATAGATCCCTTAATGTAATTTGGAGAGATACTTTAAGACAAAACTTTGATATTTATATCAACCGTTTGATGAAAGGGGAAAGAAATTTTATAGGGTCAAAAATAATTTCCCAGAATTTAGGGATTTCCGATTTTCCTACAATTGCTTTAGGCAAAAACGGTTCTATGGTGATTGCTTGGGCTGATGATTCTATAGGAAGTAGCGAGATTTTTTACTCTAACCTGACTCTTGATGATTTTCCAGAAATAGAAATCAATAGCTTTTCACCTCTTCAAGCTGCTATTAGCGAAACAGTTAATTTAAGAGGAAGTAATTTTAATGATGTTGGAGAAGTTAAGGTAGGAGAGCTAAGTGCTAAGTTTAGGATTATTTCTGACCAAGAGATAGAATTAACCATTCCTAATGGAGCAGTATCAAGTAAAATAAGAGTATTTTCTTTTACAGCTTTATCTAGTTCTAAGGATGTTTTACTAATTAAAGATAAAGTAGGTGTTAAGCCTGTTAATATAGATTTTGGACAAATTAGCTTAGGTAAATCTGTGACAAAAAGTTTTCAACTTGTTAATTCTAGCAATACTCCTAGGACAATTCGGGGAATACTCTTTACTAATCTAGGGTTTAGCTTAGACAAAATAAAATTTCCTCTTATGCTTGCTGCCAATTCAACAATGGATATAGGAGTTACATTTACACCAAATATACTAAGTCTTCAAGGCGGTTTAGCCCTTATATTAACAGATAACCAAAATTCTATTGATTTAGCTGTAGAGCTTATAGGAATTGGGCTTGATGCTTTAGCCCCTTCAGTTGCAACGCTTACACCTCTTGGAGGTGAAGAATTTACTCCAGGACAACAGGTAAGAATAACTTGGAGAACGCAAGATAATTCATCTATAGCTAGACAAGAAATCCTGCTTTCTACAGATGGTGGAAACTCATTTCCTATAACAATTGCTAGTGGACTTGTTGGAGTAAGAGATTTTATTTGGACAGTGCCAGAAATTAATACTACTATGGCAAAAATTAAGATTGTGGCTATAGACTTATCTAATAATAGAGGTGAAGGTGTAACTGAGCGTACTTTTACTATTAAAGCAAAAAGACGCTAAAAGGTAGTAAACCCTACAAATATTAGCAAGTGCTAATATTTGTAGGGTTTAAGCTGTTAAAGACAATAAAGTTTTAGGTTACTGAAATAGGCTTTTGTCTTAAATATTCAGCTTGAGGTTCTAAACTAGTTTGCCAATCTGCAATTAGTATATTTGCTGTTGCTAAGACTAAAGAGATCCAGACTAAATCTGCTACTAGTAAATGCACTAGTTGTAGCCAGGTAGGGGCAAGCAAATAAACGTTTATAAGTCCAAGGATAATTTGTAAGCTAGAAAGTCCAACATAGGCTAGACTAAAACCTTTTGCCCAAGAACTTGTTTGATATTGTAAAAGTGTAAATATGACTAAGGCTATTGAAAAACCTACAGTAATAACAGCGATAAAGGGATGAAGAATTCTAAGTCGGATTAAAAAATGTGCTGTAGCAGAAAGATCTGACTTTAATGCTTGTTCTAAAGTCTGAGAGGGAAATAAGGTATCACCAAGGGCTGCTACTGCTCCACTTGCCCCAAGTAAAGTTACTCCAATTAAAGAGAATAGTAAACCAACTGTTAAGAGCGGTTTAACTCCTAATCTAATCATTTGCCCACCGCTTGCCCACCAAGCGGTTAGAGTTAATGTTCCTAAAAGTAGAAAAGTATTAACTAAATGTACTGACATAAACATTGCACGAGCTATAGAGGCATTGTCAGCTACAAGGCTAAAGAGGACAATAGCCGCTCCTACTGCTGCTTCAAGGAGCATAAAAAGCATAGAGAGTTTGGCTCCAAGTCTTGCTGGATGTTTTTTCTGGAAAAAACGATGTGACCAGACTAGCAAAACTACTACCATTAAGAGTGCAAGTCCGCTAGTAAGGCGATGAGTAAACTCAATTATGGTTTTTAACTCAGGTGCAGTAGGGATAATTTCACCATTACAATCAGGCCAATGGCTTCCGCATCCGTCTCCAGAACGGCTTGAACGTACATAAGCACCCCAAACAATTACTCCAATGTTATAAAAAAGCACTCCCCAAGCATAAATTGCTAATTTATTTAATTTAAGTAACACAATAAGTCCTTTATTTTCTGACTATTAGAAAAATTTACTTGATAACAGAATATTGCTCTCCAAAAACAGCAAATCCATTTTTTATTTTAATTATCTCTACAATAGGTTCAAGCTCATCAAGAGGGATCTCAAAAGCTTCCACAAATTTATTAAAAACTTCCTTTTCTGCTTGATCGACAACTTCATCTAGGTAAGCACAATCAAGCAAATTAGCAAGAATACATTTGCGCTGTGCTTTAGAAAGTCTTGGAGTTGCCTCAAGTAAAAATGTTTCTAAAGAATTTCTGCTACGATAAGTCATAGCAATATCCAAGATTTGTTGATTAGCAACCTGTATACTTAAGGGGCCTGTTTTAGTACTGCCAACAACAGATAGTAAATGACCTATTTCACGGCTCTGTACTTGTCCATCGGCAGAAATCATGTAGAGTAAAGAGATTAAAAAAGCTCTTACAGAAGACATTGTTTGAGGATCAGTATCATATTTAAGTATTTCTGCAAATTTCATCCGTCTTAACTAGCGCGGAAACTCCGTTCTTAAGAGCGGAGAGGAGCGCCATCTCCTTTCATAAATAAAAATAAAGAAAAAAGGGAAGGAATGAACTTCCCCTTAAGGAAAAGAAGTGGATTACTCCACAAGTCTCCGCTTACGCGGGTGATTACTTTTATAACAAGCCTTTCCCTTTTACGGGCAAGTAGTTGACTAATTGCTTTTACGATAGAAAGAGTATTTTTTTAAAACTAAAAGCAGTAAAACTATATTAATGCTAATTTAGAGCGAGTAAAAGGATGGTTTTCCTAGAATAAGTGAAAAGAGTTTTAATTTTTTGTTAGCCTAATTAAAACTCTAAAGTAGTATTATCTAAGTCTAGAAAAGTTTATTAAGCCTAAAGATTTTGATACGGTTAACGATTTCTAAACTTAAAAATTTGTTTTGAAGGTTTGCGTCTACGGCGCTCTTCTGCAAGGGGGTGTTTGGCTTCGTATAAAGCTGCAATATCAGGATGTAGCTTATAATTTACTGTTGTTAAAGGATATAGATGACCATCTGTATCTACAAAGCCTGTTCGCATAGGGACAGGTCGGGTAGGAGAATAGACTAACCTACATTCTGTTCCACGTGCCCATGCTACCCAGTCAGAAAGCTCTTCAGCATTTCCTACTGTAGCAGAAAGCATTAGGGCACGCACAGTAGTAGGTGAATAAATAATAGCCTCTTCCCAAACTACTCCACGTTCACGATCTGCTAAATAATGAACTTCATCAAAAACTACAAGCCCTATATTCATTATTTCTAATGAATTCATAGCATCATAGAGAGAGTTTCGATAAATTTCTGTTGTTGCAACAATTAAAGGTGCATGAGGGTTGATTTTTCTATCACCTGTTAAAATGCCTACTTTGTCTTCCCCAAATAGTTTTGAGAATTCTCTAAATTTATCATTAGACAAAGCTTTAAGAGGAGAAGTATACCAAGCACGACTTCCTTGAGAGAGTATGTGTTTAATTGATTCAGTAGCAATCCAAGTCTTACCAGAACCAGTAGGGGCTGCTACTAGTACATCACAGCCCACTTTAGTTACTAAGTCAATTGCTTGGAGTTGAAAATCATCTGGAACAAAATCTGTAACTTCTGGTGTTCCAATGCCTTTTAAGAATATGGCTAGTTCTTTTTGTCGGTTTAAGTTATCAGGAGTTTGTTTTTCTCCTAATTTACTTTTTCCTATTATTTTTTGCTCACGCTTTTTTTCTATAGTCATAATAAGTTAAATTACTTAGGTATAGGCATAGTTTCAGCATATGGGTCTTTAGCAGTTTTTTTCTGAAACATTTCTTGAGTAGTATTATATTGTTTTAGCCCTTTTGGTAGCTCAAAAAGTGCTTCATTTACAGTTAAATCAACTTCAGTAAATTCAACACTATCACTAAAGTTTAGAAATTGTAGGTCTTGACGTATAATTAAACCTTGTAAGTCTTTGGCTTTCCAAATAGTAACAGTTTTTACATTATTGGCTTCATCAAAACTAATTCTGTATTTAATGCAAGAATGCCCAGAAATATTTTCTGCACCTAGGTCTTCGATTTTTACATTTCTAGGGGCAAGAGTTCGTGCTTGTTGTAGGAAAAAAGGATCTGTTCTAAGAAATAATGCTGAATTTCCAGTAAGTTCACTATAGCCTTGTTTAGAAGCAACAACCATATATCTTTTTTCTTTGTCTGGGCGGGAAATTACAGTCATCTCTATACCATTTTGTTCTGTATCAATACGTTGCCAATTACCCTTTTGCCAATAAGTAATAGTATTAACATAACCACTAGTTTGTCTATAAACTTGTTTGGCTTTATATGTGGTAGGCTGATCGTCTAATAGACTTCCTAGAGGTGTTTTAGGCTTTTGGGCTTCTTTTTCTGTTGTTTTAAGATCGGGAGTTTGTTGGGCAAAAGTTAATGAAAATGAGCCTAATAGTAAAACAGAAAAAATAATAATAGCTAGTTTACTTAATGTAAAACTTTTAGTCATTGAAAATAGATCTCCTCAAAATTAATTCCATAAAAATTTATAAAATTATCTAGCATATATAGACTAAAGAAACCAAGAAAGGTTGCATTTATTTTAGGCTAGATAACCAGCTAGTAAAAACTCGTTGTTGCACTTCAGATTTATTAGCTAAAGATTTTAGTTGATAATAGGTATTTCCTAAATTTGTTAGAGTCACTTCAAAATTGCGAAGTTGTCTTGCACGAAATACTGTAAGAGTAACTTTAGCATTTGGAGCATATCCCATAAGGGTTTCAGAGAGATTAGCTAAATTAACCTGATTATCATTAATTGCTAAAAGTACATCACCTTTACTTAATCCTCCAATCATTGCTGGAGAATTAGGTGTAACATTTAATATAATAGCACGTTCATCAGGACTTAACTTAATACCTAAATAGGCTTCTGGTCGGCTTTTATCTGTTTCTACCTGAAGTGAAAGTCCTGCAATAGCTAGGACTTGATCATAAAGAAGCTCATCACAACCTGAAATAAATTGAGAGAAAAATTTCTTAAAATCGGTGCCTGAAACAGTTTCAACTGCCAATAAAATACCATTTTCTGGCACTCCTTGATTTTCCATTGCATAGTTTTGATATAGATAACGAATTACATCATCTAGAGATTTTGCATTATCTGTTCGACGACGAATTTCTAAATCTAGGAGTAGACCTAAGACTTCCCCTTTATTATAAAAAGAGATTCTTGTATTTTCTCTATCATCAGGTTGGAGCCAGTCATTAAAGCTAGCATCTTCTACGCTTGTAATTAAACGACCTGGAGCATTTTGTAAGTCTGAAATATTTTTTTCTATTCCAGCTAAATAAACTTTCTCATCAATAATTTCAGCACGTCTTAAGCTAAGTTCTCCATAATAACTTGTTACGCCCTCAAAAAACCAAAGCAAGCGAGTGTAAGCTTCTCGGCTATAATCTGGATTAAGAAAGACACTAGGCATAATACGCTTAACATTCCAAGCATGAAAAAGTTCATGAGAGGAAATAGAATAGAAATTTTGACGGCTCCGCTCTAATGCAAAGGCATTTGCAGGCATAGTTATAGAAGTTGAATAAGAATGTTCTACACCATGCCAAGTAGTATTGTTTCCAATATGATAAAGAAACCAATAATGTTCAAAAGGTGCTGTGCCACCAAAAAGTTTAACTTGTTGCTCTACTATTTTCCTTAAGTTGTCAGCTATAGTGTTTATATCATAATCAAGTTTTCCTTGAAAAACTATATGATAAGTAGTATTTGCATAAGTAAACTCTTGAGTTTTTAAGCTAGGGCTAGCAATAACAGGGGAGTCAGCAAGTTCATCATAACTATTAGCAAGAAAAACATTTTGTGACTCTTTTTTTAATGCTGTGGCAATTAACCAATTTTCAGGAGTTAAGATTTTTAAGCGACATTTTTCTAAACGTCTATTTACTTGATACATAAATAGGTTAGTACCATTAAAATAAGCTTCTTTATCGTCTAAGAGGCTAGAACCAGCATCTAAAATATTTGCATAATATTTATAGTAAATTTTTACAATAGATGCTTTACCTGTTTGAATACGCCAAGTAGATTTATCTATTTTTTCCCAGTCTAGAAGTTGTCCTTTATCATTGCTTACGCTAAATTCTTGGACATTACGAGCATAGTTTTGAATTAAATAGCGACCAGGCCGCCAGTTGGGTAAAGCAAAATCTATGGTTTCTTGTCCTAGGCTAGGTGTTTCAATAGTAATTTCAAATAGGTGGGAATTAGCTTGTTGCCAACTTATGGTGTAATCAATCATTTTATTATCTGGTTGAAAAGCCAAGACATAAGAAGCAAAGAACCAGAAGAACATCACTAAAAGAGTGATATTAAATATCAATTTGCCCTGCAAGACTTTTATTCTCCTCAACGCTTTGGGTTATAAACTACACGAAATGGTTTATCATTTTAGCATTAGCACTCTATTAAGTTGAGTCATTTTTAGCAATTGTTTGATGGCATAAAATTTGCTCAAGCGGCTAAAGGATTTAATCTTAATAAATAATTAATATAAATTTCAATACTAGAACTTCTCTAGAACTAAATCTAAGTGTATTAAATGTCTGATAGGAAAGTTTTTCCAAAAGGAGAGAGGCTAATGAGAAAAAGAAAATTGCTTGTTTCTTTTCTATTAACAATACTTATTGTTTTATCAAGCGTGGCGCTTTGTTTGGCAGATGAAAAAATAGACTTTCGCCAAACTCGTATTGCTAGAGTTGCCTTTATAGAAGGTGATGCTAATCTACAGCGCCAAGGAGCAGAGCAGTTAGATAGTGCTATTCTAAATGTTCCTGTATTTACTGGAGATCTAATTTATACAAACCCAAATAGCCGTATGGAATTAGAGCTTTATGGTGGTTTTATTCGCTTAAGTGAAACTACTTCCTTAGAGCTTGTAAAATTTACCCCAAAACTCTATAGGTTTGATTTATCCTTAGGGCTTGCAACATTTTCTTTTAGCGATGAAAGCCCAGAGATAGAAATTGCTACCCCACAAGCTGCAATTAGCTTAAAACAAGGCGGAATTTATAGAATAAAAGTAGACTTAGATGGTACTACTGAAATTGTTGTACAAGAAGGTCAAGCTGAAGTATTTGGTAGAACTAGCACTTTTAAGCTACATAAAGATAAACGTGCATTCTTTAGCCCAACAAATAATGTAACTGTTACTAGTTTTGATTTTAGAGATGATTGGGATAGATGGAATAATGAACGTGAACACTTAATTAGTGTTAATAGTGTTAATGGCTTCTTAAAACCTAGACCACATCTTTATGGTAGTTCTTTACTTAATCAACATGGTAGATGGATCAATGTTCAAGGTTATGGTTTTGTTTGGAAACCAAATAACTTAAGTGCTAACTGGGCACCATATCGTATAGGTAGATGGGCTTTTTATCGTACTAGTGGTTGGACTTGGATTTCTCAAGAAGCTTGGGGATGGCTACCTTATCATTATGGTTATTGGATTTATCTTTCTGCTCAAGGTTGGGTTTGGGTACCAAGAGATTTAGATTGGTTTTGGTCACCTGCTTTAGTAACCTGGTACAATGTTAACTGGAATAATAATTATTATGCTTGTTGGCATCCACGTACAGATTATTGGCCTAACAATGGAAACAATGGAAACAATGGAAATTGGAATAATGGAGATGGAACTCTTGTTTATAATCTAAAAGGTAAATTTCCTGTAAATACAAATCATGAAGGTACTTTATCTCCTCGTGATCTTATTTCTGGAGTTACTATTGATACTCTAGCAAGTGGTAGTTCTTCTCCAAAAGAGTTTAATTATACAGATGTAACAGTAAGTCAGGTTAATAGCGCTGTAGAAATCTTACAGCCTAATACTCAAGGTATTGCTACTGATTCTAATAAAGACAAGGTTTTTAGAGATTTACTTTCACGACCCTTAGTAACAAAACTTGGAAATAATGATGAAAACCCACGACGTAAATATGATTCTCCTAAAGGATCAATTTCTACTTCTAGTTCAGTACCAAAAGACAGTGTAAGTAACTCTTCTAGTCATGATAAGAAACTTCCAAGAACTATTGATAATGAGCCAAAAGCTAAACTAGGTTCTGTAAATAACAATAGTCTTTCTAACTCAAATAATTCTGGTAGTTCTGTTAAGTCTTCTATGCATGAAAAAATTCACAATGAACCTAAAGTACATTCATCTCCTACTATATCAAGTCCATCTATTAATACTGGTTCTTCTATTCCTGCTCCTAGAGATGGTGGTGGTCATAGAGGTGGCGGAGGTGGTGGAAGATCTAAACAATAGTTTTAGATTGTGTTATTAAATCCCAAAATAAAAAGGAGGCAATTTGCCTCCTTTTTTATTTTGAATATTAGTTTTTTTAGTAGTTATAGAGAAAATCCAGTCTATTAAAGAGTGCCCATTGCAAATCAGCAATAGCTTGAGGGCCAGATGTAATACTACTCTTTAGCTTATTTAATTCTGTTGGACTAGGTTGACGACCAATAGTAACTAAATATAAGAAAGTTACAGCCTCCTCAGGAGTTGATTTACCTGTTTGTAAGCTTTTAGCAAGTTGTGTTGGCAAGCCAATTGGGTCACTAATTCTACCTATCAGTAAATTACTATTAAATAAGTCAAAAGCTTGGGCAATTGAGCCAGTAGTACTACGAAATACAGTATTGCGATCTCCACGACCAAACTCTTGTAAAAACTTATAGACAACATAAGGATCATCTGACTGTGGTGGATTACTGCGAGAGATTGTTGATAAAAGGGGTTCTTCTACTCCAGGTAGAGCCATTGCAGAAGAAAAAGTTGTAGAAAATCCTCTAGCAGCATAAGCCCCAGGTCTAAAAGTAGATGTTGTAATTGCGTCTAAGACTTCTTCTGCTTGAAGCCTCCGTACAAGTTTACGTGCATAAAGCCTAGCATATTCTTCTTTCCATTCTTTTTCATCATATCTAGAGGAAAGACCGTAAGCTTGTGAATTAGCGATTAAGCGAATTAAAGCTTGCAAGTCAAAATTATTTTTTTGGAAGAAAGTAGCTAGGTCATTTAATAATACTGGATGAGAGGGTTGTAATGCCCAAGGTTCTGAAGGTGGGTTTGTAGGATCAAGTCTTGCTAAATCAAACTGATCTAGGGGATCAACTAAGCCTACTGTAAAGAAATGTGCAAAAACTCGATTAACAAATGCTCTAGCAAACTGAGGATCACTAGTAATCAATCTAGCTAAAGCAACTCTTCTATCTTCACCCGCATTAGGCTTAGCATTACTACCAAATAGATTATAAGAAGGTTCTATAATTCCACCTGTACGGGGTGGACGCATACCATCTTTAGTACTAGCGTTATAAGCCCCTCTATTGTCATTACTTATACGGACTAGTTCATTTTGAGCACCAAAAACAGTAAAACCAGTATGTGCAAAAAATGAAGACATTCCCCAATATTCAGAGCGCTTTTTATTTGTAAAATAAAGATTTACTTGTTCTAAATGTCCTTGACCATCATGACAGGAAACACATACAGCTTGAGTTCCAAGAAATGTCCTAGATACTTCTGCTGTAATTTCATCATAAGCGTCTTGAGGAATAGTTGTATTAAAAATCGGTCTAACTAAAAAACCTCCAGGCCCTTGATCATAAACTCCTGTAAAAGTCATTATTTCCGTAGCCATCTGGCTAAAAGGTTTATTTTTACTAACAGCATCTTTTAAGTATAAATATTGAGCATTACGATCACGAGCAGATAAATCTTGTGCTATTGTAAAATTGCGGGTTAAATCACCAAACCATTGTGTCCATCGGTCAATATAAGCCTCAGATTTTATTAACTCATCTATAAACTTAGATTTTTTATCTGGGTCATTATCAGTAACATACTTTAGTAATCTTTCTGGTGATGGTTGTCGTCCAGTTAAATCTAATGAGATTCTACGACAAAACTCTTCATCAGTTGCTAATTCTGCTGGTGCAATATTTTTAAGTAATAGAGTACTAAAAATTTCTCTATCAATTAAATTAGTAGTTGGTAGTCGTCCAGGGCCAGAACTAGATTTTGCTAAACTAGGTTTACTAGTAATGGGAGGCAAGCTAGAAACTACTGCTTTAGTTTGTCTAGAGGCTTCTAATGCGACACCCGTTTGCATTTGACCGCTAAACATATTTGCATGTGGGTCTTGGGCTTTAGCCTCTTGTAAACTGATTTTTGAAGCTATTTTTGAGTTACGTTTACTTGCCTTAGAGTTAGGTGCTGGTAGCAATACCATTACTGCTACAACTACAATAAAAAAGAAAAGAATTAAGCGTTTCATGGTTTTGCTCCTTATTGAAATAATGGGGTGATTTCATAACTATCTTCATCCCCTACAGCGTTAGGATCTGCATAACGGTAAATTCTTCCCGAAGGCGTATTAGTTAGTGTTTTTGTCCAATCTATGCCTAATGCAGAATATATAGTAGTTACAATGTCAGGTAAATGAACTGCTCGGTTTTGACTCCAACCTAGTTCTTTTACTCCTGCACCAGTTTCGTCAGTTGAACCAATGACTCGACCTCCCTTTACTCCTCCACCAGCAAAAAGAGCAGAGAATGCATAAGGGTAATGATCACGTCCTTTGGTTTCATTTAAGTTTCCTACTGTACGTCCAAATTCGCCCATTACAACAATTAAAGTTTCATCAAGTAAACTAGGGGCTTTTATTCCTGGACTTGCTGCTAAATCATCTATTAGTGAAGAAAAAGCTGAGTCAAATTGTCTACATAAATTAGGTAAATTAAATTGACCATCATCATAAATATTAATGTGATTATCCCAGCCATATTGATCTACTTCAATAAAACGAGTACCGCGATTAGCCTTAAAAACATTTTTAGCTGCTGCTAAAGATATTCCAAAATAGTTATTACCATATCGCCTTTTATCATTATCACTAACTATAAAAGTCGAGGCAGTAATAGGGTCTTTCATCATTTTTTCAGCTTGTTCTTGAAAGACAGAAAAGGTTTGTCTTGATTGATTAGTTTCTCCATTATTTATTTCATTAAGCATTCTAAGGGTTTCGCGTCGTCTCTCAAAACTACTTAATCCATCTATAGGAAGTAGGTTATTTATTCCTGAGCCAGCATCATCAATTATAAAGGGGGAAAAGTTTGCAGAAAGAAAACCATTATTTGAATAACCACTACCTCCAAAAACCATAAAGCCTGGAAATATATCTGATGAGGTGCGTTTTGCTTCTTGTTCAAGTGCTACAACTGCGCCAATATGGGGGATTTCTGCTCTAAGACCAGGGTTTAATCTTCTGCCAGTTTCTGCATAATATTCGGCTCTTTCATGGACTACTTCTACATGTTGGAGTGAGCGAACAATAGAAAATTTATTTGCTTTTTTTGCTAGTTGAGGCATTACAGCAGTCGGCCAAAGAGTACCAACAGAGTTTTGTGATACGCCTAATTTACTTGGAGTCCAACTACCTACTTTTACATCAAATGTGTCTATATGGCTTGGGCCGCCCCTAAGTATAATTAATAGACAGTTTTTAGCTGATTCTCTTGGGGTAATATAGGGGTTTATAGTAGGTTTATTATTAATAATTTCTGCGTGAATAGGGTTAGACCATCCAAAAAGTAAAGAACTTAGTCCAAGCCCTGCTCCTAATCTTAAAAATGCTCTCCGCTCAAGTAACCAAGATGGTTTTTTTTGCCCGTGCATAAAGATCTCCTTAACGGGATTTATTTAATTAAATGTTTTAATTGGTTAAAAGTGTTTATATGTAGCTATGATAACAGTACAACTAAAAATAAAAAAGGATTCGGAAAAAAATTTTTTTAGAAAAATTTTTACGGAAAAAATTCTAGAAAGCTAGATTGACCTAAGTATCATTTTTATGCTATTTCTTGTAAAATCTTGACTTAATCTTAATTTAATTTAACTAAAACTTTTTGCAAAACCTGGGAACTTTTTTTTTTACCTGGTGTCTAAGTTAACTGAAAAGAGCCATTACACGCTAAAATAAAGTATACAAAGTTAATTCAAGGCAACTTTTACTTATGATGAGAGCACATGAGTTAGTCGCAATTAATCAAGAACCGTGTGATATTAATCTTTCTGCAACTGTAAGTGCAGAGATAATAGCAGCAGAGGATGCTGCTTTGCTTGCCCGTCTACAAGCTGGTGAGCGTTATGCTTTTGAAGAATTGGTTAATAAATATAATACTAGCGTTTATAATTTAGCTCTTAGGCTCTCTAATGACCGCGAAGATGCTCGCGATGCAACCCAAGACACTTTCCTAAAAGTTTATAATAATATAAGTAAATTTAGAGGCGACTCTCAATTACGTACTTGGATTTACAGAATTACTGTTAATCAAGTAGCAAATCAACAACGCTGGTGGCGACGACGACGTAGAGAAAAAACAGTTTCTTTAGATATAAATGATCCTAATGAAACTTCTGTATCTCAAAAACTTGCATCAAGTGGACTAACGCCTGAGCAACAAGCCTTAGCAGCAGAGAAACGTAGAATGATTGCTACAGCACTAGAAAAAATAAAATTTGATTTTCGTGTTGCAGTAATTTTGCGTGATATTGAAGGCTTAAGCTATGAAGAAATTGCAGAGACTCTAGAAGTTTCTGTAGGGACTATAAAATCACGCATTGCACGTGGTCGTGAAGAACTACGTGATTTATTAAGAAGTTCTTTTTAGCATAGTTGTTTGTAATTATAGAGTCTTAATTTTTTAACGTGCTTTACTATAAGCACACAACCAACATTCGCTACCTCTGGCTCGCCAAATAGACCTGTTGAACCGATGGGCCGAAGTTTTGTAGAGAGTGAAAAAAGGACGTGCAACGTCGTAGGCCAGCAACACCCGCTCTGCTACAGACGTTTCGCGGGCCAGAGTGTAGATGAATTTTTAGTGAGTTATTATGAATTGCTCATATTTGCGGCAAAATGCTTCTCTTTATGTTGATCGTCAGCTAAATCCTGATGAAAACCAAGCATGCTTTTTACACTTAAATTCTTGTGATGCTTGTTTTGACTATGTTGACGAACTTAGACAAACTACACAGCTACTTCAAGGGCTTAAAACTGTAAACCCGCCCCCAGATTTAGCTAAAACTATTGTGGCTCAACTTAATGCAGCCCATGCTTGTAAACCTACTAAAGCTAGTCTTAAGTATTGGTTAGCTAATACATTTTTCTATAGTCGCCCTCAATATGTCTCTTATGCAGCTAGTTTTGTACTAACTTGTTTACTGTTTACTTCAGTAATTCATAGTTTTAAACCTAGCCTAATAACAGATCTTAAGGGCAGTGTTACAGTTATTTTTGGTACTGAAGAATATATTTACCTACCACCTCCACCATCTTCTGAAACCCTAGCTAGCTTTGAAGCTAATAAGGCTTTAGATGATTTGGTAAAAGCTCAAGTCTCATTACAAGAAGATGACCTTTTTTTAGTTGCAGATGTTTCTTCTAAAGGAAAAGCTAAACTTGTAGAGGTTGTAGATTCTCCTAAAAATAGTAAACTAGAACGCCGTCTAGGTAATGTACTTAAAAAAGCTTCTTTTAAGCCTGCAACTAAAGGCGGAAAACCTGTTAATTCTCGCCTTTTCTTACTTATCCAAACTATAGATGTTCGAGGATAAAAAGCAGCAAAAAATTTTTAGGTTTTAATTAAAAAGCCCTACTTTTTTGAAGTAGGGCTTTAGATTTTTTAATTTTCCTCAATAAGCTTTTTATAATATTTTTGATAGCGCTCAAAAGCTTTTTGGTAAATTTCTTGGTTTTTTAAGTTAGGAAAATAGGTTTTCTTAAAACTACTAGTTTTAAGCTCAAGAACATTTAGTTTTTCTAGTACAAGTAATGCTGCTCCTCGGCTACTTGCCTCTGAATATGGAGAAACAAAAAGCTCTTTCCCTAAAACATCAGCTATAATTTCTCCTAAAATCTCTGAATTATAAAGTCCTCCACCTGTGGCAATAAGCTTTTGAGGTGTGCCTACTGTTTTTATCATTTCTAAGTAAATTAGTAAAAATTGATAAGCAATAGATTCTAATCCTGCTCTTAAAACTTCTATAGGTTTACTTGAAAGCTGTAGCCCAAGAATTGCTGCTTTAGCCTCGTTATGCCAACCTAAGCTTCGTTCTCCACTTAAAAAAGGTAGTACTGTTAAATTATGACTATCAGTTTTTATTTCTCTAAGGGCTTGTTCTAAAGACTGGCTAGAGCTTTCTTTAGGTAAATTTAATGTATCTTTTAACCAAGCAAAAAGATTACCAGCATTAGATATCGCTCCTCCAACTATCTTTCGCTCATTCTCTACACTATATGACCAAAGCCCAGAAGGAAGAGCTATGTTTTTTTCTCTAGTAATAACTCTTATTGCTCCTGAAGTGCCAACCATAATAGCAAAGTTTTTTTCATCAAAACAATCACTACCAAGATTATTACAAGCTCCATCACCTATTGCTAAATGCCAGGGTATATTAGCTAGTTGCGGCCATCTTGAAGAAAATTCAGATACTAGATTAGATAAAGGAGATTCAGATATTGGCGGTAATTGATTAGGTTTTATTGAAAGTCTTTGACTAAGCTCTTCATTCCATTTTAAGTTGTAACGATTAAATAAGCCTGTTGCTGAAGCAAGAGAAACACTGGTAACAATTTCTCCAAAGAGCCTAAA
The DNA here is from genome assembly GCA_016213785.1 of Acidobacteriota bacterium. Lineage (GTDB taxonomy): Bacteria > Acidobacteriota > Blastocatellia > Chloracidobacteriales > JADJPF01 > JADJPF01. Next base: position 74,574 of record JACQZQ010000001.1, read on the forward strand.
AAAAAGATAATCACCAAAAGATAGCCAGTATTTTACTTGTTTTTCTAATCTAGGGTTTATACTTAAGAGCCAGGGAATTTTTGCTGACCAATATGAAGAGTGAAAACGACATCCTGTAGTTTGATGTAGTGATAGTTCATCAAGAGTCTCTCTTAGTCTTTTTGCAAAGTCTCTACTACGTGTATCATTCCAACTAATTAATGGTGTTAAGGCATTGGCTTTAGAATCAATAGCAACTAGACTATGCCAAATAGTTGATAGTCCAACTCCAATTAATAAATAATTTTCTTTAGCTACTTTATTTAAGAATTGGTCTATGGATTTTATAGTTTTTGTAAATAATTCTTCTACAGATATTTCTACTTTACCAATTAGATCTATTTCCATTTGATAAAAAGTTTGTACAAATAGATTTTTAACTTCTTGTCCGTTTTGGTTAAAAGCAGAAACTCTTATAGAAGACGTACCTATATCAATAGCACATACTAATAGATTTTTACTAGTATCATCTCTTTGCATATAATCGACTAAATAAAATCGTTTTTAAGTTATATAGATAGATATTTAAAGTTTTTGTTATATAAAATAACCGTGTTATTATGAGGAATATTTTCTATAATAACAATAGAATGTCCTTACCATTATTTTGCTAATGCGCTTGGAGGATCGCATGAAAGAGTGTGCTATTTGCAAGCGAGTTTTTGGTGATCACGTAGATAGATGTGATCGTGATCATAGCCCTCTTAAAATTACTCTCCCTATTTCTCCTTTGATTAATTCATATCGCTTAGATGAAAGAATTGGTTCTGGTAGCTTAGGTATTGTTTATAAAGGAGCTAAAATAGGCCAAAATTTCCCTCTTGCCATAAAAGTCATTAGCCCAGAAATTGCCCAAGCTGAAAAAAATACTGCTAGTGTTTTTCTAAAAGAGGCTAGTGATACAATGCAGGTAAATCATCCTAACATTGTTCAAGTAAGTGATTTTGGACAGACTCCTAGTGGAGCACTTTATTTAGTTATGGAATATTTAGATGGTTTTCCATTAACTACTTTAATTGCTGAAGAGCCTGATATACCTATTGATACTGCTTGCAATATAATTTTGCAATTATCTAATGCTATTGCAACAATGCATAAACAAGGTAAATTACATTGTGACTTAAAACCAAGTAATATTTTTATACTCTATGATCAAGAAGGAAAAGAGCAGGTAAAAATATTAGATTTTGGATTATCAAAAGTTAAAACTCAAAATTTATGTAATGTACTTTCTAGTGCAAGAACTCAGAATTTTTTTAATTTACCTTTTTATCTTTCTCCAGAACAATGCGATGGAGAAGAAGCTAGTACTCTTAGCGAAGTTTATACTTTAGGGGCAATCTTCTACCACTTACTTACAGGTAGACCTCCATTTATAGCTAACTCACATCGTGAATTAATGCATAAACATATTAACGCTCCACTTCCTTTCCCTCGTTTAATACGAGTTGATATTCCAGAAGCTATTGAATCAATATTGTTATCTTGTTTATCTAAAGAGCCTGAAAAGCGGCTTTCTTCGGTTTCAGCAATAGCAAATTTAATAAAAATGGCTATTAAAAGTAGGCAAGCAGCTATAAGTCAAGAATCAACAGAGGTTCATTTATTGCCAGCAACAACAGCAGTTGCTCCAGAACTAGAGCAAGTTTATAACTCAACGGAAATACCTTTGCTAGACCCTGAAATATATAGTATTGATTTATCAACGGGTATGCCTAAGGCCCCTGAAACAAATTTACAAATCCCTAGTAAAATTAACCCCATTAGTTTTACTAGACCTACTACTGCTGCACTTACAACAACAAATGAGAATTCTAAGTTAACACTTTTAACTAAGGTTCTAGTAGAAGCACTTAAAATTAGTAAATTTCTTTCAGGAGCAGACGTTAATCCTTATAAATTAATCTCTCAACTAAATCAAAATTTACAAAATAATTCTATTTCTAAAGAAGGGGAATTATTTGCACCTAATTTAATAAAAATTTTTGTTCCTAGAACTAATGTAAGGAACTTTCAAGAAATAGAAGCTATCTTTAACTCAGGAGCTTTTATTAATAATGTTTATAAGTATATTAGAGAATCTGGTTATAGACTCTTTAGCACTATTAAGCTAGAAATTGAAATTGTTCACCCTCAAGCAGCAGGCTATGAAGGTTGTAGTTTAACCCTAGATTGGCCCCTAGCTAGCGATGTTAGTAATGGACTAGAAAGAATTATTCAAGTAGATGCTCAAAAAATAGTTAAAATGCAAATGCCAGTAATTCAAGTCCCAACCATAGCTCTTCTTCAGCCAATTAATGCTGCTACTTATGCAAATTACCATTTAATTATAAATCCTATTACCTATATAGGAAGATTTCGTAATGTCTTAGATGTAGAATCTAGTAATTTAATTAGGCGTAATGATGTTTCTTTTCTTCAACCTAATCATCCAAGTTCGCCTAATACTACTGTTTCACGCCAACATGGTAAAATAGAATTTATTAAGGATAATTTCTATCTATATGATACTGGTAGCACTAATGGAACAAAAATTAATCGTCGAGAAAATAATTCTCGTGTGCAAATACCTATAGAACCTGATGCAGATGGTGTTTTACTAAAACATCGAGATATAATACAACTAGGAACAGCACTGCTTTCCTTTGAAATAATTCCTTCTGAAAATGTGTCAGATTTTATAGATAAACTAGTGCTAGAATTAGAAATTCAACAAATGCAACCAGGCTCAAATTCAGAAGCTTATAAAACTATGGTTGCAACTACTTCACTTAGTGGTTCTGTTATTTGGTAGTTGTCTTTATTCTTTATTCTTTATTCTTTATTCTTTATTCTATAAATTAATGTCTTTATCTCATGCTATTTTAACTGATCAATTTTTATGTTTTGCTCAAGCTGGAAAATGGCACCAAATTCCTATTGAAAGTAAAAAACTTGAGCATGTTATAGATTTAGTCATTTTGGCTAGAACTTATTCACGGCAACATATTTGGCTACTTCCTACATCTTCTCTTTATGAAAAACTTAACCTAAACCCTTTAGTTTTTAATTCTGAAGTAAAAAATCATTGGTTTATTAGTAACCTTAGCCAAGAATGGAAATTAGACCATGCCACTAAGGCAGGAGACTATATTTATCAATTAACAATAAAATGCTATTGGCAATCAGATCGAGATGCTGTTTACATTAACTTACCTAATCGTTTAATAGATTGGTATTTTTCAGAGCTTACTCAAGCCTCAGATCTTTATGGAGCAATTTCCTATCTAGAACAAGTGCTTGAAATTGAGCTTAAAAATAAACCTAACACTACAGGAATTAATTTAATCGAAAAATTAAACTCTACCAATCCAACCCGACAAAATTATCTTAAAGAACCAGAATCAGACCTCTCTCTTTGGCATGAAAATAAACCTTTTGACCTTGCTTGGCTTCGTCCACTAGAAGAAAAAGAAAAGCATTGCCAATATATTTATGTTTATGATAAAAATCAGCAGTATCTTAGTGCTAGTAATATTTATTTAGGAATAGGCGAAGCAGAATATTTTATTAAACCAACTTTTGATAAAAAGCTAGTAGGGTTATGGAAAATTAATTTAACTGGCTCTAGCCCTTGGGATGGTAATAAACTCCCTCATCCACTAGGAAATTCTCGTGAACCTTATTTATCTAGCGGATGGTTTGCAACTCCTTTAGTAGAAAGGGCTATAGAGTTAGGTTATGGGGTAGAAGTAGAAGAAGCAGAAATTTTTCCCCAAAAAGCTAAAGTTTTAGCTCCATTTCATAAACTATTAACTGATGCTCTAACTGAGCTTAAAACAAATCCTGATAATAAGTTTAAAAATCCTAAAGCAAGACAAACTGCTATTTTAGGAGTAAAAAGCGTTTTTCGCTCAACCATAGGTCTTTTTGATGCAAATATTTATAGCAAAAGAAAATGGAGCTTTCGTCCCGATTGGCGCTGGATGATTATTGCTACTGCTCGTGCTAGAATGCTATATAATATAGATATATTACTTAAGCAAGGTTTTTATCTTTTAGCTGTTCGCACAGACGCAATTTATTTTGCTAGTAATGAAGAGATTCCTGTTAGTAATCAATATAAACTAGAAGCAAAATATCCATTAAAAGATGTTGCTCATTTATTTGATTTACCTATCAGGGAATTTATTAGAGAGATGGATAAATTAAAATAAACCATCTAAAAAATAAATCTAATTCAAAATGGCATTAAAGCTAAGGACTAATAATGCGAATTAAGAGTTGAAAAAATCCCAGCTTTCCTTGAAAGATAATCGGATGAAAAAGATTCGAGAAATCGACAAGGAGAGAAAAAATGAACTGGGAATGGGAATTGATTAACGTGTATTTGTATATTTGTCAAC
>JACQZQ010000005.1 GCA_016213785.1 Acidobacteriota bacterium
AAAATTAGAAGAAAGAATAAAATTCTTGCAGAGGAAACTTTCAAGATGTAAAGCTTTTTCAGGACACTGGAAGAGAATAAAGAAACAGCTAGCAAAATTGCACCGTAAAGTTGCAAATCAAAGAAAAGATTTCCTGCATAAACAAGCAAATAAGTTAGTAAAACAAGCAGATGTAATAGTATACGAGGATTTGAACATAAGAGGGATGGTGCAAAATCACCATTTAGCTAAAAGTATAAGTGATGTAAGTTGGGGAATGTTTTTTAAGTTGTTAGATTATAAAGCTGAAAATGCTGGTAAATTAACAGTAGACATTTGTCCTAAAAACACATCACAAGATTGCAGCAATTGTAAAAAGAAAGTGCCTAAAGGACTATCAGCACGTTGGCACAAATGTATCTACTGTGGAACTGTCCTTCATCGTGATCACAATGCTGCTAAAAATATCCTTGCAAGGGGGATTGAAACCTTGCTGGCGGATGGGCTGGCCGTCATTGCGCCTGGAGGCTTGGCATTAGTCAGGTCTGCGAAGGGTGAACCTGAGAATCCTCTTTCCAAAAAAAGCAGGTCGCTCACCCCTTAGGTTAGCAACGACTTCCTGGTAGTCACCTATAGGGAATCTCTGCAATTCATTGCAGAGAGGATGTCAACTATATCTATATGAAATCTATATGAACCATCATTTGCATGAAAAAAATAGTTTTTAGAGCTTTTTTAGTCCTAACTTTACTAATTTCCTTTGGTGCTTTGCTTTTTTTATTTTGGCTACAAGGAAATGGTTTTCGTGATTGGATAAGCAACCGGCTAGATTTAGAATTACAAAAATATAATCTCTGTTTAAGTGGAGATCTAAAAGTAGACCCTTTCCATTTTCAAGCAGAGATAGACAACCTAAAAATTCAAACTTGTAATAGCAAAGAAACTGTTTTAACGGCTCAGCATCTTTACTTAAAAATTAGGCTGATTAGTTTTGTTAGTAAAAAATTTCAGTTACAAGATTTTTTAATAGATAAACCTGAAGTTTTTATTAAGTTTGACTCTCAAGGTCATTCTAATTTCTCTCAAATTCAAGCTCCAACAAAATCAGGACAAGAAACTTCCTTTATTTCTACTCTAAACGCAGTTATTCGTAATGGTGAAATTATTTATAACGATGAAAAATTTAAGCTTAGTGGAGAGCTTAAGAACTTTACCTTAGATGTAGCAATAAATAAAGCTAAAGGTCATCAAGTTAACTTAATTTCAAAAAATAGCTGGTTAAAATACCAAGACCAAGATATTACATTAGATGAGATAGTCCTACAAACAAAACTTTCTAGTGATAATGCTGAAATTAAATCACTTAAACTTACTAGTAATATAGCAAAAGCAAATTTAATTGGAAGGCTAGAAGATTGGCAATCACTTAAATACAATTTTGAAACTAAGGCAGAACTAGACTTAAAAAAAGCTGCTCCATTAATCAGATTCAACCAACCTATTTCTGGTACAGTATTTTTAGAAGGAAAGCTTAGCGGTGAAAAGTTAGATTATTCTTTTCAAGGTGAAATAAAATCATCAGAAATAAATGCTGCAAATAATAAATTTAATAAAATTAGCCTAATAGGTGAAATAGCTAAAGAAAGCTTTTCTGGCAAAGTTAATATTGAAAAAATCCAGCACCAAGATATTTTAGTTAAATCCTTTCAAAGCAATTCTCTAAAAGCAAATAAACAAACTATTAAATTAGAAGAGTTTAGCGCTACTTTATTTGGAGGAACAATAAAGGGTGAGGCTAGAGTTTCGCTAGAAAATCAATTATCTCAAAGCTCTATAAAACTTACTAGTATTGACATAGATTCTATAAGTAATTTACTAGCCAAAAAATCTTTACCCATTAGAGGAAAATTAAATTCTGAAGCAAAACTTTCTTGGACAGGAATAAACTTTAATTCTTTTTCTAGTGAGCTAACAGCTGATTTTAGTGGGGAGACTGGAAAATTCCCAACTACAACAACTAAAAAAACAAAACCTCTAGAAAATCAAGTCACTGACCAAAATGTAAATGATAATACTAGCCCTCTAATAGATACATTGCCTTTTAATGGCGAAGTTTTAGCTAAAATAAATGGAGATAAAGTTTTACTTGATAAAGCTATATTTACTAGTAAAACAACTACATTAAATACCACTGGAGCAATTATTTTATCTAACCAAAATTTTGACTTATTAGCTAAAATTGAGACTATAAATGTTTTAGAAATACGACAATTAACAGACACATTTGGTCTTAAACTCCCAGTAGAACTAGGCTTAGCTCCAAATTCAAATAAAGAGCAAATATCCTTACAAGGAAAACTAAGTTTTGATGGCAAGTTATCAGGCTCAATTAATAATCCTAGTGTAGAAGGTAGTGTTTTTATTGAGCAAATTTTTTCTGGTCAAGAAAATTTAGGTAATTTTTCTGGTCTTATTAATTATCAAACAGATTCTTTAGCTATTAATCAGGGGGTATTAGTCCAACCTTCTAATGGTAGGGCAGATATTAAACTAGATACCAAATTATCAAGCGGGGGGAACTCTTTAGTTAATTTACGTTTACGCTCTTTTTTAATTTCACCAAGTGCAATTAAAACTTTGCAAAATATAGTGGCTAAGTCTGGTTCATCAGTAAGTATTTATGCTCTATCGGCATTAAAAAACTTAGATGGTGAGATTAATGGCGAGATGATGCTTAAAGGGCTACCTAGTGTAGGAGACTTAAGAAAATCAGATAGTTCATTTAATCTTAAAAACTTTTTAGGTGAGTTAAACTTAAATATAAAAAATTCCCACCCTCAAGCAAGTTTTAGTAACCTTGCAGTAAAGTTTTTAGTAGAAAATGAGGCAATAAATTTTAAGCAAATTAATATAGACTTGCCTGCTGGAAATATTGCAGGCTCAGGTATTTACAACATTCCTAGCCGTAACTATAAAGTAGATCTAACTAGCAATAAACTAAATCTATTTACTTTTTCTGAAGCTATAGAACAACACTCAATGCCGCTTTATGGAATTGTCTCAGCTAAAATAAATGGTGAAGGCAATATTGATAACCCTGTTTTTAATATAAAAATAGCAGGATCAGAAATTAAATTAAGTAATCAAACATTACGTAATATAGCACTTACAGCTTATGCTAAAGAAGGTATAGCAAGCTTAAGTTTAACAACTACTTATCAAAATCTTCCTTATGAAATTAATGGTAAAATTACACTCTCTGATGACCTTCCATTATTTGCAGAAATAGACCTTAAAGACCGTTCTTTGCTACCTCTTTTAGCACTTTTTACAACCGTACCTCCAAGACTTGAAACTAACGCTACAGGAATACTAAAGATTCAAGGCCCACTCTCTACAGATGAAGGCTTAAGCTTAAAGAAAGTCAAAGCTTTACTTAATGTTAGTAAGTTTAATGCAAGAGTTAAAACTAGCGGAGATGAAGAAGTCGCTTACGAAGTCTTTAATGAGGGGCCAATAGAGCTAGAAGCAGGACTAAACCGCTTAGTTTTCAATAAGTTTAACTTAAAAGGGGATCAAACAAGTTTTAGCGTAGCAGGCAGAGTTGGCGGAGGAAATAATACCTTAAAACTTTCAGGAGAAATAAACCTTAGGCTACTTAACTCTATTTCTAATTCTTTATTTGTAGGTGGTTCTGCTAGTTTTAGCGCATCACTAACTAATGGAAATAACTTAGTTGGGTCAGCAGACTTAAAAAATATTTCTGTCCGCTATATTGACTCGCCAATATCTATACAAGAGGGAAATGGCAAAATCCTTTTTTCTAATGACCGTGCGTTATTAGATAATTTCACAGCTAAATCCAATGGTGGACAAATAAAAGCAAGTGGTGGGCTTCTTTTTGATAAATTAAACCCAAATCGCTTTCGTCTAGAGGTTTCTGCTACAGGTTTAAGAGTTAATTACCCTGATACAGTTAGATCAATTGTTGATTCAGAATTATTACTACAAGGAAGTGATAAGGTACAGATTCTAAATGGTAAAGTAACAGTTCGGCATTCTGAATATAGGCAAGATGTTGATTTAGCTAAGCTTATAGCATCTAACTTTGTCTTTTCCGTAGGCAATTTAACTTCTTTTGCTTTTGGAAATACCCTTAACTTAAATATTAATGTAAATGCTCAAGACTCTTTGTTTGTAGATAACAATGTAGCAGAAATGATTGGAGGCGGATCATTAAAAATAGGCGGAACTCTAAATAATCCTATAATTTCTGGTCGTGCAACAATTAGCCGAGGAACTCTTTTCCTACGTAATGACCAATATAATATTACTCGTGGAATAGTAGATTTTCCTAATTCGCGAAATGGGCAACTTCGTTTTGATATAGAAGCAGACACAGACCTTAGAGGTTATAGAATAATTCTAAACCTAGCAGGCACACTAAATAGATTTAATACATTATTAAGGTCTGAGCCAGCGCTACCACAGTCAGACATAATTTCTTTAATTACAACTGGACAACTTTTGCCACCTGGGGCAACGGCTCAATCTTCTGATACTCAAACACGTTTAAGTCCTGCACTTGGGTTACTTTCAGAAACTTTATCTCAAAAAGTCGAACAAAGCACAGATAAACTTTTTGGCTTAAATCGCTTTCAAATAGACCCATTGATTGCTGGCCGAGGGACAAACCCAACAGCTAGAATAACTCTAGGACGACGTATTACAAAAAATCTTTCTTTAACTTACTCAACTAATATTACTACTGGACAAGAACAAATAGTAGTAGTTGAATATCAAGTCAATCGTAATATTTCTATAATTGGCACACGTGAGCAGGATGGCACGTATGGCTTTGACATTCGTTTTCGTAAGAGATTTTAACTCTATAATAAAACTTAAACTTTATACCTTAGCTGCTTTATCTAAAGTACAGATCTTGGGTTATTATATTTTCGCCTTTATAAATTTATCAAATTTATCAAAATCTAAAAATTGTAACTTATCAGTTTTATTAGCTCTATTTCTAATAACCTGTTTACCTTCAGTAAGTTATAGCCAAATAGAAACATCACAATTTCAAAATAAACAAATTGCTAAAATAGAAATCAAATTTAAGAGCACACTTAAAGATCGTGATGAAAAAGCAGAACTAAGAGACTTAATTAATATTACCTCTGGCGAAGAATACTCTACCGTAAAAATACGCGAGGCAATTCTTAAGCTCTATAAATCTGGTCGTGCCTCAGATGTTGTAGTAGAAGCCTTAAATACCCCTGAAGGCGTTTTATTAACCTTTTTAGTTACCAGACAAATGCGTGTTGATGAAATTACTTTTTCTGGTGAACCAATTTTTGCAGAAACAGACCTTAAAATCCGTACTGTTGGACTAGAAGAAGGAACGAGAGTATCTCAGCCTAGTATAGAGCGCTCAGCAGAAAACTTAGTACAGTTTTTTCATGATTCAGGATATTTTCAAGTAGCAATAACTCCTAGCATTAAAACTGATGAGACTAAAGAACGTGCAAATATTGACTTCCAAATTACTCCAGGCCAAAGAGCAACAATTTCTGAGTCCATTAACCTAGTAGGAAACTTAAAACTTGACCCTATTTTTCTATTAACTAACCTTAAGACTCAGCCAGGTAGCCCATTTATTTTAAGCAATTTACAAGAAGATATAGAGCTTTTGCGAAAGCGTCATATCCAAGCTCAATATCTTGATCCTCAAGTTGGAAACCCAGAAGTAAGTTATAATAGCGAAAACAACACTGTTTCTATACGTTTAGCTGTTAACTCAGGGGCTAAAGTAGATGTAGCAGTTGAAGGTATGGAAATTTCTAGTAGAAAATTACAAGATACCTTACCAATGTTTCGCCAAGGCGGTAGTGATGATTTTACTATAGAACAAGGTCGTAGAGATCTACTTGAAATCGTTCAACAAGAAGGCTATTTCTTTGCCAATATTGATAGTAAAAAAGAAGAAATTTCTTTAGATAATATTAGAATCACTTACTTTATTGATAAAGGCCAGCGCTATAGGGTTTCAGATATTAGATTAATTGGGACAGATGAATTTACTATAGTAGATATTGCTGAGCAATTAAAGTCTCGTAAAGCTGCTTTTTCTGCTCGTGGAATTACTAGCCAAGATTTAATTGCAAGTGATAGCGAAACTATTGCTAATCTACTAAAAGACTTAGGCTATACAAATGCTAAAGTAACAGAACGCCGTTTAGGTGTCTCACCTAATAATCAAAACTTAGTTATTACTTTTGTCGTAGAAGAAGGTTTGCGTATAACTGTAGCAGAAACAATTTTTATAGGAAATAAAGCTCTTTTAGCAGAAGAATTAAAAGCTAAATTCCCAAAACGAAAACTAAATTATTTTTCTAGCTCTCGTCTTAATGAAGATATAGAGGCAATCCTTGAAGCCTATAGTAAAAAAGGTTATCCCGAAGCACAAGTTGTTACCAAAGTAGAAAATATTGATGAAATGACAGTTAGGACAACTTTTACTATTGAAGAAGGCGACCAAGTTGTAATTAATCGTGTAGTAATTAATAATCGGGGTCGTTCTCAAGAAAAATATATTAGAAAATACTTAACTTTTAGCGAAAATGGACTGCTAAGACGAGATGATTTTAGTAAAAGCGAGCAACAGCTTTATGCTACAGGAGCTTTCCGCATAGCCCAAATTCACAGCGAATTAGTTTCTCGTGATAGTGAAAATCGTGCTTTACACGATGTTTTTGTAGAAACAACCGAAGCTCCTTCTTATACTTTGACTTATGGATTTGGTTATCAAAGCGAGGATGGGGCTAGAGGCTTACTACAAATTTCTAATGTAAACCTTTTAGGTAGACTACAGACAGGAACATTAACCTTAAGAGCAAGTAGACGTGAGCAACTTGGACAGGTTTCTTACCTTTTTCCTAAACCTTTTGGTCTAGAAGTTAACCCTCTACTAGTTTTCTTTTATCGTAGACGAGAAGATTCTAGTTTTACATCTCGTAGATTAACGGCACTACTCCAAATAGAACAACAAGTTAATGAAAAAACAGACTTATTTTTTCGATATGCCTTTGAAGATGTAAATGTTTTTGACCTTAAAGTTAATGACGTAGTACTTAACCGAAGCGATCGACCTGTTAGACTAGGAAGAATTTCATCAACAGTAGTTAATGATAGTCGAGATAATATTTTTAATGCGACTAAAGGAACTTTTACATCTGCGGATCTTTCTATTTCTAGTGTTGCACTTGGAAGTGATCGCGAGTTTATTAAATTATTTGCTAATCATCAACGTTATGGGCGGCTTCCTACTAAAGCGCCAGTAATTTTAGCAAACAATTTACAAATAGGACTTGCTAAGAGTTTTGATAAACAGGTTAGATTGCCTTTAACAGAAAGATTTTTTGCTGGTGGGGCAAATACTTTACGAGGATTTGGGTTTGAAAAAGCAGGCCCTCGAAATGCAATTGGCCGCACAATTGGAGGAAATGCTCTTGTTATCCTTAGTTCAGAACTCCGCTTTCCTTTAACTAATCGTTTAGGAGGAGTTCTTTTTTATGATACAGGAAATGTTTTTCGTAAAACCTCAGACATTGGGTTAAGGAAATTTTCTAATACATTAGGAACAGGGCTAAGAATTACTACGCCTGTAGGCCCTTTAAGATTTGATGTAGGTTTTCTACTAAACCCTAGAGTCCCTGAAAGAAGAGTCCAATTTCATTTTAGCTTTGGTCAAGCTTTTTAGTATTTTTATTAAAGAATTAAAATCAGCTAGTTTATTTTGCTTGAAAAATAGCTTTACGCTTTTCTACAAAAGCCGACAAACCTTCTTTAGCATCGTTACTAGTAAAGAGTTCTTGCTGTAGCTCTCTTTCTAGAGCTAAACCATCATGAAAACTCATTTCTAAGCCTGATTGAACAGCGCGTTTAATATGCCCTATAGCTTTAGCTGCTGCATTAGGAGCAGTAAAACGTGCTGCATATTCCATAATTTTTTCAAAGAAGTTCTCATAAGCCCAAACTTCATTAACTAGTCCATAGGGAAGTGCTTGATCAAAATCTAGAGTACGACCTGAAGCCATTAATTCAATAGCCTTAGACTTACCAATTAATCTAGCAAGTCTTTGGGTTCCACCTGTTCCAGGAAGCACGCCTAGGTTTACTTCTGGAAGCCCTATTTTACCTGCTCCACGTCTAGCTATACGTATATCTGCTGCTAGTGCAACTTCTAATCCACCACCAACGCAATGACCATTAAGTGCTGCTATAACTAGTTTAGGAGTTTGTTCTAAACGATTTAGAGTTTCATTAGCGTGTAAACAGAAATAATATTTAAAATCTGGTGTTGATTCTGTAAGCATTTTTATATCTGCTCCAGCACAGAAAAATTTCTCTCCTGCACCTCTAAGTAATATTACATGCACATTAGAATCCATTCTTGCTTGCAAAATAGCTTCATCTAATTGCAACATCATTGTATAACTATAAGTATTAGCAGGTGGGTCATTAAGTTGGATAATAGCAATATTATCTTCAACCAAATATTGAATTAGACGTGGATCAGCTTTACTTTTTGCCATAGGATCTCCAGATTAGTTGATAGGTTAAGATTAGCAAGCAGGAGACTAGCCTAACTTAGCTAAATAGCATTGTCAACTAACCTAAGCAAGATCTAAACTATTTGTTTATTTGTGCTTAGCAACAAAATTTATTGCCCTAAGTTAACTAAAATTTTTCAAATATGAAGGATAAATATGTTAAAACTCTTTAATACCTTAACACATCGCCAGGAAGAATTTTCACCCCAAGAAAATAACCTAGTAAAGATGTATAGCTGTGGCCCTACAGTTTATGACTTTGCCCATATAGGAAATTTTAGATATTTTCTCTTTATTGATGTGTTTTCTAGGTACTTAAAATATAAAGGATATAAATTACTAAACGTAATGAATATCACTGATATTGATGATAAAACTATTAAAAGGTCTAATGAAAGAGGTATAGCTCTTAATGAACATACTAAAGAATTTACAGCCAAATTTTTAGAAGACCTTGATTTACTTGGAGCAGAGCACCCTAGCAAAATCGTTGCAGCAACCGACCATATAAACGAGATGATAGACTTAATCAAAGCCCTTGATAAAAATGGTTTAACTTATATAAATGAAGGCTCTGTTTACTATCGAATCTCGGCTTTTAATGATTATGGAAAACTATCAGGAGCTAAGATTTCAGGAAATATTTCTGGTAAAAGAGTTAATGTTGATGAATATGATAAAGAAGATGCCAGAGATTTTGTCTTATGGAAAGCGGCTAAAGAGGGCGAACCTTTTTGGGATACGGCTTATGGCGCAGGGCGGCCAGGTTGGCATATTGAATGTTCTGCTATGGCAATGAAATATTTAGGAGAAAGCTTTGATATTCATTGTGGTGGAGTAGATTTAGTATTTCCTCATCATGAAAATGAGTTAGCTCAAAGCGAAGGTGCTACAGGAAAGCAATTTGTAAAATATTGGATACATTGTGAACATTTAATGATAGATGGACAAAAAATGTCTAAGCGAGAAAATCGCTTTTTTACACTTAGAGATTTAACTAAACAAGGCTTTTCTCCTTTAGCTATACGTTATTCGCTAGTTTCTGTCCCTTATCGCAAACAACTTAATTTTACTTTAGATGGGCTAAGGGGTGATGAAACCCGAGTTAAAAAACTCCAAGACTTTAGACGAAGATTATATAAATCAAAATGTGAAAGTGGTTCATCAGCACAAATTAGCTATTCAATTAAAAAAGCAAAAGAAGCTTTTGAAGAGGCTATGGATGATGATCTTAACACTTCATCAGCATTAGCAGCAGTATCAATTCTTGAGAGTGAAATAAATAAAGCTATTTCAAGTGAAAGCCTTTTAGAAGATGATAAAAAGGCAGCTTTAGACTTTTTTGGTAAAGTAGATCTAGTCTTAGGTATTTTTGGAGAATATAAAGAAGAGATTTTAGATACCGAAATCCAAAACTTAATAGAAGAAAGATTAATTGCAAGAAAAAATAAGAACTTTGCTCGCTCTGATGAAATACGTAAGTATTTAGCTGAGCAAGGAATTATTTTACAAGATACAAAAGATGGTACAGATTGGCGACGCGCTTAATTAAGGCTTCAATTATTCGTGTGTCTGTCTTGCAGCAAATTGCTATTGTGATGTATATTTTTTGTCTATCTGTTAATTAAATTAATTAACTTAAATTAAGAAAATACTTGTTATAAAGGTAACACTTTTCTTATATTTACAAACTTAGAAGTAAACTTAAAATTAGAAATTTTTAGGAGGTCGTAATGGGCGACAATGATACAAGCTCCAAACTTAGTTATTTTCTCGTCGGTGCTGGGGTAGGAGCAATTATTGCACTACTTTTTGCTCCTAAAGCAGGGAAAGAGTTACGTGAGGACATCTCTGGGGCAACAAAGCGTAGTATTGATTATGCCAATGACCGTGCTAGAGTCGTCAGCCAAAAAGCCAGCACCATGTATACAAATAGCAGAGAAAAAGCAAATGAGCTTTATGGATTAAGCAGAGAAAGAACTTCAAATTTAGTAGAAGCAGGTCGCAATGTTATTTCTGATCAAAAACAACGTGTAGCTGCTGCTATTGAAGCAGGTAAAAAAGCTTATCAAGACAAAAAAGCTCAAGCCGCTGCTGAAGCAGAAGAGGCTGCTTTAGTAGAATCAACAGAACAAAGCTAACTTAAAACTAAGAATAGGGGAGCACAGTGAGCCTAGAGTGGATTCTTATAGTCACTATTTCTATATTTACCATAGTACTCTTAATTGCAGTACTTAAGCTTTATGTTGTTTCTCAACAGCTAATGATAAGAGCTACTACTTTGCAAAGTAAATTAGAAGAAAACTTAAGAAGAATACAAAGTCGCACTGAACCACTTTTAGAAGATGCACACCAAAAAATGCAACTCCTTCAAACTCGTGGTGAGCCTATTTTAGCTGAGACACAAAAGCTAATTTTGGCTGCTCGCCCAGCTATGGAACAAGTTAATGAGTTATTAACCTTAGCTAAACCAATTATGAAAGAAGCCTATGTTGCAGTTCAATTAGCTAAGGAAACTGCTGCAATAACTAAAGAAACTGCACAAACTATTAAAATAGAATCTGAGAGTTGTTTAGCAGCAGTTAAAGCAACTACTTTAGAACTATCTAAAATGACTAAAGAAGAAGCTGAAAATGTCCGTGCTTTAGTCACTTCTGTTAGAGAAAGAACTGATCTGCAAGTACAAAAAGTAGATCAGTTAGTAACACGTACAACTGATAGATTAGACCATACAGCAGAAATGGTTCAAACAGGAGTCCTTAAACCTGTTAGCGAAATATCGGCTGTCTTAGCTGGAGTTCAAAGCTTCCTGAATGTCTTGTTTGCTCAACAACGTAAACAAATTGATGAAGCATATCAAGACGAAGAGATGTTTATTTAATAGCAGGCCAAGGTGGGCCTGCATAAAAGCACCTGATAACGTCTAAAACGTTACTCAGGTGCTTTTGTATTTTTGTAGAAAGAGGACTTAAAAACTATGTCAACACAAGCTCCTAGTGAATTAAAATCAACTGTAAATTTGCCTGATAATAACTTTCCTCAAAAAGGTAATCTAGTTCAAGCCGAGCCTACACGTCTAGAAAAATGGCTTAAAACTGACCTTTACAAAGAAATAAGAAAAGCCAGAATCGGTAAGACTATTTATAATCTACACGATGGCCCCCCTTATGCAAACGGTAAAATACATATGGGAACAGCACTTAATAAAATCCTTAAGGATTTTGTAGTCAAGTCTAGAGCAATGATGGGCTATGACACACCTTATATTCCTGGTTATGACTGTCATGGGCTACCTATTGAGAAAAAAGTAGAAGAAGAACTAGAAAAAGCTAAGCTAAAAAAACAAGACCTTTCTGCTCTAGAGATTCGCAAACGTTGTAGAGCTTTTGCTGAACGCCATATTCTTGAGATGAATAAAGATTTTTCTCGTCTAGGAGTTTTAGGTGAATGGGATAACACTTATCAGACAATGAGCAATCAATATGAAGCCGATACTTTACGCGCTTTAGGCCAATTTATTCGTAAAGGTAGCGTTTATCGAGGGTTTAAACCTGTTCATTGGTGTATTAATTGTCAAACCGCTTTGGCCGAAGCTGAAGTTACCCGTAAAAAACACGTTAGCCCTTCTGTTTATGTAAAATTTGAGCTTAAAAATGACCCTAGTCAAATAGATGAAAGACTAGTAGGCAAAAAAGTAAGCGCAATAATCTGGACAACTACACCTTGGACTCTACCAGCTAACTTAGGGATTTCTTTTAATGCCAATTTTGACTACAGCGCAGTAGAAGTTGATGGAGAAGTCTACATAGTTGCCAGTGAAATGTTAAAAGCAGTCAGCGAAAAAATTGGATGGCAAGAGCCTGCTGTAATAGCTCAGTTTAAAGGAACTAAATTAGATAAATTATCGGCTCAACACCCTTTTATTAATCGTGAGTCGCTTTTTATGCTTGGCGATCACGTTACACTTGAAGCAGGAACAGGCTGTGTACACACAGCACCAGGTCACGGACATGATGACTATATAATTGGTAAGCAGTATGGTTTAGAGGTCTATTGTCCTGTTGATAGTCGTGGAAAATTTAAATCAGATGTAGAACATTTTGCAGAAAAACGTGTTTTTAATGCAAATAAAGAAATTATAGAACATCTAAAAGAAAAAAATGCTTTACTTAAACATGAAGACTATGAGCATGAGTATCCTCATTGTTGGCGTTGTAGTAATCCTGTTATTTTCCGTGCTACACCTCAATGGTTTATCTCTATGGATAAAACAGATTTGCGAAGACGTGCATTAAACGCGATTTCTACAATTCAATGGAAACCTACTTGGGGTGATGAACGAATGCACAATATGTTTGCAGATCGTATTGACTGGTGTATCTCTCGTCAAAGAACTTGGGGAGTTCCAATAACAGCACTTTACTGCCAAGACTGTGATACAGAGCTTATTTCAGCAGATTTAATTGATTATGTTGCTGATATTTTTGAAAAAGAAAGTGCTGATGCTTGGTATGCCCACCCAGTAGAAGAGCTTATACCAACAGGAACAAAATGTGAAAAATGCCAAAGTACTAATTTTAGAAAAGAAATGGACATAATGGACGTTTGGCTAGATTCTGGTGTAAGTTGGATGACAATGGAAAGAAATGGCTATCAAGTACCTGTAGACATTTATTTAGAAGGCTCAGACCAGTATCGTGGCTGGTTTAATAGCTCGCTTGTATGTGGTCTAGAAATAAAAGGAGTCTCTCCTTACAAAATCTGTATTACTCATGGTTATGTACTAGACAAAGAGAAAGAAAAAATGTCTAAGTCTGTAGGCAATGTAATAGAACCAGGAAAAATAATGCAGCAACATGGAGCAGATATTTTAAGACTTTGGGCTGCAAGTATTGACTATACCGAAGATATGGCTATTTCTGATGAAATACTTAAACGTGTATCAGAAAGCTATCGTAAGATAAGAAATACTGCCAAATATGCTTTAGGAAATTTAGCTGGATTTTCTCCATCAACTGACCAAGTTGCTTTTAAGGATATGATGGAGATTGATCGTTGGGCAGTCTCAGTTACACAAGAATTAATCAAAAAAGTTCGCAAAGCTTATGATGAGTATGAATTTCATGTTGCCTATAGAGAACTTTTAGGTTTTTGCTCATTAGAATTATCAACACTCTACTTTGATATTCTAAAAGATCGTCTCTACACCTATCCTCCTAAATCATTTGAACGTCGCTCGGCGCAGTCTGCTATCTATATAGCTATCAGAACTTTAGCATTGCTTTCTGCACCATTAATAGCTTTTACAGCAGATGAGATTTGGGAATTTTTACCTGAAGCAAATAAAGAAGCTTCATCTATTCATATTGCAGAATTTCCTAGCTATAATAGCTCTTTAGTAGAAACAGATTTATTAACACGTTGGGAAAAACTATTTGCAGTTAGAAGCGTTGTTAAAAAGGCTTTAGAAGAAGCTGGTTTTGGTGGAGGCTCATCATTAAAAGCTAAAGTCTATCTACATTCTAAAGGTGAAGAGTTAGAATTTTTAAGAACTTACGAGTCAGAGCTACATTTTATTTTTATTACCTCTCAAGTAGAAGTCCTTATGGACGAATCAGCGGAGGAATTAAAAGTTAAAATTGAAGCCGCTACAGGGCAAAAATGTGAAAGATGTTGGCATTTTACAGACAACATTGGGGCTAATCCTAGCTATCCAACAGTATGTAAGCGTTGCGCTCAAAACATTATTACTGGTTGGTCAAACCAATAAAATCTAATAGTTTAAGCCCAAGGGTTTGTGCCTTGGGCTATAAAAAATCGTGGAGGCATTTTGAGTCAATTATTAAGATTTTTACCCCTGTCTCTACTAGTTGTTTTACTAGATCAAATAACAAAATATTGGGCTTATTATAATTTACGTTTTAAGCCTGATGTTCAGGTAATTAATAATTTTTTTAAGCTAAGCTATGCTGAAAATCCTGGTATTGCCTTTGGAGTGCTTTCTGATATAGAAGGAAACTGGAAAGTCTGGCTACTCTCAACAGTATCATTTATTGCAATTAGTTTAGTTACTTATTTTGCCTATAACGCTCCTCCAACTAAAAAACTGCTAATAATAGCTTTAACCCTTATTTTAGGTGGTATTATTGGCAATTTAATAGACCGTTTACACCTACAAGTAGTAATAGATTTTCTAGAGTTTTATGTAGGTAGTTATCATTGGCCTACTTTTAATATTGCTGATATGGCAATATGCATTGGTGCAGGTTTACTTAGTATTGATATACTTACTGAAACTAGTGAAACAAGTGCTGATGTAGAAGTAGAGTAAAAGAGCAATAAAATTATTAAGAAAGGATCTGGAATGTTCCCAGAGCTTTTTCGTATTCCTGGAATTAATTTTACAGTTAACACTTATGGGGTGCTTCTAGCCACATCATTTCTACTAGGTCTTTGGCTTGCAGCTACGCTTGGCTCTCGTGAAGGCTACGATAAAAATAAAATTTATGATATCGGCCTTTATATGTTACTTGGTGAGCTTGTTGGTTCAAAGCTACTTCTAGTTATTACCGAATGGCATGAATTTGCGCAAAACCCTAAGCTACTTTTTCAGCTTGATTTTATTAGATCAGCAGGCGTTTTTTATGGAGGATTCTTAGGCTCAATTAGTGTTAGTTTTTTTATGGCAAACCGCTATAAAATCCCTTGGTGGACTTTAGCTGATATTTGCGCTCCAGGAATTGCATTAGGTCAATTTACAGGTAGACTTGGTTGCTTTTCTGCTGGTTGTTGTTGGGGAAAACCTACTAGTTATTGGATAGGTGTTAGGTTTACTGAACAAGCACATAAACTTACTGGAGTTCCTATTGATGTCCACCTACACCCCGTCCAGCTCTATGAATCAGGAGTAATGTTTTTTGTAACACTATTTTTACTATACCTATTAAAAATACGTAAGTTTCGAGGACAGGTTATTTTAAGCTATCTGTTTATATATGCAATTGCGCGGTTCTCAATTGAGTTTTTCCGTGACGATCCTCGGGGTGGTTTGTTGGGTCTTTCTACTTCACAATTAATTGCTGGAACTATTGCACCTATTGCATTGGTAGCTTTTATTTATAAATTTTGGCAGTGGAAAAAAGATCCTCAACCCTTAAACCCAAACCTTAAAGTAAGTTATCCAGAATCAGAGTCAAAATTAGAAACCGAAAGGTAAAAGTTATGACTAAAGAGTTTTTCTTTAAGCCTATAGGAACACTAGGATTTATTCTTACACTTAATGGCTTTATTTGTACTTTTATAGGCATAATTATTGATTCTTCTAACCTTGTTTTTCTAAGCCTTGGTTTAACTACATTTGGAGTAGGTATTTTACTTGTAGCTTTAAGAATGGCTGATCTTAAGCAAAAACAGTGGTTATTAAATTCTGGGATAAAAACATCAGGGACAATTACTTATTTAGCTGAAAATAAAGTAGCCCGTGTTAATCGTCAATATCCTTGGCTAATTCAATATCAGTATCAAGTAAACAGTGATAGCCTTCAAGGAAATGATATTATTATGGATCTACCAAAAGATTATACTGTAGGTAAGGCAATAGAAGTTCTTTATAGTCCAAATAACCCTAAAATAAATAGAATTAAAATCAATTAATTAACTCTTAACTGATTTTTGGAGAGAATAAAATTACAGTAGAAACCTCTGTTTCAGAATCAGAAATAATTACCTTAAAAACAACTCCTGATGATATAGGAAAACGCCTAGATCAATATTTAGCGCAAGAATTTCCTTCTTTTAGCCGTACCCAGTTACACAAACAAATTACTGAGACGGATGTGCTTGTAAATAGTAAGTCCACCAAACCTAGCTATCGTATTCGTAGTAATGATGTTATAGAAATAGAACTACCTTCACCACCAGTTATTGAACTAATTCCAGAAGAAATTCCCTTAGATATTATTTATGAAGACAAGGATTTATTAGTATTAAATAAGCCTTCTGGTTTAGTAGTACATCCAGCAGCGGGTATTGATAGAGGAACTTTAGCCAACGGGTTAGCAGCCTATTTAGATGCTTCTAGCGCTAGTGGTTCACCTATGAGGCCAGGAATTGTACATCGCCTAGACCGTGACACATCAGGTTTAATGGTAGTAGCTAAAAACCAACCATCTTATCATCATTTAACACAACAATTTGCTGAACGTAAAGTAAAAAAAGAGTATATAGCCTTAGTTTATAGGCAAGTAGAAAAATTAAGCGGTACAATAGATTTACCTATTGGTCGTCACTTAAACCAACGTACTAAAATGGCTGTTATGGCTAAAACAGGCCGTCCAGCTTTGACTATTTATAAGGTTTCTAAACAATTTGCAAATTTTTCTTTGCTAGATATAGAAATAAAAACAGGCCGAACTCACCAAATTAGAGTACATTTAGCACATATAAATCACCCTGTAGTAGGAGATGAAGTCTATGGAAATAACCGTTCAAAGCAGTTACGTAATAAAAAATTAGAACTTGCTATAAATGACTTAAACAGACATTTTTTACACGCTGCAAAACTTGAGTTTATTCACCCTTCAACTAACGAACTAATAAGTTTTTCTAGTTCCTTACCACAGCAACTAGAAGAGTTCCTAGATAATATTAAGGTTGACAGTTAGGAAAGTTTGCCGCAATAATCTATCTTTAGGCATATCAAATTTGTAATCTTTATACTAAAACATTTTTGATAAGCATTAAATAAATCTTGTAAAACTGCAACCTGTAACTAAAAGACTAACATCCAAAACTTTAACATATTAAATTCTATTATTGGTAAATCTATGAAAAAACTAATCTTACTAGTAGTACTTTTCTCTTTTGTATTTGTAAACAATGCCTTTAGTCAATCTAATGATACTGTTATTAATAAAGAAGATGACGAAGATGCTGTAATAAAAATTACTACTATAAATGTAAATTTACCTGTTACAGTCTTTGATGATAAAGGAAGATTTGTTGCTGATCTAAAGAAAGATAATTTTCAAGTACTTGAAAATAAAGAAACTCAATCAATTATAGAATTTCATTCTCAGGCTAATCTACCCTTAAATGTTGCAGTCCTTATGGATACATCTACAAGTGTTCGTAATAAATTAGAATTTGAACGAACAGCTATTAAACAATTTTTAGCTTCGGTCTTACGAACAGAAAAAGATCGTATTGCTTTTATTACTTTTGATTCCTCTATACAAGTACGTAATGATTTTACTAATGACCTGCCACAAGTATCAAAAACTGTAGATGAAATTAAAGTCGCGACAGGTCAAACTAGCCTCTATGATGCTATTTATAAAGTTTGTCGTGAAGATATGCCTCGTACTAGTTCACGAAGACGTGTATTAGTAGTAGTTACTGATGGAGCAGATACTAATAGTACTCATACACTTGCTCAAACTATTTCTATAGCACAACGAACAGAAACTACAGTTTATGCTCTTAGTACTAAAGGAGGTTCAGTATTTAGAGTAGAAGGCTCACCCTATCTTAATACTGATGATAGAGAGCTAAAAAAGCTTTGCCGTGATACAGGAGGAGAAGTTTTTTTTCCTGATAGTATAGAGGCACTAACAAAAGCATTTCGCCAAGTAACAGATTTTTTACGCAATCAATATATAATAGTCTATGAGCCAACTAACAGCGATGGTAAGTTTCGTCAAATAGAAGTCCGTATTATAGGGCGAAAAAACCTTTCAACTATCACTCGTCAAGGGTATTTAGCTAAATAAATTTTTAAAGTTTAATAAAATAATTTTCTTAGCTAATTAAAATATTAGGTTTTAATAAATAGATTAGGTAAATATGTCTACTAATTTTAGTAAAGGTATTCTTCTTTTATTTATAATATTTTTCTGGACAATAGAAATTTATGCCCAGACTGAAAATGACTATGAGCAACCCATTCAAGAAGTATTTCAAACAGAGCTTGTTTACCCTCAGGCTAAAGGAGAAGTCCAACTAACTCTAATCCCAAGCTTTAATGATAGTGACTCTGAACAGACAACTACGGTAAAAACAGCTATTGAGTATGGGATAACTAATAGGTTTCAAATAGGTTTAGCTTTTGATGTTTTTACTAATCTTAACCCTGTGCCTGGGCTTAGCCAACAAGGAATAGGAGCACTTGAGCTAAGTACAAAAGTAGCTTTTATGAATATAAGAAAAAAACAGCTACATATGGCTACAAGCTTTGAAATAAGTTTTCCTACAGCAGATATTAGTAAAGGTTTAACAGATGGCTTTGTTGAATATAAGCCATCTTTCTTGATTGCAAAGGATTTTTCCAAGGCAAATAACCTACAATTATTTTCTCAGATAGGGATAAATTTTAAGCAACAAGTAAAGCATAGCGCTTCTATCAATATAGAAACACCTTCAATAATAGCTAAACCAATCCAAAAGCTTAATATAAAACATTATTTTGATTCTTTAATAAAAGACACCCTTAAAGGACAAGACAATAGCAGTAAGGAAATAAATACTGATTTTATCTTAAATTTAGGAGCATTTCTTCCTACTAGGTTTGGAACTTTGGTTTCAGAATTTAATTTTACGGATGGTGAAACTCGCGAAGCTTATTTTACGCCTGGAATAGTTTGGTCATTACCTAAAAATTTTGAAATAGGAGTTGGTTTGCCAATAGGACTAAATAAAAATTCTGATAATTTTAGAGTTATATTTAATTTTATTTATGAGTTTAGTCTTTTGAAAAAATAACTAAAATTAAACCGTAATCGTTCAGAGGGGTAAGCTGTCTTTGAAAAAAAAGAATAGCATGGTAATAAAACAGAGATGAACCAAACACTGCAAACATTGGCACAAATAACAGAAGAAGAATGGGCAAGAACGCCAGAGAGCGTCAAGCAGGTA
>JACQZQ010000035.1 GCA_016213785.1 Acidobacteriota bacterium
CTAAAAAAGGGAGAAGGTCGCTCTGATGCTCTAAGCCAAACTCAACTTCTACTACTTAGGTCTAAGACTTATAATCATCCTTATTATTGGGCAAGTTTTATTCAATCTGGTGAATGGGCGAATCTTGATGGTAGTCGCTAAACAGAAACTTGAACTTGACTTAAAATCATTGAACCTTACTTATAAGGAGAATTCTGCTATATCTCTTAATAATATTAAAAGTTATGAGAAAATAGATAAGTCATTTTTATTTTTTTTGACACTTAATATTATAGAAGGGCTTTTTTATTAATGAGCTTTTTCAGGTATCTAAAAAAGGTATTACAAACAAGAGACGAAGAAAGTCTAAGTAAAAAAACAGATAATGAATTGATTCAGACATGGATAGAGAACAAAAATGAAAATGTTTATATGGAATTAACTTATCGATATGAAAACATAATATTTAATTATGTAAGTAGGCGTGTAAAAGATAAGAGTTCATCTCAAGATTTAGTTCAAGAATGCTTTTTAGCTTTCTTAAAAACACCAGAAAATTTTTTAAATAAGGATG
Organism: Acidobacteriota bacterium; assembly: GCA_016213785.1. Taxonomy (GTDB): domain Bacteria; phylum Acidobacteriota; class Blastocatellia; order Chloracidobacteriales; family JADJPF01; genus JADJPF01. The sequence continues at coordinate 554 of JACQZQ010000035.1, forward strand.
ATGTTAAAAGTTATTTTCTTGGAATTGCTAGGCATGTATTAATCAAAAATAATAAAAATAATAAACAAGATGTTAGTGTAAGCATAGATGATAGAGAAGCAACGAATATAGCTAATGAAGTAAATATTCTAGATGAAACTCTTTGGAATAGTTCTCTTGACTTAGTGACAAAAATAATGGACGAGTTTAGCGAGAGAGATAGACATATATGTGATTTGTACTATAAAGAAGGATATAAACCTAGCGAAATAGCAAAAAACCTTGATATGGATAGTAAAAAAATTAGAAATATTATTTATAACTGCGAAACATACATCAAAAAGTGTTTGGCTCAAAAGTTAGGGAAAAACGATGACAGATAAGAGTAAAGAAGTGCATATGAAGGAAGATGACTTAGAATTACCGAAACTAGACCCCGTTTTTTATAAAAGAATGGAGCAGTATTATCAACAAACTTCCACAAAATCACCACCAGAATTGCAGAAAAAACTGCTAGAATTAGCCCGTAATCATAAAAAAACATTGGAGAGAGAAGGTAGGCCTAATAATAGTGATTTGGATAAACGGTTAGACTTTATCATAAATCCAATTAAAGATCTGAAAAGCTTATTTACTTTGGATAGTTTTGTTATTAGCAATTTGAGGGTAGGAATAGCTTTATTAATTGTAATAACTATTATTAGTGGAATCTCTTATCTGCTTTACCAATACCAGCTTATCAAAAACCAAAATAATATTGCTAATCAACAAACTCCAACAATAAAAGAAACTCCTAACCCAAATTTGACTCCTAACAAAAATATAATCCCAACACCTTCTCTTGAGACAAATAATAAACAAGAAGATAACAACAAATTAGATACTATTAATAATCCTAATGATCAAAAGATAGCTAAAGAAAAACAGCCTAAAGTTAATTCTGATAAAATAAGAAATAAGACACCAGATAAAACCATTCATAATCAGCAAATAGCAGCCAATACTAATAATAATTCTATCCCAAATATTGCAGAAGTTTCTAAAGATATGGTAAGAGGAGTAATAGTAGATTTAAATCTACTAGAAATAAAACAGTTTTATGTTGCTGGTTTTGGAGATAACCCAGAGAATAAACTCTTAAAACAAGCTTTAATTGAACAGCTTAAAAATGCAGATTTTGAAGTGTTGACACCTACTCAAGCTGTAAGTATTGGTACTTATGGTAAGATAGTAAAAAAAGATGATGTTATTCAAGTAACAAATTCTAGCAATAATTCTATTTTGTGGTATAAACGTATACAAGAGCAAACAGGCTCTCCAAAGGAAATAGCAAAAAAAATAGTTGATTCCCTTTTAGAAGATATTAAAAGCCAACAAAACAAATAAACCTATATTATCAAAACATTGTGTCGCCATAGTATTTTAGTCCTTTTAACTCTAAACCTAGCGAAAATTGCTGGCATCTTAGCCTAGCTATTTGGATAATCTAGGGCATGATTTTTTCTTTTAACTTTAAATCCTTTTTTAATCATAAATTATCAAAGCTTGTACTTTTGCTTATTTCTATTGGTTTTTTGGCTATTAGCTTTGTTTTTGCACAAAAAAATAAATCTATTGATGCTCGAATAGTTTATGAAAAACCACAAAATGAAAGAGTCTTAATTGGAGATAGATTAAAACTCGTTATTACTGTTTTGCATAATGTAGGGCAAAAATACGATCTAAAACTTGATAAAGAAGGAATTAAGTTTTTTGAAATCTCAGGCAACCCAATTATAGAAACTTCTCAAGATGGTATTGTTGGACGTACTCAAATAGAAGTTAAATTAACTCCTTTTAAGACAGGAAAACTCCCTATTCCTCCGCTTCTTGTCGTTAATAATTTTAATGAAGAGCTACAAACACCTGCTCTAGAAGTAGAGGTAGAATCATTAGTTGAATCTCCTGATGCTCAAATTAAAGATATTAAGCTAATCCCCTTAGGTGTAAATAATGGATGGCTTGAACCAGTAGTTTTAAGCTTATTGCTTACATCTATTGGATTTTATCTAACTTTACGTCTACTTAATCCTCCTATTACACGATTTCTTTTAGCCTATTGGGGAAAATTTTTTCTCAAGCGTCAGTCTGATAAACCAATCATTTTAATTGAACAAATATCTTTAGAAGATAAAACAATTGCAGAGCTAAAAGAGTTACTTAATTCAGATTTAGTTTATAAAGACTTAAAAGAGTTTCACGTGAAACTATCAGAGATTATGGTAAATTATGCAATTGTACGTTATGGAGTTGAACAGCAAGAATATACAACTTCAGAATTATTAGCGCTATTTCGTGAAAAAGCAGTTCCTTTATTGGTTATTTCTACTTTTGAGCAAGTATTAGGTGTTTGTGATATGGTGAAATTTGCTAAATTTCACTTAGATATTGAGTCTGCACGATTAAGTGTAAAACAAGCTATAGACCTTTTTAAGTCTCTTAATTATCGAGCTAGTCTAAAAACAGATACAAAACAATAGTTTATGGAAAGTTTTCAATTTAGAGAAAGCTATTATTTATATTTACTTCTAGCAATTTTACCCCTAGGATGGCTACTAAGCTTTTTACTTGAGCGTCGTAGACAGGCACTAATTACCTTGATGGGTGAAACTGTTATTAATAAAGCAAATAAACTAAATAAATATTATAAAACTAGAGCAATTTTATTATTTCTTGTAATGATTTTAAGTATAGTTGCGCTAGCTAGGCCACAGTGGGGAAAAACTAAAAAGGTAGTTGAAACAAAAGGCATAGATACGATTATTGCTATAGATGTTTCTTTAAGTATGCTTGCTAACGATGAAGCCCCTTCACGCCTAGCTCGTTCCCGTAGACTTGCTATAGATTTAATGGATTCTCTAGTAGAAAATCGCATTGGAGTAATTGCTTTTGCTGGGAATAATGTTGGGGTGATGCCACTTACTTTAGATAAAGTTGCTCTAGAGGGATTTATTGATTCTCTAGATGTTCAGCTTGCTAGCAGTAATTCTGGAACGTCCATTGAGCAAGCTATTTCACAAGCTACTGAGAGCTTAAAAAATGCTGGTAAAGACTTAAGAGTATTAATTTTAGTCTCTGATGGTGAAGAGCAAAGTGATGACCCAGAAAGCGCAGTTAGAAAAGCTGCACAGCAAGCGGCTGAAAACGGAATTATAATTTTAACTGTAGGTGTAGGTAGTGCAACAGGAAGTAAAATTCCTTTAGAATCTATTGGAAAACCTGGCTTTAAGCTTGATCAAGATGGTAAAGAGGTTATTACTAGTCTTCAAGAAAACCTCCTTCAAGTAGCAGCAGAAACAAGCGCAGGTATTTATTTACACACCCAGCCTGATAGTAGCGAGGTTAAAAAAATTACTGAGTTTATTAGTAAATTTAGTAAAGGCGAAGTTCGTAGTTTAGCTATAGAAGATCGTGAAGAAAAATTCCAATACTTTCTAGCTTTAGCTATCTTATTAATATTAAGTGATTTCTTTTTATCTGCGCTTCTACTAAAAAAATTTCAATCCTAGGAATTTAATTTAATTTTCTATTATCCTTAATCTCGCATTGCTTTATCAAAGTAGGTTATAATTGCTTACTAATAAGATAAGAGAACCATTAATTTAGCCTTAAATATTTACTTAAATCTTCTAAATAAGCTTACGTGAAATTTCTATAATTAGAAAGGATTATAACTGTGGACTATATAAAGTCGCAATTAAAATTTTTTATAGAAAAAATCTCTCAACGTCCTGATAGTGTGCCTAAAGAGCATTATCGTTATTTTGTATTAACAAACTATCTTTACATATTAGCTTTTTTAGCACATGGGGGGCTGCTTTTTTCTTTTGCCTTAGTTGGGGTAAATATTTTGGCTCTTTTTAATGTTGGAAGTTGTTTGCTTTTTATTATTGCTTTTTTTACTAATCAAAGAGGTTATCTTGCTCTTAGTATTGCTATAGGTGCTTTTGAAGTTATTGCTCATGCTATAGTCTGTGTTTATGTTTTAGGCTGGTCATCAGGCTTTCAATATTATATTTTAGGCTTAGTAATCACATTTTTTTCATCTCCATTAAAAAATCTAAACCTTAAAGTATTTTTAGCTGCTTTAATGGCTATAATCTATATATCATTAAATTACTATACTCAAAATGCTTTACCTATAACAACTCTAGCCCCTATTTTGCTTAATAGTTTTAATGTAATTAATTTGTTAGTTTGTATTTTTGCCCTTTCATTCTCGATTTTTGCTAGCGATAAAGCAGCAGCAAAAGCAGAACGCCAGCTTGCAGAAGCACTTGAAGAGGTAAAGAAAGCTAATCTTGAAACAGAAAAGAAAAACCAAGAGCTTGCAAGTAAAAATGAGCAAATGGAAAAGAAAAACCGAGAGCTTGCAAATAAAAATGAAGAATTATCTAACTCTTATAAACGAGCAAATTTAATTTTCTCTGCTTTGTCTGAAGCACTCCCAGGTACAATATTAGAAGCTAAATATCGCTTAGATGATAAAATTGGGGTTGGGGGTTTTGGTGCTGTTTTTAGCGCTACTCATTTAATTACTAAACGGCGTGTAGCCGTAAAAGTCTTTCAACCAATGAGTTCTAACGCTACAGCAGAAGGCTTAGAACGTTTTCAACTAGAAGCTATTTTAGCTTCTAGGGTTAATCATCATAATGCAATTGAAGTTATTGACTCAGGTGTCTCTGGCGGAATAGCTTTTATAGTTATGGAACTACTTAAAGGTAGCCCTTTATCTGAAGAGCTAAAAAAGAAAAGTATTATGTCAGCTAAGCGGGCTGCTGAGATTATTTTACCTGTATGCGATGTTTTAGCTAAGGCACATTCAGCAGGCATTATTCATAGAGATATAAAACCAGAAAACATATTTTTACACTACTGTGAAGAAGGAGAAGTTATTAAAGTTGTTGATTTTGGCATTGCTAAGTTACAAGGTGAGATTGATGGAGTAAGAGATCAAAACTTAACAGGTGGTGGCGGACTTTTAGGAACACCCACCTATATGTCTCCTGAAAGATTAATGGTTAATAATTGTGATGCCCCATCAGATATTTATAGTGTAGGAATTATGCTTTATCAAATGCTTGCAGGGCATCCACCTTTTCAGTCAAGTGATTTATGGAAAACTATACAAATGCACCTTAATGATTCTCCTGCTCCTATTAGAGAGAAAAACCCTGATGTGTCACTAGAAGTAGAAGAAATAGTTATGAGAACACTAAGAAAAGAACCTAATGAGCGGCCTACTGCTAGAGGTTTGGCAGAAGAAATTGCTAAAGTCTTAAATATTGACTTAAAAAAACAAGAAATTAAAGGACAAACTCAAATGCTAAGTTCTGAGGTCGTAGATACAAATCCAACTAAATCTACTACTTCTACTCCTATAAGGACAAAACCTCTTTAATTGCTAATTACAAGGCTTGGCATTTTGGAAACTTTTTTCTCTACCTGGTGTCTTAACTATTGTTTTACACCAAAATGTGGCCTTTTGGTAAGGAGAACGCTTTGAAAAAAAATAGCTTTTATCTTACAACAATACTTTTAATTATTTTCTCTCTAGGATTTACTCAAGTTTCTTTAGCCCAACATAAGCAAGAGACTAAGCAAGAGACTAAGCAAGAGACTAAGCAAGAGACTAAGCAAGAGACTAAGCAAGAGACTAAGCAAGAGACTAAAGTAGAAAACTCTATCCAAAAAGATGTTTTTGCTCAAATTGCAGGAATAAAACCCCAAAATATAGAGACTTTTATTTTTTCCCAAACCCAAGAACTTAATAAAGACTATTTAGTTTATGGAAAAGAATATGGTGCAGAAACTTTAGATACTGCTACTTACGGGGATTTTCAAGTTCAAGTCTTTTCTACAAAATATCCTAATCAAGCCTATGGTCTTTATACTTTCTACCGCGATCCTTTAGATAGCCCAATAGATTTTGCTACAGAAGGTGATTTAGATGTAGTAGGAGGTAGTATAATTTTTTGGCAAGGAACTAGATTTGTTAAAGTAGAAGCTAAAAAAACAGGGTCAAATATAGAGACAATGATAAAACTTTCTGAGGGACTTTCAGAAAAAATTCTGGCTCTAGATAAAAAAACTATGGTAGACCCTGATATAGAGCTAGCAAAAAAACTCCCTAGCGTAATTCGCAATTTACCAGAAGGATCACTAAAATTACGTACTGCTAGGTATATTCTAGGGCCAGAAGCATTAAAAAATATTTTAGGTCGAGATGTTTTACAATATGATTTTTATCCTAATTTAGGAACAGAAATAGCTTATGCAAACTATGAGCAAGATAATGGGAAAATGTCATTTTTAATTATTGAACACCATACTCCACAGCAATCTATTGCTGCTTTTAAGAAGCTTACTGATTACAAAAATTCTTTACCAGAAACAGAAAAAAATAAAACTATACTAAAAAGAGAAGGTAACTATATTATTGAAGTAGATAATGTTGCTACTACTGAAGAAGCTAAAAAACTAGTTGAAGATGTTAAATATGGCTACGTAGTAAAATGGCTACATCAAGATGTTCCTATAAGTGATGGTCGGACTGTAGCAAGTGAAGCAGCAAAGACAGCAAAAATCTTAGTAAGTGTGTTTGGTTTAATTGGAGTAGGTTTAGTGTTTGCTGTTCTTGGTGGTGCTAGTTTAGGTTTTCTTGTATTTTATTTGCGTCGTCGTAATAAACTAGATGTGGAAAGCTATAGCGATGCTGGCGGAATGATGAGGCTTAATTTAGATGGTATTTCAATCCAAATTTTGCCAAAAACACAAGACGACAAAAATTTAATAGGGGATGGGCGGTCATAGAAAGCAAAACTATGTTCCTTGTCTCTAGACAAACACATAAATTTACCGTCGATTTTTAGAACATAAACATATGGATGTGCAACAGTTAACAGCAGTAGTTGGTCAACAATCATCAAAAATAAATGCATTAGTCTCAGAAATACGTAAGCGTGTAATAGGTCAAGGGATTTTATTAGAACGATTACTAATAGGAATGCTAACAGGTGGACATATTTTACTAGAAGGTGTTCCTGGACTAGCTAAAACCCTTACAATCAAAACTTTATCAGAATGCTTAGACCTAGAATTTCATCGTATCCAATTTACTCCAGATCTTTTACCTGCCGATTTAATTGGTACATTAATTTATAACCAAAAAAGCGGAGAATTTATTGCTCGGCGTGGGCCGGTTTTTGCCAATATGGTTTTGGCAGATGAGATTAATCGCGCTCCTGCTAAAGTACAAAGTGCACTACTTGAAGCAATGCAGGAAAGACGAGTAACTATTGGAGATACTACCTATTCTTTACCCGAGCCTTTTTTAGTTTTAGCTACACAAAATCCTGTAGAACAAGAAGGAACCTACCCCTTACCTGAAGCACAAGTAGATAGATTTATGCTAAAAGTCGTAGTTGATTATCCTTCGCGTAAAGAAGAAAGAGAAATGTTAGATAAACTTATTTCAACTGCTGTTCAAGGTGATGGAGCAGATGCTAGCTCAATTGCTGTAGAAAAAGTTTTATCTAAAAGTGATTTAGTAACTCTACGGTCTACAGTAAATAAGATTTATGTTGATGAGAGAATAAAGGATTATTCTTTAGATATTGTTCAAGCTACAAGAAACCCTAGTTTAATCAAGCTTGATGAGCTAAAAAGCTTAATACGTTATGGTGCTTCGCCTCGTGCCACAATCTATTTAACTTTAGCTGCAAAGGCTTACGCTTATCTAAAGGGTCGCGCTTATGTTATTCCAGATGATATTAAAACGATCTGCTATGATGTGCTAAGGCATAGATTACTATTGACTTATGAAGCAGAAGCCGAAAATGTTACATCAGATGAGTTAATTAAGCGTATTTTAGATAGGGTTACAGCTCCTTAATTTTTTATGGGTCTTTTACCTCCAGAATTAGCACAGAAAATTAAGCTTTTTGAAATTCATAGCCGCAAGCTTATTGTAAGTGGTTTTGCTGGTGAATATAGGAGCGTTTTTCGTGGTCAGGGTATGGAGTTTGATGAGGTAAGACCTTATGCCCCTGGCGATGATGTTAGATTAATTGATTGGAATGTGTCTGCTCGAACAGGCGAGCTTTATATAAAAAAACATATTGAAGAACGCGAGCAAACAGTTTTATTAGTTGTTGATCTTTCAAAATCAGGAGACTTTACTAGTGCAACTCGAACTAAGCGAGAAATAGCCGCAGAAATATGTTGTATTTTAGGTTTTGCTGCATCCACAAATAATGATCGCGTAGGGCTACTTTTATTTACCGACCAAGTAGAAAAATATGTCCCACCACAAAAAGGTTTACAACACGCATTAAGAATTGTTAGGGATTTATTGCTTACAGAACCCCATAGCCCTAAAACTAATATTAGTAATGCACTTAGCTACTTAAATAAAATTTTACGTCGTCCTGCAATAATTTTTTTAGTCTCAGATTTTTTAGATAAAAATTTTGAACGTGCCTTAAAAATTACTAGCCATAGACATGAAATAGTTGCCATTGAGCTAACTGATCTAAGAGAAAAACTTTTACCTAAAGTTGGACTTATTGAGATAAAAGACTCTGAAACAGGGGAAACTCTGCTCTTAGATAGCAATAGTAAATTGTTTCAAGAAAATTTTAAGCGCATTATTGAAGAGGAAAAATCGTTTTTAAGAAAGCTTTTCGCACAACTATCTATTGATCATATAAATTTAACTACAAATCAAGCCTATGAAGCTAGTTTAAGAAAGCTTTTTGCAATGCGGTCAAAACGTTTAATTAGGTAAATTATGTATTGTCCTTCTTGTAGTTTAGAAAATAAAGATAGTGATTTTTGCGAAAACTGTAATACTAATTTGGTAATAGTTAGACAATTTGTACTTAGGTCAGATTCTAGGGCTAGGCGTAGTAAGTTAGTTAGTCGCTCTGGGCTTGTGTCTATAACAGTTTCAGAAGGCTTTGCTTGGACTCTATCAGCTTTAGCCATATTTGTATTAATAATTTCTTTAGCCTCTCTATTTCTTTCTAAAAATTCTGATGATAATACACAAACCTATATGGCTTTTGCTATTTTAATTGCACTTATAGCTTTTTGTGGCATTCCTTTACTTTTTGGCTTAGTTTTGCTTATAAAAGATATTACAGAAGTAAGACTAAAAAAATCTTCCTCAGATAGTCAAAATGACGGCTAATTTAGTTAATAAGTTTGGCTATCTTTTTGATATTATATTGCTTTCATAATAAACTCTGCATAGATTTAATTTTCTTTAAGTTAACAAGCTTTTTTGAAATTTTATTTGGAGGACTTGGGTTGTGTCATTTGATAAAGATAAATTTGTAAAATCTGCTGAAAAATACTTACAACAAGGCAAAATCCCCGCAGCCATCAGCGAATACCACAAAATCTTAGACCTAGACCCTAATGATATTAATACCATTAATACCTTAGGCGACCTTCATGCTCGTATAGGTCAAAATCAAGAGGCAATAGAATGTTACTTAAGAGTAGCAAATAACTACCGTAAAAATAATGATACAGTTAAAGCTATTGCAATGTATAAAAAGACCCAAAAAATAGATGCTTCCAATATAGATGTTTGTCTAAACCTAGCCGAACTCTATTCTCATCAACATCATAATGTTGAGGCTAAACAACAATATAATATTGTCTTAGATTCTTATAAACGCGATGGCAAAACAAAACTCGCTCTAAAAATAATGAAGGCTATTTCTGACCTAGATCCAGATGATATTAATTTAAGAGTTGAAATAGCAAAATCTTATAGAGATGAAAGCTTAAATAAAGAAGCTAAAGAAATGTTTACTTCTTTAGGTAATGACTTACTTGATAAAGACCGGATAAATGAAGCTATATTTTCTTTCCAACAAGCTTTAACTCTTGATTATAGCTATAGACCCGCCTTCAAAGGTCTAATACAAGGCTATTCTAGTAATAATGAACTAGATAAAGCTTTTGCAATGCTAAATGATGTATTAAGTAAAAGCCCTCAAGATACAGAATATTTGGATTTATTAGGAAATATTTATCTTAAAGCTAAAATGCCAGAACAAGCAGAAGCAACATTTAATTATCTTTACCAATCGGATAAAACCTACTACATAAAACTATTAGATACTGCTAGAGTCTTTTTAGAAAAAGGGTTTACTGATCAAGTTGTCACTGCTGTAGATCGTTGTTTAGAGTATTTACTAGAAATTAGAGAGGAAAGCCTAGCTACAGCAATATTAACTGACATCTTAAAGATAAATTCCTCTCATATGCAAGCCCTTCGTCGTTTAGGCTATATCTATATGAGCACACAAAAAACAGATAATTTAATTTCTACACTAAAATTATTTGTTCAAGCTGCTCTTAGCCAAGGAAATAAGGCTGAAGCCTTTATGGCACTTCAACAACTCTTAACCATTGAGCCAAATCAAGAAGAGGCTAAAGCCCAACTAGTTGATCTAAAAGAGTCTGACCCAAGTATTGATAATGGTATTGCTAGAGATCCGCTACTACAAACTTTTAATCCTTTAACAACTTCTACTGATGCTGATATTACACCACCTAAGCAGGAAGCTAAAAAAGCTCCACAAGGAAGTACTAAAACCTCAGCATTACTTGCAGGAATGGCTAGTCAAAACCCTGAAATAGTAGAAAGCCAAATTAAATTATTAGAAGAAATGGTAGTCTCTTATCCTGATTATATTGAAGCTAGAGTAAAACTAAAAAATAGCTATATGCAGCTTGGTATGAAGGAAAAAGCCGCAGAACAGTTTTTAATTTTAGGAAAAATGTACGAAACTCAAGGTAATAAAGAATTAGCTCGCGAGATGTTAACAGAAGGTTATAAGCTTAGTATATTAACAGGTGGTATTACTTCTGCTCCATCTTCTAACCCATTAAATAGGACAGGTGCATTTAATAGAGCTACAGGTGCACAACCTATTGTATCAACACAAGCTCCACCTAATAATAAAGGGCTAGTTCAAAAAGCTATAAACTCAAATAGTGGAGCATTTCAAAAAGCCACAGGTAATCTAACAGGAGGTTTTCCTGGCTCTTTTAGTAGAAACGCTACAGATATTTCTAATAGATTATTAACTAACAAAGTTCTAAAAAAAGAATGGCGTAGAGCTTCGCGTTATAGCAGATTAATAGCACTAATGGTTATTAAAGTGGATGATTTTGCTTCTTATATAGAAACTTTTGGGCAGGAAATGGCAGAAAATTGCTTTAAGAAAATTGCTGACACACTTACAACAGAACTAAATAGACCAGGAGATGAGCTAATAGTTTATCCTGGAGAAGGTTTTGCAGTTATACTCCCAGAAACTCCTTCTGATGGTGCTACAATTGTAGCAGAACGCTTAAGAACTTCTATTGAGGCTTTATCAATTCCTCATGTTAATGTTAATCAATGGATTACAGTTAATTTTGGTGTAGCAGGTACTTCACCTACTCGTAACTCTACACCTGATGAGCTTATAGAAACAGCTTGCGCAGCCCAAACCCAAGCTTCAATTGGTGGAGGAAATAAAGTAGTTTCCTTATAAGTATTTTGGGATAAAAGAAGATTTAATTTTAGAAATAAGCGGTTATGGCCGCTTATTTTACGGCTTATTAGCTGATAATACACGGTTTAGTGCAGAAAAAAGCATATCTAGCCCTCTTTCACCCGCAGCAAAACTTCTTAATTTACCCTCTTGATCAAATAAATAGTAGGCAGGAACAAAACCCTGATCGTTAAGAAAAGCATCTCTAAGCTTATGTAAATTATCTACAGCACAATGTTCAACAATACCAAATTTTTCAACAACTTCTTTTACAGCAGTTAAATCTTGATCTTCAGGGTAGCGAGGCATATGAACTGCAACTACTTTTAAGCCATCGTCTTTATATTTATCTCGCCATTCAGAAATTCTAGGTAGGTTAGTTTTACAAATTCCACAGCTAACAGCCCAAAAATGAATTAAAGTTGGATGCCCTTTTATATCAGTAGAAGCTTCTACTAAATTACCGTTAATCCATTCTGTCGCACCCTCTAATGATGGAAGCAAAGTTCCTATTCTCATTGGCATAAATGTGCCCTCAACCTATTAGATTTTTTAGTAGAATAGCCCAGTGTTTAAACACTGGGCTATTTATTTTGACCTGATTATTTTACTTAAATCTTAAATATTAGCCAACTTTTATAGTTTGTTGACCTGGTCGCCAATTGGCTTGACATAGACCGCCTGTTTGTAATGCTTGAATTACTCTTAGGGTTTCATCTGCTGAACGACCAATATTTAAGTCATGAATTACGCTATAACGAAGTATTCCTTCAGGGTCAATAATAAAAAGACCTCGTAGAGCAATACCTTTATCTTCTATTAAGACACCATAATTACGGGATACTTCTTTAGTAAGATCAGAGGCAAGCGGATATTTTAAGTCTGCTACACCACCTTCATTGCGAGGGGTTTTAAGCCATGCACGATGAGAATAAACTGAGTCTGTAGAAACCCCAATAATATCTGCTCCAATACCTTGAAAATCATCATAACAATCGCTAAAAGCTGTTAATTCTGTTGGGCAAACAAATGTGAAATCTAAAGGATAAAATAAAAGGACTGTCCAACGACCTGAATGATCTTCAGATTTAACATTCTCATTGAGTTTTTCTATGTTTTTAGTTGATGGCATATCAAACTTTGGGGCTAAATGACCGACTTTTGCTGACATAATACCTCCAAGTATTAATTTTAATTTTTAAAATTACTTCAAATTTGCGAATTAGAATAATTCTGATTCTTAAAAGTGTCAATGACCTGTTCCGGGAGCTAAAAAAACTTTAGTTAATTTTAATTTAATCTAGTTATAAGATAAGTGAACTATTTGATTAGTAAGAGGTTAGGAGAAGCTGGAGAAGTTGGAGAAGTTAGTATGTTAAATAGTAATGGCAAAACGATTGCCATTACTATTATAAAATTATTATTTATTATTTATTTGGAAAGAAAGTTTTTCCTGACTCAGCCATATCAACTAGGATTTGAGCAGGCTTAAAACGCTCACCAAACTTTTCTTCTAGCTTACGTAAGTTTTTGACTACTTTGTCTAAACCTGTTTTATCAGCAAAATAGAATGGCCCGCCTAGGTTTGGAGGAAATCCAATCCCCATAACTCCACCTATATCGCCATCATTTGGATTACGCAATATATTTTCTTGTAGACATAAGGCACTTTCATTAACAAAAGCATAAAGATAACGGTCTGCAATTTCTGCTAAATCAGCAGGTTTACGATCATAAGCATGAGGAATAAAGCTATAGACTGTATGGTCAACACCGCCTTTTTTACCATCATTATAAATATAAAAACCCTTGCCATTTTTACGACCAAAACGACCATCAGCAACAACTTTAGAAACTAAGTCAGGGCCTTTCATACGGCTTCCAAAAACCTGTTCAACAACTTTGCCAGCCTTTTCTGCTACATCAATTCCTACTTCATCTGTGAGAACTACTGGCCCAACAGGGAACCCAACTTTAGTTGCTGCTAAGTCAAGTTCTTCAATCTTATAACCTTCTGCAAGCCCACAATAAGCCTCCATAATATAACGGCCTATTACGCGTGAAGTATAAAATCCAAACCCATCATTAACTACAATAGGAGTTTTTCCATATCGTTTAGTGATTTCTACAGCAGTAGCAATAGTTTCAGGAGAAGTTTTTTCTGTCACAATAATTTCAACTAATGGCATTTTATGGACAGGTGAGAAAAAGTGCATTCCAATAAATTTTTCAGGACGTTTACTTGCTTGAGAAAGTAAAGTAATTGGAATTGCTGAAGTATTAGAGGCAAAAATCGCATGTTCAGACATTTCTGCTTCAACTTCTTTAATTACTTTATGTTTTAGCGCAACATCTTCAAATACTGCTTCAATTACTATGTCAACATTCTTAAAACCTGAGTAATCAGTAGTTCCAGAAAGCTTATCTAGGCGTTTGAAAACATCTATATGGCCGCCTTTTCGTTTACCATATTTTTCATTAATAATTTCAGAGGCATATGCAATACCTTTACCAACAGAAGCCGTGTCACGATCTTTCATCCTTACAGCATAGCCAGCATCAAGACTTACACCTGCAACTCCAGCACCCATAAGGCCAGCGCCTAAAATACCAATTTTTTCAACCTTTATTGGCTTAACCCCAGCAGGTACAGAAGTATTTTTCTTACACTCATTACTTGTAAAAAATAAGTGGATTAAGCTATGTGCTACTGGGTTAACTACTAATTCACCAAATCCCCTTGCTTCGGCCTCAAAGCCAGCCTCTAAACCTTTAGTTAAGCTCTCTTCAACTGTATGAAGGATTTTATAAGGTGCTGGATAGATACCTTTAGTTTGTTTATCTACCATATCTTTAGCACCTTTTAAGATTGCTGTTAATGCCCCACCTTGTGGAATAGGCCAAGTTGGACGATTAACTTTTAAAGTCTTATTAGCTAGTTTTAATGCTCGGTCTTCAGCAGCTTTACGTAAATATGATGGAGGGGTAACTTCATCAATTAACCCTACAAGTTTAGCACGAGGAGGATATACATTTTTACCTACGAGCATACATTCTAGAGCCATTTCTAAAGGAATTAAGCGAATTAAACGGTTAGTTCCTGTTGCTCCTGGTAAAAGTCCTAGCTTAACTTCTGGCAGTGCAAAAGTTGTTTTAGGGTGATCTGTAGCAATTCTATAATGGCAATTAAGAGCGATTTCTAGTCCTCCTCCTAAACAAGCGCCATTGATTGCAGCAACTACGGGTTTACGGTTGTCATAGAGACGAGAAAATAATTTATGAGCAGTACGGCTACCTTGATAACCATCTTCAGCAGTTTTTAAGTCAGCAAACATAGTAATATCTGCACCAGCTAGGAAATTATCTTCTTTGCCACTAATTAAAACTAATGCTCGGATATTATCGTCTGTTTCAAATTTAGTAATAATTTGTTCAAGTTCTTCTAGAGCTTGGCGTTTAAGTACATTAAGTTTTTCGCCTGGTAGGTCAATAATAATTGTGCCTACACCATCTTTATTTACTTCTAAAGTAAGAATGTTTTTTTCCATTTGCTCGTCTCCTTAATTGCCTCTTTCTAGAATAATGGTTGCGCCTAAAGCACCACCAGCGCAGATTGTAACCATTCCAAGCCCAACGTCTCTACGGTTCATTTCATTAGCGAGTGTAGTAAGTAGTCTTGCTCCAGTAGCGCCAAAGGGATGACCTAAGGAAATTGAACCACCATAGACATTAAATTTTTCCATATCCATTTCACCAATAGCTTCGCTACGGTTTAAGCGCTCTTGAGCAAATTTATTGCAAGCAAAAGCCTTTAAGTTACAAAGAATTTGACCTGCAAAAGCCTCATGCATTTCAATTAAATCCATATCTTTTAAGCTTAATTTGGTTTGAGCAAAGGCTTTAGCCGTAGCAAAAGCAGGGCCTAAAAGTAGCCCGCGATCAGGGTCAAGGCCAGCAAAAGCACAGTGTTTAATATAAGCTAGAGGTTTATAGCCTAAAGCTTTAGCTTTTTCCTCAGACATCAGTAAAACAGCTGAAGCACCATCAGTTAAAGGACTAGAATTAGCAGGAGAAACTGTCCCAAACTCTTTGTCAAAAGCAGGTTTAAGCGATGCAATTTTAGCGCGGTCTGGGTTTTTACGTACAATATCATCCTCAGTAACAGCTTTATAAGCTTTTGGTGCATAGACTGTAGCTATTTCTGCTGAAATATGGCCTGCATCAATACCACGACCTGCATAAAGGTGGCTACGAAAAGCATATTCATCTTGATCTTGTCGAGAGACTCCCCATTCACGATTTAAGAGTTCACAATGTTCACCCATTGTTAAGCCTGTATATGGCTCAGAGATTGAAATACCTGAAGGCATAATATCTTGAAGTTTAACCTGCATTATTGTGTACATTTTTTCTTCTTGAGTCTTTTTACCATTGGCTTCCATCAGGATTCTACGAAAAGGTTCTGAAACAGTCATAGGTACATCAGAAAGTGATTCTGCTCCGCCTGCTATTGCTACGTCAGAGTTTCCAAGGGCTATTGATGCAGCAGCCGAAGCAATAGCTCTAGCTCCAGTGGCACAAGCCATCTGGACTGTATGGCCTGGGGCTGAATGTGGAATGCCAATAGTTAAAGCTACTTCACGAGCAATATTTGCTACAGAGGGTTTGCTAATGGCTGTACCATAGACAATTTCATCTACTTCTTTAGGACTAATATCTGTGCGGTTAAGTAACTCCTTAACACAGGCTTTACCAAGGTCTAGTGCCGTCATATCATTAAATGATCCACTTGCTTTTACAAATGGAGTACGGCAACCAGCTATTACTGCTACTCGATTTAAGCTCATAAAAAATAATCTCCTTAATCAAATGGGTAAGATTCTCTATCAATAATTTTATCTGCAATTTGTCGGCGGGCTGCAACCGTATTAATAGGTTGCCATTGTAATAATCGTTGAAGTGATTTTAGTGAAGCCCCTAACTCTGCACCTTCAGCAATCACAGCTAATGTTTTACGTGCAGTAATTTCCAAACGCATAACTGCATCATTTAGAAAGACTTGCATCATAGTAATATGGTAAGTGCTAGATTCCTCGCCTTTGGTTTCAATATGTTTAAGAGTACGTAAATAAGTACTTTCTGCTGCATAAGTCTCCATTATACAATCACTTATTGCAGCAACAACTTCTTGTTCTTCAGCAAGAGCAATCATCCACTTTTGTGCAGCTTGCCATAGCAACATAATGGAGGCTTTTTTCATATTGCTAATAAGGGTTTTTTCTTTACTAAATGGGCTACTATCTTTTTGGTCAGGATCTATTTGTGGAAGCGGGCCAGTATCATAAACATCTTTAATAATTTGCTCACCTGTACTAACTATTGGAAGCGTGCCGCTCATAGCACGTTTAATTAACATATCAACAATTAACATTCGGTTAATTTCATTTGTACCTTCAAAGATTCTAGAAGGACGAGCATCACGATAATCACGCTCAGCGGGATATTCTTTACTATAACCATTACCTCCAAAGATTTGTAACGCTTCATCTACGCCATAACCTTGAGCCTCTGAGCCATAAACCTTCATTATTGAGCTTTCAATAGCATATTCTCTTAAAACTTCCATTGAACGAGCTAAATAGTCTGATGAATCAGGATCTAGACTCTGTAACTGATCATCAATTAATCCAGCAGTACGAAAAGCCATTGATTCTACTGCATAAGCTTTTATTGCCATTTCAGCTAGCTTATGTTTGATTAGACCAAAATCAGCAATAGTCTTTCCAAATGCTTTACGTAATTTAGCATATTTAACAGAAATGCTAATTGAGCGTTTAAGCTGTGCATAAGAAGAAGAACCTATATTCATTCTACCCATATTTAGCGCATTAAAAGCTATATGATGACCCTTTCCAATTTCACCTAAAATATTTTCTATTGGGACTTTTACATTATCAAAAAACACTGGACGAGTTGATGAACCTGTTAAACCCATTTTCTTTTCTTCTGCACCAAGAGTTATTCCTGGAGTGTCTGCTTCAACTATAAACATAGTAAATTTCTTTCCATCAACTTTTGCTGCTACATTAAATAAATTTGCAAAACCAGCATTTGTAATCCACATTTTGCTTCCATTAATAATATAGTGTTTTCCATCTTCAGAAAGAGTTGCTGTAGTACGTATTGCCATTGCATCTGAACCACAATGAGGTTCAGTTAAACAGTAAGCAGCAATCCATTCTCCAGAAAGCAATTTTGTCAAATACTGTCTTCTTTGTGCTTCTGTACCAAAGTAAACAATAGGAATCATGCCTACAGAAGTATGCACAGCAATACAACCAGAAAAAGAAGATTGTTTTGTATGGCTTTCACCTACTAATAAAGCTGTAGATTTTTTTTGTCCATAACCGCCCATTGCAGTAGGAACTTCTAGCCCAAGCACCCCAACATCACCAGCCTTGCGCATAAGCTCGCGAATAGTGTCGGCATTAAGGCTCTCAACTTCTTCAGCACGAGGTATAACTTCTTTTTCAAAAAATTCTTTAATTGCACTAGCTATTTGATATTGAATTTCTTCTAAATCATCACGAGTAAAAATAGAATTAGGATTAGCATCAGTGATGAGAAACTCACCACCTTGCACCATACGCTTTGTTGCTACTGATGTCATGGTAGGAAACTCCTTATTTTCATTTGCGGGGAAGGCTAAACTATATCGCGAAATTAATAAGCAATCAAGCTTTGCTTTGAATGACGGGTCAGTTAATTACCGGTCAAAACTTAAGGCAAATAAATGCCCTTAAACCATAAAGTTATAGTTACAGTAAATCATTTCTAGCTCTTGCTTTCACTCCTCATTTTAAAGCATTTTATCTGTAGTAAAGATATTTCCAGTTCTCTTAGAATACATTCCAAATTACTATTGGATAGGAAAATATAATTTGTAAAAATTTGCTTGACAAAAATAAATTTATAATTAGAATAATTCTAAATTTATTAAAAATCATAAAGGAGAAATATTAATGACAGAGAAAAAACACTTAACAAATGCATCTGGAATACCTGTAGCCGACAATCAAAACTCACTTACAGCAGGAGCAAAAGGCCCTGTTCTTTTACAAGACTATCAACTGATAGAAAAACTAGCTCATTTTAACCGAGAAAGAATACCTGAGCGTGTAGTTCATGCAAAAGGAGCAGGAGCTTATGGTTATTTTGAAGTAACAGAAGATATAACTAAATGGACTAAAGCGGAATTTTTGTCTGAAGTGGGCAGAAAAACAGAAGTTTTTGTAAGGTTTTCAACTGTCGGTGGGGAAAGGGGTTCGGCTGATACTGATAGAGATCCAAGAGGATTTGCAATCAAGTTTTACACAAAAGAAGGTAATTATGATATTGTTGGAAATAACACTCCTGTATTTTTCTTACGTGATCCAATGAAGTTTCCAGATATGGTACATACACATAAGCGCAACCCAGCAACTAATTGTAAAGATGCAAATGCATTTTGGGATTTTCATTCACAAGTTCCAGAATCCCTTCATCAATTAACGATTTTATTTTCTAATCGTGGTACACCAAAATCCTATCGTCATATGCATGGATTTGGGTCACATACTTTTAAGTGGGTAAATAACGAAGGAAAAGCTGTTTGGGTTAAATATCATTTTAAGACAGAAACAAGTATTGAAAATTGGAAAGCTTTAGATGCAGGTAAACTCTCAGGTGAAGACCCAGACTATGCAACTCGTGATTTATATAATCACATAAAAGATGGTGGTGAAGCCGCTTGGAAAGCTTATGTTCAAATTATGCCTTTAGAAGATGCCAGTACCTATAAATTTAATCCTTTTGATGTAACTAAAGTCTGGTATTACAAAGATTATCCATTAATTCCTATTGGTCGATTAGTATTAAATCGTAATCCAGAAAATTATTTTGCTGAGGTAGAACAAGCAGCCTTTTGTCCAGCTAATATAGTTCCAGGAGTAGAACTTTCACCAGATAAAATGTTACTAGGCAGAGTTTTTGCTTATGCCGATGCTCAGCGTTATCGTTTAGGCGCTAATTACCAACATTTACCAGTTAACAGCCCTCATGCGGCTCAGATAAGGAATCATCAAAGAGATGGAGCAATGCGTTTTGATGGTAATGGAGGAGGTTCTCCAAATTATGAACCAAATAGTTATGATGGGTTAAAAGAAGCACCTTCTTATAAAGAACAACCTATTGAGCTTTCAGGCCAAGCCGATCGCTATGCTCAAACAGAAAATAGCGATTTCGAGCAACCTGGAGCTTTATATGAACTTTTATCTGCAAGCGAAAAAGATGATTTAATTCGCAATCTAGCCGGTCATCTTGGACAAGCTCAAAAAGAAATCCAACTAAGACAAACAAAGCTATTTTATCGTGCTAATAAAGACTATGGTCAAAGGGTAGCTAGCGCTCTAGGTTTAGATATAAGTTTGGTTGAAGCCTAAGAAAATAAAGAAATAAGCCTACAATGGCATTTGATAATTTGATAGTATTTGATAGTAGCCCAGTCTTTTGGCTGGGCTACTATTTTAAGATGAAAAACCTACTTTCCTCCACGAGAAATAAATGTATGTGTGCGAGTATCTACTTTAACAATTTCTCCTATTTCAATATAGGGAGGTACTTGGATTTGTAGACCTGTTTCTACAATTGCAGATTTAGTTTGTGCTGATGCTGTAGCACCTTTTAGGGCTGGCTCTGTTTGTGTTATTTCAAGCTCAATAGAGTTAGCAAGCTCTATTCCTACTGCTTCACCATTATAAATTTGAATGCGTAAATCCAGCCCATCTTTAAGAAAATAAATACTATCCCCAAGAGTCTCTTCGGTTAAATTAAATTGCTCATAAGTACTTAAGTCCATAAAAACTAAGCTATCACCTTCTCTATAGAGAAATTGGCCTGGGTTAGTTTCAAAATTTGGTTCATCGACTTTATCGCCAGAGCGGAAAGTTTTTTCTAAAGTTTGTTTATTAAGCATGTTTCTTAGTTTAGCTTTAACTAGCATATTAGCCCCTCGTGCTGATGGGGTTTGGTGAGCGACATCTATAACTAAATAAGGAACTTTGTCTAGTTCAATCATCATGCCTTTTTTAAGTTCTGCTGAGGTAAACACTTTTGTACTCCTAAAAAATTCAAAAAATTAAATGTGAAAATATAAAGATTTTAAGTTTGCGATTTTAGATTGATTAGAAAAATTTGCAAACCAAAAAGCCCAGCAAATAACTTATGCTGGACTTTAATTAGGATAATTAAATTTTAACTATAATAAAGTTATTTTTGTTTTAGTTTTTCTAATTCTTTTTTAACTACTTCTGTATATGGGTTTTCTTTAGAATTTTCTTTAAGAAAATTCTCTAGTTGCTCTATTGCTTCTTTAGAACGAGAAGTTCGCTTATAAATTTCCGCTAAATAGAGCCTAGAGAGAGGTATTTTACTAGCGGCCATACCTACAGTAGTTTCAAATTCCATTTGTGCTTGAGTAAAATCGCTAAGCTGAAATGAAGATATACCTAATTCAAAATGGGCTAGGGGATTGCGAAAATCTAGCTCAATGGCTTTATTTAGATATTGTTTTGCTTCAGCAAACTTCTTTTTCTGATTTAGAATAATTCCCATATTAAGATGACTTAAAGAAGAATTCCCGTCTAGTTTTAAGGCTGTTTCTAAATATTGTGTTGCTTCATCATAGCGATTTAGCCTCATATACTCAACAGCTAAGTTATTGATTGCATTGAAGTAAGTAGGATAGTGTTTAATAGCTTCTTGAAATGCTTTAATAGCTTCTTCAGATTTTCCTTGCTCAGATTTACTTATGCCTTTTTCAAAAGCTTTTCTAGCATCTTTAGGGATTTCTATAGTTGAACTAGATGTTCCTGGAGCGGCTAAAGTTCCTGGAGCAACGCTTTCTCCTGCCATTTTTATTTTTGTTTTCATCAAGGCATTTACTTGTTTAAGTAATGAAAATGCACCTCTTAAAGAAACACGCTCAGTATAATTTTCTACTACTTTCTCATTGTCTACAGTAATGGTAACAAGATATTCTCCATTTTGTAATTGGTTAAACTCAGTTCGAGTGTCACGGATTAAAGTTTTAGTTAATAATGGTAGCCCTGTACGTTCGGTATCTAGTTTAACTTCTATTAACTGGGGTGTTGCAATACCTTCAGGTAAAATAACATTAACAATTAAACGATGAGCAACGGGGCGTTGTTGTTGAGCAATAGAAGGAATTAGCAAAAAACTTAAAACAAAAAAGAAACTAAAACATATTTGTAATAACACTTTCATGACGACTTACTCCTAAGATTAGAGTAATTAATTAAAATTAAACTATTGATAAGTTTAGTTGTTACTGAAATTTCTTGATTTAGGTTAATATGTGCAAAAACTGTAGATAATTTCTATTTAGTATAATAGAAATTTTTTATTTAGGCGAGTAGTAGAAAGTATTTGCCTTGTAAAATTTACCGCCTGATAGATTTGCTTTCTTATAAGATTTATAAAGCTTATAACTAATGCTAACAAAAGTAGAGTTTACTCTAGACATAGTATTTTCTATTGTCTATCATTGCGCGGGTTAGAGGAAAATTTTTATGTACAGTGCTGAGCAATTATTAGGTTTTACCCTAGACCGCAAATATAAAATAATTCGTCAATTAGGTGATGGTGGTATGGCTTATGTCTTTGCTGCTGAACGTCTCC
Organism: Acidobacteriota bacterium; assembly: GCA_016213785.1. Classification (GTDB taxonomy): domain Bacteria; phylum Acidobacteriota; class Blastocatellia; order Chloracidobacteriales; family JADJPF01; genus JADJPF01. Next base: position 22,870 of record JACQZQ010000035.1, read on the forward strand.
ATATTGGCGACTTAGCTGCTATTAAGCTCCTTCATCCTGAACTTGCCCAAGACCCTTTGAAAAAAAGACGCTTTCAACTAGAAGCCTATACTACTGCGGCTGTTAAACACCCAAATGTCATTAGTATTTATGATTATGATGAAACTGATAGCGGACAACCCTATCTAGTTCTTGAACTCTTAAATGGCGCAACTCTATCAAACTATATTAAACGTGGTCGAATGTTGCCTATACCTAGAGTAGTAGAAATCATTACACCAATTTGTGGTGCATTAAATTTAGCTCATCAAAAAGGTATTTTGCACCGCGATCTTAAGCCTAGCAATATTGTTCTTCATCGCTTAGAAGACTCAACGGAAGTAGTAAAGTTAATTGATTTTGGTATTGTTAAAATGCTAAATGATGAAAGTAGCCCATTAACCCAACAAGGCTTTGTAGTAGGAACACCAGAATATCTTTCTCCTGAACGCTATATGGGACAAGTCTTAGATGCTCGCTCAGATATATATAGTTTGGGAGTTTTAGTTTATAGACTTTTAACAGGTAAAGTTCCTTTTAATGGACAAACAGCTACAGAAATTCTACAAAAACATATTAAACAACCAGTACCACCACTAAGATTACTTAATGCAGCTATTTCTGAAGAAGTTGAAGCCGTTGTACTTAAAGCACTATCTAAAAAACCTGCTGATAGACAATCAACAGCTATGGTGTTTGCTAATGAGCTTGGAGAAGCCCAGATTAGCTCTGGAGATACCTTAGATCACTTTTCTAGCTCTACAGAAGGATAAAAATTTAAGGTATAAAATCAACAGCTTTCGATCTTAATCCAGTGGTTTTATTAAAAATAGTTATAACTACTTTTTTACCTGGAACCAAAAGCTGTTTAAGTAGATTATCTTTGCTTTGTAAACGGCTTAATGTGCCATTAGGTAGTTGGAATTTTTTAGGATATTTAGTTATAAGCATCTGACCATTGATTTCAATTACCGAGTCATTAGTAAAGAAATTATTTCCTGAGATTATTAATTTTCCAACTTCTACCTTAAATTGTGCTGTATCAATCAGGGGACGAAGAGGAGCAATAATTGTAAAATCACGCAAGGTTGCAGATTTTCCAATGTTTCCAGCCCCATCTTTTGATGTAATTTGTAATCGAGCACGAGTTGTAGATATTTCTGGTACAACCCAGTTAAATGAACGGCTTTGTCCAGAAAGCGCTCTTGCTACTTGAAGAGAAAATGTTGCTCCACTATCAGTAGAAAGATTTATTTCTTGTAATGTTACCTCTACATCATCGTTTGCTTGCCAACGAATTGATACCATATCGCCTGAATTAAAAGATTCACCTCCCCTAGGTTCAACTACTGTTACTTTTGGGCTAATCTGGTCATCTTCTCCATCTAAAGCTAGTGAATAAACGCCTCGTCCATGAGTTGCTGCTAGAATGACTCCAGTTTGTCTATTTAGCTTAAGGTCAAAAACAGCAACATTTGGAAGCCCTGTATTTAGAGCTTGCCAGCTTTTTCCATCATTACTACTAATAAAAACTCCTATATCAGAGGCTAAATAAATACGTCCAGAAATAGCTGGATCTAAGGCTATGCTGTTAATAGGAATATCAGGCAAATTATTACTAATATTTGTCCAAGTTGTACCACCATTTTCAGTCTTAAAAATATGGCCTGAACCAAAGCCAGAAAAGCTAACATAAGCCACTTGAGGGTTTTTATCATTAATTGCAAATGCAGAAACAAAACGGTTAGGTAGCCCATTTGTAATTACTTGCCAAGTCGTCCCGCTATCAGTAGTCCTCATTACATTAGCATCTGAAGAGCCTACATAAAGAGTTTGGGAATTACTAGGTGCTATAGCAATAGCTGAAATTGCACCACTTCCACGAGTTAAATCACTGCTTATTGCTGACCAAGTTTCACCACGATTAGTAGTGCGGTAAAGCCTTATTGCACCTGTATATAGTGTAGTGCTCTGATTTTGATCAAGTGCTAAAGGGGCATAAAACAAAGTTCTTTCAAGTGTTTCGCCCGAGCTATTTACTGGCAGACCTGCGATTTTTATAACAAATTTTTCTCCTGAATCATCTGAGCGAGCAAAAAGAAGTTGAAAAAAGAAATGATAAAAAGTTTTAGGTTGATTAGGATCAATTGCTGTTTGACCTCCATCACCACTATCTATATTAAGCCACTCAGATTTACCTGTAAAAAGCAGTGTTCCATTATCTTGAGTTCCTCCAATAGCCAAATCTTTATTAGTTGGGTGAGGTGCAACAGATTGGAATTGAAGTGTTGCTAAGCCTTCATTAAGTGGTCGCCAATGATCGCCTAAATCGCGGCTACGAGCAATTCCTCCATCATTAGCAACATAAATTGTATCACTATCATTAGGGTCAAAGGCTATATCGTGCTGATCTGCATGTAGTCCTGGGCCAGAGTCTTGAGAAATAGAGATATTTGAATAAGTCTCTCCTCCATCAGTTGAGCGAAGTAGCGGAACACCTCCAAGATATACTAACTTAGGGTCTTTAGGATGAACTGCAATAAAATTATTATAAAAACATTGTGGACGACAATAATCAGGCGTTCTTATTATTTTCCAGGATTCTCCACCATCTACGCTTTTATAAACATTTAGTAATGTTCCTGTATTAGCATTAGAAAAAGAAATAAAAATTTCATTGCTACTTGCTAAAGACCTAGCTATTGCTATACGCCCAATATTCGTTCCATTAGGGAGTGAGCTTATTAATTGCCAAGAGTTGCCACCATTATTAGTTTGATAAAGCCCATTAAGTGAAGCGCCATTAGGATCGCCTAGTGCTGCAAGTAGATTATTGGAATTTCTAGTATCAATATTTATATCTGTTGCCATACCATCTAGTATTTTTGTCCAGCTAGCCCCACCATCAATGGACTTAAAAACTCCAAGATCGCGTAGTTGATTAGAAGACGCTGAGGTAGTTGTAAGGTAAATTATTTGTGAATTATTTGGATCAAAAATTATACGTGAGATTCTAGCTCTAGTTGGTAAATCTCCAAGTTGTGCCCAAGTTTCCCCGCTATCAGTAGACTTAAAAACTCCTGCACCATAATAGCTATCGCCTGAAAAATTAGCTTCGCCTGTACCAAGTAAAATTATATTAGGATTTTTAGGATCCATTGCTAAAGCACCAATAGCTAAAGAAGGTAAATTATCAGTTAATGGTTGCCAACTTTTGCCACTGTCTCTTGTAAGCCATAAGCCTCCCTGAGCAGTGCCTAGAAAAATCCTGTTAGAATCATTAGGTGCTACGATAATTGCTGTAGCTCGTCCGCTAATATTAATTGGAGGGCTGTTTTGTGGATCAAGCGGCTGACCGTTAAAAACAGCACTTGGGCCAATTGCTTGCCATTTTCTTACTTCAAGTGCGGCTAGAGGTTGTAAAGAAAAATCCTCTGTTAATTTTTTGAGTGCGAGTTCTCTAGCTCCTTTAGGAATTTGCTTAAAGGGATAAGTACGCTTTTGATAAAAAGCATTTTCTCTTAAAAAAATTTTTTCTGTCTCAGCAATTTTTCTTAAATCTGTTTTTAGTAAAGCAATACTGCTAGCAAAGCTAATTAATATTATTAAAAAGGATAAAAACCAAATAACGCGAGACATTAAAAGCACTCCTAAAAAAATATTCTTCAAATGTTTCTTTCAGCTTAAGAATTATTAAACTTCAGGTAGAAAGATCTTAAAAGTTGTGCCAACTTCTGTGGTAGACTCAAATTCAATACGCCCATTATGTAGTTGAATTGTTCTAAAGGCGTTCGCTAGTCCTATACCATTTCCATTAAGTTTTGTTGTGTAATAGAGTTGAAAGATTTTCTCACGTACTTCTTCAGGAATACCAACCCCACGATCAGAAACAGAGAGTATTGCATAGCTACTAGTTCGTTTAGTCCTTATGGTTAAAGGGCCTCCTCTAGGCATTGCTTGACACCCATTAATAATAATATTTAAGAATGCTTGTTTTAATAAATCCGCATCACCATTAACTCGCAAAAATTCAGGGCTAAGTTCTTCTAAAATATCTACTTTATTTGCTGCTGCTTCGGCTGCGGCAAGTCTTGTTACTTGATGCACAAGATCATTTAGGTCTATTGGTACTAAGTTAACTTTTAATGGTCGAGTAAAATTTAAGAATGTTTGGACTACACGGTCTAGACGTTTAATTTCAGAGCTTAAAATATCTAGTTGTGGGGTGATGTCTGCATTAGGTTGAGATAGTTTTGCTCTTAGGATTTCTAGATGTATTACCATTGCATTAAGTGGATTTTTTACTTCATGAGCAACGCCTGAAGTAATACGACCAAGTGCGGCTAGTTTATCAGAATAATCAAGCTGTGATTGAAATTGTCTAAAAGAATCAAAATCTCTTAAACTTACTAAAATTCCAATTGGGCCAGATTTATCTTCAATATATTGAACTAAAGCAAGTATTTGTCTAGGTTGTTCTCCAATTTGCTTAATTAACATAACATTTTCTACAGAAGCATGAGATTGATCAACACGGTCAACTAGTTCTATTAAAGGGTGAGAAGAACCTAAACGATCAGAAAGTTTTGCTCCAACAAGGTTAATTCCTGCAACTCCTAGTAAATGGTCAACTTTTGGACTCATTAAAACTACTTGTTTATCAGGGTTAAGCATTAAAAGACGTTCTTCAATCTTACCAATAATTTGTGTTAATTGGCCTCTAGTTACTTCTAGTTCAGTACGTTCTCCGGCCATTCTGCTACCTAATAATTGTAGTTTAAGTTGAAGGCTTCTAGGCATAGTTTGAGCACCAGAATTTTCTTCTTCAATATCTAGATTCCCTTTTTCTAACTGTTCTAATTGTTTAGATAGAGCTTCAATAGGTTTATTAATTAATTCTGCTGAGCGAGAAGAAATTATTAATGAGGCAAAAATACTTGTAACAAAAAGAATTAAATTAGACAGTAAAACATCTGAAAACATACCTCGTATTTCAGATGCAGATACTCCAAAAAGTAGCTTTACACCGTAACCTTGGCCTGTTTCATCACGACCCAAGTTTATAAAAAACGACTGATTAAAATTATGCTTACCCCAAAGCAAAGTAATAAGTTGGATAAGGCGATTTTTCTCTTTTAAGTTCTCTAGCCCAGAATCAGAGAAATTTAGTGCACTTTCTTCATCAAGGGAAACTACTCTTAAAGGCTCACCAGACTCATTTAAAATGGCAATATATTTAACCACCATAAGTTTATCTAGAGTAGCTTGAAGAGTTGTTTGTAGGTTAAGATCAGAAGCAATAATAGCTGCAAAAGGTTTTTCTTTATCTCGCTTAATGGCTGCTTCTATTACATCAGAAATATCTTCTTTTTGAAGAATAATTTTAGTTTCAACTTCTTCAATATTTGATTCGGCTATATAAGTAAGATTAAGTAGAAGTATTAGCCCAGCCACAGTGGCAACTAATAAAGTAATTAGTTGTAATTGACGAGATACGACTTTTGGAGTTGAAGCCATAGTATAGTTTTAGTCCAATTTGTCATCAGCTTCACGATAAGATTTTAGTTTATTATGTAAAGTCTTTAAGCTGATTTGCAAAATTTCTGCCGCACGTGTTTTATTATTATCTGTTTTAACTAATGTATTTAAGATAACTTGTCTTTCCACTTCCTCTAAAGGGACACCTACAGGGATAGACAATATATCTTTAGGATATTCAGGTTCTTTTTCCATGAGGTGGGGAGGCAAGTGGCGTTTTTCAATTTGTTCTTTATCACAAATAATTACTGCTCGCTCAATTACGTTTCTTAGTTCTCTTACATTCCCAGGCCAACTATGTGAAAGTAACACATTAAGTGCATCAGAGGTAATAAATTTCGTTGGACGGTGATGCTTACGAGCAAGTTCGTCTATCATATGTTGAACCAGCAAAGGAACATCATCTTTTCTTTCTTTAAGAGAAGGTAGTTTTATTGGGATTACATTAAGACGATAAAGCAGGTCTTCTCTAAATTCATTTTTACGAACTGCTTCCATAGGGTCTTTATTAGTAGCTGCAATTACACGAACATCTACAGCAATTTCTTTAGAACTACCTAAACGCCTTACATGTCTTTCTTCAAGGACTCTAAGGAGTTTTGCTTGAAGCAGTGGAGGCATTTCCGCAATTTCATCTAAGAGAAGTGTTCCAGTATGAGCTAGCTCAAAACATCCCATACGCTTTTCATAAGCGCCTGTAAAGCTCCCTCTTTCATGACCAAAGAGTTCAGACTCCATTAAACTTTCAGGAATTGCTGAGCAGTTTATTGCTACAAAGGGGGCATTTTTACGAGGGCTTAAATTATGTATAGTCCGCGCTACCATTTCCTTTCCAGTTCCAGACTCTCCTGTGATTAAAACAGAAGCCGAACTAGGGGCTACTTGTTCAATTAGAGTATAAACTTCTCTCATTGGCAGAGATGCGCCTACTAAGCGATCAAAAACACCATAGTCAGAGAGTTGACGGCGCAAAGACTCGTTTTCTTGGCGAGTTGAAGCATAATCAACCGCTTTAGAGAGAACAACTTTAAGTTTTACAGGGTCAATAGGTTTTTCTAGATAATAAAATGCACCCTCTTCTTGAATAGCTCTAACAGCCATTTCAATATTACCTTGACCTGTAAGTATAATAATTGTCATATTTGGCATAACATCACGAATTTCTCTAAGCAGGCCAAAACCATCTAAGCGGGGCATAATTACATCTGTGATTACCACATCAGGTTTAACTGATTGAATAAAGTGATAGGCTTCCATACCATCGACAGCTTGAAAAGTTTCATAGCCCCAAGCTGCAAGGAGTTCGCTTAAACCTTGTCTTGAGCTTGCTTCATCATCAACTATCATTACCTTGGGTCTAGACATAACTTCACCGAAAAATTAAATAAAATGTTTCTTAACAAACAATTAACAGACTAAAAATAAAATAAACTTTGCCTTTAACTAAAAAATTGTTGTAATGTGTTATTAAAGTAATAATGACTTATATCAAAGTGTAACACAAAAGCTACTAGATAAGGTTTCGGAAAAATCTTGAAATGCAAAAAGGAGGGTTGCATAATTGTTAAAAATATAAAATGTTCCTCTAATAATCTTAGTCTTAAAAACCAACAAGCTCCAAAATCTCTATAGTTTTAAGTAACTCTTACAGGTCTTACTGGTTAATCCACTAAACAGATAATAACCTAAGACAATAACTTAGCTAGTACGTTTGAGGTCTAGATGACAACAACAGGACGATGGGCAGTACTAACAACAGAATTAACTGAAAAACTAGCAGCCGGACGCACCGCAATTAAAAGCGGAGATAGCGAAAGAGCTATCTCACTACTTAGTGAAGTCCTGGTTACGGGTAGAATTACATCTGAGCAGGAAGTAGAAGTTCGTACTCAACTTGCTGAACTCCTAGAAAATGCAGGCCGTTACCAAGAAGCCTTAAAAGCAATTTCAAAATATGAAGCTAGCGTAGCTTTACTTGATGTTCCACGCCCAGCAATGGCTCAAGTTTTATTTCGCTTAGCTAGTCTTTATCGTTGGCTAAATGAACCTCCTAAGGCTATTTCTTATGCTAATAACAGCTTAAGAATATTCTCACAGCAACATTATGATCCTGGAATTGGTGCTGCAAATGCTTTACTTGGCTATGTTTATTGGATGATAGATGAATATTCTATCTCTAGAGACTATCTACTTACTGCTTTAGAATCTCAAAGAATTGTTAATGATGTAAGGGCACTTGCTCAAACTTATTGGAACCTCTCCTTAGTTGATAGTATTGAAGGCCATCAAGAAGAAGCTAAAAAAGATTGTATGATGGGGCTTAGCCTTCTTGAAGAAGAGAATAATCAACAACTTAGCTCACAAGACCATTTAATCCTAGGAAAACTCTTTAGTAATCTTGCTTTTATTGATACTGAAGAAGGAAATATACATAAGGCTGTACAAAAGTATGAACGCGCAATAGAACATTGGTCACATGTTGAAGATAAAAACTTTAGTGCCTTAGCCTATAATAATTTAGCCGATGCACTGCTTTTTATTGGTGATTGGTCAAGGGCTGAATCTACAATTCAATCAGCAATGCGCCTCTTAAAAGGAGGTCAAAGCAAAAGAGATGAAGCTGCGGTATTTAATACATTAGGAAAACTACATTTTCTACAAGGTAGATTTGAACTAGCCGAAACAAGCCTAAAACGCTCTGTTAATTTGTCTTTAGAAAGCGGAGCAAAGTCTTTAGAAGCTGCTGCTTGGCTTGCAGTAGGGCAATTAATGTTTACTAAAGGCGATTTTGGTGAGGCTGTAAAACATATCCAACATTGTTTAGCTATTGAAACTAAAATAGGTCGTATTGTAGATATGGCCGAAACCTATAGCTATTTAGGAGAATCTCACATAGGATTGCGTGAATTTGATCAAGCCGAAGATTGTCTAAAACAAGCACAAAGACTACTTAAAGATAGCCCTAATCTCTATCATTCAGGCTTAGTTTCTCGTCTAGAAGGTAAATTAAAATCTCAAAACTCAATCCAAGAAGAGGCCATTTCACTTTTAGCTCAAAGTATTTCTATTTTAGAATCAATTAGTTATAACTATGAAGCAGGGCTTTCACATTTTGAAATGGGAGTCATTTTAGCACAAACAGCCGATAGACAACGGGCTAGAGGTCATCTAGAAAAAGCTCTTAAGATTTTCTCTGAGCTTCGTGCTGAACCTGCGCGGGCTAAAACCGTTGCATCTGTTGAAGATATGCGACGAACTTCGCTTTCAGGTAGACTCTATTTACCTGTTTTAACCCTTGATGCTTTAGTTGTAGAACGTTTAATTGTTGCTGCTTCTTCTCATGACTTACTATTAAGAGAACTTGCTACTATAATCCGTGATGAACTAGGCGAACAAGCCGTAGTTTATGAACTTGCCCTAGATAACAACTTAAAGCTAATTACAGCAAGGGGTGCTGATCAAACAAAAGTAGATAAGATTACAGAACAAGTACAAGCTTTTCTTAATAAAGGTGGACAATTAGCTGAAGGAGCAAAAGTAAAAATCCTTTCAGATAACATAAATCAGCCAGATACTCCTGCGCGTCGCTTTATTCTTTACACTACAATAGATAAATCTAAAAACCCTGCACGTGTTGGACATTTTGAGTCTTTAATAAAACTAGTAGAACAGGGTTTAGAAAATTGTTCTTTACGTGGGTTAGTTCGTACTACAACAAGCCAAACCATAGTGTCTCCAACAAAAGCTACTAGCCAAAAAGCTTTTAGTACCTTTATTAGTAGCACTCCAGCCATGCAAAAAGTGTTGGAGCGAATACAAAAAATTAGGTCTTCTGATGTAACAGTCTTAATTACAGGCGAGTCAGGAGTAGGAAAAGAATTAATTGCACGTAGCATTCATAATAATAGTAAAAGACATGAAAAACCATTTTTGCCTTTTAATTGCGCTGCTGTACCTGCTGATTTAGTAGAAAGTCGTTTGTTTGGGCATCGGCGAGGAGCATTTACTGGGGCTGATAAAGATAGCCTAGGTATTGTTCGTGCTGCAACTGGAGGAACACTTTTTCTAGATGAAATTGGTGAACTAGCAATGCATATACAGCCTAAACTCCTGCGTTTTCTCCAAGAACATGAAATACACCCAGTAGGCGATGATCGCCCAGTAAAAGCTGATGTAAGAATAGTTGCTGCTACTAATAGAGATTTAGAAAAATGTGTTACTGAAGGCACTTTTCGTGAAGACTTATTTCACCGCTTAAATGTAATTCGTATTCATATTCCTTCACTTCGTGAACGTAAAGATGATGTTCCTCCTTTAGTAAACCATTTTCTTCAGGACTTTGCTAAAAAATGTGGTAAACAACTATCGCTTTCTCCTCAAGCAATGGAAGCACTTGTAGCTTTTCCTTGGCCGGGAAATGTTAGACAACTTAAAAATGAAATGGAAAGAGTTACTGCACTTGCTGAAGACGGAACACTAATTACTCCAGAAAACCTTTCTCCAGAAATACTTAGACCTAAAGCAAGCTTTTCTTCTAGTGGTATGTGGCAAAGCTTTATAGATTTTACTTCTAATATAGCCCTTTCAGAAGCTGTAGACGGACTAGAACGTTATATGATAGAAAATACTCTAAAACGCCATGACGGAAATATTACTCGCGCTGCTAAGGATTTAGGTCTAACTAGACAAGGGCTAATATTAAAGAAAAAACGCTTAGGCATTTCAATTGCAGTAGATGAAAATGAGTAGTTTAGATTTATGCATAAATTCTCAGAAACAAAAGCTTTAGTCCAATTACGCCGTGTAAAGCAAGGCTTTTCTAATTATATTTCGCAAAACTATGCGGCTAAAGCAAAAGATTGTCGTACTTGCACTATAGTATGTTGCCAAGACTCTGATTTTGTTAATGTTAATATTACTCGCTTAGAAGCTCTTGCTATTTGGCACACACTAAAAAATAGTTCTAGAGTTAACCCAGAAAAATTTCAAGAAATTATCAAAAGAACTCGTAAGGCAATAACTAAATATAATCTTAAAGCTACAGGTGATACTTTTAGTCAAACTTATAGTTGCCCTTTATTTGAAGAGGGTATAGGCTGTTTAGTCCATTGGAAAGCAAAACCTGCTCCTTGTATTCAACATGGTTGTTATGAGGATTGGCACGATTTACCAGATACTAAAGAGTTTGCACAAGTAGAACATAAAGTAGAAACCTTAAATAAGCGTGTTTACAATGCCCAAGAAGCAGAAAATTATGCTACTATTCCAATTTGGTTAATAAGAATCGCCGAGGAAATGTTAGCAAGAGAACTTGCTAATAACAAAGAAGATAAAGAAGTTTATACCGATGATGAAAACAAATCCTCCTAAAACTATTGCCACAGTAGTTAAACCAAATATAAAGAATGCTTGGACACTAGTAGCAGACCTAAGTAAATGGTGTGTAAGAAAAAATATTGAGCTACTAGTAGAAGAATCTACCAAAAAGTTTCTTAATCATAACAATCACCTTACTTTTGTTAGCCGTGAAGAAATAGCACAAAGAGCAGAATTAATAGTTGTCTTAGGTGGTGATGGCACTATGCTAGCCACTGCTAGACTTCTTGGAGGGCGTTGTGTTCCTGTTATAGGGGTAAATTTTGGGCTACTTGGTTATTTAACAGAGTTTTCTGTAGATGAATTATTTCCACTCCTAGAGCGTGTACTAACAGGAGATTTTTATATTGAAAAACGAGTCCAACTATATGCTTCCGTAATAAGAAATGGAAGCTGTGTTACTAGAGGGACAGTCCTTAATGATGTAGTAGTAAATAAATCAGCTTTAGCTAGAATGATAGATTTAGAATGTTGGATAAATGGACAGCTTATTAATAGATTTAGAGCAGATGGTTTGATTATTTCGACTCCAACAGGCTCAACAGCCTATTCTCTTTCTGCCGGAGGGCCACTAATTCACCCAAGTATTCATGCAATGTTAATTACTCCTATTTGTCCGCATACTCTTACTAACCGTCCTTTAGTAGTTTCTGATGAAAATCCTATAGAACTAGTTTTAGTAACTCCTCGTGAAGAAGTGACTTTAACTTTAGATGGGCAAATAGGCTTTTCCTTAAAGCATTTAGACCGTATAAGCGTGCGTAAGAGTGAACATTATTTTCAGTTAGTTCAAGCTACAAATAAAAATTACTTTAGTGTATTAAAAAATAAATTAAGCTGGGGATAAAAAATATCTTTTTGATATTTTTAGATCAAGTCTTTCTTATGGATGGGATATATCTGCTAAGAATAACTAGTAGATAGGAAAAGTATCTTACTTTTTTCTTGACATATTTCTCCTTAGTAGATAGTATAGCCGCCAAGTTGTGTGACGCAGATTTTATCGTCAAAAGTATTGGTTTTATAGGTAGTTTGTTTTGTGCAGTACCGCTATCATATTAAAAAAAAGTAAGAGAGTAGCCGCCAAAGAAAGAAACACTTTCTTTAGGCGGCTATTAGTTTGCTAATCAAGAAATAGCTATTTGACACCAAACACGCCGAACCTTCTTCAGACTTCAAAGAAGTTTGTGGCACACCCATTATCAGAGGAGGAACGCAGTTTCAATGTCAAGAACCCAAGGAAAAGTTAAATGGTTCAATAATAGCAAAGGCTATGGTTTTATCGAACAACCCGGTGGAAGCGATGTATTTGTACATTATTCCGCAATCAAAGAAGACGGCTATAAGTCCTTAAATGAAGGCCAAATGGTCGAATTCGAGATTACACAAGGCCCTAAAGGACCACAAGCTGAAAACGTAATTAAAATAGCCTAATAGAAATTAGCGCTACTGCTAAAAAGCCCTGGCATTGCTACCGAAATGCCAGGGCTTTTTCTTTTAATATGTGTCAAACACATAGGTTTGAGGACAAACACATAGGTTTGAGGACAAACACATAAGTTTGAGGACAAACACATAGGTTTGTCCCTAGCTGCCTTTTGCCTTAAATTTAACTTGTCCTTGTTCTATTTCTACTGAAAAATTAACTGATGAACATTGGAGCTGTGCTTTAAGTTTTGAACTTTGTACAATAAGAATTTTATGAAATTGTTCAAATGAAAGTTTATCCGTTGGCTCTCCACAAGCCTTTTTAGCATCTATAACGCTATTATAAAGGGAAATAACCTTATCAACTTCTTGTTGAGGATCGCTACAAGTAACACTAGTAGGCCGAAAACCCTGCTTTTGAGTTGGGGGAGCAAACCCTGTTCCACTACCTGCACTGCTTGGACGTTCAGCAAAAGTACCTACTAATTTAGCATTAAGGTTTTGACCTTCCTCAAGTGCTGTCATATTTCGTCGCCATAATTCTCTAAAAGAAGTATAGCGTGCAACCAATGTGTTATAGCGAAAGCGTTGAGCAAAACTTAAGTTACGATCATCGCTAAAGCGTTTAATCATTGCTTCAACACGGTTTTTAGTATCATAAGGAGGTTTTTTAGCACCGCCATTAAAGAAAACATCAAACTCTATTCGTAGTTTGCGCATGTCATCTTCCAAGCGGTCAAGCATTTCATCTGTTGTCAAAGTTATTTTCTCCAGCAGGCGGAGTTCTTAGATTTATGCTTTAGTGTAGCCAAACTTAAACTACTGTCAATGCGAAAAAGGCTAGCTTAGTATTTGTGCTAGAAATTAAAAAGTGGGTAAATTTTCTACCCACTCTTTAGCGCTAAAATTAAAGATTACTTTATTTACAAGCTTATAAGTTAAATTTTATTTTAAGATTCGTTTTCTAGGCTATTAGCATTGGAACTAAGCAAAGCTCTAACTTTTATAAGAATTTTGCCCAATTTGTTTAGCCCTGTCCCGTCCTTACCACATCCCCAATAATAATCAATAGGCGAATTTTCTACTAAGTTTTGATCGCCTGTTGATAAAAGAATTGTTTTGATTTCTTTGTGGGATTGGAATTTTTTTAGAACAGCGTTGTACATAATTTCATCCTTAACCTCTTCCCAATCTGACCTAATTGGCATTTCTCGACTACGGCCAAGAGTTGCTGCTATTTTGGGTTTGGGAGCCTTTCTAATTTTTTGTTGATAGGCGTTATCAAAAAATTTTTGGGCTTGAAAATAATGTTCAACTGTTGACCACCATAGGTTTTGCATTTCTATTCCATGAGGTGAAAAATTGCTAAAACACCCATATTTGTCTGAAGGGATGTAAAAATATATTGTCATATAAGGTTTATCTTGCTAACTTGAATAATGCTATAAAATCTTATCTATTATAAAATTCAATTCATGGCTAGCCAATCAGAATTTAAGGGTACATCGCGATTTATTATCCAGCGTCAGCTTGGCTCTGGAGGCTTTGGCAATGTTTACGAGGTTTTTGATCAAGAACGTAAAACTGTTGTAGCCTTAAAAACCCTTCACCAAACCGATGCAGAATCACTTTATAGATTTAAGCAGGAGTTTCGCGTTCTTGCCGATATTCATCACCCTAACTTAGTTTCTCTTTATGAATTAATGTCTGATGGTGAACAATGGTTCTTTACTATGGAACTTGTTCAAGGAGTGAATTTTTTAGAATATGTTTGGGGTAGAAGCAGAGAAGATCTTGATTATATAGGTAATGCAAAGACTGTAAGAGCCAGTGATCTTGAGCAAATTATTACTCAAAAAGTAGCTGAACCTACTTTGAAAATTGCTCGCGAGGCCGCCATAACAAATAAACGAATTGAAAAAGATACTTATGATATTGTAGCGCAAAAAATTTTAGGTGATTCTTCAGATTCTCATTTTTTAGAATTTTCCCTAGATGAAACTCGCCTAAGAGGTGCATTAAGACAGCTTGCAGAAGGAATATCTGTACTACACGACGCAGGAAAATTACATAGGGACTTAAAACCTTCTAATGTGCTTGTTACACATCTAGGTAGAGTAGTAATCCTAGATCTAGGTTTAGCTGTGGAAGTTGCGGCTAAAGGTACTCATGAGAGTATGCATATTGTTGGTACTCCTGCTTATATGTCTCCTGAACAAGGCACAAACCTAGCTGTTTCAAAGGCTTCTGACTGGTACAGTATAGGAGTAATACTTTATGAAGCATTGACAGGCAGAGTTCCTTTTACAGGGTCAATGGTTGATATTTTAGTAAAACGACAAAGTAGCGAACCACCTCCGCCAAGCGAACTAGTTAAAGGAGTTCCTGCCGATCTAAATAGGTTATGCCAAGATTTACTTTATAGAGATCCTAAACTTCGCCCTACAGGCAAAGCTGTTTTACAAAAACTAGGAAAAAATGAACAAGATATTACTTTTCCTACTGTTCCTACCTCAAAAATTTCTTCTTTAAGCGGGCGAGGAAATTTACTAAAAGACTTAAAAGACGCTTTCTATAATGTTAGAGCAGGAACGGCTACAACCGTTTATTTAGAAGGTTATGCAGGAATTGGTAAAACTGCTTTAGTGAATTATTTTTTAGAAGGTCTTCAGCAAGCCGAGCAGAACTTAGTAGTTTTAACAGGACGTTGTTATGGTCAAGAAGATGTTCCCTATAAAGCTCTTGATAGCGTTATAGACGCTTTAAGCCAATACTTAAAACGCTTGCCTCCTATGGAAGTAGAAGCTTTGCTTCCTCGTGATATGTCTGCTCTAGCTCGCCTTTTTCCAGTGCTTAAACAAATTTTAACAATTGCTTCTAGTAGGCAGAGAGTATTAGAAATACCTAATGCACAAGAATTAAGGCGACGAGCGTCAGCAGCACTTAGAGAGCTTTTAGCTAGGCTTTCAGATAAACGAGACTTAGTTATTTTTATTGATGATTTACAATGGGGTGATACTGATAGCGGAGTACTACTTAGTGAGTTACTTCGCCCTCCTGAACCACCAGCAATGCTTTTAATTGCTAGCTATCGTAGCGAAGACCAAGATACTAGCCCAATACTTAATCAATTATTTGATTCTCAATCTGTAATAAGGCAATCTACTGATACACGGAAAATTATAGTTAGCGAGCTTTCTTTAGAGGAATCAAGACAGCTTGCCTTAAATCTTTTAGGCAAAGGACATAAAAATGCTAAAACACTCTCTGAAATAATTGCTAAAGAATCTCAAGGTATTCCTTTGCTAATTGATGAGTTGGTTAGATATTCTCTTACAGATGATCGCGTAGTCAAAGATCTAGAACAAATGACTAATGTTGATAGTAGCCGTTATGATATAAATTATTCTTTAATAAATGACGTAATTCAACGTAGGGTAATAAAGTTACCTCCAGATGCAAGACGGCTACTTGAATTAATAGCCGCAGCAGGCCAACCAATAGAACGCTCTATAATAAAGAAATCTGCTCAGCTAGAAAATGAAGAACAAAGCGCTTTTTCTGCTCTTCGTGTTGGTCGTTTAATTAGAGTTGTTACTAGCGGAGGGAAAGAAAAAGTCGTTTGTTACCATGATGGTATTCAAAAAACAATTATTTCTCGTTTAGATACAAAAAAACTTGTAGAGTACCATCGCCGCCTAGCTGTAGCTTTAGAAGAGACTTCCCCAAAAGATGCAAAAAGCCTAGCTACTCATTTTCGTATTGCTGGAGATATTCCTAAAGCACTTGACTATACAATAATAGCAGCAGAACAAGCCGTAAAAGCCTTAGCTTTTGATAATGCAGCACGTCTTTATAAAATTGCCCTTGAGTTAAACCCAGGTGATAAACAACATGAAATAGAGATTAAATTAGGTGAAACCCTAGCTAATGCTGGTCGTGGCGAAGAATCAGCATGTGCCTATCTTGCAGCAACTAAAGGGCTAGACTCAACTCAAGCTATAGAACTGCAACGACGTGCTGCTGAACAATTCCTAATAAATGGTTATATGGATGAAGGTCTAGCAGTACTTCGTGAAGTACTAGGAAAAGTGAAAATAACTCTTCCTGAAACTACTAGAGCCGCTTTTCTCTCGTTTTTATTTCAACGCCTTCAGCTTTGGATTAGAGGTCTAAACTTTACGGAAAGACAAGTTGGTGAAATTCCTAGTAGCGAATTATTACGTATAGATGTTTGTTGGTCTGCTACTGTTGGCCTTGCTTATGTTAATAGCAAGCGGGCAATAGATTTTCAAGCCCGCCACCTTTTACTTGCGCTTAATGCAGGAGAACCCTACCGCGTAGCCCGTGCCTTAGCCTTAGAAGCCGCATATTCAGCTAAAGATGGCGGACGTAAACGAGATCGCACGGCAACCATTTGCCATCAAGCTATGGTGCTTGCTAAACAAATCAATCATCCTCATACTAATGCACTTGCTATATTAGAATTAGGTTTTTCTGCCTATATGGAAGGCAATTGGACTAAAGCTTACGAAGCTTTTAATAAAGGCGAACAAATCCTTAGAGAGCAATGCACCAATGTAACTTGGGAACTAGACACTAAACATTACTTTTATATGCGTACTCTACTTTTCCTTGGGCGACTTACTGAACTATTAGAACAGCGCTCCAGTTTATTAAAAGAAGCTCAAGAACGAGGAGATTTATTTGTAACAACAAACTTGCGAATTTGGTCTCATATGATTTTTCTAGCATCTGATAATCCTAAAGAAGCCAAGAAAGATGTTATTGATGCTATGGCAGGTTGGGCAAGTAAGAGCTTTGACTTACAACATTACTGGAGTCTTTACACACGCTCAGAAATAGATTTTTATTGTAATGATTTTGAAAGTGCCTGGTTACGCATAGAAGAAACTTGGCCTAAACTAAATAATTCATTCTTTCTACTTACTCAGATTATTGCTATTGAATCCTTACATTTAAGAGCAAGAGCTTGTTTAGGTTTAGCCTCAAAACTAGATAAAGACCATGAAGGAAATATAAATAGACTCCTTTCTATTGCCGAACGCGATGCAAAAAGAATAGAGCGAGAAAAAATGTATTGGGGTAATGCCTTAGCTAATTTAGTTAAAGCGGGAATTGCTATAGTAAAAGATCAAGTAAAAACTGCTGCTAAGTATTTAATTGAAGCAGAAGTTGATTTTGAAAATACAAAAATGGAACTCTACCTAATGGCTACTCGCTATCGTAGAGGTCAATTAATTTCAGGAGAACAAGGCCGACAAATAATGCAAATATCAGTAGATTGGCTATTAAACCAAAAAATTAAAGAGCCTGAAAAAATATTTAATATGCTTGCTCCTGGTAAATGGCCTAAGCAAAATTAAGGGGTAAGTTTTTTGAGCTTTAATGTCTCTCCAAAAATATCTTTACTATTTGATTTTATATATTCAGCTAGAGCCGATGATGGTTCCCTAACTTCTACTTTTTTGGAAAAACTTCCTTTTCCTGTAACCTCACCATCTAATATTCCCTGTTCTATATCTTCAGCCACTTTAATATTTTCTAGCATAGAAATAGCAAGTTCTTGCTTATCATTTATTACATATTTTACAATAATATATCTGTGCTTTTTCTCTAGATCTTCATCTTGTAAATTCATATAAAAATTATTTTTGATTTTAGTTGAAAACATTGTATATCTTTCATTTAAATTATAGTTATCTATATTTACTAACGTTATATTTAGAGAATTATCAAATCCTTTTTCAATATGTATATAACCAAGTTCTTTTTTATTTGTGCTATACCAAGTTCCTAGTAGTCTTTCATCTATTTTACTATTTTTTAAGTCAGAAAGTGGGCTATTAAATTCTGGATAACAGCCTAACATTAAAAGCCCTAAAATAAATATTAAGATATTTCTTTTAAGCATAGCGTCCTTCTTTCTATAATTATAGTCTCTTGTTACAAGGTTACTATGGGTTTACTACGAGTACCAAAAATCGCAGTACCAACACGAATTAAAGTTGCTCCTGCTTGAATTGCAACCTCAAAATCCTGACTCATTCCCATAGAAAGTTCACTTAAGGCTTTTAAACAGATTTTTTGGCTATTAAGTTCACGTAATAATTCTCTTAAGCGAGAGAAATAAGGTAATGTTGCGTTAGGGTCTTCAAAAAATGGTGGAATCATCATTAACCCACGAAAGTCTAAATATTGTGCAGTTGCTAAATAAGCAGCTAAATCATTTAGCTCGCTTTCATCAATACCATTTTTTGTAGGTTCTTTTCCTAGGTCTACTTGAATTAGTACAACAGGATGTTTTCCTAACTCTCCTGCAACACGATTTACTCTTTCTGCAAGCTTAATACTATCAATAGAATGAATCCAATCAAAAAGCTCTACAGCTTTGCGAACTTTATTGCTTTGTAAGTGTCCTATTAAATGTTTACAAACCTTGTTGTTTGTCACTAAATCAGGAAATTTTTCTTCTGCTTCTTGAACACGATTTTCTCCAATATCAATAACACCAACACTTAAAGCCTCGTTGATCGCTTCAGCCGGAAAAGTTTTAGTAACAGCAATTAAGCGTACATCATTAGGGTTTCGGTTAGCTTTTTTACAAGCAGCATCGATTCTTGTTTGAATTTCATTAAGATTTTCTTTAATTGGCATAATAAAAAAACCGTTTTAGAAATCCCAGTAATTTAAGGCTGGGTAATAATTTTGAAATAATAATACTTCCAAGTAGGGTTGCAGCATATAACTACTTGCACACATAATAGCAATTCTTTGCAAGTTTCCCAATTTGGAGTTAATCAAATATGCTAAAAGTAGGTTTACTAGTTGGTAGAGAAAGATCTTTTCCTAATGCGTTGATTGAAGAAATAAATAAACGCGATCAAGGCGTAGTTGCAGAGTATGTCAAAGTAGGAGAGATTGCTAGTAATGCTGATTGTCCTTACAAAGTAATTGTTGATCGTATATCTCATGAAGTAGCCTTTTATCAAACTTATTTAAAGACTGCATCGCTTAATGCAACTGTAGTAATTAATAACCCTTTTTGGAGAATGGCAGATGATAAATTCTTTGGGACTGCTTTAGTAGAAAAATTAGGCATTGCAATACCTAAAACTATTGTTTTGCCAATGCATAGCTACCCTGAAAGTATTACATCTGAAAGTTTAATCAACTTAAAGTATCCGTTAGAGTGGAAAGAGGTCTTAAATTATATTGGACTACCAGCGATTCTAAAACCTCATTGGGGAGGAGGTTGGAAAGCTGTTAATAAAGTCTGCTCTCTAGAAGAATTACTCTTTTTTTATAATAAATCAGAGGAACTTTGTATGATGTTACAAGAATATATTGATTGGGAACAATATGTTCGTTGTATTTGTATTGGAAAAACAGAAATATTAATTACTAATTGGGATCCTAGAAAGCCACACTTTGAACGTTATACAGGTGTAGACCAAAATTTAGATCCAAAACTTACCGAGAGAATTAGACAAGACGCTGTAAAAATTAATGAGGCACTTGGATATGATATGAATACCATTGAATTTGCTATTCGCAGTGGTGTTCCATATGCAATTGATTTTATGAATTCTGCTCCTGATTTTGATATTACTTCATTAACAGAAAAATATTTTCCCTGGGTAGTTGATAAAATGGCAAATCTTATTATTGGTTCTGCAAAAGAAACTGTTAATAAAAAAATAGAATATCGTTGGAATAAATTAATGAAAATTTAGAGTGAGAATATAAAATTTAAAGTGAAAAGGAATTGTTATGATTAAGAAAGCTATTGATTATTATCATGAGTTGCTTGTAAAAAATGAATACTTAACTACAACACAACAAATATTACAAGAAGCAACAGAAAATCGTCACTTAGCTTTTGGAAAGCGGCCTGTTTGTAGTGTATTAAGACCTTATTTTATTGATAGTAACACATATCAGTTTGTTAATAATGCTGCTCAGTTAGTTAGTTCTGGTGTAAGTTTATTAGGGCAAAGATTACTTGCTGACGATATATTACGAAAAGAGTTAGATCTAACTCCTGAAGAAGAAATAATAATTAAATTTGATCACAAATATGGTGCTCCTGATGTTAGTGGAAGACTAGATGGATTTTTAAGTCCTAAAGGAGAGTTTAATTTTGTTGAATATAATGCAGAAAGCCCAGGAGGCTTAGCTTATGGTGATGAATTAACTGATACATTTAATAAAATGCCTATAATGCAAAAGTTTAGTGAAACTTATAGTCTAAAAACATTTGCAATTAGAAAAAAAGTTTTTGAAACATTATTGTTAGCTTATAAAAACTGGGGTGGGATAGGTTTACCAAACATTGCTATTGTTGACTGGAATGGTGTAAGCACTTATGGAGAGTTTTTGCTTTCAAAAGAATGTTTTGAGCAAAATGGCTGTAAAGTAAAGATAGTTGATCCTGATGAATTAGAATATAAAAATAATAATCTATATGCTGAAGATTTTAGAGTAGATCTAATTTATAAACGTGTAATTATAGGAGAACTATTAAATAAATTTGGTCTAAATCATCCTATAATGGAAGCAGCAAAAAATAATGATGTTTGTATTGCAAATGCTTTTCAAGTACAAATGTTATACAAAAAAAGCTGCTTTGCTTTACTAAGTGACCCTATTTATCATTCAATTTATCCTAAAAAAATTGTAACTGCTTTATTAAAACATATTCCTTGGACAAGAAAAGTACGAGAGTGTAAAACTATATATCAAAATAATAATATAGATTTAGTAGAGTTTATTGTAAATAATCAAGATAAATTAGTTTTAAAACCAAATGGAGAGTATGGCGGTAAAGGCGTAGTGTTAGGTTGGGAATCTACTAGTGAAGAGTGGAAAGAAACATTAAAAATAGCTTTATCTAAATCATATATTGTTCAAGAAAAAGTTCCATTAGGCACAGAAGTATATCCAAGCATAATTGATGGAAAATTGAGTTTTGATGAAAGATTTTTAGATTTAGATCCTTATGTTTGGAATGGAAATCAAATAGAAGGTTGTGGAATACGTCTTTCTAAACTAGCTTTACTAAATGTTACTGCTGGAGGTGGCTCTGCTACTCCAATGTTTATTATTGATAATAAATAAAATTACTTTCTAATTAGTTTTTCTATTTTTTTTACAGCTTCATCAATAGTTAATTTAGTTACATCAATATAAAAATCAGCTTGTTGATAAAAAGATAGGCGTGAATCTAATAGTTTTTGCATTTGTTCTTGGTTTTTATTTAAAGGGCGAGAATAATCTTTAGCTAAACGAGATAAAATAATAGGTAATTCGCATTTTAACCAAATAGATATACCATGTTGTTTAATAATACTACGGTTTTCCTCTGCTATATATGTTCCTCCACCTAAACTAATAACTGTATTTTGACATTTAGCAATAGTATTTAGCGTTTTAGTTTCTAATTGGCGAAAATATGGCTCGCCATATTGAGCAAAGATTTCGTTAATAGTAAATTTTGATTCTTTAATAATTAGGCTATCTAAATCAATAAAATTATATGTTAGATAGGTTGCTAAAGCCGCTCCTATAGAAGTTTTTCCACTTCCCATAAATCCAACTAAAAAAATTGTTGTCATAGATATGTTGTAACAGATGCTAATTTAGAAAAAAAGTTTGGAAAAGAGATATCTACACACTCACTATTAATAATTTTAGTATTATTTTTAGCAATTAATCCTGCAACTGTAAAAGCCATAGCAATACGATGATCATTCATAGAATTAATCTCAGTACCAATTAAGTTTTGTTCGCCGTTAATAGCTAAACCATCAGAATATTCTTCTACTTCTACTTTCATAGAGCGTAAATTATCAACTATAGAACGAATACGATCACTTTCTTTTACTCTTAACTCACCTGCGTCACGAATAACTAAGCCGCCTTTAATTTGAGTAGCTAAAATAGATAGTATAGGAACTTCGTCAATTAAGTTAGCTATAATATTTCCTTTTAAGATACGAGTGTTATCATTACTAGCTAAATTGCTAGACTTAATAAGTAAATCACTAACTGGTTCACCGTGCTGAATATGTGTATTAATAAATTCTATATTAGCTCCAAGCTGAAGTAATACATCTAAAATTGCTCGTCGGGTTGGATTAATCCCTACTGATTGTAGAAATAGCTCTGAATTAGGCAAAAGTATTGTTGCAGCAATAAGAAATGCTGCTGATGAAATATCGCCTGGAACATTATAATGACAAGCTGTTAATTTAGATTCACCTGAAATAGTTATAATATTTGCTTTACTAGTTATATTAGCTCCAAACTCTTTTAGCATTAACTCACTATGGTTTCTTGTTGCTGTAGGTTCAGAAATTATAGTGTTTCCTTCAGCAAAAAGCCCTGCAAATAAAATAGAAGACTTAACTTGGGCACTAGCAATAGGCATATCATATTTTATTGCTTGTAAATTGCCACCAGAAATTGTTAAAGGCGCAAAATCACTATTAGTAGCTTGAATATTTGCACCCATTTGACGAAGTGGGGTAACAATGCGCTTCATTGGACGACGAAGAAGTGACTCATCTCCAGTAATTGTTGTTGTAAATGACTGACCTGCTAAAATTCCACTTAACATTCTTATTGTTGAGCCAGAATTACCAGCGTCTAAAGTTATTTTAGGAGTGTAGAAGCCTGTTTTATTAATTCCTTCTATAATTAGCTTATTTTTTGTTTCTTGAATAGAAACACCAAGATTGCGTAAGCAATTAAGAGTGCTATGGCAATCTAAACTAGTAGCAAAACCTTCAATTTCTGATGTGCCATTGGCTAGAGATGCTATTAAAGCAGTGCGATGAGAGATAGATTTATCTCCAGGTAAAGAGATAGAACCTTTAATAAATTTTGCAGGAGAAATTATCATAGGATTATTAATTTTTCCTTGGTAACGTGTTAGAGTCTTTGTTTTTAGAACAAGTGTCGGTAAAGCAATAGATTGCTTAACTTGACATTAATATAACGCATATGTTACACCAAAAGATATTTTGCCCCGGCAATAAATAACCGGAGCGACCAAATTATCCTACTATAAGAAGAAAGGGTAAGAATAATTGAGATGGAGCAAAACCCTAGCACCATCGCTTTGACAATTAATAGCAGTTTTAAGTTTACTGAATTAGTCGCTTCGGTAACAGACAACATTACACAGATAGTTGGCTTTGGAGAGGAAGAAGCCCACTGGATTAGCCTTTCTGTTAGAGAGTCTGTTATTAATGCTATTAAACACGGGAATAAACTAGACAGCAATAAGGCTGTAGATGTTACGTTTCTTATCAGTGAAGAATCAATTACTATCTCTGTACGTGATTACGGAGAAGGTTTTGACCCTAGTCATATTCCTGACCCACTAGATCCTACAAACTTACTTAATCCTAGTGGAAGAGGCATTTTTTATATGCGTACTTTTATGGATGAAGTGGATTTTTCTAGTCACCCTCAAGGTGGTACGATAGTTAAAATGCTTAAGAAAAGAGTTATTTCTGAAACTACAGAATAAACCAACAACAAGGAGCCAAAAATGTCACTAACAATCAACCAAAGAACGGCTGGAGATGTTTGTATCTTGGATTTAAGTGGCAAAATCACTATAGGTGCGGGGAGTGTTCAATTACGCGATACTGTACGTAAACTTATAGATGGTAACAACAAAAAAATATTGCTTAATGTAGGTGACGTAAGCTATGTAGATAGCTCAGGGATTGGCGAATTAGTTAATAGTTTTACTAATACTAATAAAGCTGGTGGAGTTTTGAAATTACTTAATTTAACTAAGAAAATACAAGATCTTCTAGCCATAACTAAGCTATTAACTGTATTTGAAACCTTTACTTCCGAAGAGGAAGCCCTCAATAGTTTTAATAAATAGTTTTATCCTGCAAGTTTTTAGCATCCAAACCGTGTTAAAGTAAAATTTAAGACGGTTTGGAAAGGTCTACTCTATGTTAAAAAAAAATAATCTTCCCCTCGTATTATCTTTGTCATTATTACTTACTCCAAATTTTACTACTCTTAGTGTTGCTCAAAACAACCCTTCAACAAATAACCAAATAGCTAATGTAGAAGCTATTAATCCACGTGATTACAATGTGTTAATTATTAGTGATGAAAGACTTCTAGTCACTATGTCAGCTTTAACACTTGCTGGTTATAAGTATGAAGGTACTGGTAAACTTGCTGAACTACAAGCAAACTTACGTGAAGACCTAAAAGGAACTTCGCCTGATTTAATAAAAAAACTACAGAATTTTTATAGTTCGCACAAGCTTGAAGGACGAGAGGAGGCTGCTCAAATATCGCCTTATATTGGTCTAGCCTTATCTTTAAGTGCCCCGCCTGCATTAAATAACCCTTCAGTCAAAGCAAATTTACCTCTAGATGTACAAGATGTTTTAGATTTTGGTAGCCTATTACGTGAATTTTATAGCCGCTCTCAAGTTCGTAACTTTCTTCCCAAATATAAAGCTTTATTAGATGGATTAAGAAATGACTATGAAAATATTGCTAGTTCAGTACTTTATGAAACATTAATTTATTTACGTACTAAACCTGTATTGGAACTTCCTCCCACACCTGTTTTTTCTAGAGAGCTTGATACATATGTAATGCCACCACCAGTTGAAGTAAAAAAAGATAAGAAAGATAAAAAAGCAACTACCGAAGAAAAGCCTAAGGAAAAAATTGAGTATGTGCCTAGAATTAGGCGTTTGCAAATATTTCCTAATCCATTTGCACCAGCAGGAACAGTACTCTCGCGAAATGATGTATTAAATGGTGCAGATAGCGAGTCTCGCCGTTTAGGTGATGATTATTTTATTGTTATGTCAGAGCAATCTACCAGAGAGCATATTAGGCATGCTTTCTTAAGATTTGTGCTAGATCCTATTGTAGGTAAAAACTCTGTAGAAATAGCTGAATTAAAAGAAAGAATTGATCCACTAATAGCAGTCTTACCTAATGCTAAAGAAAGGGCTAAGCGCAATGTTTTTGAAGTAGTGGGTGAATCAATAGCTCGTGCCGTAGGCATACGCTTAACAGCCCGTTTAGCAGGAGGGAATGTAGGTTCTGATGAGGCAATTTCTCAGCTTAGTCAATATTATGAGCAAGGTTTTGTTTTAGTATTTCATTTTTATGATGCACTTGCTGGTCTAGAGCGCTCAGGAGTTGACGTAGGTGACTTTTTCCCTGCAATGCTTACGAGTATTGATTTTGCACATGAGGCAAAACGACTTGATGAAACAAAAGCATCCCGTGCTCGTTTTCAAGAACAGCTTAAGGAGCGAAAAGCCGCAGTAAAAGCCACTATAACCGCAGTAAAACCAATTATTGATATTGATACTCTAATTAAACAGCGTAAGTTTGACGAAGCTAAATCACAATTAGAAGTAATTTTACGAGAACAGCCCAAAAACGCCCGTGCACTATTTGGGATGGCACAAATTATTAATAATCAGCCATCAAGAGTAGAGCTTGATGATATTAACTCTGATGATGACAAAATTGCTGCTCAAGAAGAACGCCTATCTTCTGCTGTAAAGCTTTATCGTGAGGCTATTTCTTCTGCTAGCGCAGAAGAAAAATGGTTGGTTTCACAATGTCATGTTTTAATTGGGCGAATCTATGATTTTATTGAAGAAAGAGATGCTGCAATTAGAGAGTATGACAAAGCTGTTCAATTAGGTGATATTCCTCAAGGTGCTTATAAAGAGGCTCAGGAGGGTAAAACCAAGCCATTTGCACCTAAATAGATAGAAAAATTTAATGATCAAAGAAATAAAATTTGTCTATTCTGTAGAGTGTTGGTTATTGACTATTTATTGTGAAAAAATGGCTTCAGGAAAAATAAAAAACTGTAAGAAAGTTTTAAGTGGGTGTCTTGCAAAAAAAATCGTTCTAAAAAAACCAGTAAAGACCCTAAAGAGTATGAACAACTTTCTAGAGAATATACTAAACGTAAAATATTGATAGATTTATATAGGTTAAACTCTAGTTTAGAAATTTTGTTGAAGAACTAAATTTATGATTTCCTTAAGTATAAACTTTAATGGACTTCTAATTTTCAGGAAAATTTATGGCAAAAATACTTCGACCACCTGGGCCTAGGAAAAAACCTCTTTGGGGGGATTTATGGGACTTTAGAAGTGATCCACTAAAATTTTTAGCTAATGCTAGAAGCTATGGAGATATAGTTTTCTTGCGTCTTGGCAATCAAGATATTTATTTGCTTAATCACCCTGATTATATTAAAGATGTTTTAGTTAACCAACCACGTAATTTTTATAAAGGGCGAGGCTTACAACGTTCTAAGCGTTTGTTAGGGGAGGGTTTACTTACTAGTGAGGAAGACTTTCATAAACGTCAGCGCCGTCTTGTACAACCAGCATTTCATCGTCAAAGAATCGCAAATTATGCAAAAGTAATGGTTGATTACGCTCTAGGCACTAGGGAATCTTGGCAGCCAGGTAAAACCATTAATATTAGCGAAGAAATGATGCGACTTACTTTAAGAATTGTTGCAAAAACCCTTTTTAATGCTGATGTTGAAAAAGATGCAGATGAACTTGGTGAAGCAATGGGAGTTTTTGTTAAGTCTTTTGATTTTTTAACGCTACCTTTTGTTGAAATACTAGAAAAGTTACCTCTACCAAGAGTTAGAGCTTTTAATAATGCTCGCGATCTACTAGATAAAACTATTTACAGAATGATTAATGATCGACGGGAAAAAAAAGAGGATGTTGGCGATTTAATGTCTATGTTACTTATAGCCCAAGATGAAGAGGGTGATGGTAAGGGTATGACAGATCTTCAAGTACGCGATGAGGTTATGACCCTTTTTATTGCTGGACATGAGACTACAGCAAATGCACTAACTTGGACTTGGTATTTACTCTCCCAACACCCAGAAGTAGAGACTAAAGTTTGGCGAGAGATTGACCAAGTATTATATGGACACTTACCAACAGCCGCAGATTACCAAAACTTAAAATATACAGAAATGGTTTTATCTGAAGCTATGCGGCTTTATCCTCCTGCTTGGGTGATAGGAAGAAGAGTTGTAAAAGAGTGTCAAGTAGGTGGTTACACCTTGCCTAAAGATAGCATTGCTTTTATGAGTCAATATTTAATGCATAGGGATGAGCGATATTTTCCTGAGCCAGAAAAATTTGACCCTGAGAGATGGACCCCAGAAGCTAAAGAACAGCGCCCTAAACATAGCTATTTTCCTTTTGGTGGTGGGCCAAGACAATGTATAGGAGAACCTTTTGCTTGGATGGAAGGAGTCTTATTACTTGCAACTATTGCACAGAAGTGGAAACTGTCTCTTGCTAAAGATAGTAAAGTAGAAGTCCAGCCTATGATTACACTAAGAGCAAAAAATGATATTCCTATGATAGTCTCATTACGTGATCGCACAGGAAATTATTTATAACTAGTTATCAATAGAATATTTTGGAGAATATTTTGGAGAATATTTGATGTCAGAAATTTCTTCTATTAATAAAAAAGGTATTAATCCATTTGCTGATCTTATAGGTTTAAATTTTTCTGAAATAATTGAAGGTTGTAGTAAATGTAGCATTGAGATTACAAAAGACTTTTTTAATCCTAATGGAGTTGTGCATGGCGGAGTAATGTTTTCAATGGCTGATACAGCAATGGGATTAACTGTTTATAGCTCTTTAGAAAAAGGCGAAAATTGTGCGACTATTGAAATAAAAATTAACTATTTTAAGGCCGTAAAAGTTGGAACATTGTTTTGTAGTACAAAAATTCTTAACAAAGGTAGAAGTGTTATTGTACTAGAATCTGAAATCTACAATGATGAAAGGCTAGTTGCTAAGGCTATAGGTACTTTTGCAGTGCTCAAAACAAGAGATTAGTTTCTTAAAATCTAACTCTAAGCCTTAAGTTCTAAATTTTAAGTTCTAAGTTTTAAGTTCTAAGCCTTACGGCTTAAATTATAAATTCTAAAATCTAAACCCCAATCTTAAAAACAGACCTCTAGCCTTGAGATTTATTTCTAAGGCATAATCTAAAGCATAGGAATTATCAAAAAAAATTTTGTCCACTTTTTTCTTAGGCTGGTTAAATGTAGATGAAGAACATCATTATTGGTACTGCTGGTCATATTGATCATGGGAAAACCTCTTTAGTTAAGGCTCTTACAGGAATTGATGCTGACCGTTTAAAAGAAGAAAAGCAAAGAGGAATTACTATAGATATAGGTTTTGCTGATTTAGTCATAGATGATTGTAGATTTGGTTTTGTCGATGTTCCAGGGCATGAGCGTTTTGTAAAAAATATGCTTGCAGGCGCACATGGAATAGATCTAGTAATACTGGTAATTGCTGCTGATGAAGCAGTTATGCCTCAAACAAAAGAACATTTTGATATTTGCCGGTTGCTAGAAGTTAAAACAGGTTTAACAGTTCTGACCAAAGCTGATTTAGTTGATGAGGAACTCTTAGAGCTTGCTAAAGACGAAGTTAGAGACTTTGTTTCAAACTCATTTTTAGCTAGTGCTCCAATTATTCCTTTAAGTTGTAAGACTGGGCAAGGAATTACAGAATTAAAAGATGAGTTACTTAAACTAGCTAACAAAGTTACTAGCAAAAATACGCTGGCTGTATCAAGGCTTCCTATTGATCGTGCTTTTACTATCAAGGGTTTTGGAACTGTTGTAACAGGTACTTTAACCTCAGGAGAACTAGAAATAGGGCAGGAATTAGAAATTTTACCAGGTAAAGTTCAAACCAAAGTTCGTGGTATCCAAGTTCATAACTTGTCAGCAGAAAAGGCTTTTGCAGGGCAGAGAAGTGCAATAAATCTACAAGGCATTAGTTTAGAAGAAGTTGGACGAGGACAGGTTTTAGTTCCTGCAAAACGCTTTCAAGTGACATCAATACTAGATGTTGAGCTAGAATTATTACCTAACTTAACAAAATCATTAACTCAACGAACTAGGGTAAGGCTCCATCATGAGACTTCTGAAATAATGGCTAGAGTGGTTTTATTAGGCGGTTCAGAGTTAATTCCTGGAGAAAAAATGTTTGCTCAGCTTAGACTAGAAGAACCAACTTTTGCTTTACCTGGAGATCGCTTTATTGTTCGTAGTTATTCGCCTCAAATTACTATTGGAGGAGGTAGAATTATAGATGCTCTACCTAGTAAACATAGATTAAAAGACTTAAAAGCCGTTGAATGGTTAAGAAAACTGGCAGACTCAAATGAAATGGAAAAAATAGCACTTTTTGTTGAAATGTCTGGAATAAAAGCAATGTCTGTAGCAGACATTAGAGAACGCACAGGTTTAACAGATACTTTATTAAATAAAGAATTAAGTAGCCTAACTAGCCTTGGCAGACTTCTTAAGTCAGACTCTCAGCAGGTTTATTTTTTAGCAAAAACAGCTTATGAACAGTTAAAAGTAGAATTTCTTAAACTTGTGCGAGATTTTCATAAACGTGAACCTTTACAAGTAGGGATAAATCGTGAAGAAGTAAGAGAGAAAATAGGTTTTACACAAGAGATCTTTAAGCTGGTTCTAGAGCGTTTAGCATTAGAAAAACTTATAGTTAGCGAAAAAGACTTATTGCGCTTAGCCTCCCATCAAATTTCTTTATCAAGTGAAGATGAACAAGTAAAAAAACAAATGGAGACAAAGTTTAAAGAGGTCAATTTTCAAGCTAGAACTTATGACGAAGTGATGAAAGAATTTCGTCTAGATCAAAATAAATTACGCAAAATCTATCAATTACTTGTTAATGAGCAAAATCTAGTTAAGATAGCAGATTTTGTTTTTCACAAAGAAGCCATCAATGAAATAATTGAACGCATCAAAGGACAAAAAGCTAAAAATACTAAACTAGATGTTGCTACTTTTAAGGATTTAACAGGTCTTTCACGTAAATATGCTATTCCGCTTCTTGAGTATTTGGACACTCAGAAAATTACACGTAGAGTAGGTAATGATCGGGAAATCCTATAAGTTTAATAAGGGATTAGCATTAGGAGATATATGTTAAAAATAAGCTATGATTGGTTGGTTAAAAAAATAAAAAATATTGCCCCTAACCTATTTAACCGATTTAGTTTAGTAAGTTTGTTAGTAATTTGTTTTTTTATAGTTGGTATAAATTGTAGATCTAGGATTTATACTAAATCAAAACCTGAAGCAAATAATAAAACTGTTTCGCTTTCACCTTTAACACCCCGCCCTAGGCCAGTTTTTGGCGCACATTTTAATTTTGCTGATCCACCAAATGAGCTTATTTTTCATATGGTTATGAAAGATAAACGACCTATTTTAGCAAAAGCTTTAAGAGATGCTGGAGTAGAAGATTTACGTATAAGTTTTCATGGTTACTATAGTCATCTTGGACATCAACAAAGCTTAAAGTTGAGAGAAATAAATAAACTAACAAATGCTTTTCCTTGGATTCCAATAGAAGTCTTTATTTCTTTTATGAAAGATTTTGGTTTTACTTGTGTTTTAGGAGTAAATGTTGAAGAAGGCCCAGAAGTAGCAGTAGATCTTATAAAACATTTTGAAAAAGCAGGTGCCTTAAACTTAATAAACTCTGTAGAATTAGGTAATGAGCCTTTCCTAAGTGCTAGACCTTGGACACCTGAAGAATATGCTCAAAAATCAGCAGAAATAATTAAGGCACTACGTCCGTTTAAGGTAAAGTTTGCTATTGCTGTAATTGTAGGTAAAGATAATAACGGCCCTACAAAAATTCCTGGAGATGAATATTGTGATAGAACCCTAGCTACTCTAGACCCGCTTATTGACCTAAAAACAAGTGATGATATTTATGGTGCTGTACATCTTTATAGTAGGGGTGTTACACCAGTTGCTATAGACCAGTTTAATAGCATTATCCGTAAATATTCTAAAATGAAATATCAATTAACCGAATATAATATTAGGCTTTCACTGAAGGGGAATCCTCATTTAACTAATGCTTATGCTATGGAGTTTGCACGTAAGTTAAACCATTTGATTATGTCTCCAGATATTGTAGGCTTTTGGATACATTCTTTTCCTTACCACGCAATTAATTATTGGACAGATGGTAGAAGTGCTACTGTAATAGGTTTTAGTGACGATAAACTTAAAGGCGAAGATTTAACCCCAGGATGGCATTTAACCCCTGCTGGTAGAGTACATTATTTTTATCAAAGTCTTGTTTGGAATGGAGATATTTTAGGTTTTTATGAGCAAGGAGACGTTCAATATTGGGTTATAAACTCACCTACAAAGGGTAAACTAGTTACTATACTTAACGATCAAAAAGAAGCCCTAGAGTCAACTTTTAGTTTTGAAGATAAAAAACTAAAAGTGCAAGTAAACCCACAACAAATTGTTTGTTATCAGCTAGATACAGCTAAAGAAATTGCATCCTTAGACTTACCCTATTAAATTTTCTTTAAGATTAAAAAACTATAAGTTAAACCCGGTTTTTTTTGGTCGTAAGATTGCAACCATTTGGGGATTTTGCTAATCTGCAAATGAATAAATCCAAAAAAATCGGGGAATAAATTCATGCCACAAGCAGGCGAACAAATTGGGCCTTATACTTTAGTGCGCCAATTAGGAAGAGGGGCATTTGGCATAGTTTGGCTTGCAGAACGTCGTGGTACTTTTGCTACTACTCAAGTCGCTATTAAATTAATCCTGGATGATGAGCCAGATCTAGACGCTATTGCCCAAGAATCCCAACTTTGGGCAAAACTTGGAGGCCATCCTAATGTTTTACCAATTATTGAGGCTGATAAATATGATGATCAGATTGTTATTGTTAGCGAGTATGCGCCTGATGGAACCTTAAATGACTGGCTAAAAAAACATAGTGGTGTTGCACCATCAATAGAATCTGCAATATCAATGGCTATAGGAATATTAAATGGCTTAGAGCATTTGCATTCAAAAAAGATAATCCATAGAGACTTAAAACCTGCAAATATCCTTCTTCAAAATGAAACCCCTAGACTTGCTGACTTTGGACTAGCTAGAGTGCTTAGAAGCAGTATGAAATCTGGCGGAGTAGCAGGAACACCTGCTTATATGGCTCCAGAAGTTTTTGATGGCGAAAGATCCGTTCAGTCTGATATATGGTCAGTAGGTGTAATTCTTTATCAGCTTTTATCAGGCCGTCTACCTTTTCCTCAAGCTGATCTTATGGCACTTCTTGGTGCAATTATTAAAAACGATGCCGCACTTTTACCTGATTATGTTCCTTTTCCCTTAGCTCAAGTAGTTGCAAATGCTTTGCAAAAAAATCCACTAAATCGCTATCAATCTGTAGCGGAAATGCGTAATACACTACAAAGTATTATTAGTAATGGAGAAATCTTATCAAAAACTTTATATAAAATAGATGATACTCCTACAGTAAGTGTAAATACTGCAAAACAAACCAACCCAGAACAAACTATGGCTACTCTAGCTCACTTACCTTCAAGTGATTCTTCTTTAAGACAAAATGCTAATAGAACTCAAGAACAAACTCCTGCCCGCACTACACAAGAATCTATTTCTAATCTACCCCCTACCATACTGGAAATTCCTTCTACAGAAAAAATTCTTTTAAGTAAAACAGAGCCTCAGTCTGATAAAATAAATACTTCAATAGCAAATTCAGTAAAAGCATTAGGGAGTAGAAAGGTTACAGCAATCTATGTAGCTATTTTTGCTGTATTATTTTTAGCAGGACTAGCAGTTATGCTAAAAGTTTCATCAACTATGAGGGCTGAAAAAACAAATTTAGAAAAAGGGGTAAATGACCTACATAGCCCACCTGCACCACCTTCTTCCAAAGTTGATATAACAGATAGTACTGCAATAAAAGATAGCAATAAGTTATCTATGGAGATAGGAAAAAGAATAGCCTTAATTGAAAAAGAGCTAGAAACTTTGCCTAAGGGAAAGGAAAGGTCAGAACTTCGAGAAGCCTTTGAAGAGATCCGAGATGGTTTTGAAGAAACTTCGTTAGAAGATATTAGACCAGAGACTTTAAGACCTGTTTATGAAGGCTATATAGCTGGGCTAAATGGTTTAATGGGTATGGTAGAGCGTGCTAAGTCAAGTTCTAAAGTAAAAGTAAAGACAACCCCTGTTCCTAGTGAAGAGGCTGTAAATATTAGTAAACCTACGCTTCCAGCTAGTCCAGATATTCCTATTCCAGAACAAGCCCTTGAGCCTCAATTTAGTAAGCCTATAGATCTTCAACCTACTGGATTAGGAATGATTCCTAGCCCAGAAGATCTTAAAGAACTAAGAAGAAGAACAAAAGAGACTAGACAGTTACTTAAAGAAGCCCAAAGAAAGATAAAGGAAGAAAAGCAATCTGATCAACCATCAGAACCGCCACCTATATCTTTACGGCGGAAATTTTTAGAAAAAGCAGCAAGAGGGCAAGAAAGAAGGCAAGAATAAATATTTTCTGCTAAAATCTTTGCGAAATTCAGGAATTTTATCAGAAATTTTTAGAACGGATCTTATTGTTGAGCGTTAAAATAGCATCAAACAAAAAAATCATATATAAAACCATAGCAACTAGAGAAAGTTAGGGAAAAGATTATGTTGCAAGCAGGAGAACAAATAGGGCCATACACTTTAGTGCGTCAACTAGGAAGAGGGGCATTTGGTCTAGTCTGGCTAGCAGAGCGTCGTGGTGCTTTTGCTACTACTCAAGTTGCTCTTAAACTAGCTTTAGATGATGAGCCAAATCTAGCTGCCCTTGCCCAAGAATCCCAACTTTGGGCAAAACTCGGAGTCCATAACAACGTCCTACCTATTATTGAAGCTGATAAATATGGTGACTATATGGTGTTAGTTAGTGAATATGCACCAGATGGTTCACTAGATGGTTGGCTAAAAAAACATAAAGGCGCCGCTCCATCATTAGAAAGTGCAATAGCAATGACCATTGGAATATTAAATGGTCTAGAACATTTGCATTCAAAAAAGATAATCCATAGAGACTTAAAACCTGCAAATATCCTTCTTCAAAATGAAACTCCTAGACTTGCTGACTTTGGACTAGCTAGAGTACTTAAGTCAACAATGCAGAGTACTGGAGTAGCAGGAACGCCTGCTTATATGGCTCCAGAAGTTTTTAGCGGAGAAAGATTTGTACAATCAGATCTTTGGTCAGTAGGGGTAATTCTTTATCAGCTTTTATCAGGCCGACTCCCTTTTCCTCAAACTGATGTTATGGCACTTCTTGGTGCTATTGTTCACCGTAATCCAGATCCTTTACCTAATTATGTTCCTTCTGAACTTGTTCAAATAATTGCTTATGCTTTACAAAAAAATATCAATAAGAGATTTCAATCTGCTTCTGAAATGCGCAATGCCTTGCAACAGGTTATTAGCAAAGGAAATATAACCCTTACAAATGCACAATTAGAAGATGATAGACCTACAGCAATACTTAATACTTTGCCTGGTATAGACTTATCAGGAATGGGACAGGTACTAGAAACTTTACCGGCGCTATCTAAAAATGCTAATAATCAGCAAACTCAAATAATTAATGAAAATACAGTTGAACAAATAAAAGTTTTTAATACTTATAAACAAGCAGAGTCTTCTACAACAAATTTTAAACCCTTACCTAAGGTTAAAGTTGCTACTGCTAAAGGTCTTAAGATTAGTTTGCCTAAGAAAAACTCTCATAGAATGTATGAAACTCTTGCTGTAAGCGTAGTTATGGTAGTTATGCTATCAGCTACTTTTCTTAAAGCGAGTAATTATAATGGGGTGGGTGTAAGTATTAAGGATGATAAAGCCTATACTGTAAAAAATGTTGATAGTGAGACTGAATTACTTGACGAATATTCAGTAAGACATGACTTAATAGTTTTGGATGAAGAATCTGATAAAGCAAGAAATAACAATGAAGAATTAATTAAAGAAATCCAAGAAAAGTCTTCTATGTTAGAAGAATATATGAGAAAAGTATCTGAAAATAATAAGAAAAATATTGAGAAACAATATCTTAATATTCAAGAAAAACTTGCAGATGAATCATTAAATATTTTTAACCCTAATTCTACAGCGCTTTATAGAGCATATTTAATGAATCTAGACACTTTGATTATTGCAGCAAAATCATATCTAGGAAATTCTAGCCCATCCCCTATATCTAAAAAGCTAGATAAGGCTCGTATAGAAGAAAAAAATATTCTTGATAAAACTGCTAGATTTATAGAAAAAAGAATTAGTTTTCTACCTGAGAGTAAAGAAAAAAAAGAAATAAGGGAAACTTGCTCAAATGTACGTAGTAATTTAGATAGAATTGCTTATGTATATAGTTCAGATTATCAAAACTATAAAGCTAATTTAGAAAAACTAGCTCGGCAAGTTGAAGAAATGAAATTAAAAGATCCTAAAGTAGCGGTTGTAGATGAGGTAGCTAAAACAAATAGTTCAAGTTTTGTATTTACTAATAAGCCTCCAAAACCACCTAAACCAGCACCTAAAAAGCCATTAATAGAAAGTAATGCTCTAGGCTTAGAATTTACAATTCCTTTTTCTTTAGCAGAAACGCAAATTGATGCTGAAGCCTTAAAACAACTTATGTTAATAAAAGATAAATCTAATATTCAGGTTTCTAAAGAGGGTCTTATAATTAAACTAGATAAAGCTCTTGCAGAAAAAGCTTTTGCAGATAAAAAAAGACAAGAAGCTTTTAGAAAGTTAAAAACTGATAGAAAAATACCCTTAAATCAAGCTCAAGAAAACTAATAGAAAAGTAAAATAAACTCAAGTTATATTAGTATCAAAAATATTAGTTAAATATTCTACTTTAATTTAGCGATAACCACTTTGTGCTAAATAATCCCTTAGCATCTTATTTTTTGCATTATTTGTTACAAGTACCCAGATCATAAATGGGATAAATGAAAGTATGTTAAGGAAGGGTATAAAATTTATAACACAAGCAATCATACCTACCACAAAACCACCACTACCAGCGCTACTTGGATTAATTGCTCTATGAGCCTTTTCTATGGATTTTGATAAGCCAGGAAAAGCCCTAAATATCCAATACATATTAAAAAAAGGTATGAACAAAAACCCAAGTGCTTTACCTGGCGAAGTGCTGCGGTATCGTTCAGGGACGGCTTCCCAGGTTTTATAGAGCCAAATTAAAAATAAAATCCCTGTAGGTATAGCCATTAAGATAGTTAAAACAAATGTAACGGCTAGTACTTCTTCATCTCCTCCACTTAAGCGTCCATCAAGGGTTAGAGCCATAAAAAGTATATAAACAGGAAGAGATATAAGCCAAGTAAGTGTTCCTAATATAGCATAGCTAATAGCCAGTGCTGAACCAGGTTGTTGGATACTTCCAGAATAATCACCTTTAGGAGGATAAGCTATTGAAGGGGGTTGAGAGCTTTGATAAATGGCTTGGCCTTGGGGGTAAATTGGTTGACCTTGGGGTGAGAAGCCATAGTTAGCTTGACCTTGGGGAGTTTGAGGAGGTTGAGCAAAAGGGTAAGGGTTATTTTGCTGTTGGGTTTGAGCCGTTTGTTGATAAGGGTTTGGATTAGCATAAGGGTTATTTTGAGGCATTTGGTTTTGAGCTTGTGCTGCAAGTACACTTGAAATTCGGTTAAATACATTTTGAGCTAAAGTAGCAATAGTGTTAATGGGTAAATTTTGGCCTTCGCCTTGTGCTACATAAAACTTTACAATTACTGTTTTTACTCTAAATAAATAAATATAGCTTGTTATTTGAGCCAGTCCCATATCAACTCTACCGCCAAAAACATAACATTCTGTTCCAACTAAAGGAACATTTTGTAGATAAGGCATATTTTCACAATTAGTTTGTAGAGTTTGTTGATGATAAGACATTGCCATATCTTCGCTAGGAAATACCCAGCGAATATCTACTATACGCTCTATAGTTGAATTTATAGGCGCTTGCCAGGCTACTAGACCTGACCGAAGTCCTAAACACCTGCGAAAAGTCTCATCATTTGGATCTGAGCCTCTCATACGACTATCTTGTGTCAGTTGGAGTCCAGCAGGAAGTTCTCTTGCTTCTAGAAAAAGTTGTAAGTAATTTTGATCTGTAAGTGATTGCATATAAATTCCTTGCTACTAGCAAAATAGATTTAGCTATAACTTGATAGACAAGATTTTAATTTTAGTAGACTTTAAGGCTTATTTTGCAAGAAAATTTACCACAGATCCTCTTTTAAGTTAATAGATTTAATTATCATGTTGAATTTCTTATGGTTATAAAAACTTTTCTAGTCTATTCTAAACTTGTGTCTGGAGTTGAAGAACTAAGTTGATAAAGTCTAAGTGACCCATTACCAGGAGCAACAAGTAAACTAGTTTTTCTAGATTTACCAACTACAGCAATTATAGGATCGCTAGGAAAAGATTCTAAGCGTATTGACCAGACTAGACTCCCATCCTTAGAGTTTAAGGCTACTATTTGTCCATCAGCAGTTCCAAAAACAAACTCATCCTGACCATCAAGATTTAAGTCTATGGAAATAATATCTGTTATAGGCTGGAAAGCGGTTTTAGTGGTAAGAAGACCTGTAAAATAATCATAAATATAAAATGTATCGCTTTCTCCAAAATTACCACCAATCCTATCAAAGCTACTAGTCATACTAGTAATATCTGCTAGTCCCATTAGTAGGTCAGTTGCTTGGCGTTGGCTAGGAAGGCCATTAATTGTCTTAGCAAAATTCCAAAGTAATTTTCCTTGATCAGTAATTTTTACTACTTTTCCTGCTCCAATTAATAAAACTTCTCCATTGCCTGATAAAATTGGAGTAGAGTTAAAATCGCCTCCAAAACTAGAAACATTTATTGGGCCTACTAGTTCACGTCCTACACCTCCATCAAGAACACGATAAAGACTATTTGAGACAATATAAATATCATCCTTACCATCTTGGTTAAAATCTCTTACTGCGGCATTATTACCAAAAGTAAAAACATCTGAGCGTGACCATAAAATTGAACCATCAGCACCAGAGAGCATAATTGCACGATCACGAGGCGTAGTAAGAAAAATATCTATTCTATTTGTAAGCCCAGAAAATCGACCTGTTGTTATAGCAATATTACTAGTAGCAGGAATATCAAAAAAAGTAACTCCCCATTTTTCAGCTACTTGTAAGTTTTTTGTTTCAACACTACCACGAGTTTCATAAACGCTAAGTCTTAAACGGCCATTATCATTAACTGTAGTAATAATTTGTGGGCGGTTTTTATTATTTCCATCTAAAGCTTGAATTATAGGAGTAGAGTTACCAGTAAAAGAGGCTACATTTATTAAAGTATTAGTTACTTCATCTAAGCTAACAACTAAAATTTTACCTCCAGGGCTACGAACTAAGATTTCATTAGCCCTATCCATATCAAGGTCAGCAACTCTTACTTGTGAACTAAAGTTAGAGCCTGTTGTAAAAGCAGAACCTAAGCTTAAGAGTCTTTTTCTTAAACGCTGATAAATAGCTAGCTGGCCTGTGGTTTGTCCATTAAGTTCTTGGCTGACAAGGAATTTTTCATTATTTAATGCTGTAGATAGAATTGATCTAACTAATCCAGGGCGCAGAATATCTAGATCTACTTTAAGTTTAAGT
Source organism: Acidobacteriota bacterium (assembly GCA_016213785.1). Taxonomy (GTDB): domain Bacteria; phylum Acidobacteriota; class Blastocatellia; order Chloracidobacteriales; family JADJPF01; genus JADJPF01. The sequence goes on from JACQZQ010000035.1 coordinate 61,924, forward strand.
TTTTGTTTTCCAGTTCCTTGATCCATTACAACAAATCGTTCTTGAAAATTAATTCCACCCATATCATTACTAGAGTAGGTGAGAAAACGAGGTAGAGGTGTTTCTAATATTAAGGTTTTAGTCCTAGACTCATCAGAACTACCAATATGATTAAAATTAATATTGGTAAAATTAGGGCGACTTAATAAGTACATTCCAGTAATAGGCTGAGTAGAGCTTAAAAATGTATAAGTATTATTAATTACTATAGGTCTATAGATTTTTAGTTGAGAATTAAGAGTTAAAGCAGGGCTAGCAACAGTCTCTAGGCTAGAAAGAAATTCTATGGTTCCATCATTATTTAAGTCTTGTAGATCCCAAACATAGCTATTTCTGATAGTTGTAAGTAGTAGGGCTTGCCCTAAGTTAAAAGGGTCGCCATCGCCGCGATAAATGCGAATTTGTTGTTCTTGCCCATCCCAAAAATTAACGGCTATTTCGCTCTTGCCATCACCATCAAAGTCTTGTACCGCTTTTAATGGAGCGCGTAAGACTTGAGAAGAAGGAAAAGTTATGCCCCAAAGCTTTTTAATAAAAGGAGTTAGCTGTAAGACAGAAATTGCAGTCATTTTGTTATTTTCAGCTAAAGCAGGAATATCATCAGCAATAATAACTGCTTCTAGGGTCTTATCACCATTTACATCGGCTAAAGTAAAGAGTCCATAATGTCTTCCTTCAGGATCTCCTTCACGAAAATCTAATTGTTGTTTTAATTCGCCATTACCAGAAAAAATCATTATTCTAGGGCGACCAACTACTACTACTTCTTGTGAGCCATCATTATCAATATCACTAATTGCAAGTTGTGGAAAATTAAGTTGTCCTCCAAATAGTTGTGTTACGAGAGCTTTAGCATAAAGACTTCCTTGGCTTGAAAAAAAGTATCCAAATGCATCTTGTTGGGTTTTTGTATGATCAGGGAAGACTACTACTTCTCTACCAGGGCGTTCAGGCGATATATCAGCAGTTTTTATATAAATGCTAGATAAAGTTACAAATTCTGGAAACTGATATTGTGAGCGTAATAGACCATCAGCATTTATAATTAGCAGAATGCGTTGAAATGTATCAAAGGTGATGATTTCAGGAGTAGAGTTATTATTATCAAGGTCAACAATAGAAACTATTTCTGTTAGACCAAAAAATTTATCAATTAAAATAGTACCATCTTGACTACTTACTATTAAACGACCTTGTTGTAAATATATGATTTCAGGCAGATTATCATTATCAATATCAAAGGTTAAAGGTTGTAATGAACTAGCGCCTAGTTGAAGATCAAGAAAATTAGTAGGAGAATTTGTTGGTATTTTTGTGAGAGTATGTCCGCTTAAGGCTGCATCTCCGCGAAAACGAGGCCAATCTTGGGCATAAACCGAAGTAGTTAATAAAATTAATAGAGGTAAAAAAGCTATTTTGTTTATAAAGTTTATAAAATTCATAATTTTGTGAATTCTCATAATTTTGACCCAACTGTTTTTTAGGATAGCGCAAAATTTAGTTTTTAAGATGCATAATGGAAGGATAAGGTTCTAAAAGGAAAAATAAAATAACTTATTTTAATTAATTGGATTATCTAGAGTTATTTCTGTGCTACGAATAGGTAGGGTAATAGTAAAGGTTGAACCAGCGCCATAGGTACTTTCTAAAGAAATATTTCCTTGCATTAATTGGCATAAACGTTTAGTTATGGAAAGTCCAATCCCTAAGCCATTGTAGTCGCGGGTTGTAGAGTTATCCACACGTCCAAACTCATCAAAAATTAAGTTTAAGTGTTCTGGTTTTATTCCTATCCCTGTATCAGAAATAGCAATGGAAAAGACTTCTCTATCAATAAGTTTTACTTCAACAAAGATTTTTCCTTCACTAGTAAATTTAACTGCATTAGAGAGTAAACCTAAGATAATTTGTTGTATTTTATTTGGATCTAGGTAAATAGGGGGGAAATTCTGAGCTATAGAATAATTAATATCTATAGTTTTATCTTTTGCCCAAGTTCTTGCTTGTGTTATAGCGTTATCTAGTAAGCTAGGTAACGAAAAAATCTGAGGATATAAAGATACTTTTCCTGATAAAAGAGCAGATAGATCTAGAATATTATTAACTAGACTTAAGGTATCTTGCCCACTTTTATAAATAATTTTAAACCAATCTCGGTGGCGATCTGTTACTTGTTCAATTTGACTATTTATTAATAATTCAGCAAACCCAATTATTGCACATAAAGGGGTTCTAAGTTCATGCGTTGCGCAATTAAGAAATTCTGTTCTTAAACGGGAAGCCTCCTGAGCTTGTTGATAAAGGATTTGGAGTTGTTGATTTTGTTTTTTAAGGTCTTCATAAAGACGCGCTCGCTCTATTGCAATAGCAGCATTATTAGCAAAAAAACGAACCACTCTTAAGTCTTTTTCATTAAAAGCATTACAATAAGATAGATTATCAAAAGAGATTACTCCTATAACTTTATTTTTAACGCATAAAGGAGCATCAACCATAGATTTAATAGGGGCAATTTCACTTTGATTAGGAAAAAGATGAGTTCTAGAGTCTAGGAAAAAATTATCTACAATGGTTGGTTGGTTATTCTTAAAAACCCAGCCAGCAACCCCGCTATCTATAGGTAGTTTTAGCCCTACTACATCTGAACCATAGTTATAAGCCGCTCTAACTTCAAGTAAATTGGTAGTTTCATTGTAAAGAAATAATGACCCTGAATCGGCTGAAGGCACAAGTTCTATAGCAGACTGCATTAGAGCGGGTAGCAATTGATCTAGCTCTAAGGACTCTGCTAGCCAAGCAGATACTTGTAGAAAACTTGTTAATATATCAAGAGATTTAGTCATTATATATAGTACAAACCATCTAGGGTAAGGTATAAATACCTAGTATGTCACATAGACTCAAAAAAATCTACTAGTGAAAAAACTTATTATTTTTAATTAAACGAAAATCTACTAGCCAAAGGTGAAGAATTTTGTACTAAAGAAATAAGCTAATAGGTAAACCTATTAGCTTATTTTAAAGAACTAAAGCGAAAGTTTTAAATAAGTGAGATTACTTAGAAAACTCATCAACTAATTTATTAGCATCGTCTATGGGTAATCTATTATTTTCAAAGTATTTAATTAATTGTTCGAGTTTTCTTATTGTTTCACTAATAGAAGTAGCATCTTTTCCATCTCTTTCAGCCCAAAAAACCATTTCTCTAAATTGATCAATTTGTCTTCGTAAATTATTTGACAGATTGATTAATGCTGATTCTGTAGCTAAGTTTTGCTCAAGTAGTTTTTCACGACTAGTTCTATCTGGTTGTATTTTTAATGTTGATAGCTCAGAGAGTTGTTTTGATTCTTTAGAATGAACACCAATTGTGTTAGTAAAAGAGGATTGTTTGCCTTTTTCTGAGCTAAGGCGTTTGGTTTTATATATATCATCATCATCAGATTTTGTTTGTGTTTTAAGCTTAGATTCAGCCTTTTGTTTTTTACGTTGTGCTTCATCTTCAGGATCAAATGCAGCTAAAACCTCAATATGGGTTGTAAGTCTAGTTACTTGTTCAGCAGGTCTTAATCCCTGGCCTTCAAATTTAGCTAAAACAACTGTTATATTATCCTCTCCGCCTCGTTCCTTAGCTAATTCTATTAATTGTTTACAACATTCTTCTATAGAACTTTGGTTTTTTACATATTCAAGTAATTCTTCTGCTTTGATTTTTCCTGATAAACCATCAGAGCAAAGTAGTAAGTAATCTCCATCAGTAAGTTCTATAGAGCTTACTGCTACTTTAATTTCTGCGTTACATCCTAGAGATTGTAAAATTATATTTCGCCCTGGGGCTGTTTCAGCCTGTTCAGGGGTCATTAGACCACGATTAACTAAAATTCCCACAAGGGATTGATCTGTAGTAATTTGCTTAATTCTACCTGAGTGAATAACATAACCACGAGAGTCTCCAACCTCAGCAATATAAGCAGTATTTTGTTCTATTAAAGCTGCTGTAATAGTTGCTCCCATACCGCGTCTTTCAGGGTTAGATTGGCCTTCATTCCAAATTAAAGTATTAGCTTTTTCAACAGCTTGGACTAAACGTTGAAAAGGATCTGATGTATTATTACGTCTTAATAGTTCTACTCTCATAGAATGAACTGCCATTGAAGAGGCTACTTCTCCACAACTAGCACCACCAACACCATCTGAGACAGCTAATAATATACGGTTTTCAGCCGTTTTATGACTAATACGCTGTGGGATAAGAAAAACACGCCCTGTTGCTAGATCAGCTATTAGAAAATTATCTTCATTATTAGTTCGTACCATTCCAACATCAGTAAAGCCTGCTACGGTAGTAATAATATTAGCGGTTGAGTCTGTCATTTTCACCCCACAAACTTAGAATTTAAAACCTAGCGCAAGTATATGTATTTATGATTATTGCTCAAAACGGAAAACCTGTTTGCCTATTAAAATAATATTTCCATTTGTAAGAATTAACTCGTTTTGGATGCGTTTGTAAATACCATTTTTTGATTGTTCATCAATAAGAAAAAATTTTTGATTTCTACGAACAATACGAGCATGAAGATTTGACATATAATTGTCGTCAGGAAATGTAATATCTCCACTAGTACGACCAATAAGGAACTGGTCTTCTGTTATATCATAAATTTCGCTATCTCCGCTATCTTTCATTAATCTTAATTTAGGATGGCTTACTTCAGAACCCATTGCTAAAGTTCTTGATGTTGGGTTTTGGCAGGAAATACAAATTTCTGCCTCTTTATTATTTGCTTGACCGCAAACAACACAAAAAATTAAGTCTTGTAAAGAATTTGCAACTGTTTTAGTTAAAGGAGATTTTTCTTTAGAACTGTTAAGGGACTCATTTGCTGGGGTAGATATAGAAGTAGATTCTCTATTACTCTTTATATTTGGCTTAGGTTTTTCTACTATAATTATGTTAAAAAGTGGCCCTCCACAACTAGAGCAAAAAGCCCATTTAGCATTATTATTTGTCTGACACGAGGGGCAAATTTTTTTATCTTCTAAAATATTGTTCTCATCATAATTAGTAACATAGTTATTACTATTATCATAGTTAGGGTTATAACTAGGCGAATTTACAGACAATGCACAAATATTACAAATTTTATTTTGTAAAGGTATCTGTGAGTTACACCTAGGGCAAATACGCATAAGGTATTCCTTTTTATTTTATGAATTTAGAATATTAGCATTTTTGTAAGGATTTTTGTTCAACAAAATCTATTAATTATAGCCATTTTATTAAGAACTAGGATATACTCGGAAAAAAAAATATATCAAGTTTTTCTAGGGGCTAAAATGGTATTTCAACTTAAAGAACAAAATGTAGATGAAGACGATCCATTTGAAAGACAAAGGCGTATTGAATGGTGGGATCAAAATACCTTACGTAAATCTAAAATGATGATTATTGGGGCAGGTGCTTTAGGTAATGAAACTCTAAAGAATTTAGCACTCCTTGGAGTAGGGGGACTTTTTATTGTTGATTTTGATACTATTTCTGGCTCAAATTTAAGCCGAACTGTACTATTTCGTAAGCAAGATATTGGTAGAGAAAAAGCTGCTGCTGCTGCTGAAGCTATAAAGGATTTAGCCTTAGAGTCAAGCGCTAAGGTAGAATATTTTCATGGTGATATGGTATGGGATTTAGGTTTAGGCGTTTATAGAAGGATGAATGTAGTTTTAAGCTGTGTTGATAATGATGAAGCTAGACTTGCAACAAATCGCGCTTGTCGTAGTGTTGGAGTTCCTTGGATAAATGCAGGTATTTTAGGACTTTCTGGGAATGTAATGATTTTTGGTAAAGAAGGGGTTTGTTATGAATGTAATGTTACTCCAGAACAAATTGAAGATGCACGCTCGCGTTATGATAGCTGTGAGAGTGTAAGAAAAAGGTTTTTACAAGAAGAAAAAATGCCCACTGTCCAAGTAACTTCAGCTTTAATATCAGCACTTCAAGTTCAAGAAGCAATAAAATTAATTCATAATCAACAGCCAGCTATTGGTAAGCGCATTGCTGTTAATGGTTTAACTAATGGGTTTTTACTTATTACTTTACAACCTCTAGATGAATGTTTAGCTCATGGGAGTTATGAAAATATTAAGGAGTTACCCTTAAGTGCTCATGAAAACACCTTAGAAGAGCTATTTTTAGCTATTGAAGAAAATTTAGGAGAAGGTGTAACTTTAGACTTAGGGCGTAGATTTATATTAGAGATTCGTTGTCGCTATTGTGGTAAAATATTGCCGTTAATGCGACCAGCACACCGTATTTTTGATGATGAATTAATTTGTAATAGCTGTAGTGCAAATACAGAGCAACACACTCATAGTCCTTTAGAGAGAATAGAAGGTTTAACTAGTAAAATAGATGATCAAACTTATGTTAAAAGCGTTTCTCGTTTTTCACGTAAGGAAATCCCTAATGAGCTTTTGGGCTTAAAACTTTGGGATTTAGGAGTCCCTCCTCTACATATTCTGTCTGCAATTGGGGCTAACAACGAACAAAAAGCTTTTGAATTAACTGCTGACTCTGTTAAAGTACTAGGTAATTTAATTAGTATTTAAGTAATTTAATTAGATTTCATGCTTTTGACTTAAACTAAATGTTATAGCTAGTGTTTCAGTGCTGGCTATTGTGATTAAATTAGTTTAAAATGCCAAACCGGCACTTGACAATTAATGATTAAAATCTAACACTAGGCTAAATGTTTAAATTGTGTTAAACATAAAAAAGAGGTACTTATGGACTTCATGGCTTTTTTGTTTGGAGTGCTTTTTCTCGGCTATCTAGGTATAAATATTTGGGATCGCTGGGAAGAGCGTCGTAATAGCCTCTTTACAGAAGATGGTAGATTTTTGCGTCACCAATTCTTACGAGCACTTATTTATTCTCAAGAGCCTATTGAGTATTTATCACCAAATGCTAAGTTTGCTATTCAACAATCTAGATCGGCTGATCGTTGTGAAGTTTGTCACCAACCAGATTGTTTTGATATTGAAGTAAGTTTTTGTTATCGGTGTAATCACCGCACCTTGTGATCCTAAAAAATCAAGGAGATTTTTCCATGCCAGATATTGATGTCACCTTCCGCAATGAGAACAATGGTAAAGAAGTTGAGGTGACAGTTTCCGACGATATGCCTGCAGATGCAATTTTGCGTAATTTGGCGGAAGCTGGCTTGATTCCAAACACCCCAGGTACAGCACTTGTTTATCGTGGTATGCAACTACGACCTAATCAATCATTAGCACAATTTGGTGTTGCTAGTGGTGATGTTGTAAGCATATTCTTAAATACACGCGGCGGCGCTTAAAGGTCAAAATTTTTTCGTTGAGGTCCGACTATGGCAACACCAGAAGATGTTAGGCGGGCTCGCTTAGAGGCCGACTATGAAGAAATGAAGTCTATTCGTGGTAATGTCATTAGCTGGCAAGCTTATGGCAATCCGCCACATGAGTACATTGTCAGCTATAATATTCGTAGCTATATAAACACTTCTTTGACCCGTGATGAACATAGAATACGAATAATCCTTTCTCCAAGCCATCCATTTGAAAAACCTGTTGTAATGATGCATGAAATGGTGCCAATTTTTCATCCCCATGTTTGGCCGGATGGAAAAGTCTGTATTGGCGGTTGGGATTATAGAGAAGGTCTAGGATCCTTTGTTGTAAAGCTTGCTAGGCTTTTTCAATATGACCCTGATCTAGTAGACCCTTACTCTATTGCTAATTACAATGCTGCTGACTGGTACTATGCTAACCCAACACTATTTCCTTCTGATAGGCAAATACTTCCTGTTCCAGGCCGAGAACCAGCACCATCACAGACTTTTCAGGTTAAAAAAGTATCAGATTCTCCTAGTGGAACGGCTAACCCTCCACAGCCTCCACAACCTCCTCCACCTCCAAGACGTACTTTCTTGATTAGGAAATAAAGCTTATGAAGTTTGTAATTAAGAAAGTTAATGAAGTAGAACCTATAAAAAGGCGACTTCCTGAAATCCTAGAGATTGAAGGTGAAATCCCAACAGAGGAATTTCGTATATTTTTGTCTAAACAAGCTAGAGAAAAAATATTTATTGCTGGTTCTCATAACCCTGATGGGGTTGCTTCAATTTATCGCCGAGAAAATGAACGCGGGGGAGTTCTATTAGGAAATCTTTACTATGATGAGGTCAATGGACAGAAGGTAACTTATACTGCTGTAACTGATATTATGCCTGCCGAAGAAGCACAAGCTGGGTCAACTCATGTGGAATTTGATGGGGGCATGCTTAAAAGAGTTATGGAAGAAGCCAGTGATTATATTCAAAAAACAGGCCAAAATGCTCGTATTGTAGGCTGGTATCATACTCACCCTGGTTTTGGGGTTTTTATGTCTGGTACAGATCAAAATACGCAACGTCAAATTTATGGTACTGATTGGCATGTAGCTATAGTATTTGATCCTATTCGCCGAGACTATGGTATTTTCTATGGAAAAGACTCTGCTCCTGCAACGGGTTGGGCTATTTTTGACTTAACTGCAGAAGGCTTTCCCCCACCTATGAAGCTAAGACTTAGAGTTAATAATGTTACTAATCGTCAAGTAGAAGAAGATTTTCTACAACTTAAAGCAGCATTGTTAGAAGAATTTAGAGAAATGTTTGATCCAGTTAAGGATATAATTTAACCTTTTACATTTAAGTATTTTTAATTAATTACTAAAAGTTAATTACTAAAAATTCTTAAGATTTTCTTAAAACTAGATGTCTTTGTCTTCAAAAGTAAATTTTCTTAAAAATTAATTAACAAAAGTTAAAGTACTTTAAGAAACTTAAAGGTGATAGGATAGTATGGACAATAAGTTAGATAATGTTCTTGTAACAGATCTAGAAAAGCTAGAAAAGCTAGAAAAGCTAGAGAATGGTCTAAATACAAAATCTGACGAAAAAAGTACAATTTCCGATTGGCTAGAAGAAAAACTCTTTGATGCAATTAGAGTTGTAAGCCTAGAGAAGATAGCAAAAATTAATGAGCAGATAGATAATCATTATGTTGCCTCAATTGTTTATAAAGAGCTAAAGAGAAACTTAGAAGAGAGAGAAAATCTAGTAAAAGAATTTAAGGCTAAACTTATATCAACCTATGATAAAGGGCAGGCTTTTGCTGAGCAGAAAAAATTACTTGAAGTAAAACTAGAAAAACTAGTTTCTAAACAAAAAGATTGCTTAAAGGAATATCAAGAAGGTGTACAGGAATTAGAAGAAGAAGTAACAGAAATAGATAATCAAATCTCTGAACTAGAAAAACAAATAGTTGAACTGCAAAGACGTAAATCAGAAATAGCAGAACAACAAGAAGTTCGCCTAAAAGACCAGGATGCTACCCAACTAGAATTACAATCACAAATTGATATATTAGAAAAAGATGTTACTACTCTACAAAAACAACATTCTGATATTGAAGAAGAAATAAAACAAATGCCTCCCCCAGAGAACTTAACTGCTTTAGATGGAAAAATAGAAGATCTTATTCATCATATTTGCTCTATTTTTGAAACTCCTACTACAGACCTAACAAATAAAGAAACCACCCCTATTTTTCAGCTTGACCCTTGGGCTACAGAAGAAAATCAAGGTCTTGCACAAATCTTAATTCCTGTGGGAGCAAAACAAATAATTTTATCTCTTCATACTCCAGGAGATAAAATCTTTGAACGCTATGGTGCAGAACTCTACTCATCTAATGGACGACGTGTTTGGAATAGCGATAAATTAGAAATAAATGGTAGAACTATAGTAATTACCTTTAACTCTACATTCTTTCTTTCAGATGATTATGAAATGAGACTAAAAGGCCGTAATTCTGAACGCAGTTATACTCCTATAGCAGAATATTATTTTCACGTTAATAAAAAATAATATAACATTACTAACTAAGAACTAATATTACATATGATTTGATAAGAAATAAATTGGCTTAAAGAATTTATTCTCCAGCCAAAGGCGGGTTTTATGAAAATATCTGGTTGGAAAAAAGTTGTCCTCTATAGCTTTCTTTTTCTTATAGGTATTTTAGTTGCTTTCTTTTTTATTGCTCCAGGTCAAGTTGAAGAAAGTAATAATAAAGTATTAAATCGTCCTCCATATTTTGCATCTGATAAAGCGAAAAACTTACATAAGACGTTAATAATAGGTGATTTACACGCAGATTCTCTTTTATGGGATCGTAATTTACTTAAGTTAGGTTTAAGAGGGCAGGTAGATATTCCTAGGCTAATAGAAGGAAATGTTGCAATACAGGGTTTTACTGTAGTAACTAAAACCCCTCGTAAATTAAATATAGAAAGAAATGATGATAAAACGGACAATATACTTTTACTTGCTTTATGTGAAAGGTGGCCTATTTCTACTTGGACTAGTTTAACTGAAAGGGCTTTATTTCAATCAAAAAAGCTACACACATTTGCAAATGATTCTCAAGGGAAATTCCGTATTATTAAGACAAAAACAGATCTGGAAAACTACCTAAGAGAAAGAGAAAGCCAATCTAATATTACCGCAGGTTTTCTTGGTATAGAAGGGGCACATGCATTAGATGGGGAAATTGCTAATGTAGATATTCTTTTTGATGCAGGTTTTCGTATGATGGCACCTACACATTTTTTTGATAATGATATAGGTGGTTCTGCTCATGGTCTAGAAAAGAGAGGGCTAAGCGATTTAGGTAAAGAAATGATAAAAAAAATGCAAGCAAAACATATGATTGTTGATCTAGCTCATGCTTCCTCAAAAACAATAGACGATGTTTTAGCTATTGCAACTAGCCCAATAGTTGTTTCTCATACAGGTGTAAAAGGAACTTGTAATAACAATCGTAATCTTTCTGATGAACAAATTAAAAATATTGCTCACACAAAAGGACTTATAGCTATTGGTTTTTGGGATACTGCTGTTTGTGGTAAAGATGCTAAAGCAATTGCTAAAGCAATCGGCTATGTTGTTGATTTAGTTGGTGCTGACTATGTTGCATTAGGCTCAGATTTTGATGGTGCTGTTACAGTTCCTTTTGATAGTACGGGAATTGTCCAAATTACAGATGCTTTACTAGAAATAGGTCTATCAGAAGAAGAAATAAGAAAAATAATGGGTCAAAACCTTCTTAGAGTATTAAAAGAAACTCTCCCTTAATTATTTAACTTTAGATAAGTTATATTTTTATTAAGTAGTAAAAAGCTAATTTTGTTGGCTAGACTATCCTTTAGATTAATAGTAAAATCCCAGTTATTTCCAATTAAAGTTTACATTCCAGAAAATACTAATAGTATGTTTACAGAATATCAAATATATTCTCTATACTCTGTATTACACACATTAAAGTAGTTCAATTTACGTAACATTATTTGTAAGTGATTGCAGTTAATTGATTTTTTAACAGTCTAAAAAAATTTAGAAGGTTTTTAGATCAAAATATATTTTAGAGGTAAAATTATGCATCAGGAAAATAAGGCTAGAAAGTTTAATATCTTTAGTATACGTAGTATTACAATCTTAATATTTTTGGTTTTAATTGTAGCAGGAGGATTTAGCAAGGCTAGCAAACAAAGTCCAAATTTTATTAATTCAGAAGTATTTGCTTTTCCTGAAAAAGAACTTGAACCAGGGGCAATACAAAGTTACTCTCTTACTGTAACCAATAATGGGCAAACACAAGCTAATAATGTTCAAGCTAGAGCTAGTATTACAAATAACTTACAGGTACTTGATGTTACTAGTGGTAAGTTTGATTCTGATAGTCATTCTGCCATTTGGAATATTAAATCTATTGCTCCAGGACATTCTGTTACAGTCTCTTTTATGGGGCGCTTAAGAACAGATGCTTTAGATAATGAAGTAGTGAGTGTAGAAATGTATGTTAGTAGCAGCGAACTACGTGAACATAAGGTTGAAGCCCGTGCTACTAAAGTAAAACGTTTAGCTAATGGTCGTTTGGCAAAACTTGTTGCTTTTCAAACCGTTAGCCCAAATAATCCCAAACCTGGCGAAGAAGTTATGTTACACGTAATTGTTACTAATGAAGGGCAATTACCAGCTGAAAATGTTATTACTTCTGAGCAATTACCAGCCGAATTAGAACTATTACCTGATACAATTCATCCACACTTAAGTAATTTCGCTAGATCTACTGAACCTGTTGCTAATTTTGATTTAGAGAAAAACTCTATAAAAGTTAAAGTTGATAAACTTATGCCTAGTGAATGGGTTGCTTTAATGTTTAATGCTCGTGTTCGTTCTAATGCTCAGGTTGGTAAAGAATTAATTCCTCAAGCTCTAATTAAAGCTTCAAGTCCTGATTTTCAGTCTGTTGCTCCTGTAACAATTGGAGTCACTGAACCAAATGCTGCTAATTTAAGTGTAACTGTTCAAGCAGATAAAAATATGGCTAGCGCTGGTGATAAGATTACTTACACAATTAAAGTTACTAATAGTGGAGATACAGCAGCTAATAAACTAAAAATTACAAATAAAATTCCACAAGGCTTAACTCTAGCCTCAGGTAGTTCTACTAGTAGTTGTGGATTAAAAATAGTTGAATCTGCTGGGCAAGTTCTTTGGAAAAAAGGCACAGTGCCTGCTAATAATGGAAGCTGTAGCGTTAGTTTTCAAGCAACTGTAAATACTGGCCTTAATAATGGAACTGTAATTACTGATACTGCTGTTGTTAAGTCTCAATCTATTAATGTTTCTGCTAATACTACTACTACTGTCCAAAATAATGCTGCTTCTACAGCAGAGGTTGATGTAATGGATAATTTCTTTTCCCCAGCTACTTTAATGGTTCCAGCTGGAACTATGATAACTTGGACACAGAAGGGAAGAAATGTCCATACTGTTACAGGTTCAAACTGTAATTCTCCTAACAATTTTACTTTTAGTTCTGATACTCAATTTCCAAATGGTATGCGCACGGGCGAAAAATTTAGTTTTGCTGTTCCAGCTAATGCTAAAGCGGGTGCTATGGTTTATTATTTCTGCCGCTTTCATGGGGCACCAGGTAATTGTACCTCTATAGGCCCAGGTATGGCTGGTGTTGTAATTGTAAAATAGTAAATCTTTATGCTCTAGAGATAAGAAATTTTCTTATCTCTAGAGTTTGGAAAGATTGATAGGAGAATATTTTATGGATGATTTAGAAAGAATAATACAGGAATTAACTTTTCCAATAGCCTTACCTCCAGGCTCAATAATGGTGATGGGAAAAAGGCGTATTCCTAATTTTGATCTTATCCTAGCTCAATTACCTAGTCCCGTCGCTACATTAATTAATCCTAATGCTACTGCTCCAGGTGGAGGATCGGATGGCTATTTTGTTCCCCTTAAAGATGGACGTTACTTAAAAATAGCCTTAAAAGATATGGAAATAACTTCGCTTTCTGTTGTTAGTCCCTAAGTAAAATACTAGGGCTAACTAAGTAACTATATTTTGCTTAATTTTATAATTAAATTGGTTTAGGAGAGAAAATGTCTTACAAAACTTTGCTTTTTGAGGTAAATGAAAATATCGCAAAAATTGTACTTAATCGCCCAGAGGCGATGAATGCTTTAAGCACTGATTTAGCAATGGAATTAATAGAAGTGTTTCAAGATTTAGCAACTAAGGATAATATTCGAGCAGTAATACTTACTGGAACTGGAAAGGCTTTTTCTGCTGGAGGAGATGTTAAGCAAATGGCTACAGTCTTAGGTGATGATGCTCCAGCAAAATTTCGTTTAGCTTTAGACATCTACCATAAATTGATTTTATTAATGAGACAATTATCTAAACCAATTATTGCTGCTATTAATGGGGTTGCAGCCGGAGCAGGTTTTAACTTGGCACTTGCTTGTGATGTAAGAATAGCCGCAGAATCGGCTAAGTTTAGCCAGGCTTTTATTAGAATAGGGTTAATTCCTGATTTTGGTGGTACTTTCTTTTTACCTAGAATTGTAGGTTCAGCAAAAGCAATGGAGCTAATGATGACGGGTGAATTAATTGATGCAGAAAAAGCTAACCAATTAGGAATTGTTAATTTGGTTGTAAAAAATAATGAATTAGATGAAACTGCAAACTTTTTTGCTCAACAAGCCTCTAGCCTACCTACAGCGGCTATTGGTCGGTTAAAGAAACTTTTAGATTCAAGCTCTACCTCCTCTCTGACAGAACAATTAGAACTAGAAGCACAAATGCAAATGGAGGCTTCTGCTACAGAAGATTTTAGAGAAGGGGTTAAGGCTTTTGTAGAAAAACGCCAGCCAAAATTTACTGGTAAATAAAAAATAATTTAAGCCTAAAAATAAAAGGCCACTATTAGTGGCTTTTTTATTTTTACTTAAAATTACTTAGATTTACTTAAAATCGGTTAAGATTTTATTTTGGAGCATAGTCTTTTCCATCTTTATTTTTATGTTGGAAAGGAGAAAATCCCGCTTCATCTACTTGAATACTTCCTAGATTAACTGTTGAGCCACTAACAGTTACTTCACGGGAAAGCTTATTTAAGCTTTCTGTCGTCGCTCTTTCGTGCCAAACTTTAAGAGTATATTTTCCATTTGGAACATTATTTATTTCAACTTTTCCACTGTCATCGCTTAATGCATAGTAAGCTGTTTTTACTGAAATCACAAAAGCTTTCATTTGTGGATGAATATTACAATAAACTGGGATAACTCCAGGACGATTCATTAACTGATCAACATTTTCACCTGCTTGATAAAGACCTAGATCAAATTTTTTGACTTCTGAGGGTGAAAAAACATTGTGTGGAAAAGGATCATCATTAGGAAAACTAACATAATAACCACTAGAAACTATTAATACTTTTGGAACAAATTTTTTTCCCTTTTGTCTCATAGCAGGGTAAGGTGTACTTTGTTTAGGTATTCTAGCTGTACTTCCTGAAGGTTCTAGCCATAGAGCAATATTAGAAAGATCATTGCTCTTTTTAGCATTTACTAAAGATACTGTTGCTTCAATTTTAGCTGCTACTGGTAAAGAATAGCTGATTTGAAGGCTAGAAAAAGAGCCTATCAGTAAAAGTACCAAAATTAATAATCTTCTAAAAAACATTTTTTTATTTGTCTTTTGCACATCTAAATCCATAATCATTTTGCCTTCCACCAGTTGGAGTATCACTATTACGTGCTGAAACCCTTATTTTTGCGGCATCTGTATACCAAGAACCACCGCGTAATACTTTAACTTTGCCACTTGCTGGCCCTTTAGGATTAGTCTCAGAGGCACTAAAATAATAACCTTTTTCATACCAATCGTTACACCACTGCCAAACATTCCCAGCCATATTAAAAAGACCATAACCATTTGCTGGATATGCTTTTACTGCTTTAGTTGGAAGTTCAACTTCTCCTGTTAATGCTGCTCCTGCTAAATCGCCTTGACCAAAGTTAGCATGGTTTTTGGGATCTTCTTTACCCCAAGGATAACTTTCCCCAATTTTTCCACCTCGGGCAGCATATTCCCATTCAGCCTCGGTAGGTAAACGCTTATCAGCCCATTTTGCATAAGCCATAGCATCATTCCAGGAAATGCAAGTTACAGGATGATCTGCACGCTCTGAAGAAGCATAACGCTGCCAATCATACTCTTCACCCTCTTTTTCAGCATCTGTTACATATTTTGTCTCATTAACAAATTTCTGGAATTGAGTGTTTGTTACAGGTGTAACATCCATATAAAATGAGTCTACTTTAATATCACGGACAGGGCGTTCATCTTCATTACCTTCTTCACTGCCCATTTTCATCCATCCGCCTTTAATTAAAACCATTCCAGGATATCTTTTATCATCCTCTTGACTACCTGGAGGGGCAGGTGCTTTAACAAGAAACTTACTTACTCCAACATAACCCCCGCCAGCTAAGACTACTAGTAGTACAATACCTAGTGCAGCATAAAGCCACTTTGGTTTTTGGTTTTCTGTAACAGTAGTATTTCCCTGAGCATTTAGCTGAGTATTGCTAATAGCATTAATGCTACTAGTTTTAGGAGGTTTATTATAATCTCCTGTAGAAATACCACTTACTGGAGGGAATTCTGTATCTTGATCATACAAGCCTTCACTATGTGCAGCATGTAGTAGCTCATTTGCAAATTCTCCAGCGCTAGTATAACGGTCTTTAGGTTCTTTATTTAATGCTTTAAGGACTGCTTTGTCTACACTCTCAGGTATTTCAGAAACAATAGAACGTAGTGAAGGAGGGGGTTCAACTATGTGTTTTACAGCTAAGCCTGTTGGTGTTGGGGCTGTAAAGGGCAGACGGCCTGTTAGCATTTCAAACGCTACTACACCTAAACTATAAATATCTGAACGTAAATCTATGTTGCCTTCTCCACGACATTGCTCTGGAGACATATAATTTACTGTACCAACAATTGTACCTGCTCTTGTGATGGAATTGTCTTGTTTTCCATCCATCATCATTTTAGCAATACCAAAATCAAAAACTTTAACAATATGTTTTTTATTGCGATCTACTTTAATCATTACATTATCTGGTTTTAGATCGCGGTGGATAATCTTTTTAGCATGTGCATCATCTAAGGCTGCACAAATTTGTGACATTATATTAGCAGTAGTACTAGGGGAAAGTTTACCTTTTTTACGTATTAATTGGGTTAAATTATATCCTGCAACATATTCCATTACTAAGTAAAGCATACCATCAGCACGGCCAAAATCAGTGACTTTGACGGCATTTGGATGGTCAATTGCAGCCGCAGCACGTGCTTCACGAAGGAAACGCTCTACTATTTCCTCATGTGTAGCTAGTTTAGGGTTAATTAATTTAATAGCTACTTCATTATTAATAAAGGTATGACGAGCGCGGAAAACTCCGCCCATACCCCCTAATCCAAGTAATGTTTGTATTTCATATTTACCATCTATTGTTTTCCCGACTAATCCACTTACATCAAAATCAGCTAATTTAGTGTTGTCATCAGGACAAGTTTCAGCACTATCAGGAAAGGATTTTTGGCATTTAGGACAATGTTTCATGAATTATTAATAAAACCTAATTAGTGATATAAATCTTTCCACGCTAACAGTGGGCCTATTATCTTATTAGATTTTGTATTTACTTTTGATTTTAGAAGATGGTTTTATGCTTCTCTTTATACTACTTCCAAATTATGGAAAATAATAAAGATTTTAAGCAACAAACCAAACAACCACATAAGTGTAATAGCCACAGGTGAATATATCAGAACTAATATGGGTTGGGCAACCCGTTTATAAGCTCTTTGCTATAAATTCTCCTATAAAAAGTTAACACTTTATTTTAGTATATTATAGTTAGAGAGATTTTAAGAAGTTTATCAGATCTTTTTGTGCATCAGACTTAAGTTTAAGGAATTTGTCTCTAGAACTAGCTGCTTCACCACCATGAGCAGATATTGCTCTAGAAAGATCCGTAGTTCTTGCGTCATGTAAAAAGAACTTTTTAGAAGATAAACCCCATAAAGGCTGTGTTCGCCACTCAGTTCCAAAAGCAATTCCTGTTTGAATACCGTCCATAAGCTCAGGCCCCATATCATGAAGCAAAAGATCTGAATAAAGATTAACTTCTTGATTAGCTAAAACTTGAGTAATTAAATCAGGTCTTTCAGATAATGTTGCTGTAGTTAATGAAGGTATATGACATTTAACACAACCTATAGAATTAAAAAGAGCTTTGCCCCTTGTAGCAGAAGCATCTAAGGGCTGTTGAGGAGGTGGAGCAAGCAGAGTCATAAAATCAAAAAAAGTATTTGTTACACGCCCATCAAAATCTTCTGGGCCATTAGCCGTATCACAAATAGACTTCTTTCCATTTGGTCTACGATTAGTAGGGAAATCTGGGTTAGAAATCCCTATTTCTACTATATATGCATCTCCAGAAAAATCTATTAGTGTTGGCATATGGGATTTCCAACCAAAACGACCAACCCTAAATTCTTGGAAATGAGGACTAAAAACCATATTAGGCCGCCCACTAATTCCATCTTTATCTTTATCATCTGGATCAGCGTTTGACAAAATCATTTTTTCAGAAATCGCATCAATTAGCCCAGAACCAAAAAGTTGTTGTGCTGCTCGAGGAGAAACAAATTGTGCTTTAGTTGGAATTAATTGAGGTTCGCAACCTGCTACTACTTTTTTACTTGATAGTGGTTCTCCCCCAACACTCTCTAAATTATTGTATTTACCCCGAGTCATACGCCCAATACGAAATGTTATGTCATCAATTTCATCTAAAGAACCACCAGTTACAGGCATACTATGACAAGCTACACAACTAAGGTCATTAAAGGTAGGGCCAAGACCTTCGTCTATATTATGATCACGCTCAAATTCAAATTTACCGCTCTGAAATCTTCCTAATATTTTGCTATCAATACCTGGTAATGGATCTCCTAATTTAGTGAGTGCAAGCAGAGTTGAATATGAGGCTTCTTTCTCTTGGCTCTTTGCTTCTACTTTAGGAGTAATATCAGTGGCCTTAAAATCAATAAAAAATAGAGGAGTAAATACCAAAGCTATCAACATTATTAATTTCTTAAAGCGTTTCATTTTTTAGTACTCCTTAGTTAATACTCCTTAAGCTATTAACTTATTCTAGTTTAGAAAGAATAAGCAAAACCTATGTTGATATGATTATTCACTCTATTTCGATCAATTACAGGAACTGGTTTAGTTGGACTGCTTTGATCATTGCTAAAGTAGGTTTGTAAGAACCTATATTCAGTAGAAATAATAAAGTTTGAGCGAAAACGGTAAAGAATATTTCCAGAGAAAGTTCTATTACCAGCACGAGATACACCCGCAGCTAAATCAAATCTTGTATCTAGTAAATCTTCGCTGTATGGATCATCTAGTCCATAAGCTAAATGTATGGCTAAATTGCTTCTCGGTCTAATTTGAAGTTGTGACCAGCCTCCAATACTACGAACACCAATTGCTCGACTGCCATAAAATGGAAATACAATTCCTTGTACAATACCACCGCCTAAACCACCTAAAGAGCGACCCCAGAAAACTTCTCCTGTTAAAGTCATTTTACTTGTAATAGGAATTACGTAATCTCCTGTTATAGCAACAGAATTAATGGTTGTGCCTTTTACGCCATCTCTAGGAGGGACAGCAAGTTGGCGTGCATAGTGAACCCCTACACCGACTTGGAAAGGCTGAGGGTCAAAAGCTAAGTAAGCATTACTAGGAATAGTATCTAGATCGCCTCTTGTATAGCTAATTCTAGTTTCAAGTGCGGGCATACGAGAGCGCTCACCTGCATCAGGGCGGGTTTCAAATTGAAATTCTGTATTAGTTTGTCCATTAAAAGGAGCTAGGATGCCACCTTCAATTGTAAGACGCTCATTTTCACGAGAAACCAAGCGATAAGCTACTTTAGCTTGAGGTGTCCAAGACCATAAATTTCCAGATTCAGCTAAAGCAGGAAAACCTACTTGGGCTATTGAAGTAGGGTTAAGAGGTGAAACAATAGGATCGTCTTGACCAACAACAAAAGCAAAACGACCAGATTCTAATTTAGCTCGGGCAATTCTTAGGCGTAGTGGGCTAAAAGCGCGACCATTATAAACAGGGGGATTACCGCCAAAGAAATCTAGTTGTAGGTCTCCTGATAATCTCCATTTGCCTATTTGAGGTGCAAAGAAGGAAAACCCTATTTGAGTTTGTCTAATTGTTGCTCCAAAGTTTGAGCCATTTTCTAAAGAGATATTATCTCCGCCCAAAAGATAAAGTCCTGTTGGGGGGTCATCTGTCCCAGCACTATTATAATAGGTGTTAAAGAGCAATGTACCATTAAGCTTAACATTAAAATGTTCGCCAGTTTCTACAGAAACACGACTAGAGTTTTTTAACCTAGTATCATGAATATCCACCATATCTTTTATTTCTGATAGCCGGTCATTAAGGCTATTGAGAGATAATTCTTCTTGGGTATCTTCGGTTTGTTCTTGGTCTTGCTCTCCATCATTTTGAGGGCTGGCTTTTGCTAGTTTAGTTAGTGGATAGTTAGCTTTACTAGTTGTCACAGAAAGATTAGTTTCTGACTTAAATTGTTTAAGCTCTGTATCTGTTTCTTGAAGGCGTTGACGGGTTTGTTCTAGCTCTTTTTCAAGCTGGCCTGCACGTTTATTTGCCTCATCTGCTGCTTCACGGGCTGCTTTAGCTTCGGCTTCGGCACGTTCTATTCTAAGCAGTATATTGGCTAGGTCTAGATTAGCTGTAGTAGTGTTAGTGTTAGATTTTTTCTCTGTGTTTTCTGCTTTTTCTTTCTCTGTTTTATCATCGCTGGCAAATGCTATAACAGATGGGTGAAAGAGAGCAAAAACTAGTATTAATAGAGTAAAACGGCTAAATAGAGTGTTAGAAAGCTTCTTTGGCATTTTTTTTCCCTTATGAAAGATTAAGCTTAATAGTTTAAGTTTTAGTGCGAAATTCAGAAGTTACTTCTTCTAACATTTTCCAAGCTTGTTCAATATGTTCGCGTGCTAAAATCATTTTATTTTCTAAATCAGGCATACGAGGATATATTGCCTGTTGTACTTTTACCCAATGATTTACTAGCTCGACTTCATATTGTTGCTCGCCTAATATCTCTAAAGCATCATTAAGCAAAAAGCTTAGCTTTTTATAACGCTCTTGTATATCTTCAGTATTAGGATAGGTAGACAAATTTTCTAATATTGCAGCATTTTCTTCAAGCACACAAACCGAAGGATCACTAAGTAAACGAGTTCGCTTATGGCTTTTTTCTGGATCACGATCGGGATCAAAAGTAAATAAAGGTGTAACACTAGGTGGTCTAGTTAATTCTCGGCTTGAGGTTTGTGGTAGTCCCTCTCCTGTAAGATAAGCAATAGTAACAGTAATGTTATCTTTTCCTCCTCGTTCATTTGCTAGAGTAACTAACTGTTGGCAAGCTTCTGGAAGAGTAGCAGCATTCTTAATAATTTGTAACATTTCGCTTTCTAAAACATTATTGGAAAGTCCGTCACTACAAACTATTAAGTAATCCTTTTGCTGTAAGCATAGCTTACGCACATCAACTTGGATTATTTCTTCTAAACCAATTGCTTGTAAAATAACATTTTTTCTAGGGTGTTGACTTGCTTCTTCAGGAGTTAATATGCCTTTAGAGATTAATAACTCAACTAAAGATTGATCTGTAGTAATTTGAGTAACTCGGTTTTGACGAATTAAATAAGCCCTAGAGTCTCCCACTTGAGCAATATAAGCAGCATCTTCTTCAATTAAAATTGCTGTAACAGTAGCAGACATTCCCTTATATGCTGGCACATCTTTACCACAATTCCATACAATATAATTAGCTTGTTCTACTGAAGCAATTAGCCTATCGTGTGCAGCTATTGCCCAAGATAATCTTCCTAAAGAATCATTTATAGCATGAACTGTTAATTGACTAGCTATTTCTCCTGAAACAGAACCACCTACACCATCTGATACAACCAAAAGAAAACTACATTCACTAAAAGATGTTGTTAGGTTAGTGTTATTAGGAAAGGTATTACCATTACGAAAATCAGCTAGTAAAAAAGAATCTTCATTATTTGTTCTTGACAGTCCAATATCAGTAAGTCCGGCTACGCTGATATATACATCGTTATTGCCCATAAATACTCGTAAAATAATAAAACCTAGTTTTTAGTTTAAAGTGCTGATCTAGGTGTTTCACTTAAGACTTATGTAGTATTTTGAGGAGAATAAAAATAGTGAAAACACCTCAGAAATAAAATTATACACGCCCTAGGTATTATGAACAACTTACTTTATTCTTTTTATTGATAAGCATTTGACCTAATTCTTTTTATTAATAAGCATTTGGCCTAGATAAATAAATTTTTATCGCCTAGTTAAAGTTAAAAAAAAGTTGCCGGATAAGCAGATTGTCACTACTTGCATTTAGAGAGGGCTTACATTATCCTGTTCGCTTATTCATTTAACAAATTAGTCAATAATTAAATATATCTTAGATAAGGGTTATTATTAGAATGACAACAGAACAAGCCGCTATAGAAGCGGTCAATGCAAAGTTTTATAAGGCATTGGAAAGTTGTAATATAGCAGCAATGGAAGAACTGTGGCTGCAAGAAAATTGGGTACGTTGTGTTCACCCGGGTTCAGAAATATTAATAGGATGGCCGGAAATTAAGCGTAGCTGGGTATCAATATTTGGTAATACCCATGGAATGCGTGTTTCTGTCTCTAGCCTCTTTATAAAAATAGTAGGTGATTTTGCTTGGGTAGAGTGTACTGAAAATATTGCTACTTTTTTTGAACAAGGTTTTACCTCTGGACAAGCACAGGCAACAAATCTCTTCTTAAAAGTTAAGAATAATTGGTTAATGGTACATCATCATTCTTCCCCACTACCAATGGATGTTCCTGATGATTGGAACGACGATATATTACAATAAGTTTTTTGGAGGACTTAATGGACGAATTATTATCAAAAGAAAATTTACATTATCGTGAAAAAACTAAGGAAATTGCTGACCGTTATGTACGTCCAGTAGCAGCAGAATTAGATCGCAACGCAGAATATCCTTGGTCAGTTGTTCGTGCCTTACAAGAAGAAGGCTTAATGGGTGTTTGGATTCCTAAAGATTATGGTGGTGCTGGTGCTGGTGTTCTTAACCTATGTATTGTAGTTGAAGAGCTTTCTAAAGCTTGTGGCGGGGTAGGGGTAACATATGCAGTTAATGCATTAGGATCTTTTCCTTTGCTTGTTGGTGGTACTGAAGAACAAAAGAAAAAACACTTACCAGAACTTGCAGCAGGTCGTAAATTAATTGCTTTTGGTCTTTCAGAGAAAAAAGCTGGTTCTGATGCAGGTAGCCTTCAAACACGTGCTACAAAAGATGGAGATTCCCATTATCTTATCAATGGTGAAAAGAAGTGGAACACAAATGGTGGTGCTGCAAATCTCTATACTGTTTTTACAACAGTAAACCCTGAACGTGGTGGACGAGGTATTACTGCTTTTATTGTAGAAAAAGGCATGGAAGGTTTTCTTATTGGTAAAAAAGAAGACCTAATGGGAATTCGTTGTGTCCCAGTACATGAGCTACATTTTGAAAATTGCCGTGTTCCAGCAGAGAATCTATTAGGTGGTAAAGAAGGTCATGGGTTTAAACATGCAATGATGACTCTAGACCTTGCTCGCCCTGGTGTTGCTGCTCAAGCTGTAGGTCTAGCACAAGGCGCACTAGATTTAGCTATTAAATATGTAAATGAACGCGAGCAATTTGGACAAAAAGTTTCTTCCTTCCAAGCAATTCAATTTATGTTAGCTGATATGGCTACTCAAATCGAAGCAGCACGCCAACTTGTCTATCAAAGCGCTCGTGCGGCTGATTTGGGTGCAAAAAATACTTCTAAATTTGCTGCAATGGCAAAGGTTTTTGCTACTGATACCGCTATGATGGTAACAACTAACTGTGTACAACTCTTTGGTGGTTATGGCTATTGTCGTGATTATCCAATAGAAAAATATATGCGCGATGCAAAGATTACCCAAATTTATGAGGGTACAAATCAAGTTCAACGTCTAGTAATTAGTCGTGCCCTAATTAAGGAAGCTGCTGGTGGTTAAATTTTATATTTCTTAAGGAGCAAAACTTATGAAACACCATCTAGTTCTTAGTGCAGTTGGGACAGATAAAGTTGGTTTGATGGAGAAAATTTCTGGTTTTATCCAGTCGCGAGACGCAAATATTGAAGATAGCCGAATGGCTGTTTTTGCTGGGGAATTTGCAGTTATTATGCTTGTAACAGGTTCAGAAGAAGGTTTAGCTAATATAGAAACAAACCAAAATGAGCTTAGTGAGCAAACGGGCTTAAATATATTTTTACGCCGACCATCAGAAAAGAAATATGATGAGCCAATGATTCCTTGTCGTCTTGCAGCTTCTTCCTTAGACCATCCTGGAATTGTTCATCGTCTTACTAGCTATCTTGCTCAAAGTGGGATAAATATTGAATCAATGGAAACAAAAAGCTATGCTGCGCCAATGAGTGCTACACCAATGTTTCGTTTTGAGGCAATAATTGCTGTTCCAGGTAGAATTAATCTCCCTCTATTTCGTATGGATTTGCAATCCATTGGCGAAGAGGAAAACATTGATATTG
This sequence comes from Acidobacteriota bacterium, assembly GCA_016213785.1. GTDB lineage: Bacteria > Acidobacteriota > Blastocatellia > Chloracidobacteriales > JADJPF01 > JADJPF01. The sequence goes on from JACQZQ010000035.1 coordinate 86,204, forward strand.
ACCTAACTATAATGAGAGAAAGATAAATTAGTTTTATAGCTAACCTAAAGAGTTCTAAACGCCTTATTTTAATTTAAGATAGGGCGTTTTTATTTTTAAAAAATTGTAAACTAAGCCGCTGCTTAATTAAGACTGTTAAATAATTTTTCAAAGCAAAAACCTGGAAGTTTTTGACAAGAAATACTCACAAACAACGCTTCTAGAGAATGAGACAATATTGGCTTAATCTCTAGATAAGACCAACAACTTAAGGTAAGTTTAGATTAAAGAATCAATGTATCAATCTAATCAGAATTACGTTAAGATATTACAACTAGGTGTAATTTTGATTACATATATGATTTATCCTACACAGATGATTTTATTTTACACATGACTATGGAGGTAATATGAAGCCTATTTTTAGAATAGGGCTGGTGTTAACAATAATTATCAGCTTTATTTTTAGCTCTTTCCAATTTGTAGAACCCGTAGAAGCTCACACAGGAAAAGACATTATTAAAGAAATAAGACAACGCCGTTTTCGCCCCTCTGGCTATGGAAAAGAAAATATAACAGAACAAGAGCTTTCAAAACTTATTAGAATATATGAAGAAAGCCAAGAAAGTAATTTAAGGAGTAAAAGCCGAGACAAAAAACCTAAATCCGCGATGGAAGCAAATGCGCTAACTCCGTTAAAAAAAGATAGTTTAGCTATAAAAAATAAAAAGTTTGCTTGGATGCTTAATCCAAAGGTTTTTAAAAATCTTTCTACTGCTGGTAAACGAGCCGCACTCTATCGTAATGGGCTGTTAGATCTTCCTAACCAATCAAAAACTAATTTAGCGGCTTCTAAAGTAAAACCTCAGCTTAGTAGCTTAGGGACTAATGTTAGAGTTAATAACCCTGGGCTAGATACGGTTTTACGTACTCAAAGCGAAACCTCGGTTGCTGTAAGAGGTAGTAATGTAGTAGCTTCATTTAATGATATAGCTGTAGACCGCAATACCTGTGGATATAGTTTTTCTACTGATGGTGGAAATACTTTTGCACAAAGTTCTATTCCTGAACCCGGAGATCAATTTAATTTAGGTGATGGAGTAGTTGCTTATGGGCCAAATGGTGAACTCTATTATGCCCTTTTAGCCCTTAAAGGAAACAACTTTACATCAATAGTTGGAGTAACAAAATCTACTGATAATGGTGCTACTTTCCAAGGGCTAGGAGATGCTAGCAATACCTTAAATAACGATGATAATTTTCATGATAAAGAATGGATTGCAGTAGATAATAGTAATGCTGCTACACGTGGGAATGTTTATGTAAGTTGGACTGTTTTTGGTTTAACAGACACTTTTATTGCTGTTTCTACTTCTACAGATGGTGGCAAAACTTTTGGTTCGCCAGTAAATGTTAGTACTAATAATAATCTTGTTGTACAAGGCTCTATGCCAATGGTAGGCCCAAATGGCGAACTTTATGTTGCTTTTTCTTCTATAACCTTAAATGGCGGTATAGTAAGTAGTGTCTCTTTGGTAAAATCAGTTGATGGTGGTAAGACTTTTAGTGCTCCTAAGCCTATTGCTATCAATAATAACTTTCCATTTTTTAATGTCACTGGAGGGGATGGAGTAAGGGCAAGCGCTTTTCCAAGTTTAGCTGTAGATAAAGATGGACGTATACATGTTGTTTATGCTGATTTTTCATCTGGAGCTACTAGAGATCGTAGTGATATTTTTTATGTTCGTTCTACAGATAGTGGAAATACCTTTAGCACTCCTCTAAAAATTAATGATGATAGTACAGATACCACACAAATAAATCCTTCTGTAGCCGTAGCAGGTGATGGATCAGTTGGAATTAGATGGTGGGATCGTCGTAATGATATGGTTAATGATAGTTTAACAGATGTTTATATGGCTATCTCTAAAGATAATGGGGCTAGTTTTGGTAAAAATTTCCGTATCACTGACCATAATTGGGTTTTTAGCCCTTCTGAAAGCGGTGACTATCATGGTGATTATGATGGTTTAACCGCAGATGATAAAAACTTTTATCTTTCTTGGAGTGATGAACGTAGTGGTGATCCTGATGTATTCTTTACTCAAATTGCTACTAATCGTGATCCTAATCTAGGAGACTTTAATTTATCAACTACTAAGGTTTTTGATAATGCTATTGCTGGTGGAAAAGTAGATTATAATATTACTACTAGCGCTCTTAATGGTAGTACCGATCGCTTAACTCTATCTGCTGAGCCTATGATTACAGGAATTACATATAGTTTTAGTAAAACAGGTCTTAATGCAGGTGAATCAGCAACTTTAAGCGTCTCAACTAGTAGTTCTACACCTGCTGGAACCTATTTTATTACTCTATCTGCTACTAGTAATAGTTCTGTACGAAAGACTAATTTAAGATTAACTGTTTATGGGCAAAGTCGTAGGGCAACTCTTCCTACAAATATAAGCAACACTAGAGGAAATAGCTTTGGCAGCATTCAAATGGATTCAAAAAACATTTTGCATGCAGTTTATGAAGACGATACCGAAAGGGCTGCTGAGGGAGGAACTCAAGTTTTTTATCGCCAATCATTAGATGGTGGTAAAACTTATTCTCAAGCTTTAAGACTCTCAACTTCAGATGACTTTTTTAATACCAGTCCTAATCTAGCATTAGATAGTTCAGGAAATATTTATGTTATTTGGGTTGGAGATATTCAGGTCTTATTTACTAAATCAACTGATCAAGGAAAAACATTTTCTCGACCTGTTGGTATTACTCCTGATACAGGGTTTGCCAATGTTGCTGCTATTGCTGTTGATAAAAATAAAAATGTGATGGTTAGCTATAATGGGTTTCTAGCAAGCGGTCAAGATGGTAAATCAGGGGTATTTGTAGTTAGTTCCAGTAATGCAGGTACTAGTTTTTCTAAACCTACCTTAATTGCTGAAAATGGTAGAAACACTCAAGTGTTAACTTCAACCCCATATCTTGCTTTTAACTCCAAAGGTACTGTCTTTATGGTATATAACACTGCTACTTTTGGTACTACCTCAACTTCAGTAGAAGTAAATATGGTTATGGCTAAAAGCGGTAAAAAATTTAAGAAAGCAAAAGTCGTTTCTGATTCAGCACTTCAAAGCTTTCAACCCTTTGTTGCTGTTGATCAAAGCGATGCAGTTTATATTAGTTTCTATGATGTAACTAGAGTTTCAGGCGCTAGTAGAAGGGATATTGAGTTAGTTAAATCTACTAATAATGGTAAAACTTTTAGCCCAAAACTAAAAGTATCTAACTCTGGTAGAGCTACTGCACCTTATATAGCAATTGATAGTCAAGCTAATCCTTCTGTAGCTTGGCAAGAATTTTCTGGAGTTACTGGTATAGATGTATTTTTTGCAAGTTCAAGTAATAAAGGACAAAGTTTTAGTAGTAGTACAAATTTATCTGGTAATTCAGGAGCATCTCTTTTTCCTAGCGCAGCTTTTGATAGTAACGGTACTTTATTTGTAAGTTGGACGGATGATTCTAATGCTAATACAGAAGTTTTTGTTCTTAGCACTCCAAAGAATTAGTTGTTCGTTGGTTAATTTTAACTAAGTTTTTTAAGGGGATAAAATTTTATGGTTTTATCCCTTTGATTTTTATAACCTAACATTAAAATGTGCAGGAAGTTTTTTACTTACGCTTCCACGCTTAATAGTATTATGTTTTTTCTCGCTTACTTGAACTAAATCACCTAAGGCTTCTTCTACATGGTCTGCGCCTTCTAGGATTTGCTCTACTGCATGAGCGGCAGAAGGTGAAAAAGTTTCTTTAACTTCGTCTTTAATATCTCCTAGGTCTTGATTAACACAATCTACTGCTATTTGGCCTTCGTCTATAACTGCTCTTGCAGCCTCTTCAAAATTAGCTTCTATCATTTTTCCACAATTAAACATAACGGCTGAAAGTGTTCCTAAATTACCTTGAATAGAGCGCCAGCATTGCTCAACCTTATCAGGAGTTTGCCATAAGATAGCAGACATTTTTGCTGGTAATCCTAACGCCTCCCGACTTCCTAAGTCTTTTTGTAATATCTCTGGGACAATAGCCAAATTACTTAAGACTAATTCTAGATTATTACGGAACTGATCTGTAGTACTCATTAAGTCAATAAGGCTAGCAAATAAGGAGCGAAACCCTGCTTCAATTCTCTTAAACCCATTTGCCTCAGCGTTATTTACATCATTAAAACCACCACGAATCTCATCTAGGCTTGCTAAAAGTTGATGTATAGAAGCTTCGGCTGTTTCTAACATTAAGTTTGTAGTATTAGAAACATTAGTTAATGCTTGGCTAAAATTTTGTTTTCCTTTGCGTAGACTCTCAGCACGAGAGCTTTTATCACGAACATCAGGCGTAGGTATTCGGCTTTGTCTTTTGTTCATATCAGCAAGAAAATCATCTACTAGACTACGTATAGCTACCAGTTCTGTTACTGTAGTATTAAACAAATTATCACCAATAGTTAGCATTTCTGTGACAGCAAATTCAACGGTTTTTTCAATATCTACTACTAGTTTTTGACCCATTTGGGAGATTTTTTGAAGTTGTTCATCTAGACCTTTAGGAATACCGCTTTCAGTATGGCTAAGTTCTTTTAACTGTTCTATGCCTTCAGCGACTTGTTCAAGGCCATCTTGTAGGTCTTGGACGCTTTTTTTAGTTTTTTCTTCCATTTCTTCTATAGATTCTGGGTCATCTTCTTGTTTACCACCTTCAGACTCGCGATCTGTATATCTAGTTTCAGCAGATTCTTGGGATTGTTGTATTGGAACAGCTTCGCCTTGATGCTGAATAAGTTGTGTCATATCAGCATTTTGTAGATTAGGGTCATTTAACTTAGTTTCATTTTTAACTTGTTGGGTGTTTTGTTGTTGATTAACTTGTTGTTGCTCTCTAGCAATCTCTACAGGAGAGTAGCCACCGCCTACCCGATTAATACTCATTTTAGCCTCCAGATAACTTAAAGAAAATAACTTAATAAAGCCATTTTCAAAAGGTAATACTTACCTTTTATAATTTTACTAGCTTTAAGCTAGTATTCCACCCATTCGATAAATTATGTAAGCAATAGCTAAAAAGCCTGTAGCTTTATCAATATAGCGCTCAACCTTAGCTTTTTTATCCTTAGCCGCAGGGCGGTTAAGTAGAGCAGTAGAAGCTGTCATAGGCTTAGACAACTTTTTATAATTTGCACGCCATTGATTGGCAGAGGAATAAAAATTACGTACCAAAGTTTCAAAGTCTAACCCATTCATTTTCTTTACTTCACCATTTAGACATAAAAAGACTGTTGTTGCTGAGCTATTAAGTGAGAGGTAAGTTCCATCATCAGAACCAGGTTGATTAGCAATATATTCTTTTACTTGGTTTGGAATACCACTAGCATCTTTATCTAAAATTGTATAAAAGCATAGTGAACCATCTGGAGAAAGCTCCATAGTAAGTTGAACTGCTTCTTCTCCATCTCCTAAAAGCAGTGAGCAACGGTTTTGATCATTTAGCTCAAGGTCTGGGAGTCCGATCATTTCGCCAAAATTCTGTAGCAATCCATTAAGTAAGTTTATATCTTGTTGGATGCCACCTTTACCGCTACTGCTTTGATTTTGTTGATTATTTTGGTTTTGCTGTTGAATTGCCGCATTAGGCTGACTATTAACACGTCCTAAGCCACTAAAAGCAGAGGCAGAAGAAGAAGTAGTAGTACTTGAAGTACTAGAATTTCTACTAGTAGAAGAAGTATTCCCAGAAGTTGAAGGGGCATTTGAATCAACACGTCTTAAACTTGACATAGCTTTTTCCTCAAATAAATATCAATTAAACATTTTTATAAATGTGTTTGATTATCGGTTATTTTTAACTATAAGTTGACACTATAGCCATTTGATTATACTACGTTAGGTTGATATGGCGAAAACTTTTAGAAAAACCCCTAGCAAAAAAGGTAGCTAAATTTAGCTACCTTTTTTATAGATTTAGTTGACTATACGTAAGATTATTGCAGTATTAGAGTAAAGGTTGCTACTCGAATACGTTCATCATTGTCCATTGCCATAAAGGTTAGAGTCTGTGAACCTGCTGGAGACTTTTTCTTTGACTTAATTGTAAAGCTTACACTATTACCATTACTTGATTGTGTTTCAGGAGTTAATTTTAATTTTAAGTCTTTTAATGCTGCTGCGGCAGGGCCAGCAATCATAATAGTTCCAGTAAAGCCTCCGCTACGAGCTATATTAAGTGTTAATTGGGCGCTTTGACCCCGATTAATAGTTACACTATTTGGTTGGAAGGAAACCGCAAAATCTGGAGCACCAATTACACTTACAGTAACATTAGCTGTACGAGTAATTTGACCAGATATTCCTGTTAAAGTGATATTATAAGTTCCTTCAGGAGTGCTAGTTGTAGTGTTAATAGTAATAGTAGTTGTAGCCCCAGGAGAAATAATTGGCGAAGTAATAAGACTAGTAACATTAGAATTATTTGGAGAGATTGTAGCATTTAGATTTATTGGGTCTGCAAAACCATTTATTGCTTGAACACCAATATTAAAACTTGTTGAACTACCAGCATTTATCATTTGTGAGCTAGGTTGAAGGCTAAGAGAAAAATCACCAGCCGTTCCTCCACTGACTACACTTAAAGTTGCTGTTTGTGTAACTGTAATTGAGCCTGCTCTACCTACAATATTTATTGGATAATCTCCTGGGCTAATAGTACTGGTAGTATTAAGAGTTAACATTGTGCTATTTCCAGGTGTGACGGAACTATTAGAAAACTGTGCAGAAATTTGATTATTAGCAGATGTTGCTGAGAGGCTTACACTTTGGCTAAAGCCTTGTATAGAAATTACATTTACAGTAAATTGCGCTGACATACCAACAGAAACGCTTTGATTAATTGGATCTAAGTCTATGCTAAAACCTGGTGCAGATATTGGAGTAGCAAAGCGATGGCCTACAACAGCCATTTTTGCAGAATAAACAGAGGTTCGTGCCGTAACATAAAGGGTCTTAAAGTCTGCTCCTCCAAATGTGCAATTAGAAGGTGCCTCAGGAAATTGTATTAAACCAAGAGATCTTCCTTCAGGGGTTACTACTTCAATAGCATTAATACCAGGACGAGTTAGGTATAAATTACCTTGTGAATCTACAGTCATTCCATCACCATTACTTGATGATTGTAGCTGTACAAGTACACGACCCTGACCTATTTGGCCTGGTGAATTAACAGGATAAGCCATTACATTTGAAGCACCTGAAAGTACATAGAGTGTTTTTTCATCAGGAGAAAGAATTACTCCATTAGGACGGGAAAGATTATCTATTATTCGATTAACTTGCCCACTAGAAGAAACATAATAAACCCCCATTTTATCCTGCACCATTTGTCCAGAAAAAACAGGGTCAGAAAAATAAACACCACCTTGTCTATCAATTACTAAGTCATTTGGTCTATCAAAACGTTTACCTTGAAATTGTTCAATAATGGGCTGAATAGTTTTACTATTAATATCTATTCTAATTATTCGACCTGGGTTTCCTTGGCAAGCAATTAACTTTTCATCGGCATCAAAGATTAACCCATTACAGCCTTGGCTATCATCTAAAAAGGTAGAAAGCTGATCTTGAAGGTCTAATTTATGAATACGGTTTCTAGAAACATCTGTAAAATAAATATTTCCTTTAATATCCGAGGCAGGGCCTTCGGTAAAAGCAAACCCAGTACTTACTCTACGTACAGGTTCAACTGGGCCAATTCCTGGAATTTGTGCTTGAGAGTCAGTAACAATAATAAATGCTAAAATAAAAGAGAATAAGAGTAAAAACTTACTATAACGTAGCATTTAGAAAACTCCTAAAATAAGATAATTTAAGTTGATGGTTTTCTTTTGGATAAAACTTTTGGTAAAAACAAATATAGCCTAGAAGTTTACTTCTAGGCTATAGCTTATGACCTTCAAGAATATTTTTATAAAGAACTCTTGAGGAAGAAATTATCTATTTTCTCAGCAGCTTTAATTCCAGGCATATTAGTAGTATTCATTAGTTCAACGCCAGAAAGTTTAAATCCTGCGCTAAACCCTGAGGTATTAAGTACTTCTCTAGAGAATTTAAGTGTTAAAGTATGATTACCAGGAGTTAATTCTTGAGCATCTTGTGCCCAAGCAATAGGGTCATTATTGTTACTTAAAAGATTACCTTTAACATAATAACGACCTGCTTCTGTCACTTTAACATTTACTTCTACTACTAAATCAGAGCCAGTAAGAGTTTCTTGACCAATTCCTAAAATCTTAGCATTAGATTTTCCTGCAATAACATCTATACTGCCATTGCGTAGGAGATCTAGCCCTTTGCTGGTTCTTGCCCTAGCTTCTACTATTAGAGTTTGAATACCTTCAAAATTAGAAACATTTAAGTCTGCTGAATAAACACCAGGAGTAGTTTCTATTAAAGAAACTTCTGTCTTAGTACCTTTAATTTTTGCTACTAATTGAGCACCAAGAACTGATGTTTCGCCATCTTTAATTTCAGCAAAAACAGCAACACCAGTTTTGCTATCACGACCATTATCGTTTAACCAAAGATTTAATACAGGGCCACCTTCATCATTAACAATAATGTCAAAAGGAGCTTTTGTTTGTCTAACACTTACTTCATAAGTACCAGGAGTCATCACTTTACGGTCTGTAACTAGTAAAACACCATCCTTAACACCACCACGACCCATTACTACTTGACTCATTTCGTGAGAAGGAATTTGACTATTACGAGTATGAGGAAGTACAGGGACATCTTGGCCTTGTGGGTCAGATAGTTCTATATCAAGACTTCCATCTTTAGCAGAGAAAACGCCTATTTTAGCGCGATCTCCAGTGATGGGCAGGCTAACGCTGCTTGATTTAATACCTTCCATTACAAACATACTAGAGCTAGTTCTAATTGCTTCAGACTCTTGATTAAAAGCCTCTGGAGTTAAACGGCCTGTATCACCACGATTAAGAGAACCTTCTTTTGAAATACGCTCTTTTTCTAATTGTGTAATAGGTTTGATTTTTTGTTTGTCTGGTGTGCTATTTTCAACATTTTGTGTGAAAGATACGGCTACAACCACTAAGATAACTGCTGTTAGTAATAATCCAAATTTTTTCATTTCCTTTTCTCCTCTTTAAGTTAAATTACCAGCCGTATTGACCTATAATGTCTCCAAGATAACCAGGATCATCATTATGACGATTATGGTCGTGATTAGCAGTTGTGTTATACCAATCCAGTCCAGGAGCACCAGTATAGTGAGCGCTTGATTGACCTACTAAACCATCATTAGCACCACTAAAAGGAGCAAGTAATGAGAGAGTTCCTAAACCTACATCATTTAAGTGGTAAATGTGGTTAAGAGTATTTGTACCAGCAACGGTATAGAAGGCTTTGGTTCTTAAATTATCACGTAACCAATTTTGACCAGCATATTGTAAATGAGAAGAGGTTAAAACCTTAGAAGCATTGGAGTTATTATCTACAAGTGAAACAATCCAGGAAGTAAAAGCACTATTAGAGAGTGTTGAACCTAAATCTGCTACTGCGCTTCCACCGTGTGGAGTTGCTAGGGTAATTACATGGCTTGTTGCGGCAGCAATACGGGCAAAGTTTGCGCCACGATAGTTATAGTAAGGTGCAGATGAGGTGCTATTGCAAAGAATAAAGCGCATTTGAATACCACCATAAGAGTGGCAAATAAAAACAAGTCTTTCATTAGGAAATGAGTTTAAGTAGTTGTTAATTTGTGTGGAAATATCGCCAACTGTATCCCAGTAATATTGGCTTCCATCATAAGAAACAACTAAAGATTTAGCTGCATAATTTCTTGTTGAGGCTCTAATCATATCTGTTGTCCAATAATTATTGGTTACTCCAGATACGGTATCTTTTCCAGATCCTTTTCCATGTACAAAAACTAAAGTAGTTGCTTCTACAGCTTTAGCTCCAAAACCAAACATTATTGCAAAGAGCAAAAAGCTAAATAAATACTTTCCAATGGCTTTTCCTAAGAACATTGTTTCTCCTTAAAATTTTTCTCTAAGTTAAGTTTTTTGAAAATTGAAAGTTAAGATTTTTTGATTGGTTGACTGGTATTACCAATCAGCAACTGCTATGCCATAAGGATAAAGTATTAGATTTTTTTATATTTTCTGACTCTGCGGTCAGCTAATTGTTCTATTTATTACTGCTTTATCACCACTTTATTAGGCTTCTATTTTAAGTAGCCATAGATTAAATTAAAGTGAAAATGTATACCTAGTATTCAATAAAAATGTTTCTAGATCTAACTCTTTGATATATAAAGTAGTTACAAAGTATGCAGAGAAATTTTGGTAAGTAAATAAACTTTACAGTATTTAATGTAAATAAACTTTACAGTGTTTAATAATGAAGAAAAACTTTTTCTTAAAAATTTTATTTTCTATCTTTATCCAAGATAAAAATTTCTTTTGGATATTTTGGCTTAATGGCCTATAAATAAAGCACTTTATTTGATAAAATATTTTCACTAGCAAAATCAAAAATCAAAAATATATATATTCAAAGCCTAGAATTAAAATATATAGTAAGTGTTTTTATCTATATAAAGCTACAAGCAAAACTTAAAATGTTACTAAATCTCCAACAATTTTTTCCTCTTTAAATCTTTGGGATAGTAAATTATTAGAAAATTGTTTAGCAAGCTTCTTAGGTTTTATTAAGTAAGAAAATAGAATTGTTAAAGAATATAGAGGTAAAGTGGATCTGATTGTTACTAGATTGAGTGCATACTCAGTGATAGAGAAGAGGTTTTAACAAATATCCCAAACTTAGTTAAGTTTAGAGGCTCAAAGTCCTAGTTGAGAAACTACGGTGCCAGAAAAATAAAAATTAAGGTAAAATAGACTTTAAGAAAGTAAATATAAAATAGCTTGTGTTTTTATAAATGGATGTCTCATCTTCAAGATTGTTTAATGAAAACGATTGCTTAGTTATGGTAATATGCTAAAAAATTTTGATGTACATCTAGGCATTTGATTTATTTAGTAGGAGGATTTATGAGTTTAATTGCACGACTGGTGGAATTTATCAAAAGGCTATTTCGTAGAGATAACCAAACTATTCAAATGGGGTTAGGCCAACCTAGTAATACAGATCAAAGATCAGATAACCAATATGGTAATCAGCTTACTGCACCAAGCCCAGAGCCTTTACCTCCACTAGTTGCTCCAAAATTTGAGCCTCCAAGACCGGCTCCTGTTCCTGAACCAGTAAAACTTTCTCCCCCACCACTGTTGAAACCCGAACCTGTTGCACCTAAGATAACACCTACACCGCCTCCAATTGTTTCTGCACCTAAAATAGAGCCACCTGCGCCAGCTATTCCTCCACCTTCATATAAACCTGAGGTTTCAATACCTAAGCCAGAACCTAAGGTAGCTATCCATCCTCCAATGTCTCCTCCTTCTTTTGAAAGCAAGCCTCTTGCACCTGCTAAACCTATTGAACCGCCAAGAGTAACACCTCCTACACCACCTCTTGCACCACCTATGCCACAAAGGCAGCAACCTAGTGCAATGGATAATCTTGCTAGTACAAGCCCACTTGATTTACCTCCAGTTCCTAGCTCAAAATCTGGAGGGGCTGCTAGTAAATTTGCTACAGTACAGCCTATGTCTAACCCATTTGCATCACCCAAGCAAGAACCTTTTTTAGATGCTATTTCTAGTCCACCTAAACCTATACAACCAGTAGTTACCCCCCCCCCACCAAGACCAGTGGCCCCACCACCAGTTATGCAGCCAGTAGCACCACCTTTACCAATTACACCGCCGCCAGTTATGCAGCCAGTAGCGCCGCCTTTACCAATTGCCCCACCACCAGTTATGCAGCCAGTAGCGCCACCTTTGCCAATTGCCCCACCGCCAGTTATGCCACCAGTAGCACAAACAAGGCCAATGTCTCCAATTCCTGTGCCTCCTCAACCTCCTCCTATACCAGTAGAAAAACCTGCGGAGATGAATTTTGTGGCTCCTGCTCCACCAGCTATGCCCCCTGTTGTTGCACAAAAACCATCTTCTCCACCTCCACCAATACAACCCCCTAAACCTGTTATGCCAAGTATGCCTAAGGCTGCAACACCACCTCCTATGCTACAATCTCCAGTAAAAGCCCCTGCCCCTACACCTACTAGTGGTACTAGTTCTGCTACACAAAAGAAATTTGACCCAGGTGCTACTACAGATCAATCTGCACAAAGATTAGCAAGATTACTTGTATCTGAAATTAAGCTTTATAATGAAAAGAAAATATCAGAAGGACGTAAGAATAATAACCTGTACGATGTTCTTAAAGACACTATAGAACAATCAAGAAAACACTATAAAGAACGTATGGGTGCTGCTTTAGAGACTATGCCAGATTACTTTCATGAGGAACTAGTAAAAACCTTATGTGAAGGTGATGCTTCTAAATTAGGTGGTAATTATCAAAAATAACTAAAAAAGGCTTAAGAATAGTTCTTAAGCCTTTTTATCTGTGGTTTGCCATTAAAAGTAAAAAGCAAAGCTATAAAAAATATAGCTTTGCTTTTTTGCTTATTATTTAATAGTTTTTATTAGCGTACAGGTGGTTTTGGTGCTGGTGTTACAATTGGTTCTGCTGGCTTAACAATAGGCTTAGCAGGCTCACTTATCACTTTAGCTTTATCACCTACCTGTAACTCACAGTTACCAAAAGTAACCTGTAGTTTATTTCCTGGCTGATTAAGTGTAACTTCTAGAGATGTAGCTCGGATAGTAGTTTGGTCATTAACCTTACCAGCCAATTCAACATTTTCAGCATCTATTTCTCCTGATAATTCACCTTGAGACTTAAGATGAGAAACCCTGACTTGGCCGTGTACTGAACCCGATGATGTAATTGTTAATGAAGGGGCAGAAACCTCCCCTTTTAATTTACCACTAACAGTAATAGGGCATTTAGATTTAACTGAGCCATCAAATTCTGTTCCATCTTCTAAAATGGTTTGCTTAGGGCTATCGGACATAGGATCAAGCTCCTTTCACACTATTTTGATCTAATAATTTTTAATCTTAGAGTACAACCACGTTCAAAACCAAATTGAGTAAGTTCTGGGGGTTGTTGCAATGCTCCAGAGACAGACCCAGTTTTTCCAACAATCAAACGCTTAGGGCCAACTATGCTGGGAGAAGACCCATCTTCAGAAAACTTTCCGTAAATTACAATTTCTCCTGCCCCGATAATACGGCAGCCTTCTAATACACCATTAGGGCCAATTGTAAGCTGAGCACCATCACCAATAGTAATAGAGCACTTTTCAAAACGGCTTTCTATTTCTACTAAAGATTTTTCCCCAAACTCTAAAGAAGCATTACGCAAAACATCACCTTTACCAAAAAACCTTTTAGCTTGATCTTGTGCAGAAGGTTGAGGTGGTGCTACAACAGGTGCAGTTGCTTGAGTAGATTCACCGCTTTTAAGCTTTTTATAAAATTGTGCAGCCTCATTACCTTTTACTTTAATTTGACCATTGGCTTCAGGAGAAAAATCAACCCAATCAGCTATTATTTCTCCTAATTGTTCTGGGCTTATTTCTATACCAGCTAATTTAGCACCAGTCATTTTTGCGCCTGCAAGTTTGGCATTTTTTAAGTTACTATGTCTTAAATCTGCATCAACAAAATTAGCTCTAGCAAGTGAAGCACCTTCTAATGAAGCGCCTTCTAGTATTGCTCTAGCTAGATTTACTCCCTCGCTATAAGCACTACGTAAATTAGCCTCTTTTAAGTTGGCTTCTGTTAAATCTGCTTCTTCAAGGTTAATTTTTTCCATCTTGGCATATTGCAAATCTGCCTTAATTAACTTTGCTCCGCCAAGATAGGTTTCTCTTAAATCTGCATTAGCAAGTTGAGCACCTTCTAGTATTGCACCACCTAAGTTAGCAAGTTCTAATTGTGCATAATTAAGGCGAGCACCCTTTAGTTTAGCACCTTCAAAAGTTGCTCCTTCTAAGTTAGCACGGCTTAGGTCGGCATTTTGTAGTATTGCCCCTTCTAAATTAGCCCCTTCTAGATCAGCTTTTTGTAGATTGGCCCCATCTAGATCAGCACGGACTAAATAAGCATCCCGTAAATTAGCACTAGAAAGATTAGCACGCCGAAGATTACTTTCTTCAAGGTTTACTCCTTCTAGATCAGCACGGCGCAAATTTGCTCCTTCTAAATGTGCTTGATTAAGTGCAATATCTCTTAAATCGGCTCTTTCAAGGCTTTCGCCTTTTTTTATTTTTTCTAAAACTTCCTCTCTAGAATAATCTGCCATAAAGTCTTTTCGCCTTTCTGCTCTTCTGCTGTAAGTTTAAGTTTTCTCGTCTCCTCACATGCCCATGCCAGCGGAGCTTTCAAGATATTCTTCTAATCTTTGTATGCGACGTTCAAAGGAAAGTTTTTGAATTTCGTTAACAAGATCCAGTTCACCCATTTCTGCTAGTACTACATTGATTTGTAAAACACAAGCTTGTCTGTTTTGTCTAAACTTACGTTTTTCTGCTGCTAGTGCAGGATTAGACCATTCTTGTGCTGAAGCACGCTCAAAGCCTTCATGTTGACGGCGTAATTCACTAACAAGTTCTGCTAGTTTAGTTCTATATCCAGACTGAGCTACATCTCTAGGCGTTCCATCTAGTTCTTCTCTATACTCTTGGAATTTATTACAAATTCTTTCGCATAACCAAATAGGAATGCCTGTAGCAGCGGCCAAATCTTCTTTTTTGGCTAAAAAGAGAGTGTCTAAAGAGGTTAAACCTGCTCCATATAATTTCTCAAAGGTAACACGGCCTAAGTCTGGAATTTGTTTAAGTAGTGAGTTAATAATAATACCTTCTCTTTGTTGTTCTTCTTCGCCAATAACAAAGGTTTGAGGCATCACTTCTATGAGTTCTTCATAACTTGCTAAAATTAAATCTCGAATTTCTCCTGTTAAGGAACGCTCCTCACTTGTTTGAGCTAAAGAAAGTGCCTCATCAAAATCTATCATTCTTTTAGCTGCTGTAGTAAGTTCCATATTTTCTGCTGCTCGGCTAATGCTCCGCATAGCTGGGCGGCAAATTTCTACCCATTCTTTAGTTGCTGTACCTCTTTTAAGTTCAAAGACAAAGTTTTTGACAGGTTTAGCATAATTAGCCGCTATTTTAGAAAAAAGGTCTTGTATAGCCGCTTCATCGTGTTTAACTTCTCCAGCTAAAATAGGCTGATCTACTGAAAAAGACGGAGATGCATTAAATGCTGCGTCAAAAGCTTCGTCAAAATCATCCACCACTTCATCAAAAAAGCTCATTTCTGAAGAAAGTGCATTTGAAGCAGGTGTAGGGGCTGTTGCAACTATTTCAGGTGTAGGTGTTCTAAGCACTGGAGCAGTAGGTGCAGGCTCAGGAGTTAGAGGTTTATTAACAGGTATAAAGCTAGCGGGGCTAGGCGTAGGGGCAGGTTTATAATCTTTACTAGGACTAGTAAATTTTTCTTCCTCAAATCCAAGATTAGAGTAACCTTGAGAAGAAGGGCGGGTTTCTACACGAGGTGGTTCTGGTTGTGTAGGCGTAATTACAGGAGTTGGGGGAGTCTGGAAGGTTGGTTGGCTTGGCCGAATAGGAGTTTCTATTCGGCTAGGCTCAATCTTAGGTTCAATGCGCGGCTCAACCTGTGGTGGTGCAGGCGTTTTAGGTTGATAAGGCTCTGGAGCATACTTGTTGCTCAGAGGAGGAGGTTGTGGTGCTGAAACAGGTTTTACAGGCTCTGGAGGCTTTTCCACCTGTTTTACAGGTTCTGGCTGTTTAACTTCCTCGTCACTTTGACCCCAGAGTGACTTAAAAATATTCTTTAAAATTCCCATACCATCTCCTATGGATTGGGTCGCTTTTGATTTAATCTAATTTATCTCTTTTTGAATCGCTGCCTAAATTGCTTTGAATCGGTTATAAACCAATGGCTTTTAAATTCTAAAAGATCTTATCTTACGGGTAAAACTTTAATCAGAAAAAGTTGTTGAGCGACAATTATAGCATGAATAGAAAAACTACTGAGAATTTAATTCATGAAAGCTAACAATTATTTAGCAGGCGCTTATAGTACCACATCATTTATAAAAGCTGCTAGTATTTTTACTGCTTCAGGGCTATTTTGCAAGCTATTGCAAATATTATCGAATTCTTCAGTGTTAACGTAGTCGTACTGATAGTACTCTAGACGTTCTTTTAATTCTATTTTGTCCATATCAGCATGAAATTGCGCTCCATAAATGGGACAATCTTTTACTTTAATTGCTTGATAAGGTGACAAGTCAGAATAAGCCAAGGGATCAATGTTTTGGGGTAGTTCTATAACATGGTCTTTATGACCAGATTGAGCTACAAATTTTTCTGGCAGCTTACCAAAAAGAGGGTCGTTTTTTCCTTGAGGTGTCAAAACAACTTCTATTGATCCCATCTCTTTACGCGAAATATCTGATACAACCTCTCCACCAAAGGCTTTAGCTACCATTTGATGACCCCAACAAGAACCAAACAGGGGCATTTTAACTTCTGCTATTTTATGGATCAACTCAATAATGGAGTTTGTCCAAGGAAAATCATCTAAAACAGAGGTATCAGAACCACCTATTATTACCCCATCTACATTTTCTAATAGACTTTCACTTATTTCTGAATAAAAAGGACTGACTGAACGTAGCTGATTTTTTGATAAACCACCGTATTGAGCAATACATTTAATCTCATGCTCAACCATTGGCAAATCTGAACGAGGCTGAACCATTAGAATGGATATTTCTGTAAGTAATTTCCTAGCCATTATTAAAATTTAGTATAACTTCGATTATTCTTGAAGTTAAAGTTTCCCCTTAAAAGATAAAGTCCCTAAAATATTTTATTTATTTACTAAATGTTGCTTAATATAGACCACTAGGATCTTGCAGGAAAAATGCTAGACTAACTTTTTAGCCTAATCCTTAAATAATTGCAAGAATAAATTCTAGAAGTTTTTATTTATTATAGAGTAGAAAATTTATTAGTTTTTGAATTTAATTATTTAGATATTTGTTTACTCTGCTTACTATAGTGGGTTCTGCTTTTTGGATCAATTAAAATTATCTGTTATAGCTGCTATTCTAGCAAAAGTTTCTCTTTTTTGGAGCTATTTATGAAAATAAAATTTACTAAAAACTCTGAATTACTTGGAAGTATTTTACTAGTTATAGTTTTTGTCTCTATTGGCACTTTACTGGCTTTCTATAATGGGTTAAGGGCTATAGCTCTAGTTTCTACTGTAGTTACTTTTATTATACTTATCTCTACTTACTGTTTATTATCTGTTGAACAAATAGTTTTTTTTATAAGAAAAAAATTTGATTTAACCCCTCAATTACTTTGGTTAATGATTATATTGTTTTCCTTTACATATTTAATTTATTCATTAGGTAACAAAAGTTTTACTTTTACTGGATTAGGAAAATTAATATTATTTTTATCTTTACCAACAGCAGTAATTTTTTTCCAAGATAGAAATAAGGAAAATAAAATTACTTGGCAAGACTTTCTTGCAATTCTATTAATTTGGCTTCCTTTTGATTTTCGCTTATTAAGTGGAATTTGGGTAGGTAAAGTTATTTATGCTTTTAATGTTTTAGTTGCTTTTAGTTTAGCCATAATATTATTTATTGTTTATCGTAGAGTGGAAGATGTTGGATATAATTTTCGCTTAGACAAAAAAATCCTCTACCAAGGTTTAATAAATTTTATTTTATTTGCCCCTCTAGCCATAGGTATAGGGCTGATGACAGGATTTTTAATTTGGGCACCAAGTAACCGTAACTTTCTACCAGTATTTTTAACTGCTTTAGGGATTTTTCTTTTTACTGCTTTACCTGAAGAACTACTTTTTCGAGGATTAATGCAAAATCTGCTTGCAAAAGCCTTAAAAAATAATAATTTAGCCTTAATTATTGCTTCTATAGTGTTTGGGTTAGCGCACTTAAATAATGCTCCTTACCCTAAAAATATAATTTACTGTTTTTTAGCTACAATAGCAGGGATTTTTTATGGAAGAGCATATTTTGCCACAAAATCTATTTTAGCTAGTGCAATTACTCATGCTTTAGTTGATACAGTTTGGCATGAGCTTTTTAAGTAATATTTGCAAGCGATGGTCTGCTTTGATGCTTGACCACTATTCCAAAGTTGTAAAGCCTTACACCATATAGTGCATTTTTATGACAAAAACGGAGTATATAAAACAGAATAAAGCAAAATAGAACAAAAATTTTATTCTTAAAAATACAAAAAATAAAAGTAATCGCCTTAAAATCATTTATAAACTCTAGGAAAATCACTTATAAATTTATAAAAATCCAAAAATTTGGAGAAAACTGTTAAAATTTTGCCAGATTTTTCTTCTCCTGCACAATGTTTGCTTATAGAGGGCGCAAAGAAAAGGCAGATGCCTAAAATATTATAGAAGCTACAAATATATGTAAATGCTGGGACTTGTAGCGATATTGGTTTGGAGGAGATATATATGTCAACACATGCTTTAGAATTAAATCCTTTTGAAAGCTTAATCCCTCAAGAAATTACAGAAATTTCCCAAGAATCATTTGAAAATTTATACACCCGCCATTATCGTCGCGTTTATAGTCTTTGTTTAAGAATGACAGCTAATGTTTCTGATGCAGAAGACTTAGCCCACGATGTTTTTCTACAAGTACAAAGAAAACTAGCTAGTTTTCGTGGAGATTCAGCTTTTACTACTTGGCTTCATCGCATCACTGTTAATCAAGTCCTAATGCATTTTCGCAAAAAATCTGTTAGATCTGAACTAACCACTGAGGATGGCGAAATGCCAGAAAAAAGCGAACCCTTTACTATTAGAACACAATCAACTCCTATGGTAGACCATCTTGCACTAGCCGCAGCAATTGAAAAACTCCCTCCAGGATATCGCAAAATCTTTTTACTACATGATGTTGATGGGTATGAACACGAGGAAATAGCAAAATTATTAGGTATTAGCGCAGGTACTTCTAAATCACAACTCCATAAAGCCCGTATGAAACTAAGAACTTTACTTAGCAAACGAAATGAACCAGAAACAACTGAAGAGCTAGTAGAAGAATTTTAATCCTTCCCGAAGATCTAAATAGATCTAAAAATTAAGCGCTCAAGTTAATTTAAACTTGAGCGCTTATTTGTTTATATAGAAAATTTAGTGTATTAGAAATACTTTATAATGTCTTACGTAAACTATCTCTAAAGTGTACTACTTGCTCAAAGCACCGTTTAATGTTATCGCAAGTTATTACTATTAAATCATCGCGCTCAGCGTGTTTAAGCGCATATTCTATAGCCTGAGGTTCTTTTAGAATAATCTGAATATTTTCTGCTTTCATTCCTGCTAAAATAGCTGCTTGACGAAGTATTTCTGATGTTGCACCAGATGCTCTACCACGTGAATCATCATCCTCTTTTATAATCAAGCGAGAAAATATTTTGCCAGCTTGAGCGCCCATATTTTGTAGATCTATATCACGGCGATCTCCAGGAGCGGCTACTACACCAATTTTGTGAGCGGTATTTAATTGAGAAACAAAAGTTGCTAATGCTTCATAAGCAGCAGTGTTGTGAGCATAGTCCAGTAGAACATGAAAATCTCCAACTTGCTCTAAGTTTAAGCGTCCAGGAGCTAAGTAAAAACTAGTGTTAAAAGTCTTTAACCCAGAACGGATATCATCGATTTTTACTCCTGAAAGATAAGCAGCTAAAATTGCCGTCATAGAGTTAGCCACATTCATCATTGCCCTACCATTAAATGTTGCAGGTATTGAATGAATATTCATAACAGGAATTTCATAAGAACCTTGGAAAATTTTTATTGCATTATCATTAAGAGTAATTACTGTGCCCCCAGCAGCCCGATGACGTTTTATAACTTCATTTTCTGGGTCAAGAGAGAAATAAGCTACTTTACCTCCAGATTTTTCTGCTAAATCTACACAATATTTATTTTCTGCATTAAGAATTGCATAACCATCATCTTCAACTACTTCAATTACTAGAGATTTAACAAAAGCTAACTCTTCAACTGTTTCAACTCCACGAAGCCCTAAATGATCTTCAGAAATATTAGTAATAACACCAATTTGGCAATAATCAAAACCCAAACCTGAACGTAATATTCCACCTCTAGCAGTTTCAAGGACTGCAAAATCAACAGTAGGATCTCTTAAAACCATTTGTGCTGACCAAGGGCCAGTAAGATCGCCTGTAAGAATCTTTCTACCATCGATATATAAACCGTCTGTTGTTGTTAAGCCTACTTTACGACCAGCCATTTTTAAAATATGTGCAACCATTCTAGCTGTAGTAGTTTTCCCATTTGTACCAGTAATAGAAACTATAGGAATGCGGCTAGGGCTTCCAGAAGGAAAAAGCATATTTAGTACAGGTGTAGCAACATCTCTAGGACGGCCTTCTGTAGGGTGTACGTGCATACGAAAACCTGGCCCAGCATTTACTTCACAAATTGCTCCTCCAGTTTCTTCTACAGGTTTGGTTATATCCGAAGTAATTAAGTCAATACCTGCTACATCTAGCCCAATTACCCGAGCCGCACGCTTAGCCATATCTACAATTGAATAATGAACATCATCTGTGCGATCAATGGCAGTTCCTCCTGTACTTATATTAGCAGTGTATTTTAAGTAAACCACTTTGCCTTTTTCTAGGATAGAATCAAGCTTATAGCCTTGTTCAGAAATTAAACGCTCAGACTCAGCATTAATAAAGATTTTAGTAAGCGGTTTTTCATGGCCTTCACCACGACGAGGATCAAGGTTAGCAATGTCTACTAGCTCTTTAAGCGTATGAGTTCCATCTCCTACCACATTGGCTGGTATGCGTTCGGCTACTGCAATAAGTTCGTTATTAACTACAAGGATACGATGATCTCGCCCTTTAATATAGCGTTCAACAATTACATCATCAGAATAAACTTGTGCTCTTTCAAAGGCTAAAACTAAGTCTTCATTAGTTTTAATACCAATAGCAACACCTTTTCCATGATTACCATCTAGAGGTTTAACAACCAATGGAAAACCAATATCATTAGCTGCTTCAAGTGCATCTTCAACCTTATCAACTACTTGGCCTTTAGGAACAGGTATCCCAACATCATCTAGTAGCTTTTTAGTTAATTCCTTATCGCTTGCAATATCAACAGCAATTAAGTTAGTCATTGAAGTTACTGTAGCTTCAATACGCTTTTGATAAACCCCATGCCCAAGCTGCACTAGGTTACGATCATTAAGGCGAAGTACAGGAATATTACGCTCTTTAGCTTTATCTATCATTGCTTGGGTAGAAGGGCCATAAGCAGTTTTTTCTAGAGTACGAATTAAACTAGAAAACTCTGCCTTAAAATCAAATTCATTTCCATAAGTTAAATGCTCAACTAGACGAATTGCCATTTTACCAGCTTGCAAGCCTACTTTTTCTTCTACATAAGAGTAAATAACATTATAGAGTCCAGGACGACCAGCTGAACGGCATTTTCCATAACCTACAGTAGTTCCAACTAGGCATTGTAGCTCAAGCGATGTATGTTCAATAATATGTCCCATCCAAGTGCCTTCACGCAGTCTAGAGATAAAGCCTCCAGGTACACCTTCAGAACAGCGATGCTCATAAAGTGATGGGATCATTGAAATTAGTCTATCAGTAAAGTTTTCAATTGTATTTGAAGGGCGTTCTTCTAATTCTTCAATGTCTAAGAGCAATTTAATTACTGGTTTAAGGCTGTAAATATTGGGGCCACGAAATACTTGTGTGCTAATAACTTTCATTATTTTAATCTCCTCGGCTACGCCTTTCTAGTATTAGGGAAGAGGTTTTTAAGGAAAATCTACTTCCATGAGTTAGGGTATGTAAAACTATATTAGAAAAAACCAACGGGCTTTTATCTGGAACACCAGCAGGATTAAACATTTGTACTTTTCTTGCATCAACTATAGTTACTGTCCCTCGTCCAATTACCTCTATTTGTTCATTAGGGTGAATTACTGCTGCTGTATCTTCATCTACACCAACACCAACTAAATGAGAATTTAGCATTACTGCATACATTAAACGACCTAAGCGTTCACGTTGATGAAAATGTTGGTCAACAATTAAAGATTTAGCTAGTCCTAAACCTGGAGCAATTTTAGCCATACCAGAACGTGCAAGACTTCCTCGGCTACCCCCTCCAATCATAGGGTCAGAGAGTGCAGCAGCCCCAGCAGATGTTCCACCAATTACAGCGCCTTTTAAGTGAGCTTTTTGTATAGCTTCAAATGCAGGAGTTTTAGAAAGTACTGCTGTAATTTTATTTTGATCACCTCCAGTTAAAAAAATTCCTGTTGCTTGTTCTAGCGTTTTTACAGCAGTTTCATCATAAGCATCATCATGATGAAAAATAGGTAGAATATCTACGGTTTTAGCTCCAAAGTCAGAAAAAATTGAATGGTAAGCTGGGCCAGTGCGCTCATCTTGAGACGCACTAGGAAGAATAGCAATACAAGCTTTTTTGCCACCGCTAAACTCAAAAAAGCGATTAAGGATGTATTTTTCTTCAAATTTATCTTCAGCCCCACCAATTGCAATTAAAATACCAGGAGTAGAAATTTTCTTTTTAGCCATTAGTCTTTTATCTGTAATAATTAAAGTTACTCAGGAGAGTTTATATAGCCGTGAGATTCTATTTGAAAAGGTAAAATATTGCAAGAACTCTCATAAAAATTTAACTAACTAAACAAAGTTTTAAAGATTTTATTTAGAGTATAAATTTTAGTACAATTTTATTATCAATAGAATTATAATATCTAGCTAATTAATAGAATATAAAAGGTTTTAGTATAACTAGTTCAAATCTTAAGTATAATTTTATATACTCAGTTGATTTTTTTGGTTTATTAATTTAAGCTACCTTTATGTTTCGCCCTACAGAAAAAATTGGCCCTTATACATTAGTAAAACAACTAGGACGTGGTGCCTTTGGAGTTGTATGGCTTGCAGAGCGCCGAGGAGCTATTGTTACTACTCAAGTAGCCTTAAAAATAACTTTAGATGAAACTCCAAACCTAGATGCTTTAAGACAAGAAGCTGAATTGTGGGTAAAAGCAGGTGGTCATCCTAATGTCTTATCAATCATTGAAGCAGAAGTCTATGATGGTCAAGTAGTTATTGTTAGTGAGTATGTTTCAGGAGGCTCACTATCAGATTGGCTAAAAGGAAATGGAGACTCTACTCCTTCTATAGAATCATCCATTAATATGATGATAGGCTTACTCTCAGGCTTAAAACACTTACATGCTCGTCAAATTATTCACCGTGATATAAAACCAGCAAATATTTTACTCCAAACAGATATTCCTAAACTTGCAGACTTTGGTATCTCTAGAGTAGTTAATACTACTAATCATAGTGGAGGAATTGCTGGGACTCCTACATATATGGCCCCAGAAGCGTTTAATGGAGAACGCAATCAACAAACAGATATTTGGTCGATGGGAGTGATGTTTTATCAAATGTTAGCTGGAAAAGTCCCTTTTTCTAAACCAGATATCCCTTCTTTATGTGTGATGATTCATAGAGATGAGCCTCCACCACTTCCAAATACAATACCTAGTCCATTAAAAAAAATAGTCTTAAATGCTTTAGAAAAGGATACTAATAGACGTTATAAGTCAGCAGAAGAAATGTTAAATGCTTTGCAAAAAGCCTATTTAACAATAGGGGAACAGGCAACTATAACTAATACAACTCAAAATACAAATTCAGCTAACACTCTTGGTGCAATTATTGCTGAGTCAAAACAAGTCAGCAATGCTTATTTATCTCAAAAGCCTTCTAAGCAAGCTAATAATACAAGTAGTACAAGTAACTCAATAAATTCTAATACAGTAAGTTGTCCTAGTTGTTATCAAACAAATAGTTATGATCCTACTACAAATTTCTGTCAAAATTGCTCTACAAATTTTGCTGCAAATAATCCTTCTACAGTAAGAAAAAGTAGTGGTGGAACACAGCAAGTTTATGCTAAAGAATCTTATCTAGATCAAGGAGCAGGTGTTGAATCTAGGCCAGGCCATACTATGTATCAACCTATGTATCAACAAAATGCTATAAATAATGCAGATACACCTTATTATCAAATTGAAGAATATAATAAGCCAAATAGCTTTTGGTATGCGTTTTATGATGGGCTTGCACGCCATACAGGTAGTAGTTCTTTGACAGAAATATCTGCTAAGGTTGTATTTATTGGATCGCTAGCATATTTTTTTGTGATAGCATCACTAGAATACACACTTTGGGATGCAATTTTTGTTACTTGTTGGAGTAGCTTTTATGCTGCGGCCTTTGCTCTTTTTGCGGCTTTAATTACTAAAGTTATTGTTATGGTGGTAGAGGGTTCTCAGTGGGTAAAGGAAAATAAAAGGAATTAAGATTTTAATGTTTTCTTAAGTTTTCTTAAGCTTTTTGTAATTAAATCACAGTAGAATTATTAATTATAGAATTAAGCTAAAACAATGGTTTTGATAGCTTTGTTCTAACTAATTATGGTTGAGAAAAACTCCACAATTTTATCCATTTCAAATTGATGAATAATAAATCCCAGTGTAAGATTGGCGGATATCGAGCCGAAGTTCGGGCAACATCGCATTAACTTATCAAGAAAAGTTTTACTTTTTCTAACTCTAACGACGGAGACAGGTAATTGTGGGTTCACCAAAGATTGTTTTAACGGCTTCTTCCACAGAAGCTAGTGAATTTAAGCATAGTATTTGGCAACAAATGCTTTCCGCAACCATCCCTTACAAATTTAGTCATATATTTATTGATCCCGCCTCAATGATCAATGATTCTTGGCCTGATGGTAGAGCAAAATATGTCCCTAATGGACTTCGTATGGTAGAAACTCTACTATTAAAGGATTACTCAGAAGATGATGTTATAACTTGCTATACAGAAAATTTAGAAAAATTTGTAGGGCCAGAAACAAGTATTGTTGCTATTCATGCACATAATCCTTTAGGCATTTCTTATGCTACTGATGTTTATTCAAAACTAGCTGGAGATAACTTTATGCCGCTAAATGCGCATGAGTTTATGCAAATAGTTACACATCCAATAATTAAGAAATATAGACCTAAAATTGTTGTAGGTGGGCCTGGAGCTTGGCAGCTTGAAAAAGCGAATCGGTTAGATGAATTTAATATTGATTACTTAATTGATGGCGAAGTTGAACTTGTACTTAATGATATGTTTAAACGTATCATTGCAGGTGATACTAGTCTCCCACGTATTATAAAAGTCCCAAAAAATATGCAACCTTCTGTAGATGAAATTCCAGTAGTCCGACATCGCTCTACTTTTGGTGTAGTAGAAATTACTCGCGGATGTGGTAGAGGTTGCCAGTTCTGTTCCCCTGCTACAAAAGTCGGTCGATCATTTCCTTTAGAACATATAATGGATAGTGTAAGAGTGAATGTTGGTGAAGGTGCTTCAGAAGTAATGCTTACCTCTGAAGATATGTTCCTTTACGAACAACTACCTAATTTTACTACTAATGTTCCAGCGCTAGAAAAACTTTTTAAGAGTGTGCTTTCTGTTAAAGGTTTAGAGACTATCCAACTTTCACATATAACTATTGCTCCTGTAGTTAAAGATCCATCAATTATTGAGCGTTTAACTCCTTTATGTGTTCCATATTCACATCTTAAACACCATGAATCAACCGATCCTAATAAATGTATTGTTGACCCAATTATTGGATTAGAAACAGGTAGCCCAAGGCTTTTTGATACCTATATGAAAGGCAAAGCCTACCCCTATAAAGCCCATCAATGGCGCGATGTAGTAGTAAAGGGTATGGAAATACTTAATAAATATAATTGGTATCCGTTTAATACATTTATTATTGGTCTACCTGGTGAAAAAGACGAAGACACAAAGATGTCTTTAGACCTACTTTATGATTTACGAGATTCTAAAGGAATGTATGTTCCAACTTGGTTTGTCCCATTAGAAAATACCCGTATGCAGAAGAAAGAAAGTGTTAAGCTAATTGAAATGACAGACTTACAATGGGAATTTTTCTTTACTTGTTGGAAATATAACATTGAGTTTTATCGTGGTGGAACAATGTCACGCTATAAATTCTCCTTAGGTGTCCCACTTTACTACAAGATGTTAGGTAAAAAGCTTTTTGGCGAAGGGATGAAATATCCTCTTTGGCGTTTTGCAGGCTTCCCAGAAAGATTAATGCGTAAACACCTTTATTTAGATTTCTCTGGACATAAACGAAATAAACAAGGGATGAGACCTCTTAATAAAGAAATAATCCCAGGATATGAGACAGTTAAAGGCTTAAATATGGTTGATGCTAGTCAAATAGGTGTTAAAAAGAGACTATCAAATCAAACCCAAGCTGAAGTAGTAAGCTAAACTGTTTATTAAGACATATTTATAAAATATAATGCTCCTAACTAATTTTATTTAATTAGCTAGGAATTTTCTTTTATAGCTCAGGTCTTATATACAATATGAGTTTGTAAGTATCATCTTAACTACTTAACTAATAGCGATCAATAATTTTTCCATTAAAGTCTTTACTTTTACAAACCTAACATAATCTTTTTGACTATTAGATGTATACTTAATCTCTGTAGTAGAATACAAACTTTGCTCACATTCTTGATAAAGCTTAATAATTGAATCTCTTAGGTTTAAGTCAGTTCCTTTAGTCTTAAGCAGTTCTAATATCTTTTCATTGCTTAATTCTGATTCTGGAACTCGGAAACCATTTTCAAATACTAATGTTAAAGCTTTATGTATTTCTCTATAATAGGCCTTCTCATCCCCTCTATGCAATTTACCATAAGCTGTATTAACTAAGCGCAAAGCATCGGCCTTAAACGTTTTTGATGGAATAATTACAGCACTAGGCTTACTTGCTTGAGTAGATTTAACAGTTGGTGCTGTAGAACTAGGCTCAGATGCTGAGATAGGTTTTTCTAGTTCATTAACACCGCTTAATAGTTCTGGTATTGGTTCAAATACCTTGGTATTAGAAATTAGCATAGGTTTAATAGGTTCAACCGATCTAATAGGCTCACTAGGTAAGTCAGAAATAGCCGTAGATTCAGTAGCAGGAATAATTGGCTGAACCTCTTCGGGTGTAGGTAAAACTTCAGTAATAGGTGTAAGCTTGGTATTAGATAAAGTTTCAGAAACATTTTCAGAAACATTCTCAGAAACATTTTCAGAAATATTTTCAGAAATATTTTCAGGCAAAGGTACTCTTTCAGAAGAAATTTCCTTTAAGGAGAGAGATTCAGAAGTATGTTCAGATGTGGAAATAGTTTCATTAACTATTTCAGAAACATTTTCAATAATTTTAGATATAGTTTCAGGTGAGCTAACAAGAGCAATAGTTGTATTAATAGGCTCATTTAATTGATTTGTTTCATCTAAAGATGTTGTAGCTTTTCTAGCCTCTTCATTTGTAAGTGGCAGAGTCACATTGTTAACTTTACTAGTAGGCACAATATTTGTTGTAGATTCAATTGATTCAGAAACTTGAGTAGTCATAGTCTCTACTTCAGGTTTTGGAATATTAGAATCAATAACCTCTGTACCTACAACACTTGCAATAGCTGGAAGAATAGGAGTATTAGGAACTTCAAGGACAGGTTCTTTGGAAATATGAGTTTCAGCAGAAATTATAGGCTCATTTATAGGAATAGTTATAGGAATAGACAAAGGTTTAGATTTGGATCGACTGTGTTTACTAGCTTTACTTGGTTTATTGGTTTTACTAGCTTTGCTAAGAGCAAAAGGAGCATTTGATGTAATAGGATCAGGCACAACCGGAGTAGGTATTATAGGAGTAGCAATTGGCTCAATAATAGGTTTAATAGGTTCAGTAGTTGTAAGATTAGATGTGATTATATCTACATCTGATAAAGGCTTAACAGGAGAGGCAAGGGGAATTATAGTGGTTGTATCGGCAAGGTTTATATCTACAGGAGTTGAAGGAGCAAGTGGAGCAAAACTAGAAATGGAAGCCGGTATTATTGGTTCAGGCAAAGAATTAGTGTTTAGCGCATTTGGCATAGGTAAAGCATTAGAAGTAGATTGAGTAGATTGAGTAGATTGAGTAGGTGTAATAGGCTCAATAAAACCGGGTGGGGCAAAACTTGTACTTGTAGCTTTGGGAATAATGGGTTCAGGTTCTACTGGTAAGGTAGCAACCTCATTAGCATTTATAGCTATTTTGGTTGGTGTTTGAGGCAGTAATTGTTTTAGCTTAAATCCTATTAATATTCCTATTGCTAGTAGAACTAGCATTGCTAAATAAACAAACCTTGAAGGAAGAGAAAAGCCTGTTGCAGGGGTTGGTGTAGTCTTATCAGCAACTATTGTACTTGTTGGAGCACTTACTTCTAAAGATAGTGGCTCGCTTTGAAGGGTTTTATATTTAGCTGATTCAGGATCAAAATAAGCAAAAGTAAATGGAGGAATAGTAAATTTACCTGCTTCAGATGCAATTACTTCTGTTTCCCAAATTGCTTTAGGATTTAGATTACTTTTTTCAGGATCTTCTTTAAGTGTAACTGCTTTAGGCGCATAGAGTTTTAGGCTAACGTCGGTAGCTGGATTGGTTGGAGGCAATATAGTTTCTGGATCCGTTGCAGTTTCTACTTCAATGATTAGTTTGGTAGGTACACCAACATTTATTAGTGAATCTTTTAACTTAACATTTAGTTTGCTTTTTCCTATTACACCAGAAAACTCTGGAGGCTGTCCTTTAGTAGGTAAAGCTCTAGCTTCTAAGGTTAAAGGTGAGGTTTTAAGCGTTAAGGCTTTGCTCTTACGTGGATCATTCCCTGCTACCATACTGTAAGTAAGTTCAGGGATAAATAATTTACCTGAAGTTGTAGGTGCAAGCATAAAACGGTGAATTACTTGTGTAGCATAGGGTACACCTTTTATAGTAAGCTCTTTATACTCTGAAGATTTTTTACTTAATGCTAGTTCTTTATTCCAAAAATTAACAAAAGCAGGAACATCCACAACTTTAATTTGATCTATAGCTGTTGTACTTGTAACACGAACAGATAATGTAATTACTTCTCCAACATAGGCTTTTGATTGGCTTAACTCTGCTGAAAGACGTACATCAATGGGGATATTTGCAACTTCTAAAGGTTTAGAAATAGCCTCTAGAGGTTTTTCTTTAACTACAGGAGGTGGACTAGCCCCTTTAACTTCTATTTCTTGTCCGCTAGTCTGATAAGATTCTCCATTATATGAGAATGAAATATTTCCTAAGCGAAAACGGCCTCCAGCATTGGCTTGTAATGTATATTCAATAACTCTAACAGTAATAGGGCGACCAAAATCATCTTGGCTTAAACTAGGGCGATCTGCTTTTGTGACTACACTAAAGCTATTAGGAAATGGTTGCGGTATAGAAACGCGATCAATACCAACACCTCTAATTACAATAGTTAGCAAAAAAGTTTCAGAAGCATTAACTTGTTTTTTACTAACGTTAACTGAAATCGATGCAGCAAAAGAGTTTTTGGCTAAAAAGCAAATCCCTAGAAAAGCTATTATAGCTAAGATAATATAATTAAAATTAAAGTACTTAAGCCAAGTATCCCACATAAGTTTTACCAATCGCGTCCTGTGCTACTAGAAGGGGTATTATCTTGCTTATCTTTACGATGGTTTGGGCCTCGTTCATTTTTTTGTAGTGCGTTTAATAATCTTTCAGCCTCTTCTTTAGACATTTGAGGCTGTTGTTGAGATTGAGGTTTATTATCTTCTTGAGGTGGATTGTTATTATTTTGATTATTAGGAGAATTGCTATTATTTGGAGGGGGTGGAGGGTTTTGCATAAGAGCTACTTCTAGATTGTATTTAGCTAGCCTATCATCAGGATTAAGTCTTAGTGCGTTTTTATATGACTCGATGGCTTTATCTTTTTGGTTATTTTTATAGTAATAGTTGCCAATATTATAATTAATACGTGCTGAGTAGATAGAATCAGGTGAATTTTCTAAAGCTAATTGCCAATGTTTAATAGCTTCTTCTTTTTGGTTTAATTGAAACATTGTACATGCTAAATTATTGTGTATACGAGCAGATGTAGGATCTTTCTCTAATTGTTGTTTAAGCTCTTTTGCTGCACTTTCATATTTAGTTTTTAAGTACATTTCCTCTGCATTAATAGTTTGCTGATTAGCAGATAATAGAGAACCACCAAAAATAAAACATAGAAGAAAAACTATTATTCTCAAGATATTATTTCCTTACAGGATAGTTAGTTTTAATAAAATTGCATTTTAGCTAAGGTCGATTTTTAATGCTATAGCGAGGTACAAAATTTCTCTCACCCATTTTTCCAGGACTCTCTCCTTATTTCCAACATTTTCCGCGTCTTCTAGGTTTCTCATATTGATTAATTTAGGTTTTTTAGGTTTTTTAAGATTTTTTAAGATATGTTTTTTAAAAAAAGTCACTAGATAGATACAGGGATTTTAAAAATTAATAATTAGTAAAGTAAATAGAATTAGGGTGTATTTTATGTTTTTACAAAAGACCAAAAAAATAATAGTTCTATTAGTAATTTCTTTAATTTCTTTATCTAAAGAAAGTTTTACACAAACAGATGTTGAAGAACCGACTGTACGTATTAGTACTGAATTGGTTCAATTTGATGTTGTTGTACAAGATAGCAAAGGGAACATTGTTAAAAATCTTAAAGCAGAAGATTTTGAAGTTTATGAAGATAAAGAACGCCAAGAAATTAATACATTTTCTTTTATAGACTTACAAGCAAGTAAAGATTCTCAATCTAATCAAAAGACTTCAAAAGATTCTTCAACGACTCCTAGCCCTGAAACAGTAAATAAAAACTTACAATCAAATAAAAAAGCACAAATTGGACGCACTATAGCTATTGTAGTTGATGAATTGGCTTTACCTCTAGATACTATAGAAACAGTAAAGACTACATTAAAAAAATTTGTAGATACCCAAATGTTACCAACTGATTTAGTTGCAGTTGTTAAAACAGGAAAAAGTATAGGTGGCTTACAGCAATTTACTAGTAATAAACAACTGCTTTATGCTGCAATACAAGATATAAAAGGGAATCTATCAAATCTAAATCGTAGTGATGTAGATTCTGTTCCAACCCTTCAAGGTATAGATAAATTATCTTCATCTAATAATGCACTAGTTTCTTTTCAGGCTTCTACTACAGCAATTAAATTTGTTATTGAAGCATTAAAAGAACTTCCTGGTAGGAAGTCATTACTTTTACTTTCTGCACAATTTCCAGGAGAAGAATTAGCAGAATCTTTTGAGGCTACTGAGGAGCTAAATAGCCTAATAGAAACAGCTAATAGAGCTTCTGTAGTTTGCTATACTAGTGATGTTAGAAGTGCTAAATTTTTAGGGGTAACTGCACAAGATGATTTAGATATAATTTCAGCCCCAACTACAACGCAAAATGAAGAAGCAGCACAATTTTTAATAGACACAAAACCAGAGGTGGTAAAACTAGCTCAACGTGGGCTTAGGGTTTTAGCTAGCTCAACAGGAGGAACTTTTGTTTTAGGTACTGAAGCAGGTGTTAAAACAACTCTAAATAGCCAACAAGGTTATTATCTAATAGGTTATAGTCCTAAAAAAGAAATATTTAATACAAAAGATGTTTACCATAAACTCTCTGTAAAGGTAAAAAAATCTGGCTTAGTTGTAAAAACTAGAAAAGGTTTTTATGCAATAGAAGACAAAGAATTAAATAAAACTACTCCAGAAGAAGAAATACTTAAGGCTGCAATTTCTCCTTTTAATACTAGTCAGCTTAATGTTCAGCTAACACCTACTTTTACCTATGACAAAACAGAAGGTAATCTTTTACACTCAATAGTTTACCTTAATTCTACAAACTTATCTTTTTCTGGTGAAGAAGAAAAAAAACTTTCTTTAGAAACATTAATTTACCTATTTGATCAAAGAGGTAATTTAGTTAATCAGGTTAGCCAAAAAAATAATATAACAATCCCTATTGAAGCCTATGTAGATCTACTTAGAAACGGATTCGCTTTTTCCCTAAAGACTCCAGTTAAAGAAGCAGGAGCATATCAACTTCGCCTAGTAGTTAGAGATATAAACAGCAAGAGTTTAGGAACAGCAGGACAAATAGTATTTGTTCCTGATGTAAAAGGGACTTTTTCTTTATCAGGGTTAACTTTAATAGATGAAAATAATGCAAAACCTCAAGCCAGCACTAGCCAGCAAACTTTACTAGCACTAGCAAAACGTAAATTTAACCCAGGTTCGGTATTACAGTATAGCTACCATATCTATAAACCAGCCTTAGATCCAAAGACTAAACAACCTAACCTTAAAATACAAACAACCTTTTATAAAGATAATAAAAAAGTGTCAGCAAATAGTGGTTCTTTAGAAATAAAAGATCAAAAAAATCTAGAAGATATTTTGGTAAATAATAAGCTTTCATTAAAAGATCTAAAGCCTGGAAAATATATTTTTCAAGTTGTTGTGACAGACCAAGCAAATAAAAAACGAACTCAGATTCAAGAAATAGACTTTGAAATATCAGAATAAAAATAATAAAAAGTTCTTGTAGAAAGTAGAAAAAATTATGAGAAGTGTAATTTATAAAACTATAAAAAAATATGTATCTATAGTATTTTCAATAATAGTCCTAGTGTTTTTATGTAAGCCTATTTATGGACAAATTGATGCTGAAAGCTTATCAGAAAAGGCAGAAGATTCTATAAAAATAGATTCTGTATTAGTTAATTTGCCTATAATTGTTACAGATAAACGAAATAATTTTGTTAAAGGCTTAACTGCACAAGACTTTACAATTTACTCTGATGAAAGAAAGCAAGCCATATCTATTTTTGAGACATCAGAAGATCCATTGCAAGTAATAATAATGCTTGATATTAGCGACAGCATAAAGGCTTATTTTAAGGAAATTCAAAAAAGTGCAATAGATTTTGTAAAAACTCTAAGACCTAAAGATAGAGCTATGATGGTTACTTTTGATTGCAATATAAATATTTTAAGTTATTTTACTAGCGATACTCGACTATTGATGTCGCTTATAAATAATATGCCAACTCAGCCTGGTATTTCTGGAACTTGTATATATGATTCACTTTATGATATTAGTGAAAACTACTTTAAGAAATCTGATAGAAGTAGAAAAGTCATTATTTTACTGACAGATGGAATTGATAATAATAGCAAAAGATCTTTTTCTAGTCTACGTAATAGTTTAGCTAATTCTAATGTTGTTATCTATAGTATTTTATATGGCGTTTCTACTAATATTAAAAAATCACAAGGTGTGATAGATCAACTAGTTAATGTTACTGGAGGTAGAAAGTATAAAGCAGAAGATAGCACTACTAAAAAAATATTTAAGATTATTACTCAGGAACTACAAAACCAATATCAAATAGGCTTTTATCCTGATAATGTTGATAACGATACTTTACATAACATAAAAGTAGAGGTTGCAAGAGAGAATGTAAAAATTAAAACCAAAGAAAGTTATTATAGTCCAAGTTGCGACCTAAGCAAAAAAGTTAAAAGAAAGAGCTAAGACAAAAAGAGCGCACTTAAGCTCAAAGCCTTTAGAAGTGACAGCATGAATGCTTTTGGGCAACATGCGTTCAATCAAAGAAAAAGAAG
>JACQZQ010000036.1 GCA_016213785.1 Acidobacteriota bacterium
AAAGAAAAGATAAGAAAACCGATAATAACAATAATGTGAAAATAGCGAAAAGAAGTATATAAATATTGGAAAATAGCGAAAAGAAAAAAAGAATAGCAAAGAACAGTGTACAAATCAAAAAAGAATAACATATTGGTAAAACAGAGGATATAATAAATAAAGGAATAGGATATGAAAAAAACAGATAGTAACAACAGTCAATACAACAAACAACACAATACAATACAATACAACACAACTTGAATAAATATAATGATAGAGATAGTAGAAAGCGATATTAAACGGGGTTAAAAATGGGTTATAATTATAAACAGAAACAGGAAGAAGAGAAAAAAGGATAGAAGAGCTAATTATTAACTATCTTTGGTTTCAATGGTACGCAATTTCTCTTAAACTAGCTTAGAGAGTAAAAGAAAAGGCAGCCGAACAAACGTTGCAGCGGACTCGGGAAGTCGGCTCGCTAACGCTCACCGTTTCCCTCGCCGCTGAACTTTGGGTTCGACGACCCAAAAACTACGATGGCATAAAATAGCAACAAAATAAGTGTAGAATAACGAGTAGAAAGAGAAAGAAATATAAGGTTATAAACGTATACAAAACCTATAATGTATGGTGAATATCAAAGAGTTAAGCAATATTTCTTTCCTAAACAGAAAAAATAGAGAGATGAATAAAATTAGATGTAGAGTGTTTGGAAATAAATCAATAATAGAAACATAGTATTTAATGTGTTCAAATATTGTTATAAAACAGAATATGATGCTTTACCTAACTCGTTACAAATTAACGTATTTATGGGAAAAGAGGAAGCAGTCCGCCTATCGGCGGCTTGCTTCGCTATTTTGTTATAACGCTATGTAATAGAAATAATTCCAAGTAGAGTAACTATATTACTAGATTTAATAAACCTAATCCTAATACTGGTTGTTAGTTAAAAATTATGCAAGGTTTGTTTGTTTTCTTAAGTGTTGTTAAGTTTCTCATTACTGGTGTTTTATACTGTTTATAGGGCATTAGTCGTTTTAGCTATAATTACTCTATTTTATTGGGTTTCTTAGCGTCACCTAGAGCATAACTTTTCTATTTGCCTTATTTATTTTTTCTGTTATTTTCTTGTTGTTGGGATTTGTTGTCTTTTTTTGCCTTCGTTCCGTTTTTGTATCGTCGAACAAACGTTGCAGTGGACTCGGGTACTCGGCTCGTTATCACTCGCCGCTTACCCTCGCCACTGAACTTGGCGTTCGACCGCATAAAAACTGACGTGGCATAAAATAGCAACAAAAACAGAATAGAAAGTAGGAAACAAAAGAATTATAAGGTTATAAGCGTGTGCAAAACCTACAATAATAAGTAAATGTAAGATAAAGTTAAAAAATAAACAGAGGAAAAAGGAAAAGTATTATAGAGGTTATTTAGTGGATGAAGTTAATTGTAAAATATTGTTAATAAACTGTTTAATAACAATTATGGATTTTCTTTTATTTTTCTTATGCAATAAAGTTTAGTGTATTTATTAACTTACTGAAAATTAATATAGTTATGGGAAAAGAAGAGAAGAAACCCGTCTATCGACGGCTTTCTTCGCACTTTGATTATAACTCTAAGTAATGGATATAATTAGAAATAGATGGTTAGTTTATTAGGTTTAATTAGCTTACTACATTGAATAAAGATTATGTGACATTTATTTGATTTGTTAGGCTTTTTGGTATGTCCCTTTTTTCTCTATGTTATTGAGTTTGTTGTTTTTGCTAGAAATATACTTTTTCTATTTGGCTTTTTAATTTTTCTGTTATTTTCTCTTTTTAAGGATTTGTTGTCTTTTTTTGCCTTCGACACGTTTTTATTACGGTCGAACAAACGTTGCAGTGGACTCGGGTAGTCGGCTCGTCAAGACTCGCCGATACCCTCGCCACTGAACTTGGCGTTCGGCGACCCAAAAACTACGATGGCATAAAATAGCAACAAACAATGCATAAAATAGTATGTAGAAAAAGAAAGAATAATATGGTTACAAACGTATACTAAACCTGCAAGATATAATGAAAATGAATGAGTTAAAGGCAATTTCTTTACTAACAAGGAAAATAGCTCTGTAATATGAGAAGGTATTTGTACAAATATTGGAAATAAATCAATAATCGAAAAATGATATTTAATTTGTTAAAATATTCTTGTAAAACAGGATATGGTATTTTGCCTAGCTCACTGTAAATCGGTATAGTTATAGGAAAAAGAGTAAGCAACTCTGCTACGCAGGCTTGCTTCGCTATTTCCTATTAACTCTATGTAATAGAAGTAGCTAGAGATAGAGTAATTATAATCTCAGTCTTGAGTTGAAAAATAATGGCCGTCCAAGTAAAAAGGTGTAATGAAAAAAATAGCACCAAAGGACGACCAACATGGAAAAGATAAAAGAAGAGATGCTAAAAATCTACATATTTGTGGATGATTATATGAAGGAAATAGGAGAATGGAGAAAATCAAACAATAAAAGAGTAAGAATAAGTGATGCGGAAGTAATAACAATGGCATTAAGCAAAGGGCTGCTAGGAGTAGACAACTTAAAAGAAACCTACGGAAAAGTAGTGGAAAATTATGGTAAAGAATTTCCAGTAATATGTAGTTACAAGCAATGGATAGCCAGAGTAAATCAATTAAGTGAAGTAATAGGAAGAATGACGCTATATTTAGGACAACCCTCTGAACAACAATTGTACTTAATGGATTCAATGCCAATTTCAATGGCAAAGCCAATAAGGTATGGAAGAGTTCGTTTATTAAGAGAAGAAGGAGCATATTTTGGGAAAAGCAGTAAAGGATGGTATTTTGGATTCAAGTTAAATGTATTACGTAATATAGATGGAAAAGTAGTAGATTGCATACTTACACCAGGCAATTTTGATGAAAGAGATGTAGCTTTTGCTTTAAGCTTACGTGTTAGTGAGGGGGTTACTTTGGCTGATTTAGGTTACAGAGGTAAAGATTTTTCTCTTGCTCTTTTTGAAGATACTAATATGCTTATTATTACTAGAGATGATACTCCTGACATCCTTCAAAAGCAGCTTATTAGCCGTGTTCGTCAGCCTATTGAGTCTTTTTTTTCTCAACTTTGGCGTTGTTTTATTGATAGGGTTTTTGCTAGGTCTTTTACTGGCCTTTGGACTAGCCTTAAACTTTTACTTCTTTTTCATAATTTGTCTTTAGCTGGCGTTATTTCTTAACTCCAGACTGAGATTAATTATATTACTGATGTTAATCAACGTAACCCTAATATTGTTCATTGGTTAGAAATTAGGCTATATTTATTTCTTTTGTCAAGTTCTGCTAAATGTTTTGTTTGCAGTGTTTATTTCTTTACAAGGGACTAGGTATTTTAATTGTACTTACTCTATTTCATTGGTTCTATTAGAATTATCAGAAAACATAACTTTTCTATTTGCCTTATTCTCCTTTTCTGCTATTTTCTTGTTGTTTGGATTTGTTGTCTTTTTTTGCCTTCGTTCCGTTTTTGTATCGCCGAACAAACGTTGCAGTGGACTCGGGTGGTCGGCTCGTTTTCACTCGCCGCCTCACCCTCGCCACTGAACTTTGGGTTCGGCACGCATTGAACCCAAGTAGTGTTATAATGAAAAAAATAAAGGAGAGAAAAATGAGTTGGGCAAAATTTGCAATAGAAGCATTAAAAGAAGGAAAAACAGTAGAAATAAAACCAAGAGGACATTCGATGAAAGGAAAAGTAAATGATGGGGATAAAGTAACAGTAGAGCCTTGCGAAGTAGAAAAATTAGAAGTAGGAGATATAGTGTTAGTAAGAGTGAAAGGGCAAGATTACTTACATTTGATAAAAGCAAAAAATCAAGGTAGGTTTTTGATAGGAAACAACAGAGGTGGAATAAATGGTTGGGTTGGACATAATTGTGTTTATGGAAAGGCAATAAAAGTAGAATCAAATTAGGTGAAGTTATTATGGGTTGGGTAAATGACGTATTAAAAGGATTAAAAGAAAATAAAGAAGTTTAGGTAAGACCACAAGGAGGTTCAATGAGAGGAAAGATTGAAAGCGGGCAATTGGTTACAATTGAACCTATCAGTTCTTTAGCTGTGAACATTGGAGATGTGGTCTTTGTAAAATGGAAAAATAATTATTTGTTGCATTTGGTTAAAGAAATAAATGGTAACATGTTTCTTATAGGTAATAACTTAGGTAAGACAAATGGTTGGGTTCCAGGGAAAGATATAATAGGGAAAGTTATTTCTGTTTGTGATTAGTTTTTTTTCTAATTGCGTGCCGAACAAACGTTGCAGCGGACTCGGAAAGTCGGCTCGCTAACGCTCGCCGCTTTCCTCGCCGCTGAACTTGGGGTTATGCCCCATGCACATGAACTTAAGCGGCCAGGGAAAATAAACTACAAGAATGATCGTAAGTAAAGATAGGCTCAATAGAGTGAGAAATCAAAGAAGCTAAAAGAGCCAAAGGATTTATCAA
>JACQZQ010000034.1 GCA_016213785.1 Acidobacteriota bacterium
ATCAAGTAATAAGGAAAGTTCAAAATAATTGAAGAAATGGGAGAAGCGTTGAGATAATAAATTGGAATTAGAATGAAAGATAAAAGTTGGGAAATTGTAAAATAATAAAGAAGAAAAAGTAGGCAAAGAAGGATCAAGAGCGGAGGAGCGAGAGATATAAAGGAAGTTACTAGCAACTTGACCAACTTTGCCAATAGAGAAGTTAAAGAAAATACCACCAGTAGAATTATTAGTTGATGATTTAAGATCGTTAGAAGCATTAGAAGCATTAGAAGCATTAGACATAAGCACCTCAGAGTAAAAAATGAAATATATATAGTGTTGATAAGTTGGGCTAGCCTGAAGTCAGAGATTAGGGCTAGTCTAGTTAAGTGTTATTACTATTTAATCAAAATATTATTACTAGTTAAGAAACCCTGAGAAACGTGTTTCTCAAGGAGGGAGAGCAAAAAGAGCGAACAATTTTGTTAAAGAGCCAGAACATAGTGACCATAGGTAAGTAAAGAGCGAACAATTGAAGATAGAGAGCGATTTAAATAAAGAAAAAAAGATAAAAGTAAGCATAAGAACCAAGGATAAAAAGTAAAATTTGTAAAAAGTAGAGCTGTGCAAGGCAACAGCAAGAAAAAGATAATAAGGTTCGACACTTAGACAAAAACAGGATATAAGTTGATTAAAATGTCTAGGTGAAAATAAAACGAGAGGAAATAAATCAGGTAATAGAGCTAGGATCGTCCTCGTCCTGGTCGTCTTCGTTTTCATCCCCATCACCAAGTTCAAGATCCTCATTGAAGTCATCAAGAGGCTCACCAAATTTGCGTTGATAAAGAACCTCGCCATCTTCGTCCTCGTCATCCTCATCATCAAAGTCACGTTCATCATCCAGATAGTCATAGTCATAGTCATAGTCTTCATCATAGTTATCTTCAACACCCTGATTTTCAATATCGTCAACAAGTTTCAGAGGAGGATCAAAGCCAATTTCAGCCATGAGGAGAAGCTCGTGCTGGAGGCGAATAAGATCAATAGAATCAATAGAATCAATAGAATCAATAGAATCAATAGAATCAATAGAATGAGTCTTAGAAGAAGGGAGAGGTTTGGTAGTTTGAGCAGAAGCAGAATAGGGAGGGTTACGACTGTTATCAATGTCTACATTATTTTGTAAAAAGAAATAGGAGTGAGAACATGAAAAAGGGGTAGTTACAGCTTTGCCGCTATCATTGCTAGTATGGCTGATATAGTTAGTTTTGCTGATAACACTGATAACACTAGATGTAGCTTTAGAGGAGCTATAAGTAGAGGAGCTATAAGTGCTAATAGGGGAAAGTAGAAAGTAAGTAGAATAGAAATGGACAAAATTAGAAGAAAAGGTTTGCAAGTGGACAAAAGAGTCAATAGAAGGAAATAAAGTAGAAGGAGTAAAACTAGTGATTGTACTAATAGTAAACAGTGGATCTATGACTAAAGGAGGGGTAGAGTTAGTTAAATTACTAGTATTTGTAGATTCAAACTTTTCTTGTTCAAGAGCAAAAGTATGGTCTAAGGTATGGTCTAAGGTATGGTCTAAGGTATGGTCTAAGGGTAGAGGAATATTTACAGGAGTCTTTCTAAGGAGAATATGGTCAAAATCAATGATGTTGCCAAAAGAATCAGAGTAAGAGGCGTTGATGGGGGTAGCTAGCCAACCAGAAGCAGTAAACATATCTGATTTACTTGGTTTTGCTTGTTTACTTGATTTTGATAGGTCAGTAGAAGTGGGAGTAGTAGCACTAGGGGTAATCGTAGCAGGTACACAATCAGATGAGTAAGAGAAAGAAGAGGGGTAAGCAACGTTGTATAACTTATCAAAACAAAGGGAGATAGGCAAAGATGGAGAGAATATTTCAGATAGGAATTTAGAGGAATGAAGCAAGGCAGAGGAGAGGTTAAGAAGCTGCTGCTGTAGTGTAGGAGAAGAGGAACGTTTAGAGCAAAGAGAGGATAAGGTACTAACGGTATGGTTGATGAAAGAAAGTTCAAACTGGATACGCTCAAGAAGAAGGCGTAAATGAGAAGCACAGGAGTAAGAGGAAGAAAGACCCATTTCAACAAGATAACGAGATATAGACATACCAGCCTTATCAGCATAGAGTTTAAGAAGAGCATACTCATGTTGAGTAGGTCTAATGACAATAGGAGAAAGAGAATCTTCTAAGGTAGAAGACTCTTTAGGTTGTTTGGATTGTTTATTAGAATCAGTGGATTTTTTAGACATAAGATATTAGAACCCTCCCAAGGAAAAATTTAAGTTAAAAGATAAAAATAAGACTCAAGCGTAGCTGTAATGGCTAAGCTAAATAGGAACGAGAAAAATAATGATTAAGAAAGGAAAACCAAACTGATTGAAATAAAAGGAGTTAGTAACCTTAAGAAGTAATTATTTTTCTATGCAAATCTATTCTGCAAAAGCCATTCCATTGATTTAGAAAAACTATAGGAGATAGGAAGTAATGGGTATAAGTTATAAGCTGGAAGTAATAACTAAACCTTTAGGCTAGTGGCCGACTTACTGATGAGGAGAAAAATTAACTGATTTATTAAAGTGGGCTAATAACGGATAAACTAAAAATAGGGGTAAAAAGTAAGGTTAGTAAATACTGGTAATAGTACGATAAAAACGGATTATGATATCAAGTATGCGTATACTATATGCGTATACTATAAGAATGTGAAAAGAGTAACCTAATAGGAGATGTAAGAGTAGGTATATAATGCTCCCCAAAAACTGGACAGGGTAAGAAGAAATGGAAAATAGAGATAAAGCTAAAAAATAGAAACAGAAAGAAAGAAAAAAGATGATGATTGATAAAAAAGCCTGATGGCTTTTTAATTGAAAACAAAACAGAAATCAGACAGATAATGATTAAAAAGATGATGATTAATTTTTTATTTAACTATCTAATTTTTCTGTAGCTTGTTTCTTAGCCCTATCTTCATTTTCGCGTTTTTTAGTCCAAATAATGGGGAGCACTATAGTAAGCGATAACTAACTATTTGATGATTGTTACTGGATGTAGTTCAGAGAATTAATACACCACACAAACACTACAAACGTTGCTATAAACTCAAAGCTAAAATTATTACCAGTAGCTAACATAAAAAATAAAGGGACCGAACTACCAAAATAATAAAACTAATAAATAGGAGCTTCTAAATTTATAGACCTTCATAAAAAATCGCTATAAAACGCATTAGGGTTAGAATAGAGGTAGGTTTAGAGAGATAATATAGTAAATGGCTATTATGAGATTAAAACGCACTAAATGAGCTAACAAACTTAGGGTAGGCATTATAAAACAAGCTAGCACTGTATGGCTCATAATCAACTTACCAATTAAGAGAGTAAGGGGAAAAGAAATAACTGGAAACAGAAAAATGCTACGAAACAGACTAGCATGATATCACGCACGCGTATCCTGTAGGAGAGGAAATTTAGCTAACTTTCATGACTGAACTGTAGACAAAAACTACAATTTTGTGGTGTCTAAATTTAAATAAATTATGAGCTGCTGTTAACAAAAATAATAAAATTTAGCGATAAAGTAGCAACGAGCATGAGGTAAGGAGAAATTATATTTGAAGTAGAGAGAATGCAATATAAGCCATCGTAACG
>JACQZQ010000033.1 GCA_016213785.1 Acidobacteriota bacterium
ACTGCAAAAAAAGCTATCCAAGACAGTTTTTCTAGCTTCTCTTCTCAGTTAAATACTTCTAGAGATTGGATTTCTCGTTTTTTTAACCCTATTTTCAATAATTTTTCAAATTCTCATCTTTTTGGTTAAATACTATAATTAATAAAGGTATAGCGACTTTAGGGTTTATCTTAGCCAAAGCGTGTATAGCCACTTCTTGAGCTTTAGAAACTTGACCTTGATAATTGGAAAGTGGATTTAACTCTCTAACAAGTAAATCAGTTGCGTCTATTGCTTTAGGCCCAATATTGCCTAAAACCTTAATAATAGAGACTCGCCTATACTCATCTTGGTTTGCATCGTTTAATTTATCAATCAGTAAAGGAACTACTACTTTTACCTGTTCATCCGCTTTAGATATAGCACTTATAGCATCTGCAATATAGAAATGGATAAATGGATCTTTATCATCTAAGAGTTCTAGAAGTTTTGGAAGTGCCATTTTTGCACCTGGCCCTATTTTACCTAAAACCTTTATAACAGAATTTCTATCTTCCTTATTCTCTAAAGCTTTAATAAGTGCTGGGACAGCAGGTGAACCGATTTTGATTAATGTATTTTCTAATTTTTCTGTAGTTGGGGAGTAGTTTGTTTCGGTTAGCTCTTTTATCAACTTATCAACTTTATTGTTTTGTGGTTGCTGTTGTGCAAGTACATTATTTCCTAAAAATAGGATAAGAATAAGAGCCTTTAATACTAGTTTTTGGTAGGTATTAAGTTTGATTTTAATCATTCTGTGTCCTCTCTATTTAAGTTTCAGCCTTAAAATATAGATACTACGGACAGGGTACCAGTATAATCCT
Organism: Acidobacteriota bacterium; assembly: GCA_016213785.1. Taxonomy (GTDB): domain Bacteria; phylum Acidobacteriota; class Blastocatellia; order Chloracidobacteriales; family JADJPF01; genus JADJPF01. Next base: position 843 of record JACQZQ010000033.1, read on the forward strand.
TAAATTATAGTATTAGTAAAACAATTTTATAAGTTATTAAAACAATCTATAGCTCATAACTATAATCGTCCACCTTCAGGCCAATTTTTCCAATGGGTATTAGGTGCTTGAGATGGACAATAAAATTTTACATCACTAGTTACTAAAACTTTAGCAAGTTGCTGAAATGTTTCTGATTTGCTTGGACGCTCATTATCATCAACGACGTTTGGGTGATGCCATTCTTCTAACTGTAGTAACTGAACCATCTCAGGTCTTACGCTCATATGCCTTTCTTGAGGCGTTGCCAGAATCTGTTCACGAGCAACTTCAGCCAAGAAGCGACAGAGTTCAAATACCTGGACACTAGGGAATTCTTCTAGTTCAATACCATAACGCAGGTAGTTATTGATGGGAGGTAAAGGTATAGAATTATCTCTTACAATTATTTCTATAGCGTTTTTAGCTATCAATTCGCAGTTCTCTTCGTCTTGCCATTTACCTTCCTCTATAGGATAAATAGAGCGGAATTCGTTGTACGGATTATTTTCAAGATACAAGCGATGAGCTTGAGCATTAACATAACCTTCTAATTTGTTTCGGTTATAGAGTTGGCTAGAAAAAGTATAGATAGTAGTATCAGGCAGGCCCGCTCGTGGAGAATAACCAAATGCTTCTATTACTATTGCCCAATCTTTAGCCGAACGGTAAAGTGAAAGCCGTGTTGCTGCTAAGTAAACGTATCCATTGTCCAGCATAGGAAAAGTATAATTATCGCAGCATTTGTCAAGAATGGAGAGAATATTTTCTGTGTTAAAGGTCATGAGTAGTACTATGTAGCTAAACTAAAAGGTTAAAAGGTAAAAAATTATTTTTGTGGAACATTTCTAATACTTAAGTAGTGTATTCCTTAAATTCTATAGTTAATAATTAACAAACTAATAAAAACAAAAATTCTGTTTATAGGTTAACTTGATGAAAAGAGGATTTATGCGTTTTTACATCATCTCTTGTGTTTTAGTGATCTTTTTTCTCCCTAACCACATTTCTCCACACGCCATAAAAGAACCTAACTCTTCAAGGAATTTGGTTTCTTTAACTACGGCTGCTTCAACCACCATAGATGAGCCTATTGAAAATACTATTAAAGGATTATTAAAACTACCTGTAGCTGCCCGTGATTGGCAAGCACCTATTGAAACCAATAACAATCAGCCATTAGTCCTTAATGCAAAAAAAACAATTGATGAAAATGCTTCTTTAGAGTCTCTATTAGGATATTGGTCTGCACTAGGGCACTCTGATAAGGAACAGCCTTCTGAAAATGTAAGAAAAAGGTTATTAGAAGGATGCGAGAAAAGCCCTGAATATTTAAGTGCTTTGCTAAAGTTCTTGCCTAATGAACCTATTTCACATAACCGTGTCAAAGCTATTTATGATCAAGAAATTAGCAATAATAGGTTTAGTAAAGAATGGAAAAAGAATGTTCATAATTGGCTTATGCTCAATAGCAACTACTTTAGAGAAGATCTTATTAAAGTAGCGCAATCTGCTAGCGATACGAATGGTTACATTAAAAATGATGATGAACTCAAAGCTCTTGCTAGACTTGATTGGGACATCGCACAACCAATACTATTTAAGTTTGCTGCTGGTAAGCAGCCAAGATTGTCTACACTTGCTACTATTTTGCTCTATGAACATTCAATATCAACACAAGATAATCTATCGACAGAAAAACACCGTAGAAAATTAAAAACCACTGTTGAAAATCGTTTAATGGCTGGCTATGCGCGTGATATTGCCTGTGATGCAGTTATGAAAAGCGAATGGGAAGGTTCAGAAGAATGGTATTTATCACTTTTTAAAGATCCTACTTTTCTACGAGTGTTTGATAAAGACACCCTTTACCACCCCTTGAGCTCTCCTATATCAGACAACCCTGATTACTGGATTCCCAAAATAGTTAAACTGGTAGGAAATACTAACCGTGCAATACATAATAATGCAGTAAGCTGTTTAATTGGTTTTCAATTGGAGTATGCACGTAGGGATGCGTTATTGCCATTATTACCTTGGCTATCAAATCCTTTATGGGCAGATGTAGAAGATAGGCTAAGGTTAATCCAAAGTATGGATTCTATTGATATTCCTGAAAGCGTACCAGGCTTAATTTGGGTTGTTGCCAATGACGAGGATAACACTAATAGATCTTATGCTGCTGATTCGCTGATTCGCTACCATGCTCCGAATGCATTAACTGCTCTTAAAAAAGCGTTAACTCGTGAAAAAAATCATACTGATCGTAGAAGAATAATGAGTGCAATTGATGCTTGTGGAGGGTTTACTGAAGATGAGTATCTTAAAGCTATTGAAGCTTATGCTACAAAATTATCTAAACCAAATGGTGAAAAAGAGATAGAAGATTTTGAGTATGGTTTTGGTGATAATAACACTCAACCTGTTGAAATAAGCGTAGGAATGTACCTAAACGATTATGGAAAACCTGATGAAAAAACTTCATCTAAATTGCTTGAACATGCCAACTCACTAATAACAAAAAATCCAACTCTTGCAAAAAATATGTTTTCAATTATCCATAAATGGTCAGGTAATAATATTGATGCAGATATTGTGCGGAGACTTAGTACTCAGTAAACTAAATAAATTTTGATTTTTTAGAAAAAAATAGTAACCTAGGAGAATGAAAAAAGAACATATCAAATTAAACAAAGAAGATAGAGAAAAATTAGAAGAAATAACAAGCAAAGGAAAGCACCGAGCAAGAGTATACAAAAGGGCACAAGGGTTAATAGAAATGGGGAAAGGGAAAACCCTACAAGAAGTATCGGAAATGCTGGGAGTAAGTTATGTAACAATAAGCAACTGGAAAGATAAATATAAAAGTGAAGGACTAGAGTTTTTACAAGATAAGAAAAGGCCAGGGAGACCGCCAGAAATAGATGGAATGCAAAGAGCCAAAATAACAGCACTAGCGTGCTCTCAAGCACCCTTAGGACACGCAAGGTGGGATTTAAGAATGCTGGCAGAAAAAGTAGTAGAATTAGGATATTGCGAGGAAATCTCGCACACACATGTAAGAAATATTCTAAAAAAAACGAGTTGAAGCCACATTTGAAAAAAACCTGGTGCATAGGTGAGATAACGGGAGAGTTTATAGCAAAAATGGAGCAAATACTTTGGATTTACCAACAAGACTATAACCCAGATTATCCAGTAGTTTGCTTTGATGAGCGGCCTTGTTTTTTAATAGGGGATAAAGTAGAGCCAATATCATTGCAAAGTGGGAAAGTAGCTAAAGAGCATTATGCATATGAAAAGAAAGGTTCTTGTGCTTTATTAGCAGCAATAGAACCAAAGACAGGAAAAAGGATTGCTGAACTTTATACTCAAAGAACAATGAAAGAGTATACAAAATTTTTCCAAACATTATCGCTTGCTTATCCTAAGGCTAAGAAAATAAAGGTAGTTCAGGACAATTTGAATACTCATAAAAGTGCTTTTTTGAGGGTGTAAATCATTTTCTGTATTTGTGAAGAAAATCTGGTTTACTAGGATTTTTGAGGGTGTAAACCATTTTCTGTATTTGTGAAGAAAATCCGGTTTCTCAGGAATTTTACCAATGAGGTAAATCGTTGAATTTTAATTACTTAGTAAGGGAGCACGACTTATGGCATTCTGCCAACGTCGTGTTTACAGAAAA
>JACQZQ010000037.1 GCA_016213785.1 Acidobacteriota bacterium
AAGTCGGCTCACTATCGTTCGCCGTTTCCCTCGCCGCTGAACTTTGGGTTCGACACCATAAAAAATGCGATGGCATAAAATAGCAACAAAATAAGTATAAAATAATATGTGGAAAAAGAAAGAATTATAAGGTTAGTAACGTGTACTAAATCTACAAATGTATATTAAATATAAAAGAGTTATGGAAAAATTTCTTGATTAAAAAGGAAAAGATGTTGTTAATAATAAACTGAGTCATAGGGGTTTTATACTCAAATATGTAATAGCAAATATATATTTAATCTGTTCAAATATTCTTATAAAACAGAATCTGGTGCATTGTCTAACTTACTGGAAATTAATGTGTTTATAAGAAGAAGATGAAGCAACCCGTCTATCGACGGCTTGCTTCGCTTTTTTTGTTAACTCTTTGTAACAGTTATAATTAAGAATAGATTAGTTATATTACTGGATTTAATCAACCTAATCCTAGCATAATTATTGGAGGGATGTTAGACGACCTTTCTTTGATTTGTTAAACTTTGTTGGGCTTCTTCCTTTCGTTCTAGTTTGTTGGCAGTTTATATCTTTTGTCTTATAGTAGGTATTTTTTGGTATTTTTTATATTATTGATATTGTTGCTTTTATTAGAAACATAGCTTTTCTATTTGTCTTATTAACTTTTTCTGTTATTTTCTTGCTTTATGGTTTTTGTTGTCTTTTTTCGCCTTCGACCGTTTTTATGGTGTCGAACAAACGTTGCAGTGGACTCGGGTTGTCGGCTCGCTTTCGCTCGCCTTCCAACCCTCGCCACTGAACTTGGCGTTCGACCCATAAAAACTGCGATGGCGTAAAATAGCAACAACATAAGTATAGAATAATGTGTAGAAAAAGAAAGAATTATATGGTTATTAACGTGTACTAAACTTACAAGTATTAGTTGAATATACAAGAGTTATAGGAAATATAGTCATTAAAATGAAAATTGATATTGTGAAAACTAGAGTTATTAGTGTGGTTTTAACGACCAAATATATCATAGGAATTTTATATTTAATCTGTTCAAATATTCTTATAAAAGAAAATTTTATATGTTGTTTAACTCATTGAAAAATAATATATTTATAAGAAGAAGAGGAAGCAACCCGTCTATCGACGGCTTGCTTCGCCTTTTTGTTATAACTCTAGATAATAGATATAATTAGGAATAGATTAACTATATTACTAGATTTAATCAACGTAATCCTAAAGTTGTTTATTGGTTAAAAAGTAGGCGAGATTTGTTTGCTTTGTTAAACTATGTTGAGTTTCTACCTATTGTTGGGGTTTGTGGGTTTTACAGTTTGTTGTTTGGTATTAGGTATTTGGAGCTATACTTTTCCTATTTTGTTGGTTTTGTTGCTTTTATTAATACACCAACTTTTCTATTTGTCTTGTTCACTTTTTCTGTTATTTTTCTACCAGAAGTTTTGTTGTCTTTTTTCGCCTTCGGTTGTTTTTATTGGGTCGAACATGCGTTGCAGCGGACTCGGGAAGTCGGCTCGTTAACACTCGCCGATTTCCCTCGCCGCTGAACTTGGCGTTCGACGGAATAAATACGTATGAATAAGCGAGTAGAAGTGTAAATAGTATAAATTATATAAATGGTAAAAAATATAATGAGTAAGTGATATAAAAGTTTCAATAAACGATGTATCTGATAAAAATAACATATTATACTTGTAAGTAAATAAATAAGTTAATATCTTATATTATAAATTATCTATCATAATAACTGACCGATCTTGTTTGAGGATACTCAAAGTAGTCTGTAGGAAAAGAAGAAAAAAAGAAAAAAGAAAGAGAATGAAAAAGCAATAATACTGTTAGTATGTCTAAATGAGCGAAACTAACTTAATAGCAGTTTGGCTAAATAAATACTGTAAGCCAAAATGAAGGAATCAATTGCATCTGTTTACGATGTAATAATAAAGTATTCACAAATTCTTGTCCTACTTTACTGAAAGATATTCTAGAATAAATCCTAGATACATATTTCTCTATTTTCAACAAACAGTAGCTTAACTATTATCCTATTAACACACTTTTTGTTATATTCTTATCCTGCATTCTACTTATTCCGTCGAACAAACGTTGCAGCGGACTCGGGTGGTCGGCTCGCTATCGCTCGCCGATCACCCTCGCCGCTGAACTTAGGGTTCGGTTACAAGCTTTTGGCAGTAAACAGCGGTAAACAATAGATATTAAAGAGTTACTTAGAATATTCGTGTATTATAAACGCTATTAGTAGAAAAATAGGGATAGATATTAGAGTTATAATAGTAGCAAGCTCTTCAAAGTCCTTTGGATCCCTACAGTCTTTGCATAGAAGGATTGAAGAACGTATTTTATTTACACAACTGCGACAAATAGCCTTTTGACAAACTTTACACATACCAACTACAGAAGTGTTTGGGTGGTAAAAACACTCTATTGATAGTTTTTGTAAGTCATTGTTAGTTTCCTCTTCCTGGTAGGATTTAGGCTTAGATTCAAAAGAAGATTCAAGGGTATAAGTTTTGAAGCTTTTTGACTCTTCGTTAAATTTATGTTGTAAAAAACTAGACTTATTTGCACACCTATTACAGTGATTAGTTATTGGATCAAAATAATCACTTTGGTGGCATATTTCACACCTTTTTAGAAAGGATTCTTCTTTAATTTTTATATTTCCCATAAATAAGTTGCCATTAATAGTATTACTTACATTCTTTGTCATTGTAACATAGAGTTTTAACTAAATATCTAAAAATTTAGTAAGTGGTTTTACAGTTATTTTATAGGTAATATTTGTAACCGAACAAACGTTGCAGCGGACTCGGAAAGTCGGCTCGCTAACGCTCGCCGCTTTCCTCGCCGCTGAACTTTGGGTTATGCCCCCTAGGTGAAAAGTAACTAAAAAATAAAAGTAACAGGAAAGCGAGAATAAAGAAGAAAAGGAAGAAAAGAAATAGTAAATATAATATTTGATATAAAACATACAAGTAAAAATATGAATAATAGAGAAT
>JACQZQ010000038.1 GCA_016213785.1 Acidobacteriota bacterium
TTAGCTATCAAAAATATTTCCAAGAAGTGGACTATGCCTATTCGCAACTGGGCTGACGCTATTAACCAATTTAACATTTTCTTTGATAATCGTGTTCCTTTACCTTCTTGATTTTATTTACAGAAATCTATTGACAGCCCCTGATGGTTGAATATATTTCGTTTTCCACTCATCTAGAAGTTTATTCGTTGTTTCCTCTACTTGCCTTTTAATCTCCTCTGTCACCTTAGCTTTAGGTGCTTTTGCAGGAGCAAACATCCATACTCTTTTAGCTTTACTTTTTTTAGCCATAAACACTCCTGAATTTAATCGTCATCATATTCTTCATCATCATCGTCATCATCGTCACCATCGTCATCCCAACCATCAGAATCAGGGTATTGGTCAGGAGATTTACCTTGGGAGTCTATAATTTTAGGCTCTGAAAGATTTGGGTCAAAAGCTTCAATAGCTTCTAATAAAACGCCAAATTCCCAATCATCGCCAAAATCATAGTTGTATATCATTGTTTGGCCTAGCTTTAGAGATAACTCTCCAATTTTTACTTCAGAAGCAAGTGGATCTTCCTCTGTATATGGATGGTTTATATTTATTGTTCTACCAAAACGATCTTTGTAAATAAAGCGATATAGATGATCATAATCAAATTCAAAAGCTTCTAAAATTATATTAGCCAAACTTTCCAAAACATCTTCTGTGGATATAGATATTTTTCTCCAAATCTTTTTATCAAGAAATACTTTGAAGATATATGTAGCTTGTTCCTGCTCAGTTTCAGGCAAAATTAAGTTATTAGACCACTCTGGAAAGTACCCTTTGAAAGCCTCTTGTAATTGCCCAAACACAACTTCTCTAGAAGAATCACCTAGGATAAAACTGTCGTACATATCCTCATTTAAACAAATACTTTTGTACAAACATTTCAGTAAAGCATCACCAAACAAAGTGCGGTCTATTTTATTGATAGTCCAGCCTTTTCCCTCAAAAGGCTTTGCTTGCTCTACTTTCATTAGACCAAAAGCATTTAGCAATGAAAGATTTACTAAGCCAGGAGAATACCTAAGACGGCTTTCAGCATTTTTGTCCTCAGCAACCTTTATTGTTTTATTCTTGAAATATTCAAAAAAGTTCAAACAATGATAGAGAACACCCATACTACCTAAATTTTCGCCTGTTAACTCTACGCTAGCATATAGAACCCAGGCTTCTAGTAAATTGAAATAACGCTCAGTAGGATTAAGCGTATTCCAAGAGCTTAAAGCTTGTTCATCTACAACCAAAATAGCTTTTTTGCTATCAGTTTTGACATAAGCCAAGCCTGTTGAACGAAGCAACCAATATAACCCATTAATGTTTGGATAAGATTTTTGTTGAGCGCGTTTAAGAGAAACTTCAATGGGTTGCTGAAGTTTACTATTAATACTACTTAAACTACTCATGGGCAATGAATTATTGATACCACTGAGTTGTAAGTTTTTACCTCTAACAAAATCTATAAGCGTTTGAAAGTCTTTTAAGATAAAGCCAGGACTTTCTTCAGTAATAACTTGTGTAGTTAAAGCTTTTTGTTCGTCTTTTGATAAGCTACCAAACCTTTTTTCATCTAACATGGATAGTTTCACCTTTATTAATTCTTACAACAAACTGCTGAGAGTATATTAAAAAATCTAACCTGTGTAAAAACATCAAAATAGAAACTACAGCAGACAGTATGATTTTTAGTAAGCTACTAATATTTCTACACTAACAAACCAAGTGAATACCTTCACGATGCATACCATTGTGAAAAACATAGGTTGTTGTGTCATCAGCAAATTTAACCTTAAATTCATACATGCCATTTTTCCAATTAACTTCTATAACCGTTCCAATATTGTGCATATTTACCAGTATTTGATCGCCTGCTTTTACCGTTTCAGGTCGTACTTCCTTAAGCATAAGTTTCTCCTTAAAATGTAATCCATTAACCATTAACCATTAACCTCTATCAATAAAAGGTTAATGGACTCATAAAAACTAAATTGCAGTTTGTAAAACAAGCTCAAACAGTCTGCAAAAGCTTAGGTATAAATTCAGCAGATATTTCAAAGGGTATGTATGGAGTTTTTACTCCTTGCTCCTTTGAGCTTTCGATTAGTTCGGCTTCAAAACGAGTTTTGGCTAAAATAACCCATATAACCTGCATAGCTGGCGTTCCGGGGCTAATGTGAAAAGTTAAACTTACATTTGAGCCATTTTTAGCAAGCACATCTGTAACTACTTTAATATCTATAAAATAGATTTGCTCATAATCAGTAGGATCTGTTAATTGTTCGGAGTAATGCTCTATTTTTATATTGGTTTTTGTTTTTAACCAGCTAATGTAAGCATTGTTTTCTGCTTCAGAGTAATTGCTAATTAAAACTATTTTGTCAAAAAAGTGGCCAATCACCGCTTGAGCAATTGGGCCTATTCCTACACTTTCAACCCCTTTTGCTGCTTTCAAATCTGTCATTCCTATCCAGCTTATTAGTATTTTTGTCATTATTTTTGATCCTTTTTTAATCATTTATTGTCATATAGAATGTTATTTATCGGTGGGTTCTGGACTATAAGGTCTAAGTCTTGCAGCAGTTCTAACTCTAATGGTGCGACCCGTTGTTAGGTTAATGACATTGTACCCACTTAATCTTGCTTCAGAAATAACCTTAACAATAACTACCTTGCCACTAGACCTACTTTTTCAGCATCACTATAAAGGCGGCGCATCCTTATTGCTTCCTTGTCTTGCGACTGGGATTTTTCTATTAATTCTTGTGCTAATACTTGAGGAGTTTGGCAGAGTTTTTCTATTTGGCTGCCTGTTATCTTATTCTCTTTGTTAGCTTTTATACGGTTTTTAGTTGGTTTTCCTTAATCCTAGAAATTTGCTCAAACTTTTCTGCTAATGACTTGCCAATTTTTCCCAAACATGAAGCTTCTAGTATTATTTTCCTAACACAACTTAGCATTCTATTGATAGTTTTAGGGGACGCTTTAGTGTTAGTAATTAAATCATCTTTCCAGTTTACAAATGTGGTTGGGTCAAGAATCTTCTCTTTGGTAGAAGCGAAAGAAACATAAGCTCGAAAGTCATTGCGATAAATCTTGATGGACGAATCTGCTACTTTGCCTAGCAATACATTTTCATCAAACGGCAAGTCTATTTTTTCTTGTGAATATGTTTTAAGTGCTTTTGTCATAAGCCATCCTACATTTATAGTATCAGTAGTTAAACCTACTATAATTATAATGCTCTTGGGCTTATCTTCTAGTCTTCTAGTCTTCTAGTCTTCTAGTCTTCTAGTCTTCTAGTCTTCTAGTCTTCTAGTCTTCTAGTCTTCTAGTCTTCTAGTCTTCTATGGCAAACAAAACAAGAAAGTTAAGCTATTTTTCTAATGATTTTAGTGCTATTGCCTATTTTTGGTGTATTTTTATTTGATTAACTTAGTTTGATCACACAATTAGTAACTGTTTCATCTCTCTACTACCATTACTATATTTTAATGCGCTCATTGGAGAAGAATTCATCTTTTTATTTATAGCAAATATATTACAGTTTACTACCCCTTCAGATTCTGCATAGTACTTAAACATTCGACTATAATCGTTCATTGAGCCAAGAATACTACGACTGGTTGTTCTGGAAAATATTACTTTTTGATAATTTTCTACTAACTTATTTATAGATGAAGGCTCAATACCCTCATAGCGCAAATTAAGAGTCAAATTCTGTTGAAAAACATCTATAAATCCAAGAAAGTCTTTTTTAGTAACAGCAGGAACGACAAAGCAATAAAGCGTAGTAGAATGGCAAAATATTAAACACTTTCTTCTTTGAACCATAAATAAATTATTTTAAGACTGGCGATTACTTGAGCATTAAGGAGAAATGTCACGTGAAATGAAAGGGATAAACTGAATCTTAGCAAAACTCATACCAGTATCAGTGGGTTGAGAAAAATCACAATGACCAACATCAATACCTGCTTTCAAAGCCAGAGGCTGAAAGCGAGTAAAAGATTGCTCGTCCAAACAATATGACGCTCCCAACTTAATACCCCTGATAATTTCCTCAAAAGTAGTAGCCTTTATAGTATGTTTGCTAGTCTGATTAGGAAAAGCAAGATGAAGGTATCGAGGGTGTAAACCATTTTCTGTATTTGTGAAGAAAATCCGGTTTCTCAGGAATTTTACCAATGAGGTAAATCGTTGAATTTTAATTACTTAGTAAGGGAGCACGACTTATGGCATTCTGCCAACGTCGTGTTTACAGAAAA
>JACQZQ010000039.1 GCA_016213785.1 Acidobacteriota bacterium
TAGTAAAAGTATTGATAATTTGTTGGTTTTTATCTCTTACTCTATATGTTAAATCTTCTAACCCTGTACGGTTAAATAGTAAAATAAATGTGGGTTTTTCTGCTACTTTGATATTAGTAGGTTCTATGCCAGCTATTGTTGCGTGAATAACTAAGATCTGTTGTTTTTCTACTGTTATAGTGACATCAGAACTTGATGTTAGTTGACCATCATTTGCTGTAAGCCTTAAAACATATGTTCCTTCATCACTAAAATTTGCAAAAGTATCTAATTGGGTTGGGGTCGTAAATATAACTGTTCCATTTCCACTTACTTTACTCCAATTTACAGTAATAGTTGAATTTGCTGGTAGTCCATCATCAGATACAGTTCCTTGTAATGCAGCTTGTCTTGGAATAATGATTGACTGATTCGCTCCTGCTGAAACTATAGGTGCTTGATTAGCAGCAGCATTGACCACAACTATAACATCATCGCTAGATGATAATACGCTGTCACTTGCTGTCAGTCTTAAAGTGTAAGTCCCTGCAACTAAAAATGATGCTTGTGTTATTGCTCCATTAGCATTAGTAAATGTAACTGCTCCAGGGCCTTCAACTCTAGCCCAAGTTAGTGTTAACTGATTTGGAGGATTTGGATTACCATCATCTGTAACTTGTCCTTGCAATGTTACTGCGTTAGGTAAAGTGATAGTCTGATCCTGACCTGCATTTACTTGAGGCGCTTGGTTGTTAGCTTGTGCTGGGTTTACTATGATTGTTACATCATCTGTACTTGTTAATGCTGTATCTGTTACACTTAAGCGTAAAATATATGTTCCTGCTTGGCTAAATGTTGCACTTGTTGTGGCTGTGTTTGGACTAGAAAAGCTTACTGTTGCACTTCCACTTACTTTGCTCCAAGTTATACTAACTTGTCCTGGTGGTGTAGGTAGCCCATCATCTGTCACTACTCCAACTAAATTAGCTGTTGATGGAAGTGTTATTGTTTGGTCTTGACCTGCTGATACCACAGGCGCTTGATTTTGTTGTTGTGGCTGATTAACTGTAATCGTAACTGTATCTGAAGCTGTTAGCAGACTATCACTAGCTTCTAGTTTTAGTACATAACTACCTGCCATACTAAAAGTCGCGGTTGTAGTAAGAGCATTAGCGTTACTAAACGTTACTGTTGCTCCTGATGGAGATGATACTTTACTCCAAGTTATAGTAAGATCAACTCCTTCTGGTAAACCATCATCCATAACTATACCATTGAGTGTTACATTATTTACTGGTAATGTTATTGATTGATTATCACCTGCTTTTACTTCTGGCGCTTGATTACTAACAATATTTCCTATTACATCTACACTTGCTCTTCCTATATTTCCAAAAACGTCTGTAACTATAACTGTGATTGTATTATTACCATCACTAATAGGTATTGTTGCTGTATAGTTATTATCAGTTATTGTTGCTGTAACATTGTTTACACTTACTGATGTTACTAAAGATTTATCTCCAAAACTTCCTCTAACTACTGTTGTTACTGTGTTTATTACTTGACCTGTTGTTGGCTCCAAAATACTTACTTCAGGTTTGGCAGTATCTGATACCAAAGCTTGTATTTTGCTACCACTAATTATCAACCTGTCACAAATCACTAGCCCTTTTAATGTTGCATTCGAGTTAAGACTTACTTGTCCACTTGGGTTTTTTACTACTCCATACACACTTGAACTACTCTCAACTCTTGTACTCCCATTAGCAACATTTATTGCTAATGCTATTGGATTTGTTTCTTCCCCCATCTTCGCCTGAGCACTTACTACCACATTTCCTTCTACATTTATTGTCACTGCTCCTTGTATTTCTAATTTTGCACTATTATTTAGACTTAATCCTTGTAAATTATACGTAGTGCTTTGTCCAGCTACTCCAAATACAAAAGTAGAATTACTAGCTGATAAATTCCCGTATATTCCTGGTGGTACACTTAGCGACCCATAGCCTGCATTTAAACTTAAATTTCTGATTGTTGTAAAATCCCCTGGTGATTGCCCCTGACTTAATGTTACATCCCTTGTTGCTCTTGGTCTTGGTGGGCTAGTTACTCCACTTATACTTATTGCATCTGTTCGTGTTACTACATGCCCTACTGCACTATTATTATTAATATTAATACTATAGTTATTAGGTTGTGCGTTTCCTGTCCCTGTCACTACTCCATTGAATTGTACATTACTTCCTACTACTACATTTGGGCTTCCTGGAGTCAAAATTTCTCCTGTTATTGTTGCTCCATTTTCTACACTTGTCCCTTCTGCTAGTAGTACTCTTACTGAACCCTCTATTCTTGATCCATCTATTACACTCCCATGTCTGACTACTACTAGATCATTAGGTGTTTGCAATGGGAGCATCGTTTTTATTGACTTATCACTTTCTGCCTTTCTTTCAATCCCTTTATCTACTTCTGCCTTAACCCTTGCATTACCCTTAGAAACTGACTTATTTAGATTTTTGTTGTCATCTATTTTGTGCCCTGCTAAAGCTAAAACTTTAACATCTAGCAAATTTGTTATTAACAACAATACTAACAAACACCTATTCCAAACATAAAAGCGGTTTTTACTAACAGTCTTGTTTTGCTTCAACTTATTTTCTCTTTGATTCATATTCCCTACTTAGCAATCTAATGAAAGATTTATTACTACTTTTTCAATATGTTATTTTTAGCTTAGTATATCTTCTTTAATACAAAGGAAATGTCATTATACACATGTAGTTTTATCTTGCAAGAAGAATCTTAATTGTTTTGTCATATACTATTTTTTGCAGTAAGTTATTGTTAATAAAACTAGTTCATTAAAATATAGAACGTTATTAGGGCTAGGACGAGGGAAACTGCGACCAAGCCTAAGAGGACAACCAAAAGTGTCTTAAAACGAAGGTGGATGTAGATTTTCTGGGAGAGAAGTTGTGACCAGACCTAATAAATTGTAAATATCAGTAATTATCAGATAGTATGTTTAAGCAGCTATTTTAGTAAAGAAACTCTGTTTTAATAGAATAGCTTTACGTTGATTTCTTAGCGAAATTTCTTTACCAGCTAAGTTGTTGAAAAATAATAAAACCTCAATTGCGACTACAAAGGTAAAGAAAAGGGTCTATTTCTTTACTAATTTTAGGGGCTTCTGGCTTATTTATACTATAAGTTCTTTGTTTTATTGTAGTTAACCCCTTGTTAGGCATCATCACAGTTTCCCTCGTCCTAGGCCATTAATGAGTATTTGGGTAGAGTTTATTTTGGTTTTCCTGCTATTTCTCATTTTAGCCATGAAGAAAAGAAAATCGCTAAGTTTGTTATTTAAACTTTGATTTTACAACACTAAACTAAAGTACTTGCTACTTTGCCCACTAATTAGCTTTATTTACTTAAACTCATAAAGGATGATTGTTAAGTAGTATTGATGTATGGATAACCTATTTCACTTACATCTTTTTTTAAGTCTTCAAAACTAATATCTTCATTCAATTTCTCTATAAGCTCTTTAGTAAGAGGCGTATGAGCATAAATTGCTTTTACCGCAGCTAGAGACAAATTCTTATCGTAGTATTCTTCTGCCCATTTGTGATATGTTTGGGGTTTTCCATCAAACATAAATAAAAGGTCTCTAGATCCATCAGGATCTGGGTCTTTTGGAAACTTTATATTACCTATATTCCAAATTTCGTCAGATCGCTTACACCAAATGAAAAAAGAAGCATTTCCTATAGAAAATGCAGGTTCTGACAACACGTCAATAAACTCTTCAGGTGCATTATCTATAACACCAGGCCAAGGTTTTCCATTTTTTATTGCATATTTTCCCATAAGGGAGTTGTGAGAATGGCCTGTGATTATTGTTCCTTGAAGATTAAACAAAATAAAATAGTAATCTCCACAACCATCTCTCATAGATGCCATTTGCTCATTGTTATTCCACCTTAAATTAAACGAGTAATACCTAAACTCCCATTCAGGTTCTAAAATAGCATCAAGCATTGCTATAGATTGGCTAGTTTTATAAAAGTCAAATCTATGAGGTAATAATCCTAATTTTCTAGATGAGATAAAGTGTTTCATATTTTTATTTATCGCTTTTCTTTCTGTTACATCCACGACATATAGCTCGAAGATTTGATCTGTCACTATCTCCGCCTTTATTAACAGATTGCTTATGATCTATTGATGCTTCATTTGATGGTGGTTTAACGCCTTTTTGAGACTTACCAGCTTTTACCATTTCAACATCACAATCTTCACAAATGAGTTTCCCATTATTTGCTTGTTTGTTTGCTTCGTAAACAGCTTTTCTATCAGAATCTTTTGGCCTTTGACCATTCGCTATTGTCCTCCCGCTAGACTGAATTGGATCATTAAGAAGATTATTAACAGTATTACCAAGAGAAACTAGACCATCTGTAGCAAGAGCAGCACCACCAGCAGCAACAACAGCACCAGCAACAGCACCAACCCCGCTAGGAGAAGTGACTACTCCACCAGCAGCACCCCCTGTGCCAATAACTACACCACCAATAAGTTCTCCTGTGCCAACAGCGATAGCAAGAGCATGTCCAGTAAAAGCACCTGCTTTACTTGTGACTTCAGGCAGAGATTTTCCTCTTAAAGTCTCAGCAACTTTTTCACTTCCTCTATCGCGAACATAGGTAGTAGCCAAGGAATCAAAGAACTCTCTTACTGCTTGATGTCCTGTTGTGTCGGTGTATAGCAATGGGTTATTGTAACAGTACTGGTATTTATTTAGCGATTGTGGATCTGCTGGATTTGCATAAAATGTTGGGGTTTGTGATGCTTGAGCAGCAAAATTG
Source organism: Acidobacteriota bacterium (assembly GCA_016213785.1). Classification (GTDB taxonomy): domain Bacteria; phylum Acidobacteriota; class Blastocatellia; order Chloracidobacteriales; family JADJPF01; genus JADJPF01. Next base: position 4,857 of record JACQZQ010000039.1, read on the forward strand.
TAAAACTCTTCTGGCCCACCACTAAACTCATCCACTTGCATAAATCTGCCAAGTGCGCCATTGAAATGCCTAGCTTGAGCGAAGTCCAGTCCTGATTCGTCATCTCTCTCATATCCAGTAAACTTCTGGCGTAAGGAGTCATTAGAGATATAGCCAGAAGTAAAAGCACGACCACCAAGGCTAGGGTCAAGTGATTCGCCAAAGGGAAGAAAGTCTCTGCGTACAATAACCTTGCCATCA
>JACQZQ010000040.1 GCA_016213785.1 Acidobacteriota bacterium
CTTCTTTTTCTTTGATTGAACGCATGTTGCCCAAAAGCATTCATGCTGTCACTTCTAAAGGCTTTGAGCTTAAGTGCGCTCTTTTTGTCTTAGCTCTTTCTTTTAACTTTTTTGCTTAGGTCGCAACTTGGACTATAATAATGTTATAAAGTTTATAAAAGAACTTGGCACATCGCGTCTTTTAATAAGTGTATCAAATATAACAATCAATAAGTTTGTAACACAAAGTTTTAAGCAAAGTGTTGAGGTAAAAATAGGTCTTGTTATGTTTTCTGCTACTAAAGAAGACTTACGCCCTTTATTTTCTACTACAAGAGCACAGTTTGAAGCTCAAATGATAAATGTTTTAGGAACAGAATACATATACTTAGAAGATAAAACTTTAGAAGATGCTGAAGAAATGGCTGAGACAGAAGAGAATAATCAAGCGGCTGAAACAGAAGAATACTACGAGGAAGAAAGTAGTGAAGATTATGAAGAGGAACAAGCAGTTATGCCATTACGTCATAATCATAATTTGGAGACAACCACTCCTACTTATGTTGAGTTAAGACTTTCTCCTTTTAGAGACTGATATCAGCAGGAAATGACTAGACAATAACATTACCAGCACTAGCAAGAGCGATCCTCTAAATAATACGTCTACAATGACTTATGATGGAATTGGTAGAACCATATCAATGTCTGATCCTCTAGGTAGAACTAGCTCAATGACTTATGATTTATTAGATAGACCTCTAACAACAACGTACGTAGATGCAACTCTTACTTGGCAATATGATGCTGCTGGGCGTAGAACTAGAGTAGACGATACACAATTTGGGGTACTTTCATTGCTTGGACTTATGATAATGCAAACCGATTGATTAGCGAAACAACACCCCAAGGTATAATTGATTATAATTACAACAAAGTTGGTGATAAAACTTCTGTAAAATCAGTAAATAATTCTCCTGTTAATTATGTTTATGATTCTGCTGGTAGACTATCTAGCATCAGTCAAAGTATAGGTCAGGGGCTACAAGTTTTTACTTATGGTTATGACGTTTTGTCGCGCCAAGTTATTCTACAAAGACCCAATAACATTACTACTTTTTTCCTTTATGATGGGCATGGTAGTACCAGAGGATTAACCGACAGTAATGGAAGCTTAACTGATTCATTTACGTATGATTCATATGGTCTTTTAATTGAGCGTACTGGCTCTACTCCTAACAATTATCTCTATGCTGGTGAACAATTTGACCATGATCTTAACCTTTACTACAATAGGGTTAGGTATTTGGAAGTAAACAGGGGAAGGTTCTGGAGCCAAGATGAGTTTGAGGGCTTTAAGGAAGAGCCTCTAGCTTTACATAAATACTTATATGCTAATGCTGATCCTATTAATAATATTGATCCTAGTGGTAGGTTGAGCAGCAAAGCAAAACTTCTTATTGCTATCTCTATAGCAGGCATTTTAGCTGCTATTTCAGTAGTTACTTTTAAACCTCTTACACCAAAACTCACGCCGGACGAATCCAATAAACGGGTTAAGTTTATGGAGAGAACGGTTGAAAAAGCATTAGAAGCATTAGTTAATGGATGTGCCAAGCAGGACTTACCAGATGATCCTAACATTGAAGCTTTTACACCTGAATTTGCAAAAATAAAAGATCCAAAAGAAGTTACAGCTAAATGGAGTGTTGAAACTTCAATACATGGTTCTGCAAAAGAATCTTCACCACTTCCAAACAACCATGCTTATGCGGTGAAGTATTATGATGATCCTGATAGAGGTAAAGTTATTTCTATTGTTCGTGTAACTCAAAGTCTTGCACATTATTTGGATGCACTATTGTTCTTGTCAGGCTATCACGTTAACTCAGGCAATGCTGCTGCAATAAATGCTTCTTTAGATTGTAAGTAATATAACTTAATAACGAACTTAGAACTTATTAAGCAAATGGCAAGTGAGAGTGAGAAGGTTATGTTCAATAAAACTTTTTTTAGTATGTTAGGTTGTGGAGTCCCATTAATACTAATAAGTTTTTTCTTGATAGGTCGTCCAAAAATACTTGATATACTTTTTGGAGTAGGTTTTTGGGTTATTAATGCTTTGGGGTTTTGGCAACCAGGCCCCTTTTGGTTACAAAACAAACCACTACTTGGGTTATTCTGTTTATTTTTGTGGCCAATTTTTGTTTCATTCTTAATTAGTTATACATTTACATACTTATTTTTATTTTACTGGAAAAATTATAAAGAAGGTTACAACGTTTATATTTTCTGTACCATTATACTACTTTTTATATTTATGATGACTTATAAAGGAGAAATACCAGTATTCTCTATTTCTTTTTCAAAATATGCTGGATCAAACTATTGATAATGTTCAAACAATATCCGCAGACGGCCAATACTCGTTACAGCGGGTGCGATTCGTTCTACCGAAATGGAGTAAAATCCAGGGAAGGTAGGCATAGAAGGTAGTTCTATGACAAGTAAATATCCGAATCGGTGAGACTCCGATATCATAAGTGAATGGTAAAGCATAATCCCCATCCAGAGA
>JACQZQ010000042.1 GCA_016213785.1 Acidobacteriota bacterium
GTCAGTGTTTGCAGTGTACCAAAGAAAAGTACCTTCACGGCGGACATGAACTAGGTCTTCATTTTTGAGTTTTTCAAGATGGTGAGAAAGCGTAGAGTTAGGAATAGCTAACTCAGATTGTATATCACTAACAACTAAACCTTGTGGGTGGGCAGAAAGCAACAATTGCATAATTCTTAGGCGGGCTTCAGTTCCCATTGCTGAAAACATATCTGCGTATCTAGCAATCTCTTCTGCGGTTGGTTTAGACTTCATAAATAATTCTACCCCTTATTCTTACCCATAATAATGAGTGCAGCCCTTGTGGTTTATATCTATTTTTAATCTATTTCGATAATATTAGAAATACAGAAACAAAGCAAGTACCTATTTACCAAAATTCGTCAATAAAAATTTTATTGGTTAAAAAACTCTATTTTACTGTGACTGTTGGTTTGATAAATATTGATATTGCAGCAAAAATCACCGCATTTTGGTTATGCAATAAACCTTATTGTATATGCATTTAATCCAAATCGGGGGTCGTGTTGCAGAAAAATTGATCGAGAAAAGAAGATATGGTAAAATGTAAAAATAAATAAAAAAATAATAGGAAGAAGAAAATGGCAACAATAGAAGTAAAATGTCCAAAATGTAGAAACACACAAGTAGTAAAATATGGAATAAATAAGCAAAAAAAGCAAAGGTATTTATGTAAAAATCAAGAATGTGAAAAAGAAACATTTATATTAGAATATGAAAACTTAGGAATATTAGAAACAACAAAAGAACAAATAATAGAAATGGCAATAAATGGAAGTGGAATAAGGGATACAGCAAGAGTATTAAAAATAAGTACAACAACATTATTAAATGAATTAAAAAAAAAGGGCTCTCCCGAAATTTTGCTGAACAATAGAAGAACATAAGGTAAAATACCTCTTTTAATTTAGAAAAAGAGGTAAGATAATGATAAATAAAGGGATAATGCCAAAAGGGTTTAGAATAGAAAGCTTAAGGTTAGAGGAAAACAACATAAAAGGAATATTGGTAAGTGTAATAGAAAAATCAACCTGTCCAGTATGCAAGCAGGAAAGCAAAAGAGTACAAAGCCAATACCAAAGAACAGTAGCAGAGTTACCCTGGAGTGGAATAGGAGTAGAATTAAGCTTACAAGTGAGAAGGTTTTTTTGTGGTAACAAAAATTGCATACGTAAGATATTCAGTGAAAGACTACCAGAGTTAGTTAAAGTATATGGGAGAAAAACAATAAGTTTGGAAAGAACATTAAAAGTATTAGCGAAAGCAGAAGGAGGAGAAAGTGGAGCAAGAACAGCAAAAGAACTAGGAATCAAAGTAAGTGCAGATACGTTACTTAATCACATCAGAAAGAATACCATAATGCAAGATATTAGTGTAAGAGTGTTAGGAGTAGATGATTGGGCAAAGAAAAAAGGGCAAGTGTATGGAACAATATTGGTAGATTTGGAAACAGGGAAAATAATAGATTTATTAGAAGATAGAGAAGCAGAAACGTTTGCCAAATGGTTAAAAGAGCATCCAGAAGTAGAAATAATAAGTAGGGATAGAGGGCAACAATACATACAGGGAGGTCAATTAGGTGCGCCACAAGCAATACACATAGCAGATAGATTTCATTTATTACAGAATATAAGAGAAACAATGGAAAGAGCATTACTAAGTAATTATCAGGAACTAAATTTAACAGCAAGAGAATTAGCGTTAGAACAAGAGCAACAAATTGAAAAAGTTAGCGTTACAAGTAATAATACAGTTGAAGTATCTTCAAAGACTGTTGATGAAAGAAAAGGTCAGGAAGAAAAGAAAATACAATCAGAAGTAAGTGATAAATCAGCAATTAAAAGAGAGCTAAGATTAGAAAGATATAAAAAAGTAATAGAGCTAGAAAATGAAGGAATAAGTTTAAGCAAAATCTCACGAATGACAGGGCTTAGTAGAAAGACAGTAAGAAAGTATATAATAAGAGGAGAATTTCCAGAAATAGCTAAAACTAAACGTAGCAGTAAGTTAGACCCATATATTGAGTATTTGTGGCAAAGATTTCAACAAGGTTTTACTAATGCAACATACTTATTCAAGGAAATAAAGAAGTTAGGGTTTACAGGTTCAGTAGAAATATTACGTAGAGCAATAAAAGATTGGCGTAAAGGGGTAAGAGGGTGTTCAATTCATTGAAAAATCAATATTTAATAGGATAACGAGTTTCTTTAGTAGTAGCACCATTACGAGAAAGCCTAGAAACCATAACCCTAAGCATAATGGCGTAAATAAGATTAGTAGAGGTAGAAGATAGGTACTCATAATCTTTAGAAGTTCTACGCCATCGGGAAATCCAAGCAAAAGTCCTCTCAACAACCCAACGCCATTTTAACACAGTAAAGTTACTCTTAGGAGCTAAACCAACGTCTTGTGCTGTTATAAAATTCCTGAATGGCCTTTTTACTATTTCTAGTTGCCAACCATATTTTTTTAACATTTCTTGATGCCAATCTTGTCCTTCATATCCTGCATCTAAAAATATTGTTTTTAATCTTGGATATTTATCTTTTGCTTCTTCAAATACTAATTCTGCTGAATTACGATCTACTATGCTTGCTGAATGTACCACTACGGCTAATATTAACCCTATTGTATCTACTAATATATGCCTTTTTCTCCCTTTTATCTTTTTATTCCCATCATATCCTTTTAGCCCCCTTTTTCTGTCGTTTTTATCGACTGACTATCTATTATTCCTGCTGATGGACTTTTTTCTTTTCCTAGTTTTATTCTTAACTTTTCTCTTACTTCATTATGTGCTTTTTCCCATATTCCTTCTTCTTGCCACTTTTTCCAGTAATAATATACACTTTCCCAGTTTGGTAAATCTTTGGGCATGTATCTCCACGCTGCCCCTGTTCTTATCACATAGTATATTCCATTTACTATTTCTCTTAACTCGTATTTTCTATTTCCACTTTGATTTGGCTCTGGCAATAGTGGCCTCAATATTTCCCATTCTTTATCACTTATGTCACTTGGGTACTTTGTTTTCCTTACCATATCTTACTCGTTTTTACATATTCTTACTACTATATTTTTCTATAATACCATATTTCTCAATGAATTGAACACCCTCTAAAAGAAATAGAGCAAAGAACTAAAACCATTTTAGTTCCATCTACAAGGAAGCTTTCGTTTGCACTGTTGGATTTACTTAAGGATAAAAATAAAAAAGAAGATAAAAATATAGACAAGCAATTAGAGTTAGAAAAATTTGTTGATAGACTTTGTAAAGTATCAGTAAAAATAAGCCAAGCTAGAGAATTATGCAAAGAGTTTATTGGAATAATTAGGGAACGTAAAGCATTAGATTTAGATAATTGGGTGTCAAAAGCTATCAATAGTGGGATTGTAGCATTAAAGAATTTTGCTTCTTTCTTACTCAAAGACTTAGATGCAGTTAGAAACGCCTTAATTTTTGAGTGGAGTAATGGAAAAGTTGAAGCTCAAGTTAACCGACTAAAAACTGTTAAGCGTCAAATGTATGGTCGGGCTAATTTAGATTTGCTTAAAGCCAGGCTTTTATCTATTAATTTATAAATTTATTTTCATATCATACTTATATTTTTTGCTTTAATTATTTTCTATAATTACTTGTTATTGCTATATTTATATTTTTTGCTTTAATTGTTTTCTATATATTTGTTTTACATATTTTAATTAATATTACCTGATATATGATTCCTAGAGTATTTTGCTATATCTATTGTTCAGCAAAATTTCGGGAGAGCCAAAAAAAGAACCAGCAATTAAACAAGTGAATACTCAATTAGTAGAAAGTTTTAATAACCAACCTATTGCTATTGAATTATAAAATCTCAGTCTGGAGTTAAGAAATAACGCCAGCTAAAGACAAATTATAAAAAAGAAGTAAGAGTTTAAGGCTAGTCCAAAGACCAGTAAAAGACCTAGCAAACACCCTATCAATAAAACGTCGCCAAAGCTGAGAAAAAAAGACTCAATGGGCTGACGAACACGGCTAATAAGTTGTTTTTGAAGGATGTCAGGAGTATCAGCCCTAGTAATAATAAGCATATTAGTATCCTCAAAAAGAGCAAGGGAAAAATCTTTACCTCTGTAACCTAAATCAGCCAAAGTAACTCCCTCACTAACACGTAAGCTTAAGGCGAAAGCTACATCTCTTTCATCGAGGGTGTAAATCATTTTCTGTATTTGTGAAGAAAATCTGGTTTACTAGGATTTTTACCGATCAGATAAGTTATTGATATTGAATAACTTAGTAAAGGGAGCGCGATTTCTGGCTTTCGCCATCATCGCGTTTACAGA
>JACQZQ010000041.1 GCA_016213785.1 Acidobacteriota bacterium
AACAATAGAGCAAAAAGCTAATGAAATTAAAGAATTTTTGACTACTATCTGAATTCATACTGTTTAGAAGTCTTTTTTCTTGTAACTCTTTCTATTTACATATCTTCTAGCTAATATTTTTCGTTTTTCCGGCAAAAGCTGCTTTAATACGAAACATAATCTGATCAGGAGAAATATTAGTAGGACAATTTAAGAATAAATGGACATGATCGGGCATAATTTCCTGAGCAATAATTTCACAGTCAAGTTTAGCAACAACTTCAGCAATCAATTGAGAAAGTCTTTCAGCAATTTTTCCACCTAAAACTTTTCTTCTGCGCCTAGGAATCCAAACAAAGTGATAATTAATTAAGGAAACGCTAGTAATTTTGTGTCGATATTTTTGAGCCATAATTAAAAAATATTGCGTCTATAGTATTGATATATAGACACCATTATGCTATATTAAACCTATGAAGTCAAATAGGGTTATCCAAATACAACTACAAGTATCTACAACAGTTTGGCAGCAAATGACTGAGGCTAGAGGTGAAGCTGCTAGACTGTGGAATAAAATGGTAAAACTCCATTTATACTGTAGAAAACGAAACAAGAAGTGGCCTACACAAGCACAATTTGAAAAGCATTTTGCCCGCAAATTCCGCTTGCACAGCCAAACTATTCAAGCACTAATAGGAAAATTCTTTGCTAACATAGAAACAACACGTACTAATAGGGCTAATGGTGATAAACGCGCTCGTTATCCTTATAAAGAGAAAACCTACTTTAACCCAGTTTGGAAAGGCCAACATATTAAGCAAGAGCTTAACTATATAATGTTGCCAATGGGAATAGACCCTCATACTAGGAAAAGACAACTTGCAATCTCTGTACGTCTACCAGAAACAATACCACAAGGAAAAATAGTACAAGCTGAATTAGCTTTTGGTAAGTTGCTTCTAACCATCCAAAATGGAATTGAAGTAGAAAAGCCAAAAGTAGAAAAAGTAGCTGCCTCAGACCTTGGCTCTATCCATTTAGGAGTAGTGACAGACGGCACAGACTCTTTAGCTGTAGTAGGTAGAGGACTTCGTAGCATAAACCAAGGTAAAGCCAAAGCCTCAGCCCAAATATCACAACTGCAATCAAGGTGTGAAAAATACTCAAGGCGATGGAAAAAACTACAAGCTACCAAGAGAAAAATATTAAGGAAAACTCAAAACCAAACCCACAACCTACTACACAAGGCAGCTAATGAAATAGTTGATTATTGCCAAGAAAAAGAAGTATCAAAGTTAGTAGTAGGTGATATAACTGAAATAAACAAAAATAAGAGAAAGAAAGCTAGTCGTAGACTAAACCAAGAAATGGGACTACTTAGTCTTGGAGTATTTGTAGGTTATCTTAAGTACAAATTTGCTGCTTTTGGCATAGAATTAGAAACAACTAGCGAGTCTTATACAACTAAGACTTGCCCTGCTTGTGGTCATAAACACAAGCCTAAAGGCCGTCAATACCACTGCCCTAAGTGTGGTTTTGTCGGTGTTAGAGATGAGGTTGGAGCAATTAACTTGCTTAACAAGTACTTAAATAAGGGTACTATTAAACCTCAGTTTTTGATCCCTAATGGGAATGTAAAGTATCTACGGCCTGTGAAGTTGAAAAACTTTGCTAAACGTAGTAGTCCCACTGACACTGGGCAACCATCCATCCACGTTCTTTGTGCGGTTGGTTGATGCTTTTATGGCTTAGCTGTGGTTGGGCTGTCCCTGACAGCGAGCGTGAGCTTTCCCGACTGCGGCTGTAGCGACCAAAAGAATCACACTGCTTTAGCTGTGTGAGTGTCAACAGCTTTAAATATTGCATGTTCAAAGCCATCCATCACTTCAAATACAACTATTGCTGGTAGCGCAGGAACTACCTTAAAGGTAGAAATATAGTTAGTGATTGCTCCAGTAATAGTGGCATTTTGTCGCCTCCAGGCTTCCAGGATATTATTGTCAAGGGCAAGGGGGGTGTTAGAAAGTGGCTCTACAATGGGCATTAATTGTTTCTCTTTAATTTATGAAGGTTCAGTAAATAAAGAATTAGATGTTATTTCTGTTTGTTCTTGCTCAGTTAAGTTTGCTAGAGTTGCCGCAGCAAGTTTGTGGTATTCGTTAGCTAAAGCATTATTAAGGGTTTGTTCCAGTTCAATGAGTTTAGAAATAATAGGAGTCCAAGGCTTATTAGATATTTTAGGCGCATCAGAGTAAGTGTATATACCTTGACCTTTTAGTGAGAGAATATTTACTCGCATTAAATGGTTATCATTAGACTGCATTTTTTCTTGTACTTCGCTAAAGTTGATAGTAACAGCATCTTTAATTAAAAGAGCCTCATGACCAAGAAAAACAGTATTGTTTAATATAGTTTTTTCTACTAAATCATTAGAAAGAAGAAAATCATGTGGCGTATCATGAGGTAGTAATTTGAAAACATATTGGTTTGCAGGAACAGTTACCTGAAGTGTTTGAATAGGCCAAGCAAAAGAACGTTCTTTAATTGCATTATAAACAATATCTATATTAAGTAGGTCATTACCTGTAATATAAGGTGGTAGTTGAAATTTTAGATTAGTTGCCTTTTCAATAACCATAAGCTTATAGAGGGTGTAAATCATTTTCTGTATTTGTGAAGAAAATCTGGTTTACTAGGATTTTTACCGATCAGATAAGTTATTGATATTGAATAACTTAGTAAAGGGAGCGCGATTTCTGGCTTTCGCCATCATCGCGTTTACAGAA
>JACQZQ010000043.1 GCA_016213785.1 Acidobacteriota bacterium
GCTATCTTCACATTATTGTTATTATCGGTTTTCTTATCTTTTCTTTCTATACAACATGTGTCCTTTTCCTCTTCTTCCACCTCTCATTATGCTACCTATTTGGATTTACTCATCTTACGGTAGCCGAACCCAGAGTTCAGCGGCGAGGGAAGCCGGCGAGTGATAACGAGCCGACTTACCGAGTCCGCTGCAACGATTGTTATGCCCCCAACTCAAAAGCAGATGAGAACAGAACCAAACAAAAACCAAGCAAAAGCCAATAAGAACCTTCAACACCTCATAAAAGAAGTGATGCAAAACATTGCATCAAGTATTCACAACAGCAGAAAACTATCCAAACATTTGTGAAAACAATGAAAAATTTTGTCAAAAAGCCCAACAACTTCTATCACTTGTTCTATCAATTTCTGCCTTAATGTGAAAACACTAAATTGTTCTATCAAAATCCTAGAGAATGTGAAAACCTTAACTACTTTTATCAAACGCAGGTAGAATATGAAAACTTATCCTTGTTTTATCAAAATTCTGTAGAATATGAAAACCTTAACTTGTTTCATCAAAATCCTCTAGAATGTGAAAAAGCTAAAAAGAATAATCAAAAGCTGATAGAAAATCAACACTCTACAATAGTTTATTCCAACTCCTGTTTTATTTGACAATCTAAAATGGCAAACTCATAACTTCCTATTAGTTCTTCCATCCTTTAACCTATTCTTTTTTCAACTGGTTTCTGTTTTCAATTATAGTATTTTTCCTAACTTTGGCAAGTTTGTATTTTTCTCTATTACTCACCCATTATTTAGAACTCACTTCTCACTAAAGGGGCATAACCCCAAGTTCAGCGGCGAGGGGAGAACCGAGTGATAACGAGGGACGACACGAGTCCGCTGCAACGTTTGTTATGCCCCATCGCAAAAACAACCGAAGGTGAAAACAGCAAAAAGCAACAAACCAAAAGCCAAACAAAACTTTACGTGTGTTATCAGGAGCAAGTAGGATGTAAGTAAGTAACCTACTCTAATCAACACTTTACAGGATGTGAATATGTAATCTACCATAATCAACACGTTACAGGATGTGAATGCGTAAAATTGCATTATCAAAACTAATAGGATGTGAAAATGCAACCACAGATTAATCAAATGCTTGTTGAAAGTGAGGGCGTAACATTGCATACTCAAAACTTCCTATTAGTTCTTCAATCCTTTAACCTCTTCTTCTTCAATCTGTTACTTATTTTCGATTATAGTAGTTTCCCTACTTTTAGCTATTTGTATATTTCCAAGTAGTTCGTCTTTTCCCCTCTTTTGCCTATTATGGCGAACCTCGTTTCCTACTAATGGGGCATAACCCTAAGTTCAGCGGCGAAGGGGCGTTGCGGAGCGACGCCCCAGAGTCCGCTGCAACGTTTGTTCGACGACACAAACCTAGGATGGCGAAAAAAGACAAAAAACCTAATAGAGAAAATAACAGAAAAGCCCAATAAGACAAGAAAAAAGTTGCATTTTCAATAATACAAATAAACTCAAAGGAATAAAGGAAAGATAGTTAAAACAAGTAGCACTATATAAAAAGAATAAATCAACAACAGTAGGTAAAAACCCAACAAAATTTAACAAAACAAGCCACGCCCAACTTTTAACCAATAATGAATAAAACTATTAGGTTGGTCACGTCTAGCAATATAGCTAGTCTATTGTTAATTATTTCTATCACATAAAGATAAAACAAAAGCTAAGAAAGCCGTCCGTAGGACGGGTTTCTTTCTCCCCTTCGGATAAATACCTTAATTTACAGAAAGTTATGCAAACACATTACCGCTTTCATAAAAACATAAGAGAAGAGGGAATATAAAATCTTCAATATAAAGGTATTTCCAAGAATTGCACAATTAAATGCATTTGCTTCATCGTTATTTTTCTATTTAGGAAGCAGATATATAACAACTCTTTTATTTAGCTCACACTACAGGTTTTGTACTTGCTTCTAACCTTATTTTTCTTTTTTTCTTTACACTCTACTTTCATTTTTTTGCTATTTTACGCCACCCTCGTTACCGTGTCGTCGAACCCCTAGTTCAGCGGCGAGGAAAGTTCGGCGAGTGTTAGCGAGCCGACTTTCCGAGTCCGCTGCAACGTTTGTTCGGCATCCGAAAACGCAAACAAGTGTGATAACAAACAAAAAATGATTACTCAAAACAAGACAAAAAGCAACAAGCATTAAGTATTTTTTATAAAAACTAGTTTTTCGCCAAGGCATTATTACCCCAAAAGTAGTATATTGCCTAAGTAGAGTTAGTTTGTTTTGAGTCTGTTTATAAGTATTTTCCTTAGTAACCGAAAATGTTAACAAGCAATATCAAGCGTCGCTAGACAAAGCCGTCGTTAGACGGGTTTGTCTTCTTCTTCCACTATCTATTTTGTTATCTATAAATTATCTGTTATAATCAAAATACTGTTCCTATATTACTTAAGAATTTATCTACAAGACATAAGCCTAATATTTTAGTCTGAGTTGTTAGAAGTTCTGTTTGTTTTATTTATCTTTTTCCCTCTTTTACAGTTCGTTCTACTTATTCTATTTTTAACAAATTTTTTTCTGTCTAGAATTTGATTTTTCCATTATTTACTATTAGTTTTATTTTTATACATTTAATTATTAACTCTTTTATCCTTTTTTTTCTTCTCTTTCTTGTTTTTACGAAACTTGTTCGCTTTCACTTTTTACCATTCTGTTTTATAACTCATTTATTTTGTTGCTGTTACGTGGGCTATTCAGGATGCCGAACCCAAAGTTCAGCGGCGAGGGATGGAGCGTAAGCGACTTCCCGAGTCCGCTGCAACGTTTGTTCGGCGGCTTAAAAAACAAAAGCTATCGAATAAGACGAAAATGTTCATTCAAAAGATAAGCAGGATGCAAAGGAAGTTTAAGCTGACCCAAAACAAAATTGCGATAAGCAATAGACATTTGTTTAGCAGCACGATCATAAGGCATTCTACCAGTAGCAGTACATAAACCAGGGCAAATAACTGAATTAATGGAATTAGGGTTAGTTTGATTAAAACGTTTAACAGCAAGAATAGAAGCGCGAAAAGCCAAATACGCATTTACACTATCAGAAACATCCATAGGAAGGCGCATAGTTGGCGCACTTATCAAATAAGGAATAAACTCGTTATCGGTAGAAATGATAATAGCCTGTCCAATTGGTAATTCTCCATCATATTCTGTAACTATTAACGATTGTAACCTTTCCTGTAATTGCCATCCAAAAAACTGACTATATGCCAAGTCTATTCCTCCATCCATAAATCCAAAACTATTTGCTGGACTTATTATTGCATCCGCTTTGATTTCCATTATATTTCCTTGGCTTATTCTTACTTCTGCTATTGCATCAAATGCTTTTTCCCATGCTTCCACCATTTTTTCTTCTTTATCTCTCAAATGGTAATTTACTTTATTTTCCATAATTCATTTCCTTTTTTTCCTCATTTATAGCCACGCTTATTTATAGCCGCCGAACCCTAAGTTCAGCGGCGAAGGGCAGTCGGCGAGCGTTAGCGAGCCGACTACCCGAGTCCGCTGCAACGTTTGTTCGGCTTCTTATACCTTCTTGTATAAATTAGAAAATATCAAACCAATAAGATCAAAAAATGCAAATAGAAAAATAAAAGAAAAAACAAGAAGGGCAATATTAGAACCAAAAAAGTAATCTCCTTGGTTAAGAGAATAAACAGAATCATATAAAAAAGGTAAAATAAGAAAATCTCCATTAGAGTGTTTAAAAGAACTAAGCTGAGAACGTAAGATTGAAGTCCAAAAAAACCAATAGATAAAAAGACAAATACAAAGATAAACTAAGCAACGAATAGTATGAAGGTTTTTAACAAGTTTAAGTTATAAAAATAATATTGCACCAGACAAGATAAAAGTTATAAAAGTTTGTAAAATGAAACTGTGCCCAAGCCATTCTTTTAAGCTTACAGTTGGTTGTGTAAACCCTACTTCTAGATTTAACGGAAAACCTGTTGCTGTATAAACCCTACATAAGGAATACACCATCAATACCAGGGGTAAGTAGAATATTTTTATTCCTGGCATTTTCTCAGTACGCCTACTCATATTCTCCGTTCTATCTTACTTTCTCCTTGCCTATTATACTTCTGTTGGTACTCAAGAAGCCGAACGCCAAGTTCAGCGGCGAGGGTTTCGGCGAGCAAAAGCGAGCCGACAACCCGAGTCCGCTGCAACGTTTGTTCGGTGCTTCAAAGATAAAATTAATCCGAATTAGGCCAAGTTAAAATACCTTTAGCAGCACCAAAACCATTTATAACAGAACTTTCATCATTAGGTTGGGAAAGATTAACATATATCCAAGCCTCATGAGAAAGTTTCAATTGCTCTCTATCAACAGAAATAAAACCCAAATTTTCCGCAGAATATGTTATGGAAGACGTTTTCTTCAATAACCTATCAATAAAGGCTGCCGTTTCTTCATCAATTCCATCCCAACAACACCCTTTCCATTTTGAACCAGTAAAATATTCCATGAGTTTGTTTAGAAGTTCACTTTTTTCATTACTCAAAGGAACATACACTCCCTCAGTTTCAGGGTGTAAGCAGGCATATCCTCCTGTTTGATTGGTGTAAATTACTCCTGATTTTATCTTTATTATTAAGCCTAAATGTTCTGTATTATAAAGATCTATTTCTGCTTTTTCTTTTTTCATATCAAAACCTTTTTTTCTTTTACTCTTTTTATCCTAACTACCTTTTTCTTGTTTATTTTCACGAGATTACGCTAATAAAAGCACCGAACCCAGAGTTCAGCGGCGAAGGTGGCCGGCGAGTGTTAACGAGCCGACCACCGGAGTCCGCTGCAACGTTTGTTCGGTTCTCTTATTGTAATGGAAGTAAAGAAAAGTTGGAAAGAAAATCTAAAATTCTTGAAGGCTGCGCGTAGTGCGTTTAGCCTTCCACGTTTCGGGAATTAGAAATATAGCAAATTGTCAATAATGAAATTGAGAAACATTTTTATGTTATCTCTTTTACCTTTCGTTACTTACACACTAAAGGTTTATTGCAAAGGCTGCGCGGAGCGCGTTTAGCCTTTCAACGTTTCTGTTTGCTCTTGCTTATTATTTGTTCTTGTTTATTTACAGATCTTTGTTTATTAGTTCTGTCTGTGTATTTTCGCTCTTAGCCTCTTATTCCCCATTATATGTCTTATTCTAGTCTTTATTCTATATGTTTACATATCATTGTAATAATCCTAGAATTTTTATTGCTACTTATTTTTATTGTCTCTACAATCTTTTTCGTTTTTTATATTCCCTATTTTATTTCTTATACTTACTATTTATTTGTTTCCTACCTGCTCTTTTTACCTGTTTACTCTGAGTCTTCGCTGCTTTTTACTCTTCTCCATTTCCTTATCTTTATACGACGCGAGATCGCAAGAGAACCGAACCCAAAGTTCAGCGGCGAGGGTTGTTGCGGAGCGACAACCCGAGTCCGCTGCAACGTTTGTTCGGCCTCTTATTCTGTAACTCGAAGGAAAACCTCAAAAGGATGATAAAACAAAAAGAAAAACTAGAACAGGAAAAAATTATAAGACCCAAAACGCGACTGAAATAGGAAAATAGCCTCAAATAAAAAAACGTAAGTAGGAGATAACCTGTAAAAAGCTCTTAGTTTCTCGAAGAGAAACGGGCGGTAGTCCTCGCTCAAGCTTCTTTTCTTCTCGTTGTTGGATTATGTTCTTCACAAGCTACCATTTTTTGAAACAAGATAGAAAGCATATCAGTCCGCCGTTAGGCGGGCTGATATGCTTTCTTCGTTAACAACATTGTTTTCAGAAATTAATAAATTCTCAGTCTCTAAAATTCTGTACTTCTATTAGGTTTTAACCTATTTTCTATTTCTCTATTTTATTTTTACATCTATTTAATCTTTTATCATCTTATATTACTACTTCTAATATGTTCTTCTTTTTTCGTTACTGTATTTTTTTCACCTACTCTTTTTGCTGAACTTTCCTTATTTTTATGAATATTGCTGAATTTTTGTTTCCATTCTATTTTTAACCTGTTCCATTTACTACATTTATTCGGATTATAGAGGCCGAACCCCAAGTTCAGCGGCGAGGAACGAAAGGCGAGCGTTAGCGAGCCGACGTTCCGAGTCCGCTGCAACGTTTGTTCGGCCTCTTAAACTCAAAGTCGAAGGTGAAAAAAACAAACAAAACCTGTAAGCAAAGCCCACAAACGTAAACTCAAAGCCGAAGAAACCAAACAACAGTTTAAGTAGATTTTATAAACCTATGTAGAAAGCCAAAGAACTCAACCACATTGTTTTTACAAACTTAATTGCTTCATTTTTACTTTAAGCAATTTTACAATAGCAACTTGGCTTTTTCCACTTACAAATTACCTTTATTTAAGCAAGGTAAAAGGCGAAGCGTTCCGCCGTTAGGCGGGATGCTTCTTCTTCCTCTTTATCCCACTAATTTTTCAAGTAATTAACGAACACTATTTATTATACCTAGTCATTTACCAATAGCTGTCTAGCTTAAGTACCTCAGAAGCCAAAATTCTATCCTATTATTGTTTTTTCAAACACCTGACACTTTTTCTAGTTTCCATTTATTGCATTTCTATCATTTTCATTGTTTTATACAATACTATTTTTATTAGTTCCTTTATTTCTATAGTTCCTATTATTAAATCTATGTTCGCTTTTTCAGTCCATTTTCCTAGTTTTACGAATTATAGTCGTGTTTCCTTTTTTCCATTGTCCTCTGTATTTCATTGAATATAAATACTTTGCTAGTATCGCACAAGAGGCCGAACGCCAAGTTCAGCGGCGAGGGAAGCAGGCGAGTGTTAACGAGCCGACTTCCCGAGTCCGCTGCAACGTTTGTTATGCGCCTAGAAGTAAAAGTTGAAAAAAGCAGAAAAAGAAGCCAACAACCCCAAAGAGAAACAATAATAACCTAAGCAAAGAAAAGCAACACAAATTTGTAGTAGAAGCAAAATACTCAAAAGCAATAGAAAGCAAAAACGGTTCAATAGGTTATCAAAAGTAATAGAAGGCAAAGACAGTTCAATAGGTTTATCAAAACCTAGTCAAAGCCAAATTGCTATATTAGTTTTATCATAAGTAACAGAAGACAACAACCTTACACTTAGTTTATCAAAAACTCTTTGAAGCCAAAAACCTCTCATTAAGTTTGTCTTAACCTCTTTGAAGCCAAAAACCTCCCATTAGAACCTCAAAAAAATCTCTAACTAACATTTTCTTTCTATAATGATATTATTTTCTATGAGTTACGCAACTTTAGTTGAAAGTATTATCTACACTTCCTTAATGCTCTTTAGCTTATTTTTCTTTTCATTCTAGATTTTATCTTCTACGCAAATTCTTTTTTTTCGATTATTTACCTGTTATCCAGAACTATATTCCCTCTAATGGCGCATAACGCCAAGTTCAGCGGCGAGGGAAGCGGCGAACGATAGCGAGCCGACCACCCGAGTCCGCTGCAACGTTTGTTATGCGCCTTTAGGAAAAAGTGGATAAAACCAGAAAAGAACCAAACAAATCCAACAAAAAGAATAGTAACCCAAAACAAGAAAAGCAACCAAATCGTGTAGGCAAAGGCGACATAGCAACCTATAAGGATCAAAAGCAAGCTATAGAGATTTTGTTGCAAGTCATTATCAAAAGTAGGAAAAGGCGAAAACCTTCCCTTTCTTTATCAAAGAGTAAGTTATAACCAAATTGCTCCATTTCTTTATCAAAAACCAGTTGTAACCCATTTGTTCCTTTTCTTTATCAAAAGCTGGCTCTAACCCATTTGTTCCCTTCTTTATCAAATGTTGGTCAAAGCGATTTTGTTGATAAGTAATTTCTAAACTTCCTAAAAGTTCTTGAGCCTTATTTTCTTTATTCAACCACACTTTTACCTTATTTTAATATAGTATTTTCCCCCAGTTTCACCAAGATAAGATTTTTCACCTATCTTCTTTTTTTCCACTAATTTACCTGTTATTCAGAACGATATTCCCGCTAATGGCGCATAACCCAAAGTTCAGCGGCGAGGAAAGCCGGCGAGTGTTAGCGAGCCGACTTTCCGAGTCCGCTGCAACGTTTGTTCGGCCTCTTAACGCGACCCGAAGCAAAAGAAAAACAGCAAAAACAGTTTGTTCACTTCTTAAAAACAACCTGAAAACAAAACAAAAACAACAGAACCCTTTATTTGAAACCTGTTTGAAACTTGTTTGAAAAACAAATGATAAACTGCTGTCTCAAAAGAATATAACAACACATAGTATTTTTTCTAGACATATATTCCAAATTTTTTGAAGTAGAACAAAAGCCGTAGGCCAGCCACCGAAGGTGGGTGGCCTTTTCTTCCTCTTTCTCTATCACATTATTTAATTTGTTTTCTATTTGTTAACAAAAATATGCTGCAAATTCTGTATCTATTTTATTAGTAACTGAACTTAAGCATTTAACAAAGAGAACACATAACTTTGTTTTCTTTCTTACAAACATAGTTTATTTTTTCTGTTAGAAAATTTATCAAATATCATTTGTCTTCAAAATCAATCAATAATTTTATTGTTATTTATTTTTACACAAATAGTTATTAATTCTTTGGTTTATCTATACTTACTGTTTTCAGCTTATCCACAATATTTAATTTATTTCTCTAGTTTTACACAATTTCTTGATTAGTTCTTTAGCCTATTTTTCTAACTCATCATACAGCTTTATTACTTACTATATACATCATAAGCGTTTGGAGGCCGAACCCTTAGTTCAGCGGCGAGGGAAACGGTGAGCGTTAGCGAACCGACTTCCCGAGTCCGCTGCAACGTTTGTTATGCCCCCTCTTCTGTCCCAACAAAAGAACTAATTAGATTCAATAAATAACAACCATATTAAA
>JACQZQ010000046.1 GCA_016213785.1 Acidobacteriota bacterium
CAATGATAGCTCGTATTGAAAAAGGTCAAATTCCTACTTTACCTACATTACAAAAAATTGCCCAAGCTCTTGACTCTAGTATTACAATTACTGGTAATAAAGTTTCTATTGTTGCCAATAATATTTCTCAGGCGGCTTGAAGTTGGTTGAGAAATTTTAAATACGCCAAATAATTAGGGAAAAATGCGCCATTTATTTAGGAAAGAGTGTCGGATCGTTCATAAAATGAAAAACTCCAAACGTATTTTCAATAAGTTACAAGGATTTATCGGGCATATAATGAAAATTCTGTCGTGCATATAGTGAAAATATGCCATTAAAATCGACCATAAGTTGAAAAAAAGCTAGTAAAAGTAAAGAGTCTGTTACTAAGTTATATATTGTTCAATTACTTAAAAACAAGGTAGGTCATTTAACCTTAAATTTTACCTACTATATGATGAGCTAATCACATCTTACATACAATATCTAGTTTCATTTTCATCTTATGCCCGATTTTTTTCAGGTTATGCTCAACAATTTTCACTTTATGCCCGATCCGACACCGACAAAGAGAAAAAAGGGGTAGATTTGTAAAATAGGTATCGATAAATTCTATTATCATAATCTATTTTTTACTTCTATGACTACGTTATTTTCCTAGGGCTATATTTACATTCTTTCCTATCGAATAAATGTTATACAAAAATTGCGTGAAACATTGTTTCTCAAACCTATAATAATGGTAAAATTTTGGTGTAATTTACAATTCTCAAGCTTATGATATTTTACTTGCTTGATTTATCTACATAATATTTACATTAATAAAATATATGCAAGAATCCGATAACACAACAGAGTCTAGACAAAAGTCTCCAGCAGGTAGAAAAAATCTACCAACAGAGAAAAAACGTAAACTTATAGCTGCTCGTGTTTCTCCAGAAAGCCTTCAGTACCTACAAAAAAACAATATTCAACCAGGTTTGTTTATTGATCAATCTATACGCTTACGTAAAATGCTCAATCCTGAAATTGAAAAGAAAATCTTTAGATCCTCTAATATTGACTTTGATTTAGATGAATTTCTTTCTAAAGAATTTGACCCTGTTGTTGAGCTGGCTCGTGGGCTTCTTGCTATGATAGTTGAGCGAGGTACTTCTCATATTTCTTCTGAACAAGTTGAAGGTTTAGAACATAGCTTTTTGGTTCTCCTCAATAGTTATTTAGCTACATTTAAAAAAGAAAAAGACCCCAACTCTTTTTCTATATAATAAATAAACATTCAGGATAAACTGATAAAATATCAATATATCTTGATAAAATATCAATTTCTTATTACTTTATATAAGTACAAAGTAATAAGAAAGAAATTAAATTTGATGAAGCCTGTTAAACTGACAAAAGAAGAAGCTACAAAAGCAGTAAAAGAAATAGTGCAATATGGAAAAGTAGAGTTTTCTGGTCACTGCAAAAGAGACTCTATGCCAAAGCGGGATGTTAAGCCAACAGATATAATAAAAGTACTATGGGATGGAGAAGTTAAAAAAGAGGCTCAATGGGATGAAACTTACAAAAACTGGAAATATAGAGTGGATGGTTTGGATAATGTTGGAGATGAGTTAACAGCAATAACTGTAATTTATGTAAGTGAACTTCATCTAATAGTTATAACTGTATTCTAAAGGTAATTTAGTTAGGAGTAGACAAATAATATGTATTTCAACTGTGATTTGTGTGGAGGACAGACAGAAGTTTTGCCAAAACAAATTTATCATTACAAAGAGTCTGGATTGGATAATGTGTATTTGGAAAACATAGAGGTAAGGGAGTGCAAACAATGTAAGGAACAATCAGCAATAATACCAAGAATAATGCAAGTACATAAATTAATGGCTTTAGCCATAACCCTTTCAGATACTCCACTAAATGGAAAAGAGGTAAGGTTTATCAGAACAGAGTTAGGCTATAAGATAAAAGACTGGGCAAAACTCTTAAAAGTGTCAGATGCAACAATAGTTCGTTGGGAAAAAGGCTCACAGACTATAGGCGCACAATCTGATGCTTTGATAAGGTTGTGTTTTATCCAAACTATACAAGAAAGAGATAGTCAGCTTTTTAAGGAATCTGTTATTAAACGTATTGCTTCTATCAAAGAAGGTCAAAAGCCTAGCATTTTTATTAATGTTACTGAGCCTTCTACTTATAGATATTTTATAGCTGCTTAAAATCAATAATTTGTCTAATTGTATTAGTATCATATAATTAGAATTTCTAGTATATGGATAAAAAAATACCCGCTCAAACAGTTTCTAAAATTCGTAAATTAGCTGAACTAACAATAGAAGTGCAAACAATGAAAGGTTTTGCTATTTCTATTACTAGATTAACCTCCCTTAAAAGTTTGTGCAGTGAGTCTAAGATAGCTACTCACTTTGCATTGCATATTGCTAAGTTGATATACAACAAAATGCTTAATGCTTCTCAATCTGTGCAATATAAAGACTTAGCTGTTAAAGTAGTTGAGCAATTAGAAAAATATGTGGAGTTTGGCCTTGAAGAAGACAAATTAATACTAAGGCAACAACTCTCTGAATTAAAGGCAATACAAAATAAACATAGGAATGCTTCCTGGGGCGTTGTAGTCCGCATTATAGAACATTGGGATCTTTTAATAATAGAAAACGCTTTAGAATGTGTATTAGCTAGAGGTGATTTTGGTTATTTTGCTTATCACTTAGCCAAAGATTATACTGAAGGTTATGAAGCAAGATATGGAACAGGACTTATTCCATCCTCTGCTCCAATGCTAGAGAATATTGTTAACTTTTTCTGCCAATACTATTTTAATCAGCCTATGAAGGAATGGTTAGAACTCATAAACCATGAAAGCGAAAAGCGAAAAGCAATTAAAGAAGAAAAAGCAAAAGCTCTAGCAGGTAATCTAGAAGAGTCGCCTAAAACTTACACAGCTAAACAAGGTCAGTTTTTGGCGTTCATTTATTATTACACTAAAATACATAAACAATCTCCCTCACAAGCTGATATACAAAAGTATTTTGCTACTACACCTTCATCCGTGCATCAAATGTTAGCGACTTTGCAAAAACAAGGACTGATTACAGTAATACCAGGAAAAGCACGTTCTATCACTTTGTTATTAACACGAGAAGACTTGCCTGATTTAGATTAAATGCCTATACAATAAGGTTTATTTCATAACCAAAATGCGGTGATTTTTGCCGCAATATCAATATTTATCAAACCAACAGTCACAGCAAAATAGAGTTTTTTAACCAATAAAGTTTTTATTGCCGAATTTTGGTAAATAGGTACTTGCTTTATTTCTATATTTCTAATATTATCGAAATAGCTTAAAGACAACTATAACTGCTGTCCTCAGCAATGTGGTTAAGAATAGGAAGTAAACTAATTATGAAGGCCAAACCAACAGCAGAACAGATTGCTAGATATGCTGATATGTTCTCAGCAATGGGTACGGAGGCTCGTCTAAGAATCATGCAATTACTACTCTCGGCTCATCCAGAAGGTTTGGTCGTTAGCGATATACAAACTGAGTTAGCCATTCCTAACTCTACACTTTCACACCATCTTGAAAAACTTAAAAATGAAGCTCTAGTACATGTCCGCCGTGAGGGTACTTTTCTTTGGTACACTGCAAATACTGATGCTCTCACTGAACTGCTTATTTTCCTTTATGCAGAGTGTTGTACTTGGAACAAAGCTATCAAGCTAGATAAGCCGGACTTAAATAACAGTGAGAATATTAAAGGAGACAATCATGAATAATATAAAAGAGATAGTTAAAGAAAAATATGGACAAGCTGCATTGCGTGTAGCAACAGGCAATAATGCTTGCTGTGGGATTTCACCTGAATCAGTCTCTTCCGATCCTATAATCGCTAATCTATACGAAGAATCACAAACTAGTAGCCTTCCTCAAGAAGCTGTCCTAGCATCACTTGGTTGTGGCAATCCTACTGCACTAGCTCAACTAAGCCAAGGCGATATAGTACTAGATCTTGGCTCAGGTGGTGGAATTGATGTATTGCTATCAGCTAAACGTGTTGGAACAACAGGCAAAGTCTACGGCCTTGATATGACAGATGAAATGTTAGCTCTTGCTAGAGCAAATCAGCAAAAATCTGGAATAGAAAATGTTGAA
>JACQZQ010000004.1 GCA_016213785.1 Acidobacteriota bacterium
CCCACATTTTCTACATTTTGTCCCTTCTTCTATATTTTCCACCTTTATTATTATTTCCCTTTTCTCGTTTATTTCTGCCTCTATTACTCTTACCCCTTCTATATCTAGTGGAATTTCTATTTTTCCCATTTTTCTTACCCCTGCTTGTCAAGTCTTGTCAAAATTTTTGTTTTTTTATTCTACACTATATCTTGTGGTCTCCACGGGAATTACGGTAGAGCCGGATTTCTTCTTCCATCGGATCTTTAACAGGTTCAAGCACGAGATTTTCCCCTTGCCGGACAACATTAAAAGTTCTATTGGGATCAATACCC
Source organism: Acidobacteriota bacterium (assembly GCA_016213785.1). GTDB lineage: Bacteria > Acidobacteriota > Blastocatellia > Chloracidobacteriales > JADJPF01 > JADJPF01. Next base: position 315 of record JACQZQ010000004.1, read on the forward strand.
AATTCTTGAGCAATATCCGCTTTTATTACCAGCGAGCGATTTTTAGAACTGCGAACTTGTGGCATTGTCGCACCTTCCAAAGTTTTCATAGAGATTCAGTTTAGAATGTTACTATAGGAATAGTACAGAGTTTGTTGGTTGCCAGCAAACCTTTTGATATTGAGCGTTATTTGTAAAACCTACACTGACCAGTTTTCAATGGTAACAAAACTGGATGGAAGATATTTCATATCACCATCATTGGTGACAAGGGTACATCCATAATGTTTAGCAACACAGGCAATCATAAGGTCAAAATCTTCTACATTCTTTCCAGTTTTCTTTACTGCCCATTTAACTTTGCCGTGAAGCTCCCAACAATCGGTAATGACATCCAGACAGGGAACAACTTTTCTAAAATCGGCAATCCGAGTATAAATTGATGCGCTGTGTGGTGATTTTTCCGCACCTGCAAACAACTCGCTTAAACTTACCTCACACATAAAAATCTGGTCTGTTGTTGTCTTGATACTTTGGTATTTGCCAAAAGTGTTTGCTTCGTGTGGTTTATGGTAAGCAGGATTTTTTCTAGCCGCGTTCATTATGTAAGAGCAATGGTTTGTGTCTAAGAGATAGAGCATAGGTTTGTTTACTCGTCAAAGGAAATAATAATTTCTTTGCTGGTACGTGATTTTTTAATGAAATCAAGGTCAATATCTTCGCTGTCATCAGTAGCACCCTGATACATAGATTCTAAAATCTTCATTCTTTCCTCATAAGGCAGAACTGGTGGTAAAGCTCCGCGTTTTACTTCTGCTTCTTTGGGAACGTCCACAATCTTTTTCTTTTTGAAAACTAGTTCATCATCACTTAAACGGAAGACTTCTAAAAATTCACCTGCTTTTAATTCCATTTCTTCAAAAATGGGTTTGGGGATGTGAACTTGGCGACGCTCTCCAATTTTAGCCAATAACATAGTACCCTCCATAAAATCAGGTTTATTAAATGTCATATATGCAATTTAGCAGATAAGCATACTTGCAGGTATATTGTAGATCATACAATATAAAGATCAAGGGATAGTGAAAAACAATCCCTTGATGAATGTGACACAGAAGAGGTTAAAAATTACTAAAGTAGTTAATAATAAGTATGATTTTTACTAAATTAGCATACCAAGTCTGCCAAAAGTGGCAGGTTTGTCACTTTTGGTGTGCCATTTTTGGCATTCTTATAAGTTAACTAGCAGGTTTGATTGTTTTTCTTAGCCTTTTTCCATAGTTTTTAGCAGGTCTGCAAAAAGTTCAAATACTAGTTTTGGTAAGGTGTTTAGCAAACAGAATTGCATTGATGTTCTCAAAACAACAACAAACTTATTTTAATAAAACCCTAGGCATAGATTTTGCTGTTATTGGTCAAAATATAGTCCATTATTTGAAGGAGATTATTTAATATGAGTATAATTAATTCCCTATCAACAATAACAGTAAATATTGATGGTATAAATTCTACTAATAAAACTTCTATTTCACCTAATGATAAAAAAGCTGATACGTCAGGCTCTCAATACAGACCTGAAGCACTAGAAGCCAAAGCAAATGAGGGGACATTCTCTGCCTCATTCTTAAAAACTGCATTGTTAAACTCAACGTCAAACAAAGCTACTCAACTTAATGGGAGTCCAGCTTATCAACCTAAAGAAACTTCAGTAACAGCATTTGCTGGAAACACTGCTTCACCTTCTACTAACAAGAGCATACCAAATAAAAATATTGCAGCACCTAACGGAACTAGTGTTTCTCAATCAACTCAATCAATTTCCAAGCAAGTACCTAAAGGGCAAGCGGAAACCACAGCACAAGGAGGAGTGAAAGATATAAAGAGCCACAATCCATCTGATACACCGAAAATACCTCCACAAAAAGAGAAATTTGTTAAAGAACAGTTAGAACCATTCCTTAAAATAGCCATTGAGCATGATATTTCACCTAGTGGGGTATTTACCATTAGTGCAAAAGAGACAGGTTATGGTACAAGTAGCAAATTTCAGCATGGAAATGCTTTTGGTCTTAGTACAGGTAAAGAAAAAGCATTAAACTATTCTAGTCGTGAAAAATCTTACCAAGTTTTTGGTAATCTTATTGAAAATCGATTTCCTCATGCAAAAGGGACTCATGATGCAGAATCATTTATCAATGATCTAGTATCAGGGAAATCTGGTTATAAATATAATGTGCATGCTGAATATCCTGGAGGAGCGAAACAGATTCTCAAAGATGGGCACTTCAAGTATTTTGATGGAGTGTTTGACTCTTTAAGAAAAGGGTCTGTAGATTTAGGCGGAGTAAAGGTAAAAAATCTCAATGACTTAAAAGATATATTGAGTAATCCCGCTCGCCAGGCAGATAAAGAGAAAGTCACCAGTGCTTTGGTTGATGGCTACAAAAAATTTTATGTAGATGAGAAAAAACAAAAATAACTCTTTTTAAGAATAAGCCTGACGAGAACAGGCTTATCTTAAGCCGTAACAGTTATCAATTAGGTATGAATTTTAACTTTTAGAGGCTGGTATGAATATAAGAAAACAATTGGTTAATAAAGCTATAGTGATAATTTTCTTTTTATCTATTTTTTCATGTTCGTTGTTGGACATATCAGCAACAACCAATAGTTTGAACATAACAACTCAAAATGCCAAGAGAGCTAGAACAGCAAATAAAAAAAGTAAAAAAAACTTCTACCATTATAAAAATCACGATTATGGTTTTGCCATAAACATTCCATCCCAGTTAAAACTGGAACGTAATGTTCCAGAGGTTGCTGATCATGGGCCTCATATTCCGTTAACAAAAGATTCTTACATAGATTTTGCCGCATCTATCAATTCACTTGGGTGGGAAAACTTGGATGATGGTGTTAAGTTTACGTTAAAGGTTCTGCAAGAGAATGGTAAAATTACTAGTAGTAATATTCTAAAACAAGAAAAATATTTTTTAGGTAAAATGCCAACTATTCGCCTAATAATTGAGTATACGACTGATCAATCTTCTGAACCAATGATAAAAGATAAAGTTATTGCTATGAGAAAATCTAAGAATAAGAATATTGATGAGGATGGTATTAACTATAGTGGTATTAATTATGACCTTTGTCTATGTACTAAGAAATCTAACTATTCTGAAGATGTAAAAATATTTGAACAGATTCTTAGGTCTTGGAGAGAAATTGCTGCGCTGGAAGACTAACAAACAAGTCATTACTACAGGCGAACTTAGAGCGGTATTGGATGATAAGAAGTAGAAACAAAGTTTTAACACTGAAGATAAAAAAGGTTGTTGCCACTATTTCCTCAAACCATTTAGAATTGTTGCAGTTGGAGAAAAAACTGTTTTAGTCTGTTTTGATCGGCCATTCATTTTTATTTCCTGAATGGAAGCAGACAGAAATGGCTTTTTTCTTGTGTTTGAGTTTCGCATTTTACCAGTAGCGAAACAAAAAACAATCTATACCTTATGGTTAGATACTAAATACACTGTAACCTAAATAAGTTTACAAATTTTCAATTATGTAGAAAAATGAAAGGATGAAAAAACAACACATCAAATTAAGCAAAGAAGACAGAGAAAAATTAGAAGAGATAATAAATAAGGGAAAGCACCCAGCAAGAGTGTACA
>JACQZQ010000044.1 GCA_016213785.1 Acidobacteriota bacterium
ACCAGCTTGATAAGTTGCTTGTACTGAGTGAAATAGTCTCATTGCTTCTACTGCACTTGCTCCGTTGGCTGAACGACGGGATGCTAGTAGGTTTGGTACTGCTATAGCTGCGATGATTCCTATGATTACTACTACGATTAATAATTCGATAAGTGAGAAACCCTTATTATTTTTCATATTATTTTCCTATATAGTATTTGTTAATTTTAAGTTGATTTTTGCTTGAAGTAAAAGCAACCTTCGTGCCATTGATCTTGGACTAACAAAAAACTTTTTAGTCCATTTTTTTCTATCACTTAGAGAAGAGAGAATTTTTTTGATCTTTATTGACTGACAAAACATGTCAATTAGGAGCTTACAAAATTTGTAATATGCTAGCAAAATGACATTTAAGGTTACTGAAAATGACCATACCATACCATACCATTTAAGGTAAATCAGAGTTAGTAGGTTTAATCCTATTAATAATTTAGGTGTTTTGACGTAGCCACTCTTTTCGAGTAGAAAAAGAAGTTTTTGAAATTGCACGCTCAACAGCTAAAACCCCACTTAAATGATCAATTTCATGCTGAAGAAGCTCAGAAAAACTATTTTCTGCTACTAGCTCTTTTTCTAAACCTTTTTCATCTTGATAACTAACAATTATTTTAACTGAACGAGAAACTCTTACCATTAAATCAGGAAAACTAAAACAATCATCCCATAACTCAAATTCTTGAGGTGATGACCAAATAATCTTAGGGTTAATTATTGGGCCACAAAACTCTTCCATACGCACAAAGATCATTTGTTTTAATATCCCTATTTGAGGTGCTGCTATTGCTCGACCAAAACCAGTCTGACTACGAAAATTTCCTAGTGTATCACTAAGATCTTTTATTAAGTCTTGAGTAAGGCTTGTATGAAACTGATTAACTGGATTAGATTTTTCTAAAAGTGTAGGATTACCTAATTGTAAAATTTCTTTTATTGCCATTAATAAAACTCCTAAGTTTAGATAATTTAGATAATTTAGATAATTTAGATAAGATAAATAGATAATATAGAAAATTTCTAGAATCTATCTTCTATACAAACACATATCTTATAGATAAAATTCTTTCTAACTAACCTTTAAATCATATTCTATTAAGTTATAAATAAAAAAGGTGTTTTGTGTCCAAACAAACTAATGATGACGATTATTTAAATTTACGACAATCAAAACAAGTAGATGAGTTTGCCTTAGGAGAAAACAGTTCTGATTTAACAGAAGAAAAAACTTCTATGCCTCATTTTTTTTATATAGCTCCTATAATTGTAGGTTTTATTATATTAGTAGGCTTAGCATTATCTATTTTTGTTATGCGTGCTTGGGATCAAACCCCTTTGCCAGATATAGATACAAAAAGTATTAGAGTCATAGAGCCTAATGTTATTAAAGGAAATGAGAAAAATAGCAAAATAAATAACTCTTCAGCCCCTGCTAGCAACCTACCAATAACTCCTACTGTAGAAAATCCTAGGCTAGATACAAGTAATCTAGGTTTACAGCCAGTAAATAGCATATTATCTGAAGTTATGCCTGCAATAGGAATGGTTCTAGTAAAAACCAGTAATAAAGTAAATTCTGGTTCTGGATTTATTATTCGCAATGATGGGTTATTTGTTACTAATTACCATGTTATTGAAGATGCACAAGAAATAGCAATTAAACTTAATAATAGAGAAAAGGTTAATTTTGCTGAGATCTTAACTTTTGATATTAAAAAAGATTTAGCTATTCTAAAGTTACGAGAAATAGAAAAATATCCTACTCTTAGGCTAGAAGAAAATTTTATTCCTAATTTAGGGGACGATTTACTTGTTTTAGGTTATCCACTCGGAATTAAACTAGGTTTAGAAGTAACTATATCTACAGGGATTATTAGTAGTATTCGTGCTTTACCAGAAGTTAATTTAATTCAAACTAATGCAGCCATTAATCATGGTAATTCTGGAGGCCCTGTAATTTCACGTCGTACAGGAAAAGTAATAGGTATAGTTACGGCTAAAGCTCGCGATAGTGAATCCATTGGTTTTGCAATAAATGTTAAAGAACTCCAACTATTAATTGATAAATAATTATGCGTTCAATAGCACCAGACTACCTTGATCGACTAGGAATAGCACCAAATATCAAGGAGGAAGAACTAGAAAAAATACTTATAGCTCAAGAAGCACGCTGCCAAGTTTTACTAAAAATCCCTGTAAAACGCGCAGAAGCAAATAGTCGGTTAGAATTAATTCAATTGGTTCGTAACCTAATAAATGCTGCTTCAGTTTCAGAGCAGCCTTTTGAACTGCCCTCTGAACTTGAACAAGATAATTTATTTACTCCACCGCCTAAAAATAAATCCTCTTATCAATTGCCAAAAGAACCGATTTATACTACCAGAAAAATTACCGATGAAGGAGAAATAGGGAAACTTCGCTCAATTCTTAATCAATGGGCTATAGGTATTCCTTATCATGAATATTTAACTTTTGGTAGTGATATAAATATTTTGGAAGTAGAAGAGCATCCAATTTACTTAATAGAGATTAAGTATTTACTTGAGACTAGAGAAATAATTTCAAGAGAAAAACCTTATTTAGGCGAAGCTTTGCCAGTAAATGCGCCTCTAAGTAAGACGCAAGTTGGGGTTTGGGAAGTTAAAACCCCAAACCCTATAGGCTTTGAGTCAAGTAAAGCAGAGAAAGAGATTGCTGCTTCACGTCAAAAGCTTACTTGCTCTAGTTGCGATGGACAGGGGGAAATGTGGTGTACGGCTTGTCGTAGCACAGGCCAAGTTGCTTGCAGTCAATGTTCTGGAAAATACCAGTTTACTTGCCCAAGCTGCGATGGCAAAGGACAAATAGAGGAAAACAAAAAAATATTTGATTGTAAACAATGTAGAGGTATTGGTGTGGCCGTTTGTGGTTACTGTCGCGAAGGGCTTGCTCAATGTGGCAATTGCAAAGGCTATCGCCGTATTTCTTGCAAACCTTGTAATTCAAAAGGTGAACTATTAAATTACTTAGCTTTAATTGCTGATTATAAACCTCAAAGTATTAACTCTACAGTCTTTCCTTTAGATTTTCCTGATTATATTCGTAAACAAATTAGCTTTGAACAAGAAAAGACAGTGGTTTTTCACCAAGAAGGTGAACGTTTTGTTAATGCTAAACCAATTAATGATATTAAACATTTAGATTTAAGCAAAAAAATTTTAGAATTAGTTGAACAACGACTGATAACAGAATTCAATAATAAAGACACTGTAAAAGTTAATAAACATTTAATTGAAGTAAGAAATTGCCCTAGTATTTGCTTAAAATATAGTTTTGAAGAAAAAGAATATGAGCTTTGGATAGTTGGCTTAAATAACCAAATTTACTCTAAAACAAGCCCTATTTCTGAGTATGATAAAAAACTTTCACAATTAGCTAAAGAACAACTCTCTAATAATAATTTCTTAAACTCTATAGAATTACTTTCAGATGCTTTTCGTCATACTAGTAATTCTGCTAGCGCTTTAGTTGTTGTTAATGAATGTGTTAAGAAATTGCAAGATTTATTAAAAGTAAAAAATTACTACCAAGTTATAAGGATTGCTGGACAAGCAGAAAAGTTTTTAGGCGATAAACTAGCTATTAACTTTGTTAATTTAGGTCGTCAAGCTGCCTTAAATATGCGTTTTGAATATATTGGAGCTAGTTTAACTACTGGACTACTAATAATCATAACTACTTATATTATAATGGGCATAAATGGTAATTTTTATGCTCGCGCTAGTATGTTACAAACAAGTATAGCCTTAATAATTCTAGCAGCAGGGTTTGCTTGGTTTTTTGCCACTCAACTCGCTTCACAACTAGCTCGCATCTTATTAGCGTCTATAATTAGTATAGCGCTAGTAATTGGCAGTAGTGTATTTGGTTTAATTGAACAAGATAGTTACCTAAGTAGGCGTAAAGAGGAGATTAATTTAAGGTTTGGACAAGATAATTATCAAGCTTCTAAAGCTGCAATTGAGCCATTAGAGGAACTTCTAGCTAATTTCCCTAAAGATTCTCAAGTTCGTTTAATGTTAGGTCGTGCTTATATAAAAGCTACTTACTATGAAAAGGCTATTCAATGTTTAACTCTTGCAATTGCAATTAATAATAAAGATGCAGAAATACATAATGAATTAGGCTTAGCTTTTTTAGGAAAAGGAGATAAGCCAAATGCAATAAAACATTTTAGTCAAGCTATAAATTTACGCCTGCCTGATAGATATCGTGAAGCTTATCAAAATCTTGCTCGCTCATTAGATATGGGCTATATCGAGGGTGCAACTTTTGGTATGGGTCGTAGTGATGGGACTTCTTTAGATTCTCCTCCTCATAATGTTACGGTTGAACCTTTTTTTATAGATAGATTTGAGATAACTAATAGTGAGTATTTAGAGTTTGTAAAAGCTACTAATCATATTGCTCCTACTACTTGGCAAAATAATCAGCCTTTGCCAGGAATGGAAAAAATGCCTGTTGTAGGGGTAAATCTTGTTGATGCAAGGGCTTTTGCTGCTTGGCGAACAGAAAAAAAGGGTTTTCCTTACCGACTGCCTAACGAAGCAGAATGGGAACTAGCTGCAAGAGGAGTAAAGGGAAAAAATTTTCCTTGGGGCAATGATTGGAATAACACTTTAGCTAATGTAAGAGGTAAAGAAGGCCGACTTAATGCTGTAGGAGGTTTTCCTAGAGGAGCTAGCCCTGAAGGTATTGAAGATTTAATAGGAAATGCTGCGGAATGGATAGATGAAACATTAAAAGTCTATCCAGGTAGTAGAGCAATTATAACAAGTGAGTTATGGGTTGTTCGTGGAGGTGCTTATGATAGTTTGCCTACACAAGCTCATGGGGCCACTCGTTCTGGTCTTCCAATAAATGGTGGAGACTATCATAATATTGGTTTTCGGTGTGTTATTGCAGTAGATAAACTTAAGTTCAAATAGAGATTAAAATAAAAATACAGATAGCTAAACAGATAGCTAAATAGCTAATGATTAAATTGATAAATAAAAAACGTTTTTTAGTGCTACTAAGATTTAGAATAGTAGCTATAAAAACAATAGGGTTTAGAGCTTACTCTAAACCCTATAAATCACTAAAGAGCACTAAGAACAACACACATTGTAGGGAAAAGCAGTAAAACTTAGGTAGTTAAGATTACATTACGGCCTCCTTAGCTACTAGAAAAAACGCCTAGTAGAGCTAACTGAATCTTAAAAATAAGTGCCTCGTCATAAGTAGAATAGATGCTTCGCTAACATCTCAAATTTTATCCTTAATCACTTAGTAGTAACGGCTTACTAGAACTGGACATTTAGCAGCACGAAGAATTTTATCTGTTGTTGTTCCAAAGAGATATTCTTGTTTAGATTCTTTTCCGTGTGAACCAATACATATTAAATCAACATTTCTTTCTTCCATATGTTTAAGTATTTCTTGGTAAGGTTCACCCTCTGCAACAAAACGATTAAATTTAGTATCTGATGTCTTAGGAATAATTGCTTCCATACGGCTCATACTTTGATGAATAGGATTACCTAAGACAGGTGACCAGGAATTATGAATATCTACGGGTAAAACTTGTACTAAGTCTATTTCTGAGCCAAAAGTGTTTGCAAGTTCTAGAGCATAGGCAAAAGCTAGTTTTGAATACTCAGAAAAATCACAACCTACTAAGATACGAGATATTTCTACTCTACCGCTTTCTTCATCAGTCCAGCTATTTTCCTCTGGATGAATTACTAATACAGAGCAAGGGGCAGATTGACAAACTTTTTCGGCGGTAGATCCTAAAAGTGCTGCGCCCAGTGGACGACGGCGTGAAAGCATTACAATTAAATCTATATTTTCTTTTTTAGCAGTCTCAACAATTTTATCCGCTGCAAGTCCTTCTTCTAGAAGAATTTCCCAGTCTAAGATAGGTGGATCTACAGGATTTAAATAAGTTGCTATTGATTGGGTAAAGCGATTTTCAATTTCCGCAAACTGCTTATGATAGTTATCTAATGGTGTTTCTACTGAATGTAAACAAAATAATTTAGCTCCATAAGATCTTGCTAGTAATACAGCATAATCTAAAGCTTTTGATGATTCTTGAGTGAGTGTGCTGGTACAAAGGATTCTCTTTAAGTTTGCTTTAGGTAATGTTAGTGGAAAGGATGGTTGTTGTTTTACTGATGACATATATTTTCGCGCCTCTAAGGCGGCCTCCCTTCTTTCTCTTTTAATAAACTTCTAAGCAACAGGCGTTCCAACTATATAAATGGCTCAGGTAAAATAAATTGGAAATAAAATAAATATCTATGTTATTGAAAAAAAAGGTTAAAAGGTGATTTTATAAAATATGATAAATTTTTATTTCTAAGACTAAGGTTTTTTATAAAGAGAGATTTAGACATCTATGAATTTTTACCCAAAATAATGAGGATTTTCCCACTTTTTGAAAGAGAAACTAAGAAATTTGCTTAAAAACAGATAAACTTAAACAAAAACGAATTACTAGTTATTTAGCTAAGCGATGTTTCTTTAACTTGATTTTTTGTAAACGTTTATCAATTTTAAGCAGCTTTTCATCTACTAAGCGTAGTTTATGTAGTAATCTACCACGCAGTTTTTCTGGTAAAACTTTGATATAAGGCCAGTTATCAACATAAGAACCTACTACTAACTGAGCACGGATTTTTCGACGCTCATCTTTTAGCTTATTTATTAGATCTTCTTTATTAAGAATCCTAGCATTTTTCCTAGTATTAATTAGCTTATAAGAAAGTTGTTTGGTTGAAATGCTATTCATAAAAACCTCCTTTCTTTATAAGTATTTATAAGCAACTCATATACCTGTTAAAATAATTGGCATAGGTTTTGAGTATAGTTTTGATGTAAAAAGCTACCCTGATAAATATGGATAAATATGGGTAAATATAGGGTTTAAGCTTTATATTAATAAAAATTAGATATTGGCTAGGAGCCTTAGTTAATGCAAACAAATGGCTTAAATAACCAAAAAGATTATTCTAAAAGAGTTGAAAGAGTGCTTTTAGTAATTCTGCTATTAAATATACTTGTAATGATAATTAAGTTAATAGCAGGTTGGTTATCTTCATCATTAACTATAATTGTAGATACAATTCATTCCACAATTGATGCAGCTAATAATGTTGTAGGAGTGTTAATTATTCGTTATGCATCTGCTCCGCCTGATAAAGAGCACCCTTATGGACATGCAAAATTTGAAACTTTAGGGGCATTTTTTATTGCTAGTTTTTTAGCTGTAACTTGTTTTGAAATAGGTAGCCATGCTCTAAAACAGTTTTTTAATCAACAACCTACAATATTAAATATTAATAAGCTGACTTTTTTAATGATAGTTTTAACTATAGTAATTAATTTTATAGTAGCAAGTTATGAAGCAAAGCAAGGGAAAATACTAAATAGCCCTTTACTAATGGCTGATGCTAGTCATACAATGTCGGATATTTATGTAAGTCTATCTGTACTAACAAGCTTATTTTTTAGCTATTTAGGCTATGAAAAAGTAGACTCTTTTTTTGCTTTAGTAGTGACAGGATTTATTGCTTATCAAAGTTATCAAATTTTTCGTCAAACCATTCCAATTTTGGTTGATGCTGCAAGTCTTGATTCTAGTGAAATAGAGTCCGTAGCCTTGGCTGTTTCAGGAGTAAAGGCTTGTAATAATATTCGTTCACGAGGAAAAGCTGGGGATTTATTTGTTGAAATGGTTGTACTTGTTACTCCAGATACTCTAACTCAAGCACATTTTTTAACAGAACAAATTGAGAGTAAGTTAAGAGAAAAATTTGGACAAATGGCTATAACAATACATTTTGAGCCAACTAAATAGAATTTTTTTAGAATAACTAACTCCTTAACTATAAACAATCCTAATTAAGAACAAACAAATATTGTTTATTCTATTTGGAAAAGGCAAGAAATAATGGATCGTCGGCGTTTTTTGAAATATGTTGGTACTACTTTGGCTTCAAGTGCTTTGACTGGTTGCCAAGAAGCTAAGTTGCAGAAATTTAATTTCTTAACAGATTCTAAATGGTTTCGACTTGCATCAGAGTTAAAGGGTCATTTAGTTCTTCCTACAGATCTAAACTACATAAGCGCAGCCCAAACCTACAATTCACGTTTTGATTCAATTAAACCACAAGCTATAGTGCGTTGTGCAAATGTTGATGATGTAATAAAAACACTTGCTTTTGTTCGCAACAACAAAATAGCTGTAACTACACGTTGTGGAGGTCATAGTTTTGCTGGCTATTCAACAACAACAGGTCTTGTTCTTGATGTTGGGCTGATGAATGTTATTGAGATAAATAATAACGGTACTGCTAAAGTAGGTGCAGGGGCGAGACTACTAGATGTATACAGTAAATTGATTGCGCAAGGGGTTAGCATTCCATCAGGGTCTTGCCCAACCGTAGGGATTTCTGGTGTTACTTTGGGGGGTGGAATTGGTATATTTGACCGCCAATATGGCCTTACCTGCGACAATTTGATAGCCTTAGAGATAATCACCGCAGATGGACAACTTATTCAATGTGATGCAACCCATCATTCAGATCTTTTTTGGGCGCTAAGAGGCGGTGGTGGAGGCAATTTTGGAGTAGTTGTTTCTTTTATTTTCAAAACGCATCCTATTCAAACTCTTACTTATTTCAGTGCTTCTTTCCGTTTTGAAGACGCAGCAAAAGTTCTTATTGCTTGGCAACAGTTAGCAGAAAGTTGGCCTGGTAATCTTTGGGGACAGCTTTTTTTCAATATGGCAGTGTCTTCTATACCAAAGCTTACTTTTAATGGATATTGCCTAGGCGAACCTTCAGCTATTGAACCTTATTGGAGCGCTTTTCTTTCTGCAACACAATCAACTCCTACAGCAATAAAAGTGGTTCCTCAGTCCTATCATCAGGCGCTACTTGCTGAGTATGAAAATTCGCCAGAATACTATACTGCCCGCTGGCCTACAGTGGCTAGTTCAGACTTTTTTAATGTAGCCTTACCAATTGAGGGAATAAATGTGATGCTTCAGAAAATACATGCTCAGAAAAGTTTTAGTGGATGTGTAATTCTAGATCTTATGGGAGGGGCAATAAGCCACATTGCTCCAGACCAGACAGCCTTTATACATCGCAATGCATTGTTTAGTGCTTTTTATGCAGTAACGGTTTCGCCCGATATAATACCAACCTGGCAAAATGAAATGCGTAACCTTATGAAACCTTGGAGTAATGGCGCTTACCTTAGTTACACTGATCCATTAATTGAGGATTGGGCAACTGCTTACTATGGAGAGAATTATGCAAGACTTACACAAATTAAAGCAAAATATGACCCCACTCAAGTTTTTAATTTTCCTCAAGGTATAAAACCGAGCTAATATTTCTAATGGTTTTGACTATAGTAAGAAAATAGAAGAGGACTCACTAAAGAATAGCCCAATGGTTTGTTTAATAAAATTTATTTTTCTTGTTGATATTGTTCTAATTTTCTATAAAGGGTTTTTCTTCCAATTTGTAAGAGACTTGCAGCACGAGATTTATCGCCTTGAGTGAAGGTTAGAGTTTGCTCTATAAGTTGGCGCTCAACCATTTCTAATGGGGTTCCTAACTCAATCTCAAGTTTAACTTTTTCTGGAACATTAACTTGAGGTGCTAGGTCTTGAAATATTTCTATTGAAAGAAAATCTTCTACTGTAAGAATACGGCTTTTAGCTGGAATAGCTGCTCTTTGAATAATCCGGTCTAGCTCTCTAACATTTCCAGGCCAATCATATGCTTTTAGTAGCTGTAGTGCGCTATCAGAGATACCAGAAAATGATTTACCTGTATTTTTGCTATGAAGATCTAAAAAATGCATTGCAAGCAAAGGAATGTCTTCTTTTCTCTCTTTTAATCCAGGAAGTTTAATAGGATAAACATTTAATCTATAGTAGAGATCTGCACGAAAGCGACCACGTTCAATGGCTTCTTTTAAGTCAACATTTGTAGCCGCAATAATTCTTACATCTACTTTGATGGTTTCATTACTTCCAACACGAGTAAATATATTATCTTCTAAGACTCTTAAGAGTTTAACTTGAGCGGCTGGACTCATTTCCCCTACTTCATCAAGAAATAAAGTCCCAAAATTAGCCTCTTCAAAAAGACCTATACGACGATTACGAGCATCAGTAAAAGCACCTTTTTCATGGCCGAAAAGCTCTGATTCCATTAGGCTTTCTGCTATAGCTCCACAATTTACTTTTACAAACGGGCCATCTTTACGTAGAGAATTTTGCTGAATGAAAGTAGCAAGAACTTCTTTACCTGTTCCAGTTTCACCTTCTAATAAAACTGTGCTAGAAGTTTCAGCTACATTTAGTGCCTTTTCAATAAGTTGGCGGATTTTATCACTAGAACCAACCATAACATTACTAGCTTGGCGACCCTTTAACTCTCGTCTTAATTGCAAAACTTCAGCCGAAAGTTGTTCTCGTTCCATTGCAATTGCGATTTGACTTGCAATTCCTTCAGCAAGCTTTACTTCAAAATCTGTAAAGCGACGACGAGTTTCTGACCAAACTAATACTAAAATCCCCAAAACCTTTTCTTTTATTAGGACAGGAGCAACTAAGGCGGCTTGGCCTTTAAAGAGTTTTTCTAGGTAAAAACGAGAAAGCTCACTTGTATCAGTACTCTCTAAAACTAAAGTCCGTTTATCAGAAAAAGTGCGACGAAGAAAAGGGTATTCACTTAAGGGGAGTGGACTAAGACTATTACTAGAAACTTGACCACTAGCACCAACTTGACTAACAGCATCAAAATAGATGTGTTTATTGGAATCAAGCATTGCTAAACAGCCAAAATCAGCCTTTAAGATTGCTAAGGATTGTTTTACAGTGTGCGAAGTAATTGCGGCTAAATCTCTTTGAATATTTATATCATTAGCAATTTCTAAAAGCACTTTATTAATTTCTGCTTCTTTTTCCTTTTCCTGATAAATACGAGTGTATTGATAACCAACAGCAATAAGTCTAGCAATAGATTCAACAAATTCTATTTCATCTTTTACCCAATTTCTTACACGTTCACATTGATGGAAACCTAGAAATCCTAATAGTTCAGTACTACTTAAAGTTATTGGGACAACTAAAAGTGAGCGAGTTTGAAGACTTTCTGCTAGTTGGCGAAAAATAGGATCTCTACTAGAAGTTTGAGTATCATTGATAGCTATAGGAGAAGTTAAATTAAGTGTTCGGCTTAAGCGTTGTAATTCTAGTGGAATACTAAGCCCCAAAGAGGATAAAATGTGTTGACTAGTTCGATATTCAAAATCAATTTTTAGCTCTGCATCTTTACGAACAACCATCATATCACAGCGATCTACTTCCATCATTTTACCTAATTCAGTTACAGTAGCTTGAAGGAATTTATGTAGATCTATAGCTTTATTAATTTCTGGATTGATTCTATCTAAGATGCGCTCACGTGCGGCATACATTTGTAATTTGCGCTCAATAGATATGGTTGTTTCGGCTAACACTGTTTACTTTTCTCCTAATTAAAAATCAACGGAGATTTATTTCTAAGTTTTAAGAAAAATAGAAATTTGAGCCATTATTGCTAATGTCTAGTTTAATAGCAATATAAGTACACGTATTTTTACCAAGTTTCTAGGAGCGGATTAGCGTAGAAATGCAACTTTACCTCTGGATTTAGCTTGTTGTTGTAGCAGTAAACAACAGATAAAAACCAAAGCACGCATACCAAACCAAGCAATAGGGGGGGCATTTTCCGCGTTACTAAGAAATTTAGATATAACAGCGATAATTAATGGAAAAAGTATAATTACTACCAGCAACAAACTTGTGGTATTAAAAATTCTGCCAAAGATAATACTATTACGATAATTAGGTAGTTGATCTGGTATAAGAATAGAAATATTAAAGCCTATTACTGTAAAAACAATTAAGTAGCTTATTATAGATTCAACAGGTAGCCCTGACCTTTGGCTAATAGCAGCCGAAATAGGATCAATATTATCAAAGGCTTTGATCATAGTTAATGTTGCAAGTGTTGAGACTATAGATAAACTAAGACCTACATAAGATATTTCTGGAGGTTGATTTGGAACAGCACGATAATAAACACTATCTGCACTATCTGCACGCGCTTCAGGGCGACGAACAGGACTAGATGCTTTAACTTGAGATTTAACGGAGGCTGCTAGGGCAAGATCTTCTTTCCTTTGCATTGTTGCCGAGAGGTTAAAATCTCCTGCTCCTGCTGTAAAGGCTTGTTCTGAGTCCAAATAGCCTTTTAAGACAATACGTACTTTATGAGAGCCAGCTTGCAAGCCTTTAACAATTAAACGGCCTTCTGGGCCTGTACGACCCTTAAACTCATCATCTATGTATATTTCACAAGCTGGGGGCGAGGTTTGAACCGTTACATTTAACTTTTGTCCTTCAGGTGTTGCATAGATACTCATTGCTGTATCAAATTCATCAGCAAATTCTGAAATATTTTGATACCGAAGCTCAGGTTTTTTAGCTAAGGATTTAAGTACTACTTTTTCAAGTTTTTCTGGGATTTCAGGCTTAATAGTTCGTGGAGATGGAGGCGGTTTTAAGAGATGTGCGCTAAGTACAGCAGTTAATGAACTGCCCTTAAAAGGTACTTCGCCAGTAAGCATATGGAAGAGAATTACTCCTAGACTATAAATATCTGAGCGCTCATCTACATTGCTTGCTTCTTCACATTGTTCAGGAGACATATAAAAGGGTGAACCTACAAGTCCGCCTTCTTGAAGGTTTGAGCTACGGTTAACAGCTGTTTTAACAAAGCGTGCTAAGCCAAAATCAACTACTTTAGCTATTTCATTATCATTAGTTTTTTTATCTTCTGGTTCATCATTTAGAGGGATGAGAATCTTAAAGTCATCTTGTAGATTAACAAGGGTTGTTAGCATTATATTAGAGGGTTTTAGGTCACGATGTACCATATGAAGACGATGAGCCGCACCAATACCAGCTAATACTTGCTTAAAAATTTTATAAACTCTATCAGGGGGCATTGCACTTTCTTTACGTAATATATCCCCTAGGCTTTTACCTTCAATATACTCCATTACGTAGTAGAATAGCTTATCACTAGTAACACCAAAGTCTGTAATTGCTACCACATTTGGGTGTTGGATTGCGGCAGCAGCTTGAGCTTCTTGTAGAAAACGCTCTTTAGCTTGAGGGTCACGGCTTGCAAATTCAGGTAGGACTGTTTTGATAGCAAAAGGGCGATTAAGATGAATATGTTTAGCACGATAAACTGCACCCATTCCACCTCGACCTATACAACTCTCTAGTTGATATTTGATATCAAGTATGGAACTCCCTGGTAAGGTTTCCATTAGGGGTTGATTATCTTTAGGGCAAACTGCTACATCATCGTCAAAACACTTGTTACATTGGGCACACTCTTTCATGCCTATTTGTGCCTCCGCGGGAGTAAAATTTATAACCCTTCAAACTTTGCTTATTTAAATTATTTTGGTCTGTTTTTCAAGTTGGCAATTTTAGCATAAGTATAATTGTCTTACAGCTAAAGATATAACCAAATTTATAGATTAGATGAAAACCAACCAATTGAAAATTTTTTCAATTGTAAGCCACTTTTATAAGTAATACCATTTGTTTTACTTGAGATTTTACGCATATTATTTTTTTCATATAACTAATTTTTAACATAACTAATACTAGCTACTATAGAAAACATCTGTATTTTCAGTTATTTGAAAAATTTTTTATTTCTTATCTAGGGTTGTTACTTTGTTAGGGAGAAAAATTTTTAACCTATTTTAATTGAATTCAAGCCAAAGAAAAGCTAAAAGAATAATGAAAAATAAAATAACTATAATTAAAAGTAACTTTTGGTCAAAAATATTTTCTACATTAGAAATTTTTTTTCTTGGATTTTCTCCTAAATCACCCTTTAAATGTGCTTTAACAAATGGGTTTTCTTCACTTTCTACGTTTTTTTCTTGAAAGGGACTAAACTTAAATTTAGATTTTAAGAAAGTTTCCTCGGAAGGTTCTTTAGATAAAGTTATGGGAGAAGTTATAACTAGTTTTTCTAGCTTTTTTTTTGTTTCTTGGGGAATATTTTCTAGTATGGTTCTTAGCGTAGAAGCTAGATCTTGACAAAATTTCTTTCCTTGGCTTGGTCTAAGCTTTGGGCTTGGGTTTAGGGCTTGCATTATTAAATCGGCTGCTTGCTTTGTTAACAAAGGGTTTAATTCATTTGGGGGTAAAATTCTTTGTTTTTCTCTTAAGTGAGCATACTCAATTAATGAGACAGGTGAAGTAGTTTTTAGGGCAACAGGGTTTTGTCCTGTAAGCATTTCATAAAAAATAAGACCTAAGGCAAAAATATCACTAGCTTTGCTAGTTTTATTAATTAACTGCTCTGGGGCTAAATATTGACAGTCTTGAGGCAGTACATTTTGGGTTATCTCTTCAGAAAATAGTTTTAATGATGAAAACCCAAAGTTTGTTACCATTACTTTCAAAGAATTACTTTGTAATAGAGTAATGCTTTCAGGTTTGAGATTATTATGATAAATACCTTGGCTATGAATAAACCCAATGATTTCACCTAGTTGGCTAATAATATTAGCTATAAGTTCTAGATCTTTTGATAAATTTTTCTTAATTAATGACCTAAGATCAGAATTAGGAGAGAGTTCCATTACTATAAATATGTCACCTACAAGGTTTTTACCAAAATTAAGAAGAGGGATAATTTGAGGATGTTTAAGTTGGGTTAGTACTGTTGCTTCTTTAAAAAAGTCATTTTCATTAAAATTTTCTGTTAAATATAAAGTGCTAGAAAAAGTTCTTATTAGTACTTGTTTATTTAAGTTTTCTAAATCTTCTGCTAAATAAAAATGTTCTGAGGATGAGCAAGAAAGTTCTTCTATAACTATATATCTATTTCTAAGTTTATCTCCAACAATGGATTTTTTACGTAAAAAAGAACTTACAGCCTGAAGAACTAGCTGTTTTTGGATAGCTTCAAAAAATTCTTCATCACTATCTTCGACAATTAAAAGGGCTTCAACTTCTTTTATTAATTCTTGATTATTTTGACAAGCTTTTGAAATATAGTTAGAACGCTCAGTCGAAGGTAGGTCTATTACTGCATAGAAAATTTCTTTTGCTTTTTGGTAAAGTTCTTCAGATTGCATAAATTATCAAGATCGAAAGTTAAACTCTTTATTTAATTTTGGGCAACTAAAAATAGCCCTGTAGGAAAAGAATTTCTTTTCCTACATTTAGAGCAAAATTTTATTAGGTTGAGAGAAGGTTTTTAGAAAAAGGCCTTCTACAAGTTAAAATCGTAAAAAGTAAAAAAATCCCTTAAATTTTTTAAGTAAAAAATTTGAATATTAAAATTAATCGATTTAATCAAGAATTTATGGATTTAAGCTTGTTTCTTAGCCAGCGTTTAGCATGCATAATTTCGCGTTCTACAGTTGAGAGTCCTAAACCCTCTATTTCTGCAATCTCATAGTTTGTATAACCAACAAAAAAATGTAGTTCAACTATTCTAGCTTGACGAGCGTCTAAGAGCGCTAATTGGTCTAAAGCTTCATTTAGAGCAATTAGGTTAGTATTTTGCATAGGTACGGCAATTGGTAGGTCAGAAAGAGATGTAACCACTAACCCCCCTCGTTTTTGTGATGTAATTTTACGGTATTCATCAACTAAAATATTTCGGATTTCACGCGCAGCAATAGCAAAAAAATGACCTCTATTTTGCCAATTTACTCTACTTTGGTCTATTAATCTAACATAAGCCTCATTAACTAAGGCTGTAGGTTGTAGTTGTTGTGCCGCAGCATTAACACTAGATTTTTGAAATGTACTATAAGCAATTTGTTTTAAGGTGTTATAGACAAGAGGAATTAATTGGTTAAAAGCTTCTTTATCCCCAGAACTCCAATTTAATAATAATTGGGTAACATCTTGCTTATTTTCAGACATAAGTTTTCCTAGGTTAAATCATTATAGTCGCAGTGTAGATTCCTTAATAGATTCGTTAAAAATTCTTTTAATTCTTACCCTCGTTTTACCAGGTAAATAATATAAATAATATAAACAAGTAAAAATATTATACCTTGCCATCTATCAAGAACATGTCGTTTACCTATAAATAGACAAGCAAAAAGCATTAGATTAGCAAAAATTAGTACACTTATATCAAAATTATTAGCAGGTTGTAGTTCAATAGGTTGAAGTGTTGAGCTTACTGCTAAAATCCAAAATATATTAAAAATATTTGAGCCAACTACATTTCCTATAGCAATGTCAGATTCTCTACGATATGCCGCCATTGCTGAAGTTGCTAGCTCAGGTAGTGATGTTCCTATAGAAACTATTGTTAGTCCAATTAAGGTCTGGCTTAGCCCAAAAGCTAAAGCCATTTTAACTGCTCCATCAACAATCCAGTTGCCTCCAAAAACTAGACCTATTAACCCTATAATAACCATAATGATAGATCTAGTCGTGCTATATTGCTCAACTACTTCAACTACTTCTCCTTCGTTAGATTTAGCAATATTTATAGTGTAGTAGAGAAAAACAAAGAAAAAACCAATTAAAACTAAACCCTCAGAACGGCTAATAATAGATTGGTTTACACGATCTATCAATGCATCATTAGCCATTGCTGCAACTACTAGAACTGCTAACATAGAAAGAGGGATTTCTATCCAAACTGTATTTCGCTTAACTGTTAATGCACAAATTGTGGCAGAAACTCCTAGTATTAAAAGCACATTAGCTATATTGCTACCCAATATATTACCAAAAGCTAGCTCAGTTTTACCCTCTAACGCAGCAATAACATTAACTACAAGTTCAGGTGCAGAAGTACCAAAAGCTACAATAGTTAACCCTATTACTAGGTTAGAAATATTAAATTTTTTTGCTACTGATGAAGCTCCTTCTACTAAAAGATCCGCTCCTTTAATAAGTACTACAAATCCTAGTAAAAAAAGAATATATGTCATTTTACCCTCAACTTGAGCTATTTAATTTTTACACGACCATCTAGATTTACAGAAATAGGGCTATTTTGACGAATATAATTAATTACTAGTTTATTAAGCTCTATATCTGTTTTGGTTAAATTGCTAGCAACTGCAAATCTTTCCTTATAACCATTAGCTATATAAGCTAAATAATTAGCCGTTGATACTAGATATTTTTCCTTTGGATCTATTGCTTTATAACCTAATTCAATATTACTAGGGTCTATAAGTATTTGGACATCACTAGCAGTATTATTAGTAGTATTAATTGTGTAGCGCAACCCACTAGTTTGACAAAAAGTGTCAGATCCTCTTTGACTAATGCTAAATGTAAGTAAATCAAGTAGTTGCTCACCAGTCATTGTTGCAGTGACTAAAATATTATTGTAAGGTAGAGCAGTTAAGAAAGTCTCTCTATTAATTTGTCCTGGAGCAATTGCAGCACGAAAACTACTACTAGTATGAAAAAATACATGCGCTTTGGTTGCCTTTCTTGCTAAATCAGTAACAAAATTACCAATTTGAGTTTCTCCTTTATCTATATCAGTATTATCAATTAAAGTTTTAGCTTCGCCTAGTATTTCAAACCTCTCAGGATACTTAAGTTTTAATGCTTCATACATAGATTGGACTTTTTCAGCTAAAAATATATCTTCAGGTAGCCCTTTTGTAATAGTAATTAACTCTCCTTTAGCTTTAATTATCTTGTTTTTATTAAGTTGCAAACTTACATGGCTTAAATAGTTTAGATATTGGTAGGGTGAAATAAAATAAGTATTAGTTCCTTCAATTTTAGTAAATTCAGCTTTTAAGTGTCCATGAGTACCTAGGATTAAGTCAATTCCTGGTATTTGGCGAGCCATAGCAAAATCTTCTGCTAAATATTGATGACCACTAGAGATAACAATATTAACTTTTTCTTTTTCTCTTAAAATTTTGACTATTTCAGCAACACGCTTAAGTTTTTCCTCACCAGTAACCCAACGAGTGTTATTAGGCAGTAAATCCCTTTTTACAATACTAGGAAAATCATTTCCTGCTACAGCAAAAACACCTATTTTTATTCCAGAACGTTCATAGATTTGATATTCAGGTAGTAGTGATTTACCACTGTCATTAAATACTAGACCACTGCTAAATATAGGGTAAGTAACCCGATTAACGCATTCATTAAAAGTTTGTGCTCCATAATCAAACTCATGATTACCCAGTGCCATACCATCTAAAACACCGTTAAACCAGCCCCATTCCGTGCAAGTATAGGCATCTGACCAAATAGGGTTATTTAAGTTAATTGTATCCCCACCGCTTAAAACCAAAACATTTTTAGAATGTTTTCTAGCTTCTCTAAGAAATGCAATAACTCTTGCAACTCCGCCTCGGTTATAATCGCCTTCTGCATAGCCTGGTAAGGCATGACTATGATAATCGCTCATATGATAAATTTCTAAAGTCACAATACTACTATTAGCTGCATAGCTAATAGGTAAATGGTTAATAAAAGTAAGAACACATAAAAGACAAAGCAAAGAAAAAAATCTTAAATAACTCATTTGGTAACTCGTAGGTTTAATTAATTTTAAGGAATAGTTTGTTAATTAATTTGTTTTAAGATGACAATCTGCTTTTTATTAAAGTTAAACGAATTTGTTTTTAACCACAATGTTTAAGTGTTTCTAACTTTCCGACCAGTAAGCTTTGTTTAAAAGAATGATTAAGCTTAAAATTAAAGTTTAGCCTCAACAATGAAAAAGGAAGTATTAAAATGTCTCGTTTTAGAGCTTTACTAGAAGATGATCGCGCACATATTTTTGATGGTGCTATGGGTACAATGCTTTATGCAAAAGGAGTTTATATTAATCGCTGTTTTGATGAGCTTAATATTTCAAACCCTAAAATGGTCTTGGATGTCCATAAAGAATATATTAAAGCAGGTGCAGAAATTATTGAAACTAACTCCTTTGGTGCAAATTTTATTAAGCTTAGTAAACATGGATTAGAAGATAAACTATTTGAAATTAACCGCGAAGCGGCAAAAATTGCCCGCGAAGCCGCAGGTGATAAAATTTGTGTTGCTGCGGCAATAGGCCCTTTAGGTATACGTATTGAACCTTATGGCCCTACTTCTAGAGATGAAGCAAAAGAGTTTTTTAAGAAACAAATTCAAGCCTTGCTTGATGCTAAAGGTGCTATAGATTGCTTTATTCTAGAGACTTTTAGCGATTTAAGTGAAATTAATCAAGCAATTCGTGCAATTAAAGAACTTTCAGATTTACCTATTATTGCTCAAATGACTATTCAACCCTTTGGTAAAACTGCTTTTGGTACAGCACCAGAAACCTTTACTACACAACTAGATAGCTGGGGAGTAGATTCTATAGGAATAAACTGTAATGTAGGGCCACAGGCTAGTCTTGACGCTATCCAAATAATGTCTACAGTAACAGAACGTAAGCTTTCAGTTCAGCCTAATGCAGGACTTCCACGTGAAGTCGATGGACGAAAGATGTATATGTGTTCGCCTGAATATATGGCTAAATATGCAAAAAGATTTATCCAATCAGGAGTTAAATTTATTGGCGGCTGTTGTGGGACTACACCAGAACATATTAGGCTAATTGCTAATGCTGTTAAAGCCTCATCCCCTCAACGTGTTGCTGTCTCTGTTTCTACACCAAGAGAACAAACCACTAAGGTT
The DNA here is from genome assembly GCA_016213785.1 of Acidobacteriota bacterium. Classification (GTDB taxonomy): domain Bacteria; phylum Acidobacteriota; class Blastocatellia; order Chloracidobacteriales; family JADJPF01; genus JADJPF01. The sequence continues at coordinate 19,850 of JACQZQ010000044.1, forward strand.
GAAGAAACTCCTATAAGAGAACGCTCTAATTTTGCACGTAAAATAGTTGAAGGAGAATTTGTAACCTCTGTTGAAATTGTTCCTGCAAAAGGTTGTGATGCAACTAAAATGATTGAGAGTGTTAAGGAATTAAGAGATGCAGGTGTTGATGCTGTTAATATTCCTGATGGGCCACGCGCTCAAAGCCGTATGGGAGCGCTAACTACAGCTATTTTAATTCAACAACAAATTAGTGGTATTGAACCCGTTGTTCATTATTGTTGTAGGGATCGTAACCTTTTAGGCATGATGTCTGATTTACTTGGGGCGGCTGCGCTTGGAATAAATAATCTACTTATTATTACTGGCGATCCACCTAAAATGGGGCCATATCCTGAAGCAACAGCAGTTTTTGATGTTGACTCCATTGGTCTAACTAATATGGTAACAAGCCTTAATCAAGGGCTTGATATTGGCAGTAATCCTATTGGTAAACCAACCTCTTTTTTTATTGGAGTAGGTGTTAATCCTTGCGCTGTAGACCTTGATACAGAAATTCGTCGTTTTGAATGGAAAGTAGAAGCAGGAGCACAATTTGCAGTTACTCAACCCATCTTTGATTTAGACCAGTTTTTTTACTTCCTAAAAAGAATAGAACATTGTAAAATCCCAATCATTGTAGGCATTTGGCCTTTAGTATCTTATCGTAATGCTGAATTTTTAAGTAATGAGGTTCCAGGAATAAGTGTTCCTCCTTATATTTTAGAAAGAATGCGTAATGCTGATGGACAGGAGGCCGCTCGCCAAGAAGGTTTAGCTATTGCCCGTGAAATGTTAAAAGAAGTAAAAACTATAGTTAAAGGTGTTCAAGTTAGTGCTCCTTTTGGCCGAGTTCCTTATGCTCTAGATGTTTTTAGCGTATTAAGATAAGGTGATTTAAGGTAAGGTGAATCATATTTTTTGGGCTAGCCTTAGTTTGGTTAGCCCTTTTAATTTTTTATATTAATTCACAACACCTTAGTTTTTAATTAAACGTTTAGCTTAGAGTGTTTTTCTAGATAATTCTTAGCTGCATAAATACCTATAATGGTTTTTGCATCAAAAATCTCTCCTCTATTAATCATAGCTAAAGCCTGATCTATAGGAAAAAACTTTACTTTTGTTACAACTTCGCCAATGTCTTTTTCTGCAACTTTTGGGCTAAGACCAAAAGCTAGAAAGAGATATACATAACCATCTGATGTTCCAGGCATTACACAAAAACTTTGTGCTAACACAAAATCTTTTGCACAAAACCCGGCTTCCTCGCTTAACTCTCTTGCTGCTGTTATTTCAGGCGCTTCGATGGCAATTACTTGTCCATCTTTTAACTCACCATGTAAAGTACCTGTAGGGATTTCCCACATATTGGTCTTAAATGTATAGCGAAACTGTTCTATTAAAAGGATTTCCTTTTTATCATTAATAGCTGCTACTGCTGCTACTCCAGGATGGCGAAGTACCGAACGAGAAAAAACTGTCTCATTTTCTTTATCTTTAATAGTCTCATTTGTGATTATCCATCTTAGTTCATTACTTCGTTTTTCTTGGTAAGCTATTTCTATTTTTAGCCACTCAAAGCGATCTTGCAGTTTATTTTCTTCCATATTTTAATAATATCCCATACTACTAAGAAAGTCTTCTAGGCGTTGAAAACGTAGGTATGGGTTATTTTTCTTTTCTCTACCCATTGTAGAGGTTTTCCCTCCATAATTATGACCAGGAAGTAACAATGTATCATCAGGAAGTTTTTGTAACTTATTAGTTAAACTATAATACATATCTTCTGGATTACTTCCTGGTAGGTCAACTCTTCCACAGCCGTTAATAAAAAGCGTATCGCCTGAAATTAGTTGATTTTCTACTAAAAAACATTGTGAGCCTGGAGTATGTCCTGGAGTATGCAAAAACTCTACAGACATATTTCCTATATTGGTTCTATCTCCACTAGAAACTATAACCATATCAGAGTCAGATAATCCTATTAAGCTTTTTAGAAAAGGAGCTTCTTCTTTTTGGACATAAACTTTTACAGGCTGGCGTTCAAGTAGTTCTGTTAAACCTTCAATAGGAAAACCTAGCATCCCTCCACCAATATGATCAGGATGAAAATGTGTAACAAAAGCCTTAGTAATTTTCATATCATCTTTTTCTGCTGCTTTTAAGATTGCATTAATATCCCAAGCAGCATCAACTACAGCAGCTTCACGAGTTTGTTTATCTCCAATTAAATAAACAAAATTTTGCATTGCTCCTATCTCAAGCTGTTTTAAGTAAATATTTTCTAATGACATGGTTTTCCTCTTTGTAGTTAATAATTTTCTATTCCCAAGATGAAATCTTAGGCTCTACTAGCAACATAGATTCTTTTAACTCTATTAAAGATGAATCAGAAATTATATTAAATACCAAATGCCGACACTTAAGCGGTAATTCTTTAGCTGCAAGCACGTCAGCTATTACAAAAGTCTTTGTATTTGTAATTCCAACCTCCCAATGCTTTTCATTTATATCACGAAAACTTAAATTAGCTGAATCTATCCCAATAGCTGTTAAAAGAGCTTTTCCCCAACGTAAAAACTCAGGCCAATAAGAAACTACTACTAAAGAAAGATCTTTAGGGATACTAGGAAATTTTTCTATCCCTAGTTGAACAGAGTTAGATTTTAAGAGTTTTAGGTTTGCAGGTAATTTAGAGTCTGATTTATCAACCCTACCATATATTGCTACAGGGATAGAACCATTAAGTAAAAGGGTTTTGGAGCATTCCTCAGGGCTGATATGTCTTACAGGAAAGCTAGTAGCAATACGGATCTCTGTTGCTAGAATTTTTCTTAACTCTTTGGATGGATCAATTACAAGAAAATGGTCTGGAGGTTGCATTTCTAGCCATTTAGGTAATTGTTTTTGCAGTTCAGAAACAGTAAAGCCTTGTAAACGTAACTCTTTAAGAAAAGAATTTATAAGCAAATCTAATTTTAAGTCTTTATCATTGCTATCATTATCAATTAAACGCTCTCTTACATAAAAACTACTTCCAGGGCGTAGTTCAAGCCAACCTCGCTTAGCTAAATCTCTATAAACCCCGCTAACTGTATTATAATGAATCTTTAAACGACGAGCTACTTCTCGGGTACTAGGCAGTTTTTGGTTAACTTTTAAGTCACCACTAACAATAGCTAACATTATTTGAGTTGCTAATTGTTCTTTAACTGGAGTTTCACTATTTTTAGCTATCCAAAGGCGCATAGATATTCTTGGCTAGAGTAGAAAGATTAATAGCCTATCATAGTAAGAAAGAGTTTATGTACTCTAGTATCTTCTGTTAGTTCTGGGTGAAAAGTTGCTGCTAAATATTTTCCCTCTTTAACTAAAACAGGACGATTTTGACAAGTAGCAATTACTTCAACTTCTTGACCTACTTTGCTAATTCCTGGAGCACGGATAAACACTAGCTCTAAGGGATTACTTCCTAAAACAGCTACAGAAACTTCCTTGGTAAAACTATTAATTTGTCTTCCATAAGAATTTCTTTCAATCGTTATATTCATTGCTTCTAAAGACACTTGAGGAGGGTTTTTAACTTCTTTAGCTAGTAGGATTGCTCCTGCACAAGTGCCAAAAGTTGGATGATATTTTATAAACTCTTTTAGAGGCTCAAATAGGTTTTCATCTTTCATTAAACGAAGCATTGTAGTGCTTTCACCACCAGGAATTATCAAGCCATCAAGAGCTTCTAAGTCTTTTTCAGTACGCACTTCACAGGCTTTTACCTTGAAGCTCTCAAGCATTTTTAAGTGTTTGGCAAAAGCACCTTGTAAGGCTAAAACACCTATTTTCATAATAACCTTTCTATTAATAAAGTAAAGATAGACACCATAGGAATAGACCTATGTGCCTATTCCTATGGTATTTTTATAGGCTACCATCCGCGAGTTTGTAGTAGTTCGCTTTCGGCTAGTTTGTTAGTTTCAATACCTTTCATTGGTTCGCCAAGTTCCATACTGACTTCAAGAAGCACTTTAGGGTCTTGATAGTGGGTAACGGCTTTGACTATGGCGCGTGCGCGTGCTGCTGGATCATCTGATTTAAAAATTCCTGAGCCAACAAAAACCGATTCTGCCCCTAACTGCATACAAAGTGCAGCATCAGCAGGAGTTGCTACTCCACCAGCGGCAAAGTTTGGTACAGGTAATTTTCCATCACGAGCAACCATTAAAACTAGCTCAAATGGTGCTTGGAGGCGTTTACTTTCAGCCATTAATTCATCTTGCTCAAGCAGTGTAAGCATTCGCATTTCCTTGCGTATAGTTCTTAGGTGACGGACAGCTTCAACAATATTTCCAGTTCCTGCTTCGCCTTTAGTACGAATCATTGCAGCCCCTTCAGCAATACGGCGTAGTGCTTCGCCTAGATTACGGCAACCACAAACAAACGGAACCTTAAAGCTATGTTTATAAATATGATGTTCTTCATCAGCAGGTGTTAAGACTTCGCTTTCATCAATAAAGTCTACACCCATTTCTTCTAAAATTTGTGCTTCAACAAAATGCCCAATACGGGCTTTAGCCATTACTGGAATAGAAACAACTTCCATAATTTCGCGCACTTTTTTAGGAGATGCCATTCTTGCTACACCACCTTCGCGACGAATATCAGCAGGTACGCGCTCAAGTGCCATTACTGCTGCGGCTCCAGCCTCTTCAGCAATTTTAGCTTGTGCTGCGTCTGTAACATCCATTATTACTCCACCTTTTAACATTTCTGCTAAACCTGTTTTAAGTTTTAATAAACCCTCTGACATAAAATCCTCCATCAAAATATTTATTATTTCAAAAACTTATTATTGCCAGCCATTTTTACAAATGGCTGTTTAAAAATTTATTTAATTAGTTTATAAATTGGCTAAGGGAAAATATTCTTTTAGCTTTATTTGGAAGAAGTTAAGGGACAATAATATTTTTGACAACAGCCAATTCGGAAAAAAATGGACTAGGCCAATTTTTAATTAAAGTTAAACTTTCCTTAGTAAATGGCTTGTAGAGCAAGCCAATAAGTCCTATATTAATTTAAAATTAACTTACAAACTTCTGTTTTATTGTTTGCTATAGGTAAGCTACAATATTTTGGCAATAATTATTACCTATAAAACATAAGATTTTACAAAAATGAAACTTGCAGAAATCGATCTAGAGAAAATAGCATGTGAGGCGCGTAATTACGCTATTGCACCTTTTTCAAATTTTCAAGTTGGAGCAGCATTACTAACAACAGATGGCATCGTATATACAGGATGTAACATTGAAAATGCAACATTTGGGCTAACTGTTTGTGCTGAAAGAGTTGCTCTCTTTAAGGCACTTTCAGAAGGTAAACGAGATTTCCAAAAAATCACTATAGTAACAGATGCTAGTAAACTTTCTCTGCCTTGTGGTGCTTGTCGGCAGTTGTTGTGGGAATTTTGCGGCGATATAGAAGTAGAAATAGTTAACTTACAAGGTGGGGTAGCGCTTAAGCGGGTAAAAGAGCTTTTACCCTTACCCTTTGACAGAAGTAACTTTTTCGAGCCGGTGGATGAGTAAGAACACTTTTTAACTAGGTGAAAAATCGCTACCGGATAAATTTTTAAATTTATGATCGATAGCAGAGTACTAGTCCTTAACGCTTCTTTTGAGCCTATTAATGTTTGTACTGTAAGGCGTGCTATAGTTTTGGTGCTAAAAGGCGTAGCTAGAGCAGAAGAACATAGGCCAAGGTTTTTTCATTCTACTGCACACGCTATACCTATACCTTCAGTTATTCGTTTAGTTGAATATATTCATATTCCTTTTGAAAGAAAAAGCCTGTCGCGTAAAAATATACTTTTACGTGACCATAATACTTGTCAATATTGCCAAATAATTTTTCCTCCTCAAGAACTAACTCTAGACCATGTTGTGCCTAGAGCACGAGGTGGTGATTCTAGTTGGGATAATTTGGTGGCTTCTTGTAGACGATGTAATAATCGCAAAGGCGATAAAACACCAGAAGAGGCTGGAATGCGCTTACTTAAACGCCCTCAGCCTTTTAGTGTTAGTGTTAGTCGTCAAATTATGCGATATATTGGCCGAACTGATGAGAATTGGCGTAAATATTTATTCTATTAAACTTAAATCTATTTATCTAACTCATTTTTAATTTCTTCTGGCAGATAAATAGCGCTTATCTTAAAGGTTTGTTTTGGCAAACCTCTTTCTAGCTTTTTAGCAAGCAAGTCTTGGCTTTGTTGTAAAACAAAAACATTTTTATCTATATTTTCTACTATATTAAACCTAAGCCTAGCAGATCCTAAAATAATTATGTCTCCATCTTGAAGTGCTGCACCAGAAGTTCCTGTAACTATTGCTGTAATTGGTGCTCCTTGGACACGTCTTTCTATTATTGTAGAGTTTGCACTTCCTTGATCTATTAAAACAAAAGAGTTATCGCGAAATTCAATTTTTGCATGTTGACGGGAAACACTATTTCCTATGGCTTCTGGGTCTTCAATCTGAGAGAAAACAAAATCATTACGTCTTAAGAATTGGCCTGTTTTATCATCTCTTACAATTCTTAAACGCCCTATATAAGTGATTTCTTTAGTAAGAAAACAATTATTTTGATAAACATCAGCATTTAATGAAGTTAAACGCCCAACCAAAGGAATTTGAGGCTTGCGTTCTTGTACTTCTAAAACTTTCTTTTTTACATCATCTATTACTACATTAAAATTTTCTGCTTCTTCAGGTAACGGCCAATCTAGCGTTAAAACACAACGTCCAGCACTATACATTAAACGGCTACTTCCTTTACTAACTAATTCTACTTCAGTGCGAATAGGTAAAACTAAATGAAACCTATTACTTTCTAAATAATCTGTTAGAGTTTTGGTAAAGGCTGGAGCAGCAAAAAGCATTTCTATTTCTTCAACTTTATTAGCCTTGGCTTCTAGTAAAACTATTCTTACCACATTAGGAACACAAACAATATTATCAGCCCAGCGAAATTGTTTTAACCGGACTTCTTCACTGATTTGAAAGACAATTTCTTTGGCATCTATATCTTCTTCAGAAAGAAGAGAACTGTTTTTAATTGATTCAGCTAGAAAGTCCTCAATTACAGCTAAATGTTTATTAGTAAAATCAACCATGTGTTTTTCCTTTAAGAAATACTTTAGGTAAATAAAGTTTATTGTTGGAAATCAAACTTCTTGACAGTTTTTTTGCTGATTTAGATTTTAGCATTGATTTAGAAGGAAAAGTTACGAAAATATGCTAGTTAATAAGATTTCTTTACTAGAACTTAATGAAAAATTTATCTATACTTTTGCTCATTATGGGACAAATAATGCAATATGCAAAATTAATTGATATTTCAAAGTGTGTTGGATGTAGGGCTTGCGAAGTTGCTTGCAAAGAATGGAATGAAACAGGTATAGATGATCCAAAAGAACACCCCTTTGGCTATCAAAGCCATGAAGACTTAACTTACCGAACTTGGAATGTAGTTAAATTTTTTGAATTAGGTAATAAGAAATCTGACCTAATCGTTAATAAAACAGATCAATTTAATGAAAACTTAGAAACTGACCATACAAAGGATAAACTTCTTTTTCAATATGATGCCTTACTTGGGCCAGAGCCAGGTAATTTAATAGAAACTAATTTAGGATCAGAATCAGAACTAGAATCAGAAGAAATAAATTATAGTGTTTGGCAAGTTACAAAGTTTTTTAATCAAAATACTAATATAACAAACCAGCATGAAATACCTAAGTGGATGTTTCGTAAACATGGTTGTATGCATTGTACAGAGGCTGCTTGTATAAAAGCTTGTCCTGTAGATGCTTTAACTAGAAATAATGAATTAGGCTATGTTCGCTTAAATGTCTCAACCTGTACAGGTTGTGGTTATTGTGTTGATGCTTGTCCTTTTGATGTTCCTAAATTGGATAGTGGTGCTATATGGGGTTTTGGAAAGGTTAGTAAATGTCGTTTATGCTCAGACCGTATACAACACAATAAACAACCTGCTTGTGTGCAATCTTGTCCTCCTAATGCTTTAGAATTTGGCTTACGTAGTGAAATGGTTAAACTAGGACAAAATAGAATTGATGACTTAAAAGAACGTGGTTATAAAGATGCTTATCTTTATGGTGAAAATGAATTAGGCGGGTTAAATGTATTAACAGTACTTCCTAGTAAGCCCAAAGACTTTGATTTACCAGAAAACCCAAAAGTACCAGAATACTTAAATACTTGGAAAAAAGTAGTTCAACCTCTAGGAGTACTAGCAATTGCTGGTACTGCTCTAATGTTAGGTTTTAGCTTTGTTAATAACCTTTTGCAAGGCTCAAAAAAAGGAGATTCTCACTAATGGATGAAGATACAAATAATAATTCTTTAATCATAGTTCCTAAGCGTGTAGAGAGAATTAAACTTCATGAGCGTATTTCACATGCTGTTAATGCTTTAGGGTTTTTATTAGCAGCAGGCACAGGGCTGGTACTTTTTTATAAAGGCTTAAAAAAACTTAGTGGTGGGACGCGTTCGCGTCAACTACACCGCGTAGGCGCTGCTTTAATGATTTCAGCCCCTTTTTTTGTATGGGGAAAAGATTGGCAAGGCTGGAAAAAAACTTGGCGAGAGATTACCTATTTTTCTAAAGAAGATCGAGAGTTTCTTAAACGTGCTCCTATGTATATGTTGGGCTTTCCTGTAAAAATGCCACCACAAGGTAAGTTTAATGCAGGGCAGAAAATGAATTTTTTGATGGTGACTTTTAATTCTGCTGGTTTTGTCTTAACAGGCGGGCTTTTAATGCTAAGACGACATTTACCTGAAAAGGCTTTTCCTTATTTAATTATTGCTCATGATATTCAAGCCATAGTTGGGATTTGTGGGTTTATGGCTCATGCCTATTTAGCTTTGTTACATCCTGATACTAGACCATCTTTTAGGGCAGTTATTGATGGGACTGTACCAGTAGAATATGCTCTAGGCCACCATGCTCTTTGGTCTGAAAGCCAGAAACACAAACTTGATTGATAGAGATTGAACAAAAATTTAAGTAAAAAAAAATTAGTAGAGCTAAACTCTGGGAAAAATTAGCTCTACTAGAACACACGCCGGGTTTTTGTTAAAAGATTCTGGGAGTTAACCAGATGAGAAAATTTAGTGAAAGATTTAATGGAAAATTTATTTGAAAGCTAAACTAGTGTTATTTCTTATAAATATAGTAATAACTATTTATTACTATTCTTAGAAATATTAAGTTGTTCTGTTCTAGCTCTAAAATTATAGTTGTACCCTCAGGGTTTAAATTAATCTGTATATAAATTTGTGTTTAAGAAACTGTTTTAGAAAGCTCTGCAAAAGTATTAATAAAGTAGTAAAAACTTGCGAGTAAAAACGCCTGAAAGAGCTTTTTTTCATAGACAACTTCAAAATATTTAGTTTCATATTTGTTAACACTTTTAATTATTTTTGGCTTCAAATAAGAACGCGCAAGACTAAGAAAAAAACTATCATTTTCTTTGGAAAAAGTTACCGGATTTGTTAAATAAATAGAATAACGAAGTTAAAAAAAATTAGGCACTACGTCGATGAGGATTAGAAAGCCTTACTAACTCATCATAGAGAGCATTTACAGTAGGAAAACGGCGGCGATAATCTAAAAGAGAATTGTTTTTATTTAAGAAATTACTTCGGGCAATATCAATTTCTACTACAATCCTATCAATTGCACGTGATGGAAGAGTGATTTGATTGCTCCCAATTATACGCAAAAGCAGTGGACGACCAAGATCTGTTGGTAGTTCAAGCATTGATACTTCTTGTTTTATACGTTCCTGTTCTACTTCGTCAAAAGTAATAGTCCAGGTTCGATCTATTTGCATAAAAACACTAATCCTTTTAATTTCTAGTTAATTTTTTCTTTGCTATTTAGATATAAGAGAAAAAAACGAAGTTATGTTATCACAAAGCGTTATGCTGGCAAACCTGCACTACAAGTAATAAAACCGCTTTCCTTTTTTTCTCTTTATCTATAGAAAATAGAACTAAATAGCTAAAAATAGCTTCTAGATTTTTACTGCTAAAAATAGCAGATTACAGATCAATAGAAATAAAGCCATAAAATTATAGAGCAATAATTTTATCCAAATATTTTTCCATTCCAAGGCAAGCCCTTTTTCCAACGTCTATAATCATTTAAGTGCCAAAGCTTAAAGATAAAAGGTTCTTTTAAGTCCCAAATTTGGCAATTAGGCTGACCTACTTGGCTAACCGATAAAATGCTATTAACTGCACGACGGGCGGCTTCATTAGCTGCTTCCATACAAGCTATATCTGTAAATGTTTGTACGTAATCTGAGGCTAGGAACATATTGTTAACCTGAGTATTTGCCTTAGGTCGTAGCCCCCAAGTAGAAACATAGTTAACTAGTAAGGGTTCGCCATTTGAAAGCTCTGGACTGCCACCAACTTTTCTAATATCTGGATCAAGTGACCAAGAATGTAAATTACTATCTTTAAGAATTTCTTTGCCATTAACATTAACACTTAGTTTCATTTGTTTCCAAACTTCATCTTTTATTTCTTCTCTTGTGCAATTATGGGCTTCTTTGCCGTTTAATCCAGGGGTAAACCAATCTGAAACATCGGCAGAAATAATTCCTCTAACCTTTCCATCTCCATATTTACTTAAATCAACGTCTTTCCAAAATTGATGTTGAGATATTGAAGTTACTGCCCAAGGCGAATCAACATAAGCAACATGACCATGTATCATTGGAACATCTTCTTTAAGGAAAAATTGTATTCCATTCATCCATCTAACATATTGTTTAAGCTCTATTATAGAAGCTAGCGAAGGGTCAATAGTTGTTAGCTCTTTAGTAATATAATTAGCCATTACTTCAACAGGCACAGCAAATAAAAAGTAATCGCCACGAATTTCTGTCTCTTTTCCTGCTATTTCAACAATAACGCTATAGATTTTTTGTCCTTTACAAATTATTTTTCTAAGAGGTGATCTAAGAAGATACTTAATTGGTTTAGTATGTAGTTCTGAGCTTGTTAAATAGCTGAGCCAAGGCTCTATCCAAACATCATTAGTTGGGCCATTAAGAAGTAAATCGCTTGTGGTAGCAGGACGAATTAAATCTAAAAATAATTGAATAAAAATTGTTCCAATAGTTTTTGTGCTAGCAAGTTGGCCTTGTGCTGCTGCTAAAGAGCGTGTTAAGCCATTAGCAAAAAATTCTTGGTAAGTTTTAGAGCGATTTTCTGCATCAATATAATGCCACCAGGAAAGCTTGTCATAATCATCAGTTCTACGTTCTTCACAACTTGTTAGGATTTGAAAAATTCTACAAGCAAAAAACATTAAGTCAGAAAGAGGAACTTTAACAGGAGGAGCAATTAAATCTTTTAAGACTAGTAGCCAATCAGATAGAGTTTTAGGGAAGCCTGCTATAGTAATAAGGGGTGTTTGCCCAAATTGGTAAAATCCTAGTCTTGTAGCTTGAACCAAGTTTCCATAAACACCATCTTTATTAGAAACCCCTGTTTTAGGGTTTTTATAAGGGATACGTTTCATTGTATCGGGTAGATGCTTATAGAAACTAGGGAAAAACCTAAAACCATGTTCTCCGGGTAAATCTCGCCTTCCATCTTTTCCTGAGCCAATAACTGGAATACTTCGGGCTTTACCCCCTGGAATAAATTTGGATTCATAAACTTCTACTTCAAATCCTCTTTCTAACAACTCATGAGCCGCACTTAAACCCGCAACTCCTCCACCCAAGATAATAACCTTTGGCATTATTGAATCTCCTTAGAATTTTAAACTAATTTTTTTAATAGAGTTAAAGGTTTAGACAATTTATAGCAAAGCTTTTCTAGAAAAGAGTTTGGTGATTTCCAAACAACTTTTCCTCCATCCATTCTAAAATCATAATAGGTATAAAAAGCTGCAAGTACATCGACTTCTTCACCCGTTAGCCCTAAATCAGAAATAATTGGGTGGCTTTGAAAATTGCTTACCTTAACTTTGTAGTCACCAGATAAAAAACCACCAGTATTAAATTTAGTCATACGAGCAAAGGCATTGACTATCGCTTGATAACAAGCACGGTTGCCATTTTCTAAATCACGAAATTGTTTTATAAAAACCATTGGGATTTCTTCATAATGAAGCATGTTTAATAGCTCAATTACTAAACCTAGGTCTGGCAAGCGAATTGAGCCATCCCCAAATAACATAGAAATAACGTCCTTAAAACCTTCTTCAGCATATTGCCATTTTTTTTCTAAGCTACCAAGTATGGTGTCATCTGTACGATTAACGGATAATATTTGGTGCATTTTAACTTCATCTTCAGAGTTAAAATAGGGAATTGCTAAAGCATCTACGGTTAGTGTTGCATTATGGCTAAAGTCTGTAGGGACAATTAATGTAGCTTCTTGTTTATTAAATCCCCAAGATTCACGGCCAATAACTACTGCCATAGGGTTATCCACCCAAACATAAGGTAAATACCAAGCTATATGATCAATAAATGTTATCCCACAAATGCTTTTTATTGCTGCAACAGGCACCCAAAAGGCTACATCGTTTTCTGACATCCAGCCATAGTTAGAAAAAGGTGGCATTAAAGAATAGCCTTTAGAAATATGCGCAAAACCTAGTATTACTCTTGGGATTAAAGGAATATATTTTATTTCGCCTTGAGAGGCTTGGTTAAGTTGTTTATCACAAAGGTCTTGTAGGTTTTCTATATTAGCTTCTAAAACAAAACAGTAAAAATGTGTACCATCCATTTTTAATGGCTGAGGATAGGATTGTTCCCCACCAGTATTAATATACCAAGGCTTTTCTGAGCAAAACATGAAGGGTATTACCTTTCTTTTTGGGCTTTTTAGTCCTGATGAGGACGATTGGAAATACTAAGAGATTAAATTTTTTCACCAATAATTTTTTCTGGATAACCACAAATAGCCCTAGAGGCTGTCAGTCCTGTAATAACAGTTCCCTCAATACATCCATAATTAAGAGCATTAAATGTCCAGTCACCAACGATAAATAGATTATCAAAACCAGATTCATCAGGTTTAAGTCGGTAAGATGTGCTCTGAGGAACAGATAAAACATACTGATCTGAAGGATTAACATTCACTCGTGAGTATTGCCACTTAAATCTTTCAATTCCTTCTCTATTTTCAGGATCAACAAGTAAATCCCAGTCTAGCGCTTTTGAGCCAGATTGAGCGGCATGCGGCCAAATATGACGAGTGTTTTCTTCTAACCAATCTATAGCAATTTCTTTAACTTTTTCTAGTTCTCGATTTGGAAAATCATAATCTGTAAATGGCGGTAGTTCTCGTGTTGTTTCTCTGGCTCCACAAAAATAAGCGATGCTACGAGGATAATTTTCTATGTGTTCTTTTGACCAATCTTCTTTATCTATAAGTTGGCTAACGTCTCCCCAAGTATCAAATGGTTCAGCATATGCAGTAAGGATTGTTTTATGGTGATGCCAGCCTAATGCTTGTCTAGAAGGCTTTAACCAAAGCTGTAAGGCAAGTGTAAAAATAGTCTCGGTCTTTTCTATCATTTCCTGCCAAGACTCTTTAGCTTCTATTAACTCTTTACAAATATACTTTAATGCTCCAATAGATATACCTAAGATAACTAGATCAAAATCTTCTCCTTGTTTAAGCGTTTCCTCCTTAACATCTTGCCAACGAGTCCAAGCAGATTCTAAATTAATGTCTTTCGCTTTAAGTAATTCTCCTTCTTGGAGTTGATCATAAAAAGGCTCTGAAGGCCAACAATCTATCCCTTTAATATTTATTAGCGGATTATATTCTCTATATTCAGGTTTTAAGGTTGCTTGACGACCAATAGTAATTGTAGAAATATTATTTTTATCGTCTGATAAAGCTAAATTTTTTACTTGGCTAAAAAACTCAAATTTTACTCCTCGGTTTTTTAGGCATTGATAAAGAGGGGTAAAGACGCTTTCACCCATACTAGCCTGCATTTCCCAAAATAGCGCACCTTTATAAGTAAAAACAAAACGTAGCATTCCATGAATTATTACTCCTGCTGCTACGGCTCTATATTGCCAATCTCCTTCTACAAACCCTTTAGTAATTCCTCTATGAAACCCAAAGATTGCACTATACATTCCTCTAGTTAATGGCGAATTTATAGTTATGGTACTTGCTCCATGTTTATGCATCCATTCTGACCATTCATATTTATCAATTGAGTGAAAACCTTTAAATAAAACTCCATCTTCAAGAATTCCACAAATATGAGTAATGCTAAAATCTAGCATAATCCACATTCGACGAGTTATATTGTGATCATCAACTTCGTCCTTAACCTCTTGCCAAAGCCATTTAAGGAATTTTTGTAGTAAAGAAGAAAGGTGTTTATGATGTTCTATAGAGTGGTTTTTAGAATCTTTATCTAAACTTTTAGCAAAATCAGATGCATCTAAAAGAAGTCTAAAACCCGTATGAAAATGAGCTTTGAAAGGATCTTTTGAGCTTTTAGTGTCAGGTTCACTTTCTCCTAAAAATCCATGACATAGATCTTTTAATAGAGAATCAACACAATTAACAATACCATCTAGAAGATGAAGCACCTGAGTACAATCAAATTTATTAATTAGCCAATGCTTAAAAGTGTCTATTACAAGCTCTAGTGCCATTTGTATATAGTCCCAGAGCGAGAGAAGTTCTTTACCATTACCAGGTAACTCGCTATTAGTTGGGAGATCAAGATTCCAAGTAATCCAATGTTGATTAACATATTCTTCTAGAGTAAAAACACTTTGAGGTTTAAAAGCGTCTTGCCAGGTTGCTAAAGGGGTTTTAGCAGGTCTATCTAGTTCATCATAGCATTTTCGCATTATTCCAAAAGAGTTATCATAAAAGCCTGCCCAAACATGTAGGCCATGTTCTTCAATACGGTCATTTGCTGATAAATTACGCCCGCTAGCCCCTTTGCCGCCTAAGCGCCAGCCTAATTGATAAACCGTTATCTCATAATCTTCTTGCCAATTATCTACTGAAGTTATCCCAAAAATTGCAGAAAGCGAGCCTATACCACCGCCTAAAACAGCAATTTTCTTTGGTTTTTTTACTTCATCCATTAAGTTGTTACCTCAATTTCTGATAAAATAGGGTTGCGAGTCAGTTACTAGAAGAAATACTATAGCAAAATCTAAATTGTAATAACAATTTTTTTTGATACTTATTTGCTAGATTATTAGTTTGGGGCGTTTTTAATGGTTTTTGAGCTAGTCGATTATAAACTAGAAAAATTTATTGCCAAAATAAATAAGTTTTCTTTATGGAGTGGACAAAGTAAAAATAACAACCCTGTACTAGTAAAATTAATTACACAAGATGCTAGTATCAATTTATATAAGTCTCAGTTAAAACATGAATATGAAATATTAAAGTCTCTAGATTTTATAGATAAGATTCCTAGAGCATTAGCTTTTGAACAAAGCCAAGAAGGTGTAGCGATCATTTTAGAAAATAATGATGTGTTGCCACTTTCTATTTATTTGCAAAATCACAAGCTAGCTATTAGTGATACATTAAATATTATAATTAAAGCCTTAGATATTTTAACTCTTCTTCATCAACAGAAGATTTTACATAAAAATATTAATTTAGATAATATACTAGTTAGTAATAATCCTAGTAATTTATCTATTAGCTTAATGGGTTTTGATATTTCTTCAAAACTAAGCACAGAATATCAAGTTTTTGTTACTCCTAATGTTTTAGAAGGCAGTCTTGAATATATTTCTCCTGAACAAACTGGGAGAATGAACACTTTTATTGATTATAGAGCAGATTTTTACTCTCTAGGGGTAGTTTTTTATCAACTCCTAACAGGACAATTACCTTTTCTCTCAAAAGACCCTATAGAATTAGTACATAGTCATATTGCAAAGCAGCCTATTTTTCCTTCTGAAATTAATTTAGATATTCCAAAAACCATTTCTAATATAGTAATGAAGTTATTAGAAAAAAATGCTGCTGAGCGTTATCAAAGTAGTTTTGGGCTAAAGTCAGACCTTGAAAGATGTTTAAGAGAACTTAATGAAAATAATATTAATGAGTTTAGTTTAGGTAAAGAAGACATTTCAGAACATTTACAGATTCCAAAAAAACTTTATGGTAGAGAAAAAGAAATAGAATTATTAATAAATACATTTGGAAATATTCGTAATAATAGCGAAATAACTTTAGTATCAGGTTATTCTGGTATTGGAAAATCTTCATTAATACAAGAAATATATAAACCAATAACTCAAAAAAAAGGATATTTTATTAGTGGAAAATATGATCAATTTCAACGTAATATTCCTTATAGTGCAATAATAAAAGCTTTTACTAATTTAGTAAAACAAATTTTAACAGAAAGTGTTGAGAAAATATTACTTTGGAAAAAAGAAATATTAGATGTACTTGGCACAAATGCACAAATTATCATTGATGTAATTCCAGAACTAGCTCTAATTATTGGCACTCAAGAGCCTGTTTCTAAACTTCAAGGGTCACAAGCTCAAATCCGTTTTAATTTGGTCTTTCAGAACTTTGTTAGAGTTTTAGCAAAAGAAAATAGCCCATTAGTTTTATTTATAGACGATTTACAATGGGCTGATATATCTTCTATTAATTTACTAGAAAAATTAATTACAGATTATGAAATAAAATATTTATTTATTATTGGTGCATATCGCGATAATGAAGTAGATGAATCACATCCTCTAATTAATATGCTTAATAAAGCTAAGGAAATCAGAGGACAAATTAATCAAATTATTCTTAGCCCTTTAACTTTAGAAAATGTTGAGGGTTTAATTATAGATACGTTTAAGAATAATTTAATTAGTAATCAAGAATTAGCTGAAATATGTCATCAAAAAACGGCAGGAAATCCTTTTTTCTTAGAACAATTTATAAAAAGATTATTTGACATAAAGTTAATTTTTTTTGATAGAAATATTGGTAAATGGTCTTGGGATATAAATAAAATAAAGCAAGCTGATATAACTAGCAATGTAGTAGATTTAATGCTTGCTAAAATAAAAAGTCTTTCTAAATCTAGCCAAAAAATATTAAAACTAGCTGCTTGTATTGGAAATCAATTTGACTTAAAAACCGTATCTGTTATAAGCAAAAAAGATATTGCTACAACTTTTTCAAGCCTTTGGCAGCTTTTACAAGAAGGTTTAATCTTGCCTGTTAGTGAAAACTATAAATTTTTAGACTCAGTTGATTCTAGTCAAGTAGTTTATAGATTTTTACATGATAGAGTTCAACAAGCAGCATATTCTTTAATTGATAATTCAGAAAAAGAGCTTGCACACCTTAAAATAGGGCGTTTAATTTTATCCAACACAACAGAAAAAGATAAAGAAGAGAAAATTTTTGATATTGTTAACCAAATAAATTTTGGTAGTAATTTAATTAGTGAAATAGAAGAGAAAATAAATTTAATTAAACTAAATTTATTTGCAGGAGAAAAAGCAAAAGAATCTATAGCTTATGACTCAGCTTTTAGATATTTAAGTACTGCTATTAAAATACTTCCTTCAAATGCTTGGCAAAATCATTATCAATTGACACTTTCGCTTTATTTAGAAATATCTGAAGCCGCCTATCTTAATAGCGATTTTGAGCAAATGGAAAATTTTATTCAGAGTGCAATAGATAATGCAAATAATTTACTTGATAAAATAAAAGCTTATGAAATAAAAATAAACTCTCTTGTAGCACAACTTAAACCATTAGAAGCAATAAAAATTTCTTTAATGGTGCTAAAACTCTTAGAAATTAATTTACCTGAAAAACCTAGTAAAGCATCGGTTTTAATAAACTTATTAAAAACGAAATGGTTACTAAAAGGTAAATCAAAAGAAGATTTAACTAGCTTACCTGTGATGCAAGATCCTTATAGACTAGCAGTAATGCGAATACTTTATGTTATTAATAGCTCTGCTTTTTTTGCTTCTCCAAACTTGTTTATTTTATCCGTTTTTACACGTCTTAATTTATCTGTTAAATATGGTAACACTAATGAATCTGCACATGCTTATGCTGCTTATGGTTTGATTTTATGTGGTGTGCTGCAACAAATAGAATCAGGTAATGAGTTTGGTGAGATTGCATTAAATATATTAGATAAATTTAAGACAAAACAAAAAGGCTCAGATACATTTTTTGCTGTTTATTCTTTTGTAAAAACTTGGAAAAACCATTTTCAAGAAATGTTAGATCCTTTGTTTGAGTCTTATCAAAATGGCTTACAAACGGGTAATGTTGAATATTCTATATATTCTATTCAATCCTATTTAGCTTTTTTAATAATCTCAGGAAAAGAGCTAAGTTTTGTTAAATCAGAAACTACAAAATATATAAAAGTTACTGATAAACTTAGACATAAGATGGGAAACTATTTAGTAAGAATGTATGATCAAATAGTTTCAAATTTATCTGATGAAGATATAGATTTTACTAAAGCAGCTAATTTAGTAGGTCAAAGTTATAATGAAAATTTTGTCTTACCAATGTATTTAACAGCAAATGACCGTACTTCATTAGGAATTTTATATTTTAATAAATTATTTTTAAGCTATTTATTTCAAGATTATAAGCAAGCTATTTCTAACTTAAATACTTTAAGAAACTATTTAGATGGTGTAATAGGGACTTATATTTCAGCTTATTTTTATTTTTATGACTCACTAGTTTGGCTTGCTACTTATGATACTTTTTCAGCTTTTGAAAAAACACAAATTTATTACAAAGTAGTTTCTAATCAAAAGAAAATAAAAAAATGGATGCAACATGCACCTATGAATTTTTCTAATAAATACTTTTTAGTAGAAGCAGAAAAAGCACGAATTTCAAAAAATAATCAATTGGCAGCAAGTTTTTATGAGAAAGCTATAGAACTCTCAAAAGAACATAACTATATTCAAGAAGAAGCCTTAGCAAATGAATTAGCAGGAAAATTTTATTTAAAACAAAAACGAATTGCTAAAATTTATTTTCTAGAAGCGCATCGTTGTTATATAAAATGGGGGGCAATTACAAAAGCTTCTCAAATAGAAAAAGAATACCCTGAAATAATAGAGCAAAGTAATAAAATTAATTTTCTAAATAATTCTAAAACAAGCACACTTTTACTAGATGCTAAAAATACATCTTTAGATTTAGCTACTGTAATAAAAGCTTCTCAAGCTATATCTAGTGAAATAGTTTTAGATAAACTAATGACAGAACTATTAAAAATAGTTGTAGAAAATGCTGGAGCAAATAGAGGGTTTTTATTACTTAAAAAAGATTCTAAATTTTTTGTAGAAGTCCAATCTCATAGCGATAAACCTGCAATTAAATTGTCTCAACCAATTCTTTTAGAAGAATGTAAATATCTCTCACAAGCGATTATTAATTATGTGATTCGTACAAAAGAAAATTTAGTTCTAGATAATGCTTCAAAAGACGATAGATTTATTCAAGACCCCTATATAAAAGGTGCTCGACCAAAATCTATTTTATCAATCCCAATTATTAATCAAGGGAATTTAACAGGAATTCTATATTTAGAAAATAATTTATCTACAGGAGTATTTACAGTTGAGCGTTTAGAAGTGCTACATATACTCTTAACACAAGCAGCAATTTCTATTGAAAATGCAAATCTTTATGATGATCTTAATAAAGCTTTAGAACATGAAAAAATAACTAAAAAAGTTCAAGCTGAACTTTTAGCTGTACAAAAAGAGCTTGCTTATGCCCGCCAATTACAGCTTTCTATGTTACCTAAAGAAAATCTTTTGTTAGATAAAGTAGAAATAGTTGGACAAATGCGAACAGCTACAGAAGTTGGTGGTGATTACTATGATTTTATTAAAATTGATGATAGCCATTATTGTCTTGCTATTGGTGATGCAACGGGTCATGGCGTTGGTGCTGGTCTTGTAGTTGGAATGATAAAATCTCTTTTAGTTAATTCATTATTAAACTTAAAGCTAGACTCTAAGAAAACTGATGAAAAAAGTGAAAAAAATGAAAAACCGATAACTCTTGAAATAATGAAAAACTTAAATATCTCGCTTAAATCCTCGCTTGCCTATCGTAGTATGGGAATGGCTTTAACTATTGCTATACTTGATTTAGAGGAAATGTTAATAGAAATATCTTCTGCTGCAATGCCTCCAATAGTCTTTTACCATGCAGACAAAAAAATTACAGAGACAATAAACCTAGCAGCACCCCCGCTGGGTTTTGTAAAAAAAATAAACTTAAAATCAACTACTTTATCACTAAAACCAGGGGATAAATTAGTTTTTGTTAGCGATGGTTTTCCTGAAAGAATGAATAGCGAAAATAAAATGTGGGGGTATGAAACAGTAGTAAAGACATTAAGCCAGATATGTCAAGAAAATCAAAATTCAGAACTAATTTTACAAAAGCTTTTTAAGGATTGTGATGATTTTGCTCAAGATATTGAGACTAAAGATGATATGACAGGATTAGCTTTCTGTGTTCATTAATACAGTAGAGTAAACTTTTAGATATCATAAGTTATTAAAATATTTATGAAAGGTTATTAAAATATATGTCTAGTCCTACACAACAATCACGCCGATGTATACCTATATCAAATAGATTTTGTTGTTTTGGTAAGTATTATGTTATTGCTTCTACAAGTCTAGCAGGCAGTAAACTAGAACCTGATCAACTTGCTAAAATATTAAGTTTAGCAAATCCAGAAGATATTAGGATTTTACTTGGTAAAGGTATTTGTATTCCACTAGTTTTTCAAGAAGGCGATTATGTTATGGATAATGCAATTGTTATACTAGGCGATCTGACAGAAGAGGAAGAGGCTGAATGGATTGGGCGTATTTGTGGGTACTTAAAAATTGATTGTGGCAAGTTATTATTTGTTGCTGGTGGTGGTGAGCCAGATGATTGGAAAGATGCATTATTAGGTAAATTTCCTGATGGAGAAGTCTATTGTTTTGATGTGATAGATGTTTCACCAGGAGACTATCTAGTTGAGATTTATGCTTATGTTTCTAGTCTAACAGTAGCTGACCATTTTACAGTAGCTTACAATTATAGTGAAGATAGAAGAGAGATGGAAAAATGGTTTCGAAATACTCGCCCTGATCAACCTTTGCCTAAATGGATAGAGGCTTATGGTAACTGGAATTCACTAACAATCCAGGAAGAATTAGTTGATTATATTATTAGACTTTCCCTGTTAACCTCTACACCCACATTCCCTCAAATACCAAAACTTGTTCCTAGCATTAACTGGTGCGGTAAGTTTGATTTTAGGCATCCTAAGCTATGCCCTCTTGGAATTTCTCGATCAAAAGTGTTAGGCAAATAATAGCTTTATTATAAGTATCTGCTTTTTAGGGGCACCTGCCATTGAACCTTCTTAGTTTTGATAGGTTTGGACAAGATAGAATTGGGATAAAAAGTAAATTCCACAAATCTTTTGACTTGTAGAGTTTACTTTTTGTTTTATGAAAATAGATATTTACCTACTTATTAATAAATCCAATATTTTCAAATTTACTACCAAGAACAGCCTGAGAATCTGTTTGTAACCAATCGCTTAGAACTGTTCCATATACTGCACGAAAATCTATGTCAAAAACTGTGTTACCAGCACTATCAAGGTTTGTAAGGTCTGGGCTATTGCCATAAAGACCGCCTTTAACGGCATTGCCCATTACAAACATTGGGCCTGAAGTTCCGTGATCTGTTCCTGCACTACCGTTTTCGCGAACTCTGCGACCAAATTCAGAAAATGCCATTACTAAAACCTTATCAGCTTTTCCTAGTCTTACTAAATCTTGATAAAATGCATCAAAGCTTTCTGATATAGCTGTTAGTAATTCTTCCTGATCATCTTTTTGTCCAGAGTGTGTATCAAATCCGCCTAAGGTAACATGAATTATTTCTGCTCCTAAATCGCCTGCAATAATTTGTGCTGCCATTTGTAGCTGCACACCTAGACTATTCTCAGGATATTTAATTGCAGGAGTATATTTCTTAATTCCTGTTTGTAATGATTCGCTACTAGACACTGCATCAAGACCTGTTTGCCCAATATATAGAAAATCGCTACTTGTTGAATTTGCACTATTGGATTTAACAAAAGTATTTACTTGATTATTACGATCAGATGGATATTGTGCATCTGTTAAAAATTGATAAAGTGGGAAACTATTTATTGAAGAAGGAAGAATTTTATTCCCTACTAAACTCTTAGGTAATGCTAATGAACCTCGCCCATCACCTAAATTAACTATAGATAAAGGGTTATCGCTATTAGATTTTAAGTCTCCATATTTACCTAACCAACCAAGTTGAAAAACTTCTTCTCTAGTTGTTGGGTCTGCACGATTAAGAATTGCTCTGGATTGAAAGTGAGAAAGGTTAGGGTTTGGATAACCAACATTTTGAATTACAGCAATTTTTTGTTGGTCGAATAATCCCTTAAATTTAGTCATTACAGGATGAAAGCCAACTTTGTCACTTGCTTTAAGCACTGATGTTTCAGGAATTGCTAAGTTAGGACGTGCAGCATAATAAGCTTTGTCACTGTAAGGAACTACTGTGTTTAACCCATCGTTACCACCATCTAATTGAACAACAACTAATATCTTATTAGGAGAAGTTCCTGCTGCAAAAGCTTTGCTAGATTCAAAAGAAAATGTTGGTGCTGCTAGTGATAGAGTAAGTAAGCTAAGTGTACCTTTTAGAAAATCTCTTCTTGAGTGTGCCATAATATTCTCCTAATATTTAATTAAGTTGATAGTCAGGTAAGCTTAAAATAAGATGGATTAAACCTCTTACTTTTTTGTCAATGCTTGCGTCAGTTAAGCTAAATTTGCCTTTTGACCCATCATCATTTGAGTCTAAATATTTTCTTAAGTTTTTATTTGTTGCACTATCAACATCATAAAGAGCTAATTGTTTAAGGAAAAAATTCACTGTGTCTTTAGATGTAGAAAGTTTTGCATTGCCAATTAAAGCCTTAGGATCAATTGTTGAACCACGACTTGCACGGTTACTTGCTAATATGTTAGAAAAATTTAACCGATTAAGTAATGTAGAAGTATTTATCCATTCTATTCCACCATCCCAACCACTTACTGAAGGAGGATTAAAGAGAGTCTGACCTTGAGCCGTTAAGGAATTAATTATATCGCCGCTTTTTCCTCTTGTGTCAAGTTTGGCTTTAAGCATTCTAAGACTACCTACTACATACTCTACAGGGCTTTTAACTATTGAGTTAAAAGCTTTTTCTGAGAAAAATTCATCTGATGTAAGAATTGCTTGCATTAAAGCTTTAATACTAAAACCATTGCTTAAATAAACATTTGCTAGTTTATCAATGGTGCTATCTTTTGGATTTTGAAAAACAAAATATTCAAAAAGTTTTTTACTAATAAAACGTGCAGTAGCTTGTCTACCAGCAATAATGCGAACTATATCATCTCCATTAAAGGGGCCTGTTTCGCCTAAAAATGTTTTATTCCCAAAATCATGTTGGTTAGTTTCAAACATAAATTCTTTTGTTCGACGACTAATTGACCAACCTGTAAAAGCACGTGCAGCCTCTTTAACGTCATTTTCTGTATAATTGCCAACTCCCATTGAAAAAAGCTCATTAAGCTCACGAGCATAATTTTCATTTGGTTGCCCTTTTTTATTTGTAAAATTGTCCAGCCAAATTATCATTGCAGGATCTTTAGAAACTTCTAATAAAAATTCTTGAAAATTGCCTAATGCAAATTGTCTAAATAGTTGATTTTGCTTTAGCATAAGGTCTTCTTCTTTGACCTTAAAAATTGCTGTAGCAAAATGATCATGCCAGAAGAAAACCATCTTTTCTTGTAATAACCTTTTAGTAAAGGTCATTCTAATTACCCACCAAAGTATTAAATCAGCAGTTTTTGATAAATCTAAATTTGCACTAGCAACTTGACGATCTACTTCACTATCATCAATACGATCATAATTAATAATATAATCAATAGCTTTGGTTTGACCCATATCAAGATAAAATTTTATATCTTCTTGAGTTGCGCCAAAACCTACACGACGTAACATATGAGCAACTGTTCTTTCATTCCATTCGGCACACATAGGTTTATTTCCTTTATTTATAAGCGTTTTAATTGTTTTTGGTTATGTTTATTAGAAACAATTTGAAGAAAAAAAGTTTGGAAATTTATCTAAAAATTACGGACGTGTATAAAATTTTTCCGTAACTCCTCCATCAGGATTTATAAATAGTAGTCTCACCGTAGATTTAGCAGGAATTAGCTCACCAATTGTTTGACCATTGGTTGCAGTTCCTTTCTGTGTAAGTGTTGTTAATGTAGTGTTTAATTTAGCCGCAGAGTTAAAAGCTATTGAATTAACCATTACAATTGTTTGATTTGTAAATCTACTACCTTCGGCGACTAATTTTTTATTTGTGACTTTTATGTTTGTAATTGTTGGGCCAGGAATTTGTTGACCCGCCAAAATAGTAAAATCTTTTTCTGAAACATCAGAATCTGCTCTGCTATTTGCTCCTTGCGCAACAACAATAATTCTAGCACGCATAGTAGGAATATTTGCAGGCACAAGCCATAAAAACTCTTCTACATCGCCTTTTAAGCCAGAAACAATTGTTTTAGGAATATCTGTTAAACCATTTAATTGAATAAGTATGTCATGGGAAATTGCATTAGTTGATGACCATTTAATTAAAAAAGATTTTGCTCCTTGAATTATTTCTCCTCCATTAGGCGAACTTAAACTAATAACAGGATCACTTGGTGCACCTATTTGAGCGGAAGTTGTATAGATAAAATCGCCTTCGCTATTGCCATTACTATCAGCAGCATTCCCACTTGCATAAAAGGTAACAGGGCCTTGATCGCTACTGGGTGCAATCCAATCAAATGTCCATTCCATTGATCTAGGTTGATTTGATTTTGAACCATCTTTAGTGTGTTCAACATAAAACCTGTTATTGTCTGTTATTAATTGAGTATTTACAGGATCACTAATAACAAATTGACCAACGGCTTTTTCTTGTTTGTCTAATGCTGTTAATTGAAATCCCCAGGCTTTTTGATTATTTTGTTGGACACTAACACGAACTTTTATTTTTTGTCCTGGAGAATAAGTTTTAGGAAGGTCAAGTATGTCAACACGCCCTGGGCCTCGGTTAAGTTCAAAAGAATCATGACAATCAACACAAGTTAACTCGCCTGGAGCGCCTGTTCTACCTGCAACTGGCCCACTAGAAAAAGCATAAGCAACACTTGTGGTTATAAAAAATACTAAACAAACTACTAGTTTTATATATCGACTCATTGTTTTAACCTAAAATGAAATTTTGTTTCTTTTTAAGAGACACTAAAATAAAAAGTAGTTTGGAAAGTTTTACTTTTATAACCAGATCAGAATTAGGCAGACCAAGTTAATTAGTTGTAAATAAAATAACTTATTTATTCGCCAATTATTTTTACAAGCACACGTTTTTTTCGCATTCCATCGAATTCGCCATAAAAAATCTGTTCCCAAGGGCCAAAGTCTAGTTTTCCATTAGTTATTGCTACTACTACTTCTCTTCCCATAATTTGGCGTTTCATATGTGCATCAGCATTATCTTCACCAGTATTATTATGACGATACTGTGAAATAGGTTCATGAGGGGCTAGTTTTTCTAACCATTTTTCATAATCGCTATGTAGACCCGATTCATCATCATTAATAAAAACTGATGCAGTAATATGCATTGCATTAACTAAAACGAAACCTTCTTTTACTGTACTCTCTTTTAAGCAGGTTTCTACTTGGGGAGTAATATTAATAAAACCTCGTCGTGATGGAACTTGGAACCAAAGCTCTTTGCGATAACTTTTCATATTTTTAGCCTTTATTAGTAAAAATTTTTGCCAATTATATCCTCTAATTTGTTTTAGACAAACTAGCTATAAAAAGAAAAACTCCTGAAAAAGTTAATTTTCAGGAGTAAAACAATTTTTGATTTTTTAAGTTAGGAAAAGAGCCATAGATTTGCTTGAAGCAAGTCTACCTAAGAACTTAGTTAAGCTTAATAATCGTAAGAGTAAGTGTTGCACTTGAGTTACTAGTATTTAAGGTTACAGTATTTCCACCTTGACCATTTTGGTTATTAGCAATTCGTATGACATCATTTGCAGCAAGGGTAAGCACTGCTTCACCAGATCCTATACCACCAGTAGCACTAGCATTATAGAAAATCCTTCTTGTTTGTGTTCCGCTGTTAATATTAATTTCAAAAACTGTTGTAGATGCAGTTGTTGCTGCTGATGCAGCTGTAAATGCAATCTTATAAGTACCTGCACTTGCCACAGTAAAAGTAGTAGCATTAGTAGTAGCATTAGGGGTAATTCCTACAGATGTAGGGGCAACAGTTGCAAAAGTAATAGCAGCAGTATTGGAGTTAATCGTTACACTGCTAGTAGAAAAAGCATGTAAGAAGGCTGAAGTAGCAGAACCCGTCGCACCAGTAGCGCCAGTAGCCCCAGTGGCCCCTTGAGCGCCAGTAACACCAGTAGCCCCAGTAGCCCCAGTTGTACCAGTAGCTCCAGTATTGCCAGTAGCCCCAGTTGTACCAGTAGCGCCAGTAGCGCCAGTAGCGCCAGTATTGCCAGTAGCGCCGGTTGCACCAGTAACGCCAGTAGCCCCTTGAGCGCCAGTAACACCTTGAGCACCAGTAGCACCGGTTGCACCAGTAGCGCCAGTGGCCCCTTGAGTGCCAGTAACACCAGTAGCCCCTTGAGCACCAGTAACACCAGTAGCTCCTTGAGCACCAGTAGCGCCAGTGGCACCTTGAGCACCAGTAACACCAGTAGCGCCTTGAGTGCCAGTAACGCCAGTGGCACCTTGAGCACCAGTAGCGCCAGTGGCACCTTGAGCACCAGTAGCGCCAGTGGCCCCTTGAGCGCCAGTAACACCAGTAGCCCCTTGAGCACCAGTAGCGCCAGTGGCCCCTTGAGTGCCAGTAACACCAGTAGCACCTTGAGCACCAGTAACACCAGTAGCCCCTTGAGTGCCAGTAACGCCAGTGGCCCCTTGAGCACCAGTAGCGCCAGTGGCCCCTTGAGTGCCAGTAACACCAGTAGCGCCAGTGGCCCCTTGAGCGCCAGTTGTACCAGTAGCCCCTTGAGCACCAGTAGCGCCAGTGGCCCCTTGAGTGCCAGTAACACCAGTGGCCCCTTGAGCGCCAGTAACACCAGTAGCCCCTTGAGCGCCAGTAACGCCTTGAGCACCAGTAGTACCAGTCGCACCAGTAACACCAGTAGCATTAGTAGCAAAGTCTACTACAGGAACTTCTTGTTGTGCTGCGGATAGAGCAACAGATGTTCCTCTGCTACCACTTTGAATATTGGCTAGTACTAGCCCTTGACCTATTGTAGGAGGGGTTGTTACGTTGACTCTTATAGAAAAACCGTCTGTTGTAACAAATGGTTTAGCAATTCCTGTATAAGTAATATTGATTGTTTGTCCAGAAAGTGCAGCAGTAAAATCATTTGTAGAAAAGCCTGAAAGGGATGGCGATACAATCAAAACGGTTGGGTTTATTGATGTTACAGTACCAAATGCTGTGTTAAAAGTTACTACAAATCTATCAAACGTTGATATGTTACTTGCTCCTCCAACGTTTGAAATATTGATTATTGCGCTAGTAGATTGGCCTACGCGTAGTATTCCAGGCTCTACTGTTACATCTAAAATAATTCCTGTTGTTTGTGCTTTTGTTGGTATTGACCACAGTGGGCAAAGCAACAGGGTTAGTAATAAAGATATTACTACTTTGAGTTTTTGCATATTATTCTCCCACATTTCACTTATACTATTTGTATGAATAAACTGTTAAGAATCTAGTATTTATAGGGCTTCAAAGCATTTAATTACTTTAATTACTAAACTCAATCAAATTTATTCAGAAGTAAGAAAGTTACTCTGTTAAAGTGTGAAGTTATAGTTTTAGTTATTTGAAAATAAAAGCTATGGTTTTAAGTATTTTGTTTTATGTATAAAAAATAGAAACATTTTTTACTTAAACTTTTGCAGGAAGTTATACTTGTTATATGATAGGCTTTCAATTGGGAAATTCAGTAAATAAACAAGATAGCAAAAATCTTAACAAAAAATCACCAAAAAAATAACGAAAAAATAATGAAAACTTAATAAAATCTTTATCGGTTTTTGCTAAAAATAGCGAATTATACTGTATGGGAAAATAGTACAGTTCATTTATTTGTCCAACCAAGTTTTTTAAGTATTCTAGATACTTGAGAAGGGTGGTAAGAGACATTAAATTTTTCTTTGATAATCTCTACAACTTGTTTTCTTAACCAAAAATTAGTTCTAAACCCAAAGTTTGTAGGTGGTAACTTTAGGATTTCCAACAGTTCCTCTTTATTTTTATCACTTAGCTTAGCGGGTGTGCCAGTTGAATGTTTAGTTTCTAGTACATTCAAACCAAATTTATTTGATTTAGTTATCCAAAGGCTAACACAAGGTTGAGTAACTCCTAATATTCTCGCTATTTGAGGTTGGTTGTAACCTTTATTATAAAGTTCTATGGCTTGCTTTCTTCGCTCTGTCTTCCAATCTCTACTACTAGTATAGTCCAGGTCGGTTGTTTTCATATTTTTTAATTATTAATTTGAGTTTTAATATATAAAATGTTTATTTGCTTTTATCAAGATTTCATTAATAATAAATAAAAAGTTTTCTCACACTTTCATAAAAACTTTATGCACATAAATTGCATATTTAGAGAAAACAATATAGTGATAAAATCTTATAAGAGCTTAATAATAAGTTTTTGCTGTAGGCTATTTTTTCAGATAAATTTTATTTATTCAACTTTATTAAGGAAACATTTATATAAAAACCATCATATTCTTTTAAGATTAAGTGAGCATATTTATTATGAAAATCTATAATTTTTAAATATATTTTTAAAACATATCAAGGAATTTTATTTAAGTTAAAAATTATAGTTTTAATTATAAACTAAGGTTTTTAACCAATAGAGTAGATTTATAGTTTTGATAATGGAAGGCAAAAATAAGGCTTAAGAATATAGCTTTCTTTTTTTATCCTCTGGTATGATTTCCTAGAAAATTTTTACTTTAGGTAAACGCTTTGACACAAGAACCGTCACAAAATATAAATTCCAACCAAACAGAACTGCCAAACCTCTCTCAAAGAAATGATCTAGAAAAAAGCCGAAAAAAATCTTTTGGAGGTGCTTATTTAGTTGCAATAGGGATATTTCTAAGCCGTATAGCTGGGCTTGTTAGAGAAAGGATTTTTGCTTCATATTTTGGTAACTCTGACGCTGGAGATGCTTTTAAGTCAGCACTTAAAATTCCTAATATTTTACAAAACCTGTTTGGCGAAGGGGTTTTATCTGCTTCTTTTATTCCTACATACTCAGGGTTAATAGCAAAAGAAAAACAAGTTGAAGCAAGCCACTTAGCTGGAGTAATCCTTTCACTTCTTACTTTAGTAACTTCTATTTTAGTTTTACTTGGAGTATGGCTTGCACCGCTGCTAATAGACTTGATTTCTCCTGGTTTTGAAGGGGCAAAAAGATTATTGACTATTAGGCTTGTACAAATATTTTTTCCTGGTACAGGGCTTTTGGTTCTTTCTGCTTGGTGTTTAGGAATACTTAATAGCCATCGCAAATTTTTTCTTTCCTATGTTGCTCCCGTGCTTTGGAATGCAGCACAAATTGCAGCTTTATTAATTTTTGGTGCAAGTACTCAAATAGAGGATTTAGCAATCAAAGTTGCTTGGGCATTGGTTCTAGGTAGCTTTTTACAATTTGCTATACAACTTCCTGTTGCAATTCCTTTGCTAGGAGGGCTAAAACTTGGAATTTCCTTTAAGCTTGAATCTGTAAGAGAAGTAATAAAGAATTTCTTTCCTGTGTTGGTTTCTCGAGGAGTTGTACAAATAAGTAGCTATACTGATAATATAATTGCTACGCTTCTTCCTACAGGTGCAGTCTCAGCGTTAACTTATGCACAAATTCTTTATACTTTGCCAGTAAGTTTATTTGGAATGTCTGTGTCTGCTGCTGAACTGCCTGCTATGTCTAGTGTAATAGGGTCAAATGATGAAATAGCTAAAACTTTACAAAAAAGGCTTAATGATGGTTTAGAAAAAATAGCTTTTTATGTAATTCCTTCATCAGTAGCTTTTTTTATTTTAGGAGATGTTATTGTTGCTACTATTTATCAAACAGGAAGGTTTTCACCTAGTGATACTAGATATGTTTGGTTGGTGTTAGCTGGTTTTGCCATAGGGTTACTATCTGCAACCTTTGGACGGCTTTATTCTTCAACTTTTTATGCTTTGCACGATACTCAAACCCCTTTTAGATTTGCTGTTTTAAGAATCATGCTCTCAATAATACTTAGCTTTATTTTAGCCTTAAAACTTCCTGGTTGGTTAAATATAGAAGCCTTTTGGGGAACTCTTGGGATTACTCTTTCAGCAGGGCTAACAAGCTGGTTAGAACTATTTTTACTTCGCAGAAGTTTGACTAAACAAATAGGTGCAACTAGATTAGGTTGGGTTTTAGGGATAAAACTTTGGTTGTCTGCTTTTATTGGTGCTGCTGTTTCTGTAGGAGTAAAATTCTTAATAGGAAAATATCATCCCATTTTAATAGGAATAGTAGTCCTTACCCCTTATGCAATAACGTATTTAGCTTTAACTTGGATTTTAGGTGTTTCTGAAATTCGTAAATTGACAAAGAGGTTTGAAAAGTTTTTACCAGCAAAAATAAAACGTTATCTTCCTTAATGGCTTAAGTGTATATAGTTACTTATAAAAAAATAAAAGTGAGTTTTTATTACTAGAATAATTCTCTATCTTCTTTGCTTCTGAATGTTTATCTGCTATTATACAAGCCATGAGAGAACAAGCCATTGAGAAATATCACATTAATAACGAACCATTTTATTTACCAGTTAAAGATGAAGTAGAAATTTTTACAGCCGCTTATCAAGCAAAACTTCCTGTTTTACTTAAAGGCCCAACAGGTTGTGGTAAAACTAGATTTATTCAGTATATGGCATGGCGATTGTCACGACCACTTGTTACGGTTGCTTGCCATGAAGACCTTTCTGCTACAGACCTTGTAGGAAGATTTCTACTGGAGGGCGAAACTACTGTATGGCATGACGGGCCACTTTCTACAGCCGTTAAACATGGTGCAATTTGCTATTTAGATGAAGTTGTAGAGGCTCGTAAAGATACCATAGTTTTAATTCACCCTCTTACAGATGATAGAAGAATTCTACCAGTAGAAAAGCGCTCTGTTGTTCTTAGTGCGCCAGATGAGTTTACTTTAGTCGTATCCTATAACCCTGGTTATCAAAGTGTAGTTAAAGACTTAAAACAATCTACTAGACAAAGATTTATTAGTATTGAGTTTAATTACCCACCAGCAGAGGTTGAAATGGAAATAGTTGCTAAAGAGGGTAGAATTGATGAACAAACCGCTAAAGACTTAGTAAAAATAGGCGAAAAGGTACGTAATCTAAAAGGGCATGGCTTGGAAGAAGGTGTTTCTACAAGGCTTTTAATTTATGCTGCTCAGCTAATTAGCCTAGGGATTAACCCAGAAACCGCTTGCCAAGTTGCAATTGTTAGCCCAATTACTGATGACAACGAACTACAACGTAGTATTCAAGAAATTGTTACAACTGTAATTTAAGATAATTTAAGATAATTTAAGATAATTAGAGGTAGTTTAGGATAAATCTATGTTATATATAGTTATATCTATGCTGTTACCAAAAATTAATTAAGAATTAAGAGATAAGGATGGTTTATTGATGGTTGGAGGGATTGTTGTAACACATGGCCGTTTAGCTATAGAGCTTGTTTCAGCTGCAGAAATTATTGTTGGGCAGATTCAACATATTACAGCAGTTTCTATAGGTTGGAATGATGAAGTAGAACAAGGTTTTTATGAAATTGAACGAGCAATAAAAAAAGTAAACCAAGGCAAAGGAGTGTTGATTCTTACCGATATGTTTGGCGGTACTCCTACTAATGTGGCTATGACTTTTTCTAGGCCTCAAGAAGTAGAAATTATAACAGGCGTGAATTTACCGATGATCATAAAACTAGCTAGTCAACAAAAAGATGAAAGCCTTGATGATCTTGCTCGTAGGGTTAAAGATCAAGGGCAAAAGAATATTTATCTTGCTAGTGAAGTTATGTCAACAAAACGCGAATAACGCTAATTAGGGGTAGAGAATAATTTTCATGCAACAACGTTATGTTACTATAATAAACCGATTAGGTTTACATGCTAGAGCATCGGCTCGTTTAGTTAATCTAGCAAATCAATACCGTGCTGAAGTAAAAGTAGCTAGAGCTGATAATAGACAAACAGTTGATGGTAAGTCCATTTTAGGGATTTTACTATTAGCCGCATCACGAGGAACTGAATTGATTATTTCTGCTGAGGGAGAAGATGAAGAACGAGCGCTTCGTGCTATCTGTGACCTCATAAATAATAAATTTGGGGAGGAAGGGGATGTCTACTAGTGTTAAAGAGTCTGTGTTGGAAACTTCGCTACATGGATTAGCTATTAGTCCTGGAATTGCAGTAGGTACAGTTTTATACATAGATGCACAGGGGCATCAAGCCTTACTCCAACATATTGAACTTGGTCAAGTTGGCCGAGAAACCCGCCGGCTTAATCGAGCCGTTGTTTTAGCCCGCTACCAACTAAATGAATTAAAAGCGCGAATGGAAAGAGAATTAGGCCATCAACATGCCTATATCCTAGATGCTCACATTTTAATGTTAGAAGATAAAGAGCTTTTTAAGAACATTAAAAAAACAATTACTGAACAATTAGTTAATGCTGAATGGGCAATAAAAATTGAGTTAGAACGTTTTCTTAGCGCTTATGCAGCAATTTCTGATCGCTATTTACGCCAACGAGGTAGCGATATTGAAGATGTAGCACGTCGCCTAACAGATGCTTTATCCGGGAAAAAACAGACTCAGACCCATCGCTTACCAGCAAATACTATAATTGTTGCTGAAGACTTGCCTGCAAGTGTTTTAGCAGAACTAGATATGACTCATGTAATTGCTATTGTTACTCATGCAGGTGGTTGGGCTTCACATACTGCAATTATAGCTCGTAGCTTAAGAATTCCTGCTATAGTAGGTGTTGATCTAGCAGGCCATGTTCTTACTACAGGAAATACCGCGATTGTTGATGGAGGAGAAGGTGTAATTATTGTTAACCCTTCTGATGCAACAGTTCGGCGCTATCGTAGTCTTAATGAACAAAGAAAGCGTAGCCTCCAAGATCTACTAACACAGTCAAAAGGGCCTGCTCTTACCTCTGATGGACAAGAAATTACAATAAGGGCTAATGTAGAGCTAGTTTCAGAGCTAGATGCTGTAAAACGCTTTGGAGCACATGGTATTGGGCTATTTAGATCAGAATTTATTTTTACTAATATGCTACCTCAAGCAGGCTCAGAAGATGGACAATATCAAATTTATCAGCGTTTAGCCCAATCTGTAGGAAGTGCAGGTGTCACAATTAGAACTTTTGATTTAAGTGAGGATAAAGTTCCACTAGCAATAACTGGAGGAGAAAGAGAAGTTAATCCTGCATTAGGACTGCGTGGAATTAGGCTAGCTTTAAGAAATGAGCCAATGTTTCGTACTCAAATAAGAGCCATTGTTCGCGCTTCTCAACATAAAAATGTAAGAATAATTTTACCTATGGTAACTTCTCCTAGTGAAGTCAGACATGCACGCACCATTATTAATGAG
Source organism: Acidobacteriota bacterium (assembly GCA_016213785.1). Classification (GTDB taxonomy): domain Bacteria; phylum Acidobacteriota; class Blastocatellia; order Chloracidobacteriales; family JADJPF01; genus JADJPF01. The sequence goes on from JACQZQ010000044.1 coordinate 53,849, forward strand.
AGTATTAAAGAATTTACTGCAAAAGGTCTTGATGTAGATGAAAATATAAAAGTTGGTATAATGATAGAAGTACCTTCTGCTGTAATGATAATTGATCAACTAACTCGTGAAGCAGATTTTCTTAGTCTTGGAACAAATGATCTAATTCAATATATTTTGGCCGTAGACCGTTCTAATAAACAAGTTTCCTACCTATATCAACCTCTTCACCCTGCTGTACTTCAATCACTGGTGTGGGTGGCTAAAGTAGCACAAGCTAACAAAGCTACTTTAGATGTCTGTGGAGAAATGGCCGCTAATCCTATTTATGTAGTAGTATTATTGGGTTTAGGTATTAAGCAACTAAGTATGACTCCTGCCGCAATTCCTTTAATTAAAGATGCTGTAAGAGCTATTGATCTTAGTACTGCGCATAAAATGGTTGAAAACGCTTTACAAATGTCCTCGGCTCAGGAGATAGAAGATTATATTTGTGAAGAACTTGCAGCTAAATTTCCTTCCTTTTATGCTAACTTAAAATGGCGTAGTCCTTTAGAAAAATAGCTAAAACTAGCCTAGGAAATATTTCTTAAAGGTTGTATTAGCTTACTACCTACTAGGCTTAAAACCAGAACTCATGTTTTTCTCTAGCCACAGTTGAGTTAGGAAAAACTTCTTTAGCTTCAATTTCAACTTTTTCCATATAGCTATCATCATGAGTAGGCTCATGATGAGAGATAACTAGAAATTTTACATTACCTGCTTGAGCAAGCTTAACACCTTGTTCCCAAGTGCTATGTCCCCAACCTTGTTTAGTCACATACTCGGCTTCATTAAATGCTGAATCATAAATCATTGCATCAGCATCTTTAACAAATTCTACTAAAGGTTCATCTCTATGGTCAAAATGCTCATAATCAGTAATATAAGCTACAGAGCTACCTTTATATTCAACTCTATATCCCATAGCATCAAAGGGATGATTAAGCCTATGGGTTTTAATCCTAACATCACCAAATTCAAGAATTGAGCCTACTTTAAGAGTATGAAAAGTCATTTTAGCTCGCATTGCATCTAGCGTAACAGGGAAATAAGGGAAAACCATTTGTCCGCTTAGTATTTCTTTAGGCGAGAGTTTGCCTTTATCCTCACCATAGATATCAAATTCGTTTGTAGGAATATAAGCAGGGACAAAAAAAGGAAAGCCTAAAATATGATCCCAATGATAATGAGTAAAAAAGAGACGTGCTTTTATAGGCATGGCTTTAAGTAAATCTAACCCTAACTCTCTGATTCCGCTACCAGCGTCAAAAATAAAAATTTCTTCTCCACATCGTATTTCTATGCAAGAAGTATTGCCGCCAAATAGCTTTGTTTGTGGGCCGGGAGCAGGTAAGCTTCCGCGTACACCCCATAGTTTTAAACAGATATTTTTGTTGTCTGATAGATTATTCATTATTTATTTTATGTGTTTGGATTATTTATTGGTTGGCTCAATAAAACAGCGCCATTAGCTAGTTTCATTATCAAGGAAAAAACTTTTATAGTAAATAATATTTTTTCCTAGAAATATTTCAAAAATTAATATTCTAATTTGTAATATTTGTGAACTAAGCCTATTTTATCTGTTTGCTTTTCTCTAAAGCTGAGCATATTAAGTTGTGGTTGAACGGCTTGATAAGCATCAGGTGTTAGTAGTATTTCTGCGGCTTTAGCCGTATCTTCACCTAACTTAAAAGCATAGTTGACTTCATTTCCATAACAATCTTCATCACCAATTTTAATTACTTTGCCATACCCAATTCCTACACAGATCATAATCTGAAAATCTTCTGATTTATTAGAATTATAAAGGCGTGTAGCCTCATTCATTGCCACAGAACAACGGACTGCTTGGACAGGATCACGGAAAATAGCAAATATATTATCTGCTTCGGTTTTTAACAAAAATCCATAGTGAGATAAAATAATTGGACTAAGTAATTTTTGCATCTCATGAATTAATGTAAGGAAATGAATTATTCCAAATTCATCTGTTCGTTTGGTAAAACCAGACATATCCAAACAAAGTATTGCCCAGGATTCCCCAAACATAGCCCATATTTTTTGATCTATAGCTGAAATATCTGCTCCAGACATTAAACGCTGTTCAATAAGTTCTGTTAATGTATTTCTAGCTTTTCCCATATTTTTTTCTCCTACCTATTTAGCGATTAATCAATTAATTAAGCCCTGAAAGAGCTAGTAATAATAATAGTGTTCTTTTTAAGCTTTTTATTCTATCGGTTTCTTCATACCATTCTGAAAGAGTGTGACACCCACTACAAGTTCCACCTGCTCCAAGAGTAATTGCTTCTAACCCGAGTGAAATAGGAATATTAGCATCTGTTGATGAACAATCTAGATAAGGATTAACCCCAAAGGCTGATGTTGCTGTTATTGCTGTTTGAAGCAACTGACTACTTGAAGATATTTCACCAGATGGACGCTCACCAATTACTTCCACTTGTGTTTCTAATAAACTATCAGAATATTTACTAGCTAAATTTTCTTCTCTTAAAGCCTCTTTTACTGATGATAAAAGATGATTTTCTAATTTAGATAATTCTAATGCAGATATTGATCGTAAGTCTACTTGCATTTGAGCTTCTTCGGCAATGGTATTAATGCTACTTCCACCTTCAATAATACCTACATTATAAGAAGTAGCAGGTTGTTGAGGTACTTTATAATTAGCCATTTTAGAGATAGCTCGACCAATAGCATGAATTGGGTTTACAATACCAAAATCTCCCCAAGAATGCCCTCCAGAACCCTTAAAAGTTATTCTGTAGCGTTTTGATCCTAATGCTCGATATGTAATTCTCTCAATTCCAGGCCCATCAAATGAAATAAAATACTTTATACAGTCTTTATACTCACTTTCCTTAAAAAGATACTTTGCTCCTTTTAAGTCTCCTATACCTTCTTCTCCAACTGTTGCAACAAATAAAAAAGGAATTTTAGGAATTAAGTTTACTTCTACAAGTATTTTAGCTATTGCTAAAAGCCCAACTAACCCTGCTGCATTATCACTAATTCCAGGAGCAAAGTAGCGATCACCTTGTTTTTTGACCCTACAATCTGTATTAATAGGAAACACTGTATCTAAATGTGCTGATAAACAAATATACTCATTAGAAACCCTAGGCCAATAAGCAGAAACATTGCCAGCTGAATCTATTTTACTATCTAATAAGCCTAAGTTAGAAAAGGAGTTATAAAAATATTTAGCTCTTTCAGCTTCAGAGAATGTAGGGGCAGGGATCTCACAAATTCTAATATGCTCCTTCATTATTTCATCTGAAAGAAGTTCTAATTTTTGAAAAGCAAACTCTATACGAGGGTCTTTTAATAAAAGAGCTATGTTTAAAGCAGTTGGATTATGTGACTTAAACTTAAACATAACTTAAGATAAAGGCTCTTTTTGACCTGATTGTTTTCCATCAGATCCAGTTATTGATAAAGGACTTATTTTATTCTGAGACTGAGAAAGATCTTTTTCATCAGATTCAGTAATTTTTGTACTATTTGTCTTCTCAACTTGATCACTAGTGGTAAAACTTAAAGAAGCATTATTTATAGGTTGGTTTACTTTATTTTCTTGCTCTATGTTTGGAATTTCTAGTGTAGTAGAGCTTACACGAGCTTTTTCTAAAATTTCTGGACTTGTAAAATCAATCTTTCTAATACCTGAATTAAAAAAATCTGCTCTTGTCTCTATTTGAAGGGGTTCTTGTTTACTACTTCCAACACGGATATAGACCTCTTGTAGTTTTGTTAATAAGTTTTTAGAACGCAGTAAAGATTCTTCTAGTGAATTAATTACTAAGGTAAAAGTGTTACCATCAGCCTCAATAGAAGTACGAAGTGAACGGTCTTTTATAATTTGGTCTGCAAGATTGCGTCTTAAATCTTGTATATATTGCTGCATTTGTAGAATTAAATTATTTAATTGCCCAACTAAAGGATTTTGTAAATCCTTAGCAATTAAATGCCGCCCAGTTTGCAAATTATGGAGCATTCTTGCCGTTTCCATACGCAGACGAGCTTGTTCTGAAAAATAAAGCTCTTGAAATTTATTATGTACTGCAATGTTCATACGAATAATTTCTTCTAAAACGGCAGGAGCAAAGAACATATCTCCTAAACTGATTTTATAATCACGAAGCTGAGAAATTAGTTTTCCTTCAATTAGATTATTAAAACTACGAGCATCCGTAATTACACGACAAAGTTGACGAAGGCGGGAAACAACTGCTGTTTGGACAAACTCTAATGACGATGTTAACTGAGTTCCACAGATTTCTAATAAAATCGCCTGCACATTGTCTTTTACTTGTCTTTGTTTAATATTATTTATTGAGTTAGTTACCTCAGAACAAAAACGTGTAACTAATAAATCTATTTTGTCTCTATCACTTTCATCTTTAATGGGCTTACTAAAATAATATTGAATAATATGTTTTAGAGAGCTTGAATCTGCTTCACCAATTCTTTCAAAAAAACGCCGCATTACAGAAACCGAAATACGAGAATCAACAAGTAAAAGCTGTACTTGAGCATCTTCTAAACTTAGCTTTATTTTTTCTACTAACTCATTTTCAGGAGAAATATCTGTAGGCAATTTTTCTATCTGTCCTTGTACTTGAGCCAAGCCTAAATCGGAAGTCATTTCTTTTTCAAGCATTATATTTTGCAGTGAAGTAAAAAACTGACTAGTAGCCCAAAGTATAGCTAATTGAGCAGATAAATCTTCTTTTTTAATAGGCTTATTTTGCTCTGTCATAATTTATTAAGGTTAAACTAATCCTAGAATGTCTGTGTCGGATAAAACACAAGAGGCTTGCTTTGCTGCTTTAAAAATTTTCTCTACTCTTTCTTCTGTAGCTTCAATACCACGTCTTTGTAACCAAAAGACAACATTAGATTTACCGCTCATTGGCCCAATTTCAATGACTTGCTCTAACCCAAATTCATGTGCAGGTACGCCAGAATATACCATATTAGCTAAATATTCATCATTTTTTCTAAAAGCTTTTATTACTGCTGCTGCATGAACTCCTGTTGCTGTACGAAAAGCATCCCGTCCAAATACAGGATAATTAGTAGGTATAGCTATTGATGTTGCTTCAGAGGATTTTCTACAATATTCACCTAGCTTCTTTAAGTCTCGCTTTATATAGCCCATTAACTGACAATTAACTAGTAATTGATCCATAGGAGTATTGCCAACACGCTCACCCACCCCAAGTGCAGAGCCATGAACACGACTTGCACCTGCTTCATAGGCGGCTAAAGAATTAATAACTCCTAAACCACGATCTTGATGACCGTGCCAATCAATTTTTACATCTTCACCAGTTTCTTCGATTATTTGCTTAATGAATTTAACTAGCTGGGCTGCTCCTCTAGGTGTAGCATGTCCAACTGTATCAGAAATACAAACTCTTTTTGCTCCACATTCAATGGCAGTTTTATAAAGCTTTCTTAATGTATCAGGATGTGCACGGGTTGTGTCTTCAGTAACATACATTACAGGTAAGTTATGTTTTGTTGCAAAACCTACAGCATCTTCTGTTGCTTGAAGCATTTTTTCTATAGTCCAATCCTCAGCATATTGGCGAATTGGGCTAGAACCAATGAATGTACAAGCTTCTATGGCAATACCTATTTCTTGGGAAACATCAATGATTGGCTGTATATCTGCGCGAACTGTTCTTGCAGCACAATTAGGGCGAATTTTCATTTTATTATTAGCTATTTCTGCTGCCAGGTGTAGTACGTCCTGACGTGCTCTAGGCCCTGCACCAGGTAGCCCTATATCAGCAGTATCAATTCCTAAGCTTTCCATTAAGTGTAATAACTCAATTTTCTTTTCAATCGGAGGATCAGTAACAGAGGGTGATTGCAAACCATCTCGCAAAGTCTCATCATCAAATTCTATCTGGTGATTAGGCTTATCATCTCCATTAATTGTGTTCCAGTCATAAATAAGTTCACTTATTAACATTACTCCCCCAATAAGAAAAATGAATTTTTAATAAATAGGTTTTAAAAAACTAAATTTAGCAGAGAAAAACAAAAAAGCCCAGTTACTAATCCTTAGTTAAACATAGTGAATATTTTGTATCCATTGGCTAGTGACTACAAAGTTACCAATAATTAAAATTTCCCACATTAAAATAAAATGGAGTTTTCTCTAGTACCTTTATTTACAAAGAATAACAAGTATTATAACAATGGTATGGATATTGCATAAACTCTCTACTATTGACTTGCTCAATTATTTTTAATGGCTATTCAGATTTTATTGTTGGTGAAAAATACCCCAAAATTTTTAGGTTTTGGGTTAACCTCATTATAGGTTTTACAAAAGTTAAGAAACTTTATAACTTTTCTTAATTATCTTAACTACTACTCTCAACACTAAAATCTGAATACCTATTTTTTTCTCAATTTTTTCCTCAAATATAAAAGATTTACTGGACTCTAAAAGAAAGCTAACTCATAATAAAAAATCTTTTTCCTGTCAAAAAGTCTATTAAAATCCAACTAATTAATGACATAATTACCGAAATTTTCTTTCTGGAGGATTGGGGTGGCAACAGCACAAAAACATATTGAACAAGCTAAAGCTTTTTTGGCTGCAAACCGCTTTAGCGAAGCAGAAAACGAACTGCGCCAAGCAATAAAATTAGACCGCAAAGAAGTCCCTGCTAGAGTTGAACTTGCTAGACTTCTTGGAATGAATGGTCAGCTTGAAGAATGTGAGCAAATCGTAGACCAAGCCTTAGATATCTCTCCTAGTGACTCTGATGCTCTTACGCTTAAAGGAATGAACTTAATTATGCGTGAGCAATATGAGTCAGCTATTGAGGTTCTACAAAAAGCCCTAGAAGGTAATCCTAAGCAATTAATGGCTCAAGTTCACTTAGGGCTAGCCTTGCGCGAAACAGATCATATAGAAGAGTCTGAAACTATATTACGTAAAGCTGTTAGTTCTAATCCTCGCTCGGCTCAAGCTCTTTTTGAGCTTGCTCATACTCTAGCCGTAAAACAACGCGATGAAGAAGCCTTAAGAATGTTAATGCAGCTAGTTAAAACTCATCCCAATTTTACTAGAGGTTATATTGCTATTGCTGGCCTTTATCGAAATGCTGATCGCTTAGATGATGCAATTAAAATCTGTCATCAAGGCTTAAGCACTAATCCTAGAGCTTTTGAAATTGCCAGCCTACTTAAAGACCTTTATTGGGAAAGCAGAGATATTAAATCTTCTTTACACGTAATGGGAATGATTTGTGATCATCGTGGGCTAACAGATGATTTTATTGAATTAGGCGAAATGGCAGCAGCAGCAAACCGCCCAGAAGTCGCAGAAAAGTCTTATAAAAAAGCTATTGAGCAATCTCCTGAAGATTGGATAGCTTACTCTGCCTTAGGTGAATTTTATGATAGTATCAATGAGGTAGAAAAGGCCGAAGAAGCTTTTCACTTATCTATTCAATATAATACCGCTAATTCCTATCGCCCTCATAATGGCTTAGGCATGCTCTACACCAAACAAGATAGTATTGAACAAGCCATTGAGCAATTTAGAAAAGCTTGTTTTTTTGCCCCAGGTGAAGCTGGGCCACGCTTTAATTTAGGGCTTGCCCTAGCTAAAATTGACCTTTTAGAAGATGCTCAAGAGGAATTAAAAATAGCGCTAGACCATGTAGGGCCAGGGGAATTTCGTAATAAAATCTCCCAGGTATTAGAAGCCGTTGAACGTGAATTAAAGGGATAGACGTTGGGGCAGACACATAGGTCTGCCCCAACGAAACGAACCAACGAAACGAACCAACCTATAGATAAAGGATATATTTACCGGCGTTTTTCTACAACCATAATGTTTTCTGGTTTAGCCGTAGCGCTAACTTCAGGGTTATAGTACTGATAAACTTTAGAAGCTGTAGTTTTAGCTTTAATTGGGTACTTAGCACGCAAACGATAATTAAAGGTTAAGTTCTGTTTAGCTTGCAAACCATCAAAATAAAGAATTACTTGTTTAGGTGTAACAGTAAACTTTGTTAAACTTCCAATCTTATTAGTTGGTTTTGTTGGAATTAGCTCCTGAAAATCTTCTGAAAATATCTCAAATCCTGGCGGAATACCAAGATCAATCATCACCATATTTGCAGGCTTACTAGTGTTATTACGGATTGTAACGGTTGTTGTTGCTATATCATCTTGAGCTAAAGTACTACGGTCATATTTAACACTAATTGAAAGCGGTTCTATGGTTGCTACATCGTCTGATCTGCTCCAAGTTCTATAATAACGGCCTACAATTTGATAAAGCATTGATCCCTTACCAACAAAACTTATATTTATTTTGTTGCTACCAAACTGAGTGTAAGCTTTAAGGTCAAGTTGGTGCATAAGCTCATTGTTATCTTTGTTTATCTCTAAGTCGGATACTTTTTGACCATTAATATTTACAGAAATTATTCCTTGAGTCTCTCCCCCTCCAGCTTTTTGTTGTGAGAGTATAAAAGCTTTTAATGAAAGGATAGTTGCTTGGGTTGAATGCCAATTTCCATAAGCATCTTTTTTATCAGTTAAATATTTTAATGCTTTAGTTGCAAGGTTATTATTTCCACCCCATTTGATTAATGCTTGTGCTGCAAGTGCAGTAGTTTCAATATCTGCCATTGCTCCATGTGAATAAGTAGGGGTTTTTCCTTCCTGTTTCCATAAAGCAGTTTTATCTTCTTGGGCTGCTTTAGCTACTAGGGCATTAAACATTTTACTTACCCAAGGTTGATCTTGATGGGAATCTATAGCGAAATTACTTAGGATTGCTAAAGTATAAGCATCTTCTTGACCATTTAAGTTTTTGTCTATAAAGTTTTTAGCTCTTGTAATAGCTTCGCCTTTATATCCTGAATAAGCTAGTGCCCAAGCAATATAAGCGGTAATTCTGACTTGATCATTATGGAAATTATTAGTTGCACCTTCATCAATAAATTGTGTGTCAGGTGCCCAACTTCCATCAGCCTTTTGCTCAGAGGCTAACCAGTTTTGTGTACGCTCAATTACTCGAGGATCGACTTCATGGACTTTTGCCATATCATAAAATTCCATCAACCCAAATGAAGTTAATATTTTATTAGCAGGCGCTTGACCAAACCAAGAAAACCCACCTCCAGGTACTTCATAAGTCACTAAACGTTGATAACCAGTAGATATAAACCCTTCAGCCTTAACTTGAATTTCTGGAGTAATTTTCTTGGTTGTTTTCATATAGTCTAAAACTAAAATATTGGGGTAGGTAGTTGCTGATGTCTGTTCAAAACAACCACTAGGCATTCTTAACATACTGTCTAAACCTTCAACTACTTGGCTAAGTGGGCCAGGGTAGAACTTAACTAAAATCTTACTTGCATCTACAATTGCTGTTTCTGGAATAAGGATTTCTTTTGAAATACTATTTTCTAAACGATCATTAACAGTAATGTTCTGTTGCTCTCCATTAGGTAAAATTTCTATTTGCCTAGAAATAGCATCCCCATTTGCTATAGAATCACGATTTGTTAAACGTGCAAAAACTGTAAGTTTTCCTAGTCCTAATTTTTTAGCTTGAATCCGATAACTTGATGCTGTTACCTCACCAGAACCAACACGAACTTGTTTTATAGGATTATCATCAACTAGTGTAAACCAGTCTTCTTGTTTAAGTTTAAGTTCAACATCTTGAGTATCGCCTAAGTAATTATACACTGCAACAGGAATTGAAACTGTATCATCTTGGGTTAAAGAAACTGGTAGATCTAAGTCAATAAAGAAATCTTGGAAAACTTTAATTCCTGCTGTGCTACTACCTAGAGCACCTTGTTTAGTAGAAGCTAGCATAGTCATACGCCAAGTAGTTATAGAGTCAGCCAGTGGGACTCTAACTAGTACTCGACCATTTTTATCTGTAACTAGTTTTGGGTTCACATAAAGAGTTTCTGGAAAATAAGAACGCACCTTTACATCTCCACCACCTTCTCCAGCACTTGCTTGAGTTTCAGCTGATTTAGCATCATCTTTAGATTTTTTAGACTCGGTTTTAGATAAAGCTTTTTTGTCTATATTGGCATCTAAATCCATTGCTCTAGCAGGTCTATTAGCTGGAGCAGCAGCTACTTCTACCACATCACCCATAACTTCTGGTCTTACTAAACCTTCTACTCTAACACCATTTCTAGTTCTTATTTGATGACCATAATAGGCATTTAGGTAAAATACTATAGAAACATTAGCCTGTTTTTGTCCATAAATTGGAAAATAGAATTTTGGACTAGGATTACTACTATACCAGTCGCTTTCAAATTGATAATAAGAATAACTATCTTGTTTGCTTTGTAAAACTAACTTAAATTCTTGTCCTAGTGGGTCTATTAGATCTTGTTTAGCTATATAGTGAGCCTGAGCGATTTTAGGTAATTCTGCTATTAAGTCTGTTTTAGCAGATTTATTTTCTACATAGTATTTGTTTATTCCTGCTACTACTTTTTGTAACTGTGTATTCATTAGCTGGTAGTATTTACTATAGTACTCAGGAGCTTTTGCTTCATAAACATCACGGCCTTGTTCTTTACGTAAACTATAAACATTAACCTCGCTTGCCGCAGCTAAAAGCACTTTAGCTGCTCTTTCACGTCTAATTAGCGCTTCTTGATCTTCATTATTTACTACAGGAACAATGTTATGAGTATCATTATGAGAGTGAATTTCATAACGAGGTTTAAGTAGTTCTTGTTCTAGATAAAAGAACACTTTTTCAAGTCCAGGTTGTTTTTCGCTAAGTGCAAAGACTGCTTCATCAACAACTTGGACATCTAAAACCGCTGGTTTAGCTCGGCCAAGTTTATCTTTAACAGTCATTTCAATTTGTGCCTCTTCTCCTGGGCGGAATGACTCTTTAGCTATTTTGGTTTCAATTTGTAAATCATCAGCAGGATCAACAAAAATCAAACGACGGTCGCTAACTGGGTCAGCATTACGACCAAAAATATAAGCTCTAACTTCTATTGTCCCAAATAAATCAGGAGTTAAGTCTAAGCTTGTAGTAGCTTTACCATTATCAAGCTCTAAAGCACGAGTTGAAATAGTTTGACGATCTTTAATTATATCTATGTAAACAGAACCTTTAGGGCGAGTTGAAATAGTTGTAATTTCAAGTTTTTCTCCTACTCTATAAAGCGCTTGAGGAGTACGAAGCATTAAACTATCGCCAGCTATGTCACGGCGTTTTAATGAGATATTTGTAGTCCCTACTTTTCCCCTTTCATCTTTAGCTGTTAATGAAAGGGAGTTTAGCTGTCCATCAACTTCAATTATTGCAATTCCGTCTTTGTCTGTAACTAAATTAGCGGGCTTAATATTAGTTGTAATAGTAGTTTTGGCTGGACTTCCATCAGGATAAGCAGTTAAAAGATAGACACGATTATTAAGCCTTGGGACTATATCTCCGCTTTCAGGAACGGCTGTGATTAAAATGGGGTTATTTGATATTAATAAACTTTCTGAGCGTGTTTCAGTATGGTTTGCGGTGTCTGTAATTTCGACTTGGAGAGCAACTGGGGCTGCTCCTTGTTCAAAAGAGCGTCCTGCAAAAGAGTTAGGCAATTTCATTGCAAAATTGTACTCGCCTGTTTCGCTTAAAATAGCTTCATCTTTGCCAATTTCCACTGTTTCAACATCAAAGGTAGACATCTTTATACTTAGGCGACCTCGTGAGATTGGCTTACCAAAAAGATATTTGGCTGTGATTTTACCTGAGACTGTTTCTCCAGGGCTGTAATATTTTTTTTGTTGGCGCTCATCTTCACCACCTTGCATTTTTATATCTATCTTAAACTTAGGCAATACATAACGATCAACTACAAAGGATTTTTCTTGAGTAGTAGCACGGCGGTTATTTTCATCACCTAGAATGGTTCTTAGCTTAAAAGTACCCATATTAACTTCTTCGGCTAGTTGGAATTCTGTTGATGCAATACCAAATTCATCAGTAGTTGAGCGTTTTTTGAAAACTTTATTTCCTTTAGCATCTTCTATTTCAAAAATTATTGGACTATTGCTAACTGCCTGACGTGAAAAACGATCTAAGGCTAAGCTTCTGATATGAACTAAATGTCCAGGCTGATAAATAGGTTTATCTGTTGTAAGTAAGATATTTTCTTTTTGTATTACTTGGACTTTTTCAACTATTTCTTGAGTTCCTAAGGGTGTGTTGACACTAACAGTTAGGTTTGCATCGCCTGTAAAATATTGAGGAGTTTTTAATTCTAAAGATGCTGTTCCATGTTGATCGACTTTAGCTGTAGTTTTTATGTCTGATGAATTAGGTTTATCTAAGCTAACAGACATAGATCCTTTAAGCGCTTTGCCTGATTGACCATCAATTACTAGAACACGTAAAGAATTGTTTGCTCCTGAAATAAACTCTTTTTGTCCTAGTAATCTTACTGTAGGAAAATGAAAAATTTTGCTAATAGGTTGGATTTTTGCATTGCTAGAAGTTGTTTGGCCTTTTTCAATAAAACCATAACGCAAACGATACCAAAATAGATCTTCTTGTTTAAGATCTGTTGGTAAAGAAAGGTTAATTTTCCATCCATTAGCCTTTTCTTGGTTTGGATCAAGGAGTTGGCGAGCAATGGTTTTATTTTCTGCATCTAAAACTTCTACAAGTAGTGCAGTAGGCTTTAGCGCAGAAAGCTCATCAGATGGAATAGTTACTTGAAGCTGATTACCAATTTTAATTGCTGCAAGTTCGCTAAACTCTGCTGCTTCCATAGATTCTTTAGGAAAAACTGAGTAGAAAATAATTATTAAGATTAATGCAAAGAATGTGAGTAAAAGCCTTAGGGGGATTAGTTTTTGTTTCATAGCTTGACATAGGCTGGCAAATTGCCTTATAGCCTCCTCCTTGAAGTTGGAAATGTTTTACCCTGTTTGTTGATGATTTTTGTTTTTAGTGACGGGCTTAGTTAGGATTGGTTCCCAAAACTCCCCAAGATTAAAATTTTAATGTGAGATTTGCTTAGCTTATTAAATAAATGGGACAAAGCAGTCCCATAAACGAACAAAAAAATAGTTTTTAGAAATTTTAATAAACGCTAAAATTCTTACTAACATCAATATTTATAAATAAATTAGGGCTATCCATTTGTTTTGGCATAGAAGTTGGTAAGGATTAAAACGTAACTAGTTGCTCAATATTAGGTAACTGCGCCGCAAGAAACGGCGCATTTTTTATTTTGTGATAATATTTTTATAGAAGTAGAGACATAGCTCTACTTCTACTAGCCTATCTAGGTTGCTCGCTTGCTACTCTCTGACATAAAATAGCCTTCCTTCCTAATTAGTTGCCATTAAATAATGAGGAGATTCTACCATGAGTCGAATAGAAAAAGTTTTAGCCCGTGAAATTCTTGATTCTCGAGGAAATCCAACTGTAGAAGCTGAAATTGAGCTAGAAACTGGTGCGAAGGGTCGTGCGGCTGTTCCTAGTGGTGCTTCAACAGGCGAGAATGAAGCTATTGAACTAAGAGATGGTGATAAGTCGCGTTACTTAGGTAAAGGCGTACAAAAAGCAGTTGCCAATATTAATGAAAAGATTGCTAAAGCTATTTATGAGCACGATGTTTTTGATCAAGCTGGTTTAGATAAAATTATGCTAGACCTTGATGGGACAAATAATAAAGGCAATCTTGGAGCTAATGCACTACTTGCAGTTTCTTTAGCTGTTGCTAGGGCTGCTGCTAGTGAACTAGATATTCCTTTATACCGCTATTTAGGTGGCCCAGGTGCTAGAACCCTACCTGTTCCTATGATGAATATTCTTAATGGTGGGGCGCATGCTGATAATAATGTAGATTTTCAAGAATTTATGGTCTTACCTGTTGGTGCTAGTAGCTTTAGAGAAGCTTTAAGATGGGGTACAGAAGTTTTTCATGCTCTAAAAAGTGCTCTAAAAAAACGTGGTTATGTTACAAGTGTTGGTGATGAAGGTGGTTTTGCTCCTAGCCTAAAATCTAACGAAGAAGCTTTAGACGTTATTTTAGAATCAATAAATACAGCAGGCTTAAAGGCGGGTGAACAAATGGCTTTAGGCTTAGATGTTGCTTCAAGTGAGTTTTTTATTGATGGTAAATATGTTTTTAAGAAGTCTGATAAGTCTGAGCGTAGCGCTAGCCAAATGGTAGAGTTTTATGCAAACTGGGTTCGTCAATACCCTATAGTTTCTATTGAAGATGGTATGGCAGAAGGTGATTGGGATGGTTGGCTACTTTTAACTAACGAACTTGGCAAAAAAGTCCAACTTGTTGGTGATGACCTTTTTGTAACTAATACTGAATACTTAACTCGTGGTATTGAAAAAGCAATAGCAAACTCTATTTTAGTTAAAGTAAACCAAATAGGCACGTTAACAGAGACTCTTGATACAGTAGAACTAGCTAAAGTTAATAATTATACTACAATTATTTCCCATCGTTCAGGTGAAACCGAAGATACTTTTATTGCTGATCTATCTGTAGCGCTTAACACAGGACAAATTAAAACTGGTTCTGCTAGTCGTACAGATAGAGTTGCTAAGTATAACCAATTACTAAGAATAGAAGAAGAATTAGGATCTGGTGCTAAATACTTAGGTCGTAAGGCTTTTTATAACTTAAAATAAAATTTTTTACACTAGGGATAGAATTAAATTTCTATCCCTTATAGAGCTACTTTAAATCGTTCTTAGTAGGAATGATTGGGTAAATCTCTGCTATTTATTTGGTAGTAATGAAAATACTTGATATTGGTTGTGGGAAACATAAAACCCCAGGTGCTATTGGGCTTGATTTTAACCCTCGCACCGATGCAGATGTAATACATAATCTTAATCAATTTCCTTATCCTTTTCCTGATAATGAGTTTGATTTAATTGTTGGTAATCAAGTAATTGAACATGTTGATGATGTTCTTGCTGTAGTAAAAGAGCTTTATAGAATTGCTAAACCTGGAGCAACAATTCGGCTAGATACTCCTCATTATACAGATGTTAGCTCATATCGCGATCCAACACATAAACATCACTTAACTTGTGAATCTTTTATGTATTTTACTGAAAAGCGACCAGAGTTTGAGTTTTATAGCGATATAACACTTAAAACAAAGAAAATTTATGTTACTTTGCTAAAACTTTGGCGAATTTTAGGCATAGAGTTTTTAGTTAATTGTGGTAATAAATATCCACAGTTAAGATTTTTAAGACGCTTTTGGGAATCTTACCTTTGCTATATTATGCGAGGTAAAAACCTTTACTTTGAATTTGAAGTATTAAAATAGGATTTATTTATGAGGCCAGTTGCACTAATTATTTTTGATGGTTGGGGTTTTGAAACCCGTACTGAAGGAAATGCAATTTATACAGCTAAAAAACCTTGTTGGGATCATCTTTGGCAAACCTATGAACATTCCTTAATTATTCCTTTTGGTCAAAGAGTTGGCTTACCCATTGGACAAATGGGAAATAGTGAAGTAGGCCATCTTAATATGGGTGCTGGTCGAATTATACGAATGGATATTTCGCGAATTGATCATGCAATTGAAACAGGAGAGTTTTATAGCAACAAAGAATTAAAAGAAGCCATAGAGCATGTACAAAAAACAGACGGAGCCTTGCATTTTATGGGGTTAATGTCTGATGGTGGTGTACATAGTTTGCAAGTTCATTTATATGCACTACTTGAAATGGCAAAGAATAATGGTCTAAAGAAAATCTTTATTCATGCTTTTACTGATGGCCGTGATACTGCTCCTGATAGTGGTAAAGTATATATTCAAGAGCTAATTAGCAAATTAAAGGAAATTGGTGTAGGAAGACTTGCTTCTATTTGTGGGCGTTACTACGCAATGGATAGAGATAAACGATGGGAGCGAGTCGAGCTAGCTTATAAAATGATGGTAAAGGGTGAAGGTAAAGAGTCCAGTGACCCAGTTAAAGCTGTTTTAGAATCTTATGAAGAAAAAGTTACAGATGAATTTATTAAACCTATTGTAATCACTGAGAAAGATGGTTCTCCAGTAGGTAGAATTCAAGATGGTGATAGCGTAATTTTCTTTAACTTTCGTGCAGATCGTGCAAGAGAAATTACTCGCGCACTTACAGAAACAGATTTTACAGGTTTTGAACGAGGTGTAGCACCAAAAATTCATTATGTTTGTATGACCCAATATGATGCTACTTTCCCTCTTCCAATAGCTTTTCCTCCTCAGCATGTAAATAATATTCTAGCTGAAGTGCTTGCTGCGCATAACCTAAGAAACTTGCGAATAGCTGAGACAGAAAAATATGCTCATGTGACGTTTTTCTTTAATGGAGGAGTTGAACAGACTTTTCCCGGAGAAAGAAGAATCTTAATTCCTTCTCCAAAAGTTGCAACTTATGACTTAAAGCCAGAAATGAGCGCTATAGAAGTTACAGATGCTTTATGTCATGAAATTGATCAAGGTACAGCAGATGTCTTTATAGTTAATTTTGCTAATGCTGATATGGTTGGGCATACTGGGATTCTAAACGCTGCAATAAAAGCTGTAGAAGTCTTAGATAAATGTCTAGACCGTATTATTAATGCTTTACTTCGTGTGGGTGGTAAGGCAATTATTACTGCTGATCATGGAAATGCAGAAAAAATGATTGATTATGAAACAGGACAACCTTATACAGCTCATACAATTACTAATCCTGTACCACTAATTTTGGTTGATCCAACATTTCATGGAAAATTAAGAGAAAATGGAGCGCTAGAAGATGTTGCTCCAACTTTATTAGGTATTTTAGGAATAACACCACCAGCAGAAATGACTGGTAGGGATTTACGTTCATTAAGTAAAGAGGTATAGAAGAATGAAGGTCGGTATTGTTGGATTTGCTGGTTCAGGTAAAACAACCGTTTTTAATACATTGACAGGGTTAAAAGCTGAAGTAGGCGGTTATGGTGGTAAGGAAAAAGCTAATATTGGAATAATTAAAGTTCCTGATGCAAGAATTGAAGAATTAGCAAGAATTTATAAACCAAAGAAAAAAGTTTTTGCTGAAATGAATTTTGTTGATGTTGCTGGCCCACAAGGTGAAGGTGCTAAAACAGGCTCTCAACTTGACACTAAATTAGTTGCTGAAATGCGCGAGGCTGATGCTTTAGTTCATGTAGTTAGGGGATTTGAAAATCCTGCTATTACCCAATCAGCAGACCTAATGAGAGATATTAAAAATTTTGATACAGAACTTATACTAGCTGATTTAATTCCTCTAGAAAATCGTCTAGCTAGAATGAAAAAAGAAAAAACTAACCCTAGAGAAAAAGAAGTTATTGAGCAATGTAAAGCTGCTTTAGATGAAGAAAAACCTTTGCGTTCACTTGAGTTTTCTGCTGATGAATGGCAAATGCTTGCAGGGTTTCGTTTCTTAAGTCAAAAACCTATAATGCTGTTAGTTAATATCTCTGAAGATAATATTGGTCAGCCTTTACCAAAAGACGTTGAGCAATATGCTTTAGACAATGGCTATAAATTAATTAGCATGTGTGGTAGAGCAGAAATGGATATAGCAGAACTCCCAATAGAAGAACAGGGTGAATTCCTAAAAGATCTAGGAATTACTGAGCCTGCACGAGATCGCTTTATTCGTAGTGCTTATGAACTTTTGGATTTAATAAGCTTTTTAACCGCTGGTGAAGATGAGTGCCGTGCTTGGACAATTAAACGAGGGACTACAGCACATCGCTCGGCAGGTAAAATTCACTCAGATATTGAGAGGGGTTTTATTCGTGCAGAAGTTATTGCATACCTTGATTTTATTGCCGCAGGCAGCGAAGCAAAATGTCGTGAGACTGGTAAACTCCGTCTAGAGGGCAAAGAATATATAGTGCAAGACGGAGATATAATTAACTTTAGGTTTAATGTTTAACTCTAAACAACTTATCTAACTTATTAAAACTAGGAATAATATTGTTATTCCTAGTTTTTGTATTTAATATAGTTAGTAAATGGAAAATATTTCAATGGTTAGCTTAAAAAGAGCATGTTAATAGAAATCTTTAAAGATATAAACTGGCATAAATATGGATGGTTAACCATTGGGATATTAAGTCTATTTGCTATATTGGGGTTAATAGCTTTTGGAGAAAAACCTACTTTTGCTTTGCTAGAGTATTCATGGGAATTAGTTTTACATTACGCTTTTGAAACAAATAAGGATTTAGGTAAAGATATAATTTTTACTTTTGGGCCATATGGCTTTCTTTATTTTAGGCATTATTACCCGTCAACCTATCCTTTTACTCTAATTGCTTGGCTATGGTTTTCTATAGTTTTTTGGTGGATTAGCTTAAGTATCTCTTATAGGCTAATAAAAAATCCTTTAATTAGTATAATCTGGCTTGCTTCTTTAATATTTCTTGTAATTAATGATAGATTACACGATACATTATTTATTACTTTTAATATATTTATTTGTATATATTATTTTTATATTGATGAAGAGAAAATTTCTAAAAATTTAATAATACTTACCTTAACCTTAGCTTTAATTAGTTTAATAAAATTCTCTTTTTTTGTTATTACAGTATCAGTAATTTTTGTAATTGGGCTTAGTGAGATTTTAAAGAAGAAAAAACCGCTACTTTTAACAATTTTTATTTCTACTGCTTCGATTCTTTGGTTGCTATCAGGGCAGTCTATTTTAAGTTTTCCTAACTTTATTATTAGCTCATTAGAAATCTCTAATGGCTATGAAACAATGGCTTATAAGCCAGTTAATACAGTGATTATTCCTCTAGTTTTAACAATAACCTTTTTTTTACTAGTAGTATTTTTTGAATTAAGAAAAAGAAAAAAACAATGGCTTTTAGTTATTAGTGCTTTATTAAGTATTGTTTTATTTAGTTTTAAGGCAGGTTATTGTAGGGCAGATGGTTTTCATACTAGTATTTTTGTTAAATTAATCTTTGTTTTAACATTATTTTATACTATTGTTGCTTTTCAGTCTAAAGAACATAGATACTTGAAAATTTTATTTGTACTTTGTTTAATTCAAGCTACTTTTTCATTAAACTTACACATATTGAGTAATAAATCTATTACTTTAGTTAGTGATATAAAAAATACTTGTTTGCAAATAGAAAGCAATTATATAAGCTTTTTTAATATAGTAAATGGTAAAGCTAGCTTAAAAGATTCTTATGAAAAAGAACAAGAGAAAATACGTAAAAAATATAGTTTACCTAACTTAAAAGGCGCAGTAGATATATATGCATTTCATCAACAAATTGCATTTGCTTATAAGTTGGACTATCAACCAAGACCTGTGTTTCAAAGCTATTCAGCTTATACAGAAAAACTTTCTAAAATAAATGCTGAGTATTTGAAGGGTAGTAGAGCGCCTGAAAATATTCTTTTTAGAATTGAAACTATAGATAATCGTTACCCTAGTCTAGAAGATAGTTTGTCTTGGCCGGAGCTTTTAACAAATTATGACATCAAAGAAATTCTTGCTAGAGATTCTTTTATGTTGATGCAAAAAAGCAATTCTTCTCGCAACTGCTCTTTTACTCCGCAGAAAGATGTTTTAACAAAGTTTAATCAACCTATAGAGGTTGCTTCTATTAATAACACAAGAGTTTGGATAAAAATAAAAATCAACCGTAATACTTTAGGTATCATTACCTCAAAATTTTATCAGCCTCCAAAAATTACTTTACGAGTATCTACTATAGCTGGAATAACAAGTGACTATAATATACCTATTTTAATGGCTGAGACAGGGTTTTTACTTTCTCCTATAGTTACAGACACATTAGACTTTGCTCTACTTGCATCTAGTAATTGGCAAGAATATCTTGATTTATCTAAAGTAAAAACCATTACTGTTTTAGTTAGTGAAGAAGATAAAAGGCTAGTTAAAGAAGAAATTAAGGTTTCTTTTTCAGAATTAAACTTTGATAGTCAAGAAACTCCTCAGATATTAAAAGGTGAATTTTTAAGCAAATACTTAGAAGGCGTTTTAGTAAAAGGGTCAAGTAATGATATTTTTTATATAAATCAAGGGAAGCTAAAGAAAACTACTAGGAAATTTGACTTAGCCAATCAAACAGATTTAGAAGAAACAAAAGTAATTTCTGATAAGTTACTAGAATTAATACCTAGAGAGGGTATAGAGGATACAAATTAATTTTGTTTCAAATGAGATTAACTAAAAACTACACAAAAAAGCCTTTCTTACACCATATCGTTTACAAATAAAAAGTAAAATTATTAAATTGATAGGGAAAGCAAGTTATTTATTTGAAAAATCACTAGTTTAACGTTTTTCTTAGGAGATTTTTTGTGGCACAAAATATGCTTTAGTAGCGAACACAAAAATAAACAACAAAAATAACAAGTATATTTTTAAGGAGTGCCGCTATGAGAAAAAGTTTTTTACATCAACTAAGTTTTGTCACCCTCACCGCTTTTGCTTTATTAATAAGCTTCTCGTCTGATGCCAATGCCCAAAATCGTTATTATGAAAATAACTCTAGATATGGAAATAGTTATAGTTATTATTCTGCTGCTTGGGAAAATGGTTATCGCTTAGGTTATGGTGCGGGTAGTAACGATTACTCTTATAGAAATTCTTATGATGTAGACCGCAACAAAGCCTATCGTGATGGTGATAGTGGTTATCGTGGTGAATATGGTAGTAAAGACCAATATAAACGAGAGTTTAGAAGTGCTTATGAATCAGGTTATAGAGATGGTTATCAAGGTCGTCGTTCTCAAGTAGATTATAGAAATTATGGTCGTAACAATGATTATTATAATCGTCAAGTATATCGTAATAACAATCGTAATTACTCTTATCAAAATTGTCCAACACCAAGAAATAACCGAGGTAGAGGTTGGGGAAACCGCTTCTAAACTAGTTATTTAAATATTTTATGTAAGAGGTTAGAGCCTAGGCTCTAACCTCTTTTTTATTTTTCTTAATTTTTTATTGCCAAAGAGAAAGTGCATTTTTATAAAGCCATTTTTCCATAACTTCTGCTCTAAGTGGAAGCTGCTTAAATTCTTGCACTATTTCACTATGAGGTCGTCCTAGTAAAAATGCTCCAGTACCAAAAAGCACACGATCTTGAATAATATTATTACCAAAAGCAAAAAGCGGTTCCCATCCAGTCCCAATCTGCATAAGGTATTTAGGCCGGTGTGCAGCAAGTTCTAAGTAAACATTACGGTGTTTACGTGCAAGCAAGCAAGCCTCTAAAATCCAAGGGTAGCCTCCATGACTTAAAATTAATTTTAACTCAGGAAAATCACAGGCAACATTATCAAAATGTCTTGGGTGTGCTAGTTCATTATGTCGCATTTCTGTCCAATTTGCTGATGCATGGACACTTACAGGAATATTTAATTCTACGCATTTAGCATAAAATGGATAATAACGACGATCATCGGGTGGCAACCCAATCATAAAAGGTCTTAAACTTAATCCCTTAAAACCTTCTTCACGAACATAACGCTCTACTTCCCTTACAGCTTTCATTCCTTGGAAAATATCTGCGCCGGCAAATGGTAAAAATCTATTAGGTGCTTCTCTAGCAATTTCTGCAATTAAATGATTTGGAGAAAATGTTTTTCCACAACTTGTTAATTCATCAAAACCTGTAATTAAAATCTGGTCAATTCCTGCTTTATCAAGTATTTGTAAATATTTTTCTACTGATATTCCTCCCTGCATATTATCAACAAATTGCCCAATAGAATTTTCTGTAATTTCTTGATGATAAAAAATACGTAAATACCCTAGCATTTGTGTTGGGAAGTTGTTTCTTATATGAGCAACTATTTTGGGTGTAGGAATAATAGGTGCCCACATATCAATAATTTTAGACATTGCTAACTCCTTTATATAGTTAAGATGGATGTAAAGTTAAGTACGAGTGAGTG
This sequence comes from Acidobacteriota bacterium, assembly GCA_016213785.1. Lineage (GTDB taxonomy): Bacteria > Acidobacteriota > Blastocatellia > Chloracidobacteriales > JADJPF01 > JADJPF01. The sequence goes on from JACQZQ010000044.1 coordinate 75,881, forward strand.
AATTCCAAGCTGCATCTGCAAGTAGAGCGCTTGCCTCAGTTATATTAGTTTTTACCCTATTGGAAAGCCAATGGCGGGCAAATTCTTGGCTTGGCCCAATTAGAATTGATAGACAAACATCAGCAGGTAAATCTTTAACTTTGTCCTTTTTTATGTGAGGTCTAAGCCATTTTGTAAATGCTTGGAAAGCGTCTTTATTCATTGCTTTAAGGTTAGATTTTTCCGCTCCTATAAATTCTGATTGACGGCTATGAAAAATATATTTAGCTAAATTAGCATTACTTGTAACCCATTCTAAATGATATATAACTAAGGCTTTAATACCATTTTCAGCTTCATTATGTTTTTCTAAAACCTCTAGAAACCCTTCTTGGTAACTTCGTAGCCCTTCTAAATAGAGGCTAGCTGCAAGCTGTTCTTTGTTAGTAAAATGATGATAAATACTACCAATACTTGCTTGTGAACGTATACGGATTTCTTCAATCGTAGTAGCCTGAAAACCTAGCTCATTAAAACACTCTAGCGCTGTTTTAAGGATTGTTTCACGAGTAGATACTTTGTTTGCCATAGGTTTAGAATAATATTCTAGAATAATATTCTAGTCAACAATTATGTTTATAACTTGCAGCAAATGCTTATAGGTTTGGAAAATTAGTCTTATCAGAGCTATACTTAAGATATAAGGCTAGGCGAGGATATAAATTTTTAATAGAGTAAAAGGAAATTAAATTATGTCTAGTCAAAAAATTGGTTCAAGAGAAGAAAAAAAAGCAAAGCTAAAGATTATTGGCGATCAATTAGGACAATATACCCAAGAAGGCGAACTTTATGAAAAACTCTCTGATAGTAAAGTTTTTTGTTATTCCTGTGGTCATCGTTGCCGTATTGCTGATGGTTTAGCAGGTGTGTGTAAAGTCCGTTTTAACCAAGGTGGCAAATTATATGTACCTTGGGGATATGTTGCAGGGTTGCAGTGTGATCCAATTGAAAAAAAGCCTTTCTTTCATGCAATGCCAGGCACAGATGCCTTAAGTTTTGGTATGCTAGGCTGCGACCTACACTGTGATTACTGTTTTACTGGAGAAACAATCATTGTTACTAATCAAGGAGTAAAGACTTTTCAGGAAATTTTTTCTACAGCAGAAAAAGTCTCTAAAATGCCAAATGTGGAGATAGCCTATCCTACAAACCTACAAGCTATTTCCCAATCAGGTAAATTGCAACAAGTAAGAGGAGTTTTTAAACATCCTTACAAAGATGAATTAGTTAAAATAACACCTTATTACCTACCAGAGCTATCTTGTACTTTTGATCATAGAGTTTATGCAACTACTAGCCTTAACGAGCCTCCAAGACTAATTAAAGCAGGAGAACTTACTCTTCGGCACTATTTAACAATACCTCGAAATTATGAGTTTTCTTCTCAAGAAATAATAAATGTTGGAGAGATATTGGGCAAACACCAAATAACATATAAGGTGTCTTGGGATTTATCTATGGAGGAACGAGAAGCCATTATTATGACTAAATTAAATGGTGAAACATCTGGTCAAATAGGTGGTAGATTAGGTAAAGATCCTTCATACATTAGACAGGTTCGCAGCAAAATAAATAGGGGTATGGGTGAAAATACTAGAACAGCTTGCTTTATGGTAGAGAGTGAGAAAATTCGGTTTCCTAATGAACATAAGCCTGGCATTCCTATAACTTTACCTTTAGATATAAATCTAGCTAAATTATTAGGGTATTATTGTGCTGAAGGTTCTATAACAACAAATAAAGATCGCCCTAATAGTTATACGGTAAACTTTAGCTTTTCTCACAAAGAAACAGAATTAGCTAATGAAGTTATTAAACTTTTAGAAACCTGTTTTGGAGTAAAAGGACAACTGGTAAAACGAACTACTACGCTTGCTGTTGCTGTTGGTAAAGCCTCTTTAGGGTTATTGTTCAAAGCATTAATGGGGGAACAAGCAGAGTTTAAGTGTGTTCCTAAGCCTATTCTAAATGCACCTAAACAAATTATTGAAGTTTTTCTTAATGCTTATATTGAAGGAGGTGGTCATAAATATAGTAATGGCAAAGCTAGTGTTACTACTATTTCTAAAGAGTTTGCTTATGGAGTTGCTTGGCTAGTACTAAAATTAGGGTATTTACCTTCTATATCTTGTAAAACTTTTGAAAAAGCCCACATAATTGAAGGGCGTTTGGTAAATAGAGCAACCCAATACACAATAGTTTGGTATGAAACTAAGGTTGTAAGAAAACTAATTGAAACAGAGTTTTATTATCTTGTTCCAATAAAAGCTATTAGCTTACAAGAGTTTGAAGGGGATGTTTACAATATGGAGGTTGAAGAGGAACATAATTACTTAGCGGGGTTTTTCTTAGTATCAAATTGCCAAAATTGGATTACGTCTCAAGTCTTACGTGATCCTAATGCAATAGCTCCTGCAAGGAAAATTTCTTCTGAACAAATGCTTGAAATAGCTGAAAAAGAAAATGCTTCTACAATTACCTCAACTTACAATGAGCCTTTAATTACTAGTGAATGGGCTATTTCTATTTTTAAGAAAGCTAAGGAAAAGGGTTTTTTAACCTCTTATGTTTCAAATGGTAATGGTACTCCAGAGGTTTTAGATTATTTGCGCCCTTGGGTAGATCTTTATAAAGTAGACTTAAAAAGCTTTCGTGATAAGCATTACAGGGAATTAGGAGGACTGCTTTCTAATGTTTTAGAGACTATTAAAGGATTAAAGGCTAGAGGATTTTGGCTAGAAATTGTTACTTTAGTTATTCCTGATTTTAATGATTCTCTAGAAGAACTTAAGGAGATGGCAGAGTTTTTAGTTTCTGTAGATCCCTTTATTCCTTGGCATTTAACAGCTTTTCATAGCGATTATAAAATGATGGATCGAGACAATACAAATATTGCTACACTCTTAAAAGCCGCAGAAATGGGTCGAGAGGTTGGACTAAAATATGTTTATATAGGAAATGCCGCAGGAAGGGTAGGGGGTTGGGAAAATACTTGGTGTCATAATTGTGGGGAACTCTTAATTGAGCGCTATGCTTATCATATTAAGCAAGTTAACTTAAAAGCAGGTTGTTGCCCAAAATGTAAAACAGAAATTCCTGGGCGTTGGTCTTCGCCTCGTTTTAAGCTAGATTATCAAATTGATAAAAATCACGGTCATATACATAGATTTGGGTTTTAATTATTTAGGAGAGAATTTTTAATGGTGACAATAACAGTTAGGTCTTTAGATGGGCTAAAGAATCAGATTCAAGCCGGAGCACATACAATAATTGCTGATGAGCCAGTAAATGCAGGAGGAGAGGACGAAGGGCCAGATCCTTATAGTCTGCTGCTTTCAGCTCTTGGAGCTTGTACTTCTATGACCTTACATCTTTATGCTCGTCAAAAAGGATGGCCTTTAGAAGAAGTTGAAGTAATTCTTACTCATTCTAAAGAATATGCACAGGATTGTCAGGATTGTGAAACTAAGGTAGGTAGGGTAGATGAAATTCGTCGTCGAATTCAGCTAAAAGGAAATTTAAGCCAAGAACAGCGCCAAAGACTAATAGAAATTGCTGCTAAATGCCCAGTTCACAAAACTTTAATGGGTGAAATAAAAGTACGAGATACCCTAGTGTAATTACTAGTCTTAAAGGAAGCCTCCTATAATCTTAAGACTCTAAAAGAGTTTAAACCTTTAGTTAAATCAAAATTTAGGAAATCATTTTAATGAGAATAATTATTTATACTGGCAAAGGTGGGGTAGGTAAAACTTCTGTTGCTGCTGCTGCTGCTTTACGCTCTGCTATGCTTGGGCATCGAACTTTAATTTTAAGTACTGATGCTGCACATAGTCTAAGCGATGTATTTGAAGAAGAGTTAAGCCATGAGGCTAAAGAAATAACTAACAATTTATGGGCAATGGAAGCCAATGTTTATACAGACTTAGAAGAAAATTGGGGTGCTGTTCGTGCTCATATTGCAAAACTTGTTGCACTTCAAGGAATGGATGAAGTTCTAGCCGATGAAGCCGCAATTTTGCCAGGAATGGATGAACTTTTTAGTTTAGCTAGAATTAAAGAATTAAGTGAAACTAATAAATATGATTGTATTGTTGTAGATGCTGCACCTACTGGAGAAACCTTAAGGCTTCTTGCCTTGCCCCAAACACTATCTTGGAGTGTAAAACTTTTGCGTAGAGCAGACCATTATATTATTAAACCGCTAGTTAGGCCGCTTGCAAAGTTTTCTCCAGGTATTGAGGAAATGCTTACTCCAGAAGAAGTTATAGTAGCTCTAGAAAATATGCTTAAAAAATTAAAAGCAATGAAAAAGCTACTTGCTGATACTAGTCAAACTACTGTACGTTTGGTTATGAATCCAGAAAAAATGGTTATTAAAGAATCAAAACGAGCATTAACTTATTTAAATATGTATGGTTTGCTTGTTGATTCTGTAGTTGTTAACCGAGTGCTTGCAGCTAATAGTGGCTATTTAGAGGGTTGGCGGGAAATCCAACAACGTTATTTAGATGAAGTTACTTCAGATTTTACCCCACTTCCAATTCATCAAGCCCCACAATATGGTGCTGAAGTAGTTGGTCAAACAGGCTTAAATCAATTAGCTAAAGATCTTTATGGTGAACAAGATCCAACTAATATAATGTTTAAGCAAACTGTTTTTGAGATTACTAAACATAATGAAGAATATAAAATGCGAGTATGTTTGCCAATGTTAGACCGTAAAAAAATGCGTATTCGTAATACGGGTAGCGAGTTAGTACTACAACTAGAAAATCAACGTCGTATTATTAGCTTGCCTGCTGCAATGACAGGCTATAAGCCAGTTAAAGCTAATTATGAACAGGATTATTTAGTAATACAGTTTGCTAAAATAAACACTCAAATTGACCCTAAAAATCAAGAAAATCAAACTATAGCAGAAACTCAAGAAGTAGAAAAAAAACAGGCTGAAAGTCTAGAGAATAATGAAAATATAAACAATATTTATAGTGAGAAAGTTGTGTCTGAAGATTTAGAAGAGCATGAAATAAGCAGGTGACATTAGGGTCAATATCACCTGCTCATTTTATAACTTGCTTAAAATATTTAATCTTTATTAGAGCGAAACTTTAATCTATTAAAGAATGTAAATAAACGAGATATCAACCTAGTAAAAGGGTTATTAAGATTTACTAATTTATCTTTACGTTCTATTAAAGTTACTCTGCCAAGTATATTAGCTTGAGGAATAGGTATATCTTGATAATTGGAAGCATCACCGCAAGTAGTAAAATATAATACTCCACTACGATCTTCCATTTTAGTAATTCTATGAACAAGTGCTGTATCGCTAACGCTAGATAAAAGTACTATATCACCTACACGAATTTTTTGATTAGAATGCTCTACTGTAACAAAGTCACCATCACAGATATTAGGGGTCATACTATTACCAGATACTTGCATACGAAAAGGCCGATTTTTAGATAATTCTAAACGCGCTAATTCCAAAATATTTGACGATGTAAGACCAATTTCTCGTGTAACTTTAGATTTTGTCTTGCTAAAGGTTTGCATACTTAAGACCCTTCCAAAATATCTGCTTTTTGGTAAAAGAATAGTGCTATTAGAGAGTATTTCCCAAGACTAATCATATTAAAAGCTGACTTATACAGCAAGCCTATTTTTAAGATTTTTAGCAGGTAATTATGTTCCTCTTACTTATTAATTAATAGTTAAAATTTTGGTCAAAACCGTTGCCAAGCATAGTGATATTTTGATACTAGCGGAAAGAAATCTTTTTTTAGTTCAATATTTGGTTTAGTAGGTTTAGATTTTTCTAGCAAAATAGCTACTACATCAAAACGTAAGGTGTGGTCTTTAAGCTGAAAAATTTCTAAAAAACGTTTAGCTACACGGCTTATTTGCCTTTGTTTAGCTAGGTCAACAGCTTTTTCTGGAGCAAGAAAATTACTAGTGCGAGTTTTAACTTCGATAAAACAAAGCGTTTCTTGGTCATAGGCAATTATATCAATTTCTCCTGTTATTGGACGGCCTAGGAAATTACGCCCTAAACGAATACTAAAATTAGTTAGCACTATTTTATAGTTTTGCTCTTTTAGAAAATCTTTAGCTAGTTTTTCTCCATAAGCACCGATTTCTAGAGTTGAAAAAACTTCTATTTTAGACATAATATTTTCCTTTGATTTCTAGAGTTTAATACTAGTATAGAATCTATATTTTTATATTTAGTTATAGATGGAAAAACTAATAAAATAAGCTGAATTGGTTTGTTTATGCTAGAGGCTTGGCTTAATATAGAGCTTGATTTTCCTACTTAACTCTATACTTTATTCTTTATTCTTTATTCTTTTGAGGGCTAATAATGAAGACAATTCTGGTTGCCGTACACGATGAATCACTTCTAACTGTGATAAACGAAGTGTTAGGTACTGTGGCAGCAGAGATGGAAATAGAACCTAAACCTACTGTTAAAGAAATAGAACAGTTAATGCCTGCTTTAGTAATTGTTGATTATACAGAAGAACCAGAAAAAATAGATTCTCTTTTTCAGTCTACTATTAATAATGAAGCCACTGCTTCAATTCCTTTTATGTTTATTATTTCTGAGTCTAGTAAATGGAGCGAAATAGATGACTTTAGATTAGGCTTTGATACTAAAGTTTCTAAAGATAAACCTAAACTAGGAATTCAACTTAGAGTACAAGCAATACTTAAGAAAAGTAGAACAGAAGAAGGTGCTAGTAATAAAGCAAAAGATCTGCAACAAATAATGCAGTCTATTATTAAGAAAAATAAAGGAATAGGAGAAGATACAGGTAGTTACCTAACTGCAAAACCTATAACACAACAAGCAAAAATTCTTGTTGTGGAAGATGAACCTTTAACAAGGGATGTGCTCCAAGCCGCACTTGAAAAAGATTATGTTGTAGTATTTGCTCCTGATGGTAGTAAAGGCTATGAGACAGCAGTAAAAGAACTACCAGATTTAATAATTTCTGATTATATGATGCCAATAATGGATGGTATGCAACTTTTGCAAAAAATACGTGGTACTGAAGAACTTAAAAGAATACCATTCCTTTTCCTTACTGCTAAAAGCCGAATAGAAGATAAGATTGAAGGTTTAGAACAAGGTGCAAGTGAATATTTAAGTAAACCTTTTTCTATTCGTGAGTTGCAACTAAGAGTTGGACGTTTAGTAGAAGATGCTCAATATAGACGAAATTCAGCAGGTGCATTACAAGGGCAACTTTCAGAAATTAGCCTCCCAGATATACTTCATATTATTAATAACAACCGTAAAAGTGGTGAACTAGTAGTTACTACTAGCTCTTTTCGAGAGCCAATATATATTTATTTTGATGAAGGTAATGTGGTCAATGCTTCTTATGGTAAAAGTACTGGATTAAAAGCTTTTTTTCGAAGTCTAACTTTAGAACAGGGTAGTTTTACTTTTGAAACAAAACCAATTTCTATTAAACATTTAATAAAAGAAAGAATGGAAAATTTACTTTTAGAAGGTTTTAGACAAATGGATGAATTTGAAATGCTGCGCACTAAATTCCCCTCTGGCCTAGAAGCGCAACTTCGCCCAGGAACAGAAAAAGCCGTCCAATCAGGTATTTCAAATGTTGATGCTATAGTGCTTTTTGCTGTTGGAGCACACGCTACTGTAGAAGAAGTCTTAGACAAAGTTGCTTTTACAGATTTTGAGGTAATGGAAAGTATTATAAATTTACTAGACGTTAGACTAATTACTACTGACTAAAATCATTCCTATAATACAATCACCAAAACACTAGGAGAATATACTAAATGCAACAAATCCATGCACCACACGGCAATCAGCTTAAGTGTAAAGGATGGCATCAAGAAGCCGCTATGAGAATGCTTATGAACAACCTTGATCCAAAGGTAGCAGAACGCCCTGAGGATTTGATTGTTTATGGTGGTGTTGGCAAGGCTGCTCGTAATTGGGCTTGTTATCAAGCAATTATTCGTACTTTAACTGAACTAGAAAATGATGAAACTCTATTAGTACAATCTGGTAAGCCAGTAGCAGTTTTTCGTACTCATGAATATGCCCCTAGAGTATTAATTGCTAATTCTAACTTAGTTGGTAATTGGGCTAATTGGGATGAGTTTCATAGATTAGAAAAAATGGGTCTAATGATGTATGGGCAAATGACTGCTGGAAGCTGGATTTATATAGGCACACAAGGAATTGTTCAAGGCACATTTGAAACTTTTGCTTCAGTCGCAGATAAACATTTTGGAGGAAGCCTTAAAGGAAAATTAGTAGTCTCTGGTGGGATAGGTGGAATGGGGGGTGCTCAACCTCTAGCTGCTGTAATGAACCAAGCCGCTTTCTTAGGTATTGATGTTGACCCAAGCCGTATTGAGAAACGCATAGAGTCTCGCTATTGTGACCAAATTTCTTACTCACTTGATGAAGCGTTAGAACTAGTTTTAAGTGCAAAAAAAGAAGGTAGGGCGCTTTCAGTTGGGCTAGTTGGTAATTGCGCTGATGTTTTACCAGAATTAGTAAAACGAGGTGTTGTTCCTGATGTTCTTACAGATCAAACAAGTGCTCATGATGCTTTAAGCGGCTATGTTCCTAATGGTTTAACTTTAGATGAGGCTTTTAGTTTACGACTAGAAAACCCTACAGAATATGTAAAGCGCTCAAAACAAACTATGGCTAAACATGTTGAGGCAATGCTAGAGTTACAAAAAATGGGTTCCATAACTTTTGACTATGGTAATAACATTCGTGCTCAAGCTAAAGAACAAGGCGTTGAGGACGCATTTAATATTCCTGGTTTTGTTCCAGAGTATATAAGACCTTTGTTTTGTGAGGGTAAGGGTCCATTTCGCTGGGTAGCTTTATCAGGAAGCCCTGAGGATATTCGCCGAACAGATGATTTAGCTTTAGAACTATTTCCTAAAAATGAAATCCTAAGCCGTTGGTTAGGGCTAGCAAGAGATAGGATTGCTTTTCAAGGTTTGCCTGCAAGAATTTGTTGGCTTGGATATGGCGAAAGAGCTATGTTTGCTGAGGCTATGAATGATTTAGTTAAACAAGGTAAACTCCAAGCTCCAATTGTAATTGGTAGAGATCATTTAGATTGTGGTTCGGTTGCATCTCCATTTCGTGAAACTGAAGCAATGAAAGATGGCTCAGATGCTATTTCTGATTGGCCTATTCTTAATGCTTTATTAAATACGGCATCGGGTGCTAGTTGGGTATCATTTCATCATGGCGGGGGTGTAGGGATTGGTTATAGTTTACATGCTGGACAAGTTAGTGTTGCTGATGGTACACCAGAAGCAGCAAAACGCTTAAACCGAGTTCTTACTAATGATCCAGGTATTGGTGTTGCTCGTCATGTTGATGCTGGCTATGATGAAGCTATAGATGTAGCTCAAAATAAAGGAATAAAAATTCCTATGCTAAAGCAAGGATAATATATAAGCTTATCCATATCTAAAAAATAAATATATATGGCTGCACATATCTAAAAAATATGTATTTGCTTTTACTTGGGTTAAAAATAAATTGTTAGTAGAAAAGTCAGATTTTACCATTCCTAATTTTTTAACTCTACTTCGTATTTTATTAATCCCCGTTTTTGTTTGGGCTATACTAAAACTATATTTTACTTTTGCCTTAATAATTTTTTTTATTGCTGGAATCAGTGATGGGCTTGATGGGTTTTTAGCTAGGAGACTTAAGCAGCAAAGTAAATTAGGCCAAGTGCTTGATCCTATAGCAGATAAGCTATTACTTACAATTACTTATTTAGTACTAACTTTGCCAAATCGAGGCTATGATCCTCTACCAATATGGTTAACCTTTACTACTATTTTAAGAGATGTAGGTATTGTTATTGTTGCTTTAATAATCCGTAAACTAACAGGTTTTAGCGATTTTAAACCTTCTCAACCTGGTAAATGGAACACAGCAGTATTATTAGTTACAATACTTGCTTTTCTTGTCACTAATAGTATTGAAAGCTATACTGAGTACTTAATAGGCTTTTATTGGTTAGCTTTAGCAACAACAGTCTTTTCTGGTCTACATTATATCTATTTTGTTAATCAGGAACTTATAGAGTACCGTCTTAAAAAATAGGGGATAGCAATGCGACCACCTACACAAAATCTAGGAATAAACGAAAAAAAAACTACCTGGCCGAGAATTTTTCCTCTTTTATTAACTTTTATAGCCATTTTACTTTTAGGCTATATGGTTATATCTACTTTCCAACAATTAGGACGTGTTATTGCTCCTGTTTTTGTTCCTCTACTAATTTCTTTAGCTGTAGCTTATCTTTTAGAACCTTTAGTAGAAAGGTTTGAGTCTTACCGAATATCTCGCTCTAATTCAACCATTATAGCTTTAGTTTTAACCTCTCTAGTTTTAGCCATTTTACTATTTGTTTTTCTTCCACAATTTTGGACTCAATTAGGGGATGTTATTGCTCAACTCCCTTCTACTGCTAAATCTGTTGCTAGTTGGGTCAGACCAAAACTAGATGCTTTACACGATAGAAACCCTGTTGTATTTGATAAAGTTTCTCAGAAATTTTCTGAGTTTACACAAGATCCAACAACTATAACAGAACCTATAGTAGGATTTATTAAGGGTAGTCTTTTACAAGTAGGTAGTCTTACAGCAAGCGTATTAAACTTAATTCTAATTCCATTATTTATTTACTATATTCTAGTAGATTTTCGTAATCTCACAGAAATGCTTTATCAATTAGTTCCTCCACGTAATCGTGCTACTACATCAGATTTATTTACTCAAGTTGATGGAGTATTACGCAATTTTGTTAGAGGCCAATTATTAGTATGTACTGCTATGGCAACCCTTTATGTTATAGCCTTTTTCTTTCTAGATGTGCCAATGTGGTTTGCCTTAGGGGTTCTTTCAGGTTTTGGTCATCTTGTTCCTTATTTTGGAACAGCCTCAGCCGCAATACTCGTAATTAGTTTTACTGCACTTAGCCATCCTGAATGGTGGAGAATTATTACTGTAATTGCTACTTATCCAGTAGTTCAAAGTATTGAAGGTTTTATCCTTACTCCAAAAATATTAGGTGAAAAACTAGAACTACATCCTTTTATGGTACTAGTTGGAATTATCTTAGGACATCATTTGTTTGGAATTTTAGGAATTGTTCTAGCTGCTCCTGTTATGGCCTGTGCAAAAATATTTATTGCTTATTTTCATGGCCGTTACCTAAAATCAAGTTACTATCAACGTCCTGCTTCAGTTAGTTCTCAAACTATTCCTTTTGTAGAAATAGGCGTAGGTCAAATTGTTAGTGAAGATAGTTTTGCACAATTTACTAATATTAATACTGGACAAGTACAAATGTCTGATAATATAGAAAATATTCCTGATTTACCTCTTGTTCAAGCAACTGTTATAGAAAATAAAATAGAAAATAAAATAGAAAATAAAAGCGAGGATTTAGCAAATAACTTAGATAAATTAGATGAGCTTAAAACCTTGTTAGAGCCTAAAGAACTTAAAGAACTTAAAGACTCTAAAGAACTTAAAGACTCTAAAGAACTTAAAGACTCTAAAGAACTTAAAGACTCTAATAATAAAGCTGCTACTCTTGAATCTATAAAACAAGATTAATTTAATTTTCTTAAGAATAAAGTCTATAAATTATAAGCTATAAGAATAATTTGATATTGAGAGATAACTTAATCATCTATTGAGCGAAGAGCATTAGTTTTTCTTTCTAAATCAACTTCAATTAAGTCTCTTTGTGAAACAATACCAATAATTTGTTTTCCTTCAGCTATTAACATATGTCTAAATTTTTTTTCTTTCATTTTTCTTAAACAATACATTGGTGTTTCATCAGCAGAAGCCATTACAAGCTTAGTAGTCATAACTTGAGAAACTAAAGTATTTTTAACATCAAGTTCTGACGCTACAACACGTTTTAATAGATCCCTTTCTGTAAAAATACCAATTATGTTTCCTTGTTGATTAGTAACAGGAAGAGCACCAATTTTGCGTTTTACCATAAGTCTTGCAGCATCTAAGATATTAGAAGTTTCTTTTATGGTAAAAAGCTTACGACCTTCAATTAGTTCACGAATCGACCTCATTTATCCTCACAAATTTACTAGTTTAACGAAATATATGTGCGTCTACTCCTAAACGACGACCTTCTTCTATCAGGGTATTTAGCTCAGATTGCAATTTAATTATTTGTTTTTGCAAGCTTTCAACGTTATCTTCTGCGGTTCGGACACCTTCAAAAGCGCTATTACCTTGACTTCCTTTAATAATTTTTCTTCGCTCTTTTTGAATATTCGTTGTTGCTTCATTAGATTGTTTTTCTAAACTTATTATAGCTATTTTTATTTCAATAAAGCGTTGTTTAAAAGTTAAATCTTGCAGGTCTTTTGAACTAGGTTTAATTAAAGCACTTTGTCTAAGTTGTGTATTTATATCTATTTGCTGTTGTCGTAAAAGTGAGTTTTGAGGGTCTTGTGCTAAAGCTAGTTTTATATCTAAAGCCTTAATTTGCAAGTTTATAGCAGGCATTTCTTCTATTTTAGCAGTATTAGAGTTGTTATTAATTGTAGGCTCTACTGAAGGGTTTTGAATAGGGTTTTCAGACCTTTCAAGCTTTTCAGGTTCTTTAGGCGGGTTAGTAGAAAATTCATCATTAGTAAATACTACTCTAGGTTTTTTAGGTTCATTTTGAGCAAAGGTAGTAAAACTTAAGCTAAATAGTAGAGTAGTAGCTAAAAATAGTTTATAAATTAAAAGCCCTTCTTTAATCATTGTAGCTAAACCATTAGATTTAGAAGGCTTAACCAGCCTTACATAAAGTTATTAATTCTTAATAAATGTTGAATTAAGCGATTAAGAGAGTCTAGAGCAGCAGCAGCAGTAGCACGGTAAACTTCATGAGATTCGGCCACAACAGCCCCAGTAGGTTTAAATGAAAATGTGCCTGCAATAACATCTACAATCACAACAAAAAGAGATTTAGTCATATAAGCGGGCTTCATTTCTTCGGCTACTCTTAAAGTGATTTTTAGGGAAAGGTTAATGCTATCAAGCAAAGCTTTGTTGACCCCTTCAAAAGTAGCAAGGGCAATAACACGTAATGCCGATTCAGTACGCTCTGCTTCATACTGCCCAATATAATCAGTAGCACCTAACCGAAGTAGAACAGTTGCTAGACACTTGTTGCTTTCTTCATCTTCAAGAAACTCTACTTTTCTCAATTGCAATCTGCTTTTTGACACAGTTATAACTCCGTGCTATTAACTTTATATTCCAAGAGCTAAGGAACTCAAGGTTATTTAATTTTTCCTAATGGGGCTTTTTGTAAAGTTTAGGAAATTCTATAGATTATCTAAAGACAAAATTCATTACCTTAAAAATAATTCACATTATTATAAAAATAGACCTACTGGGCGATTTACTGCATCAAGGGTAGCTCTTACTACTGCACTGACTGTGGATGAACCTGCTTTAGCACTTCCAGGATAGAGTTTTTCTTCGCCTTTAATCCTAATTCCTACTAAAGTAACAACTACAAATTCTGATAGTTCTTGGAATTTTATTTGTTGAATTTCTGAAACTCTAGTAACAATAGGTGTAGGAATAATTTGATTTAATGCATCAATTGTAGCTCTTGTTGCTGCAAAAAGCTTATCGTCTTCATCAGTGGGAGCAACGGTTTTTTGGTAAATTTTGTCTATGTATTTTAGTTCTACTTGTATATTGCCATTAGCAAGTAGTCCTATATTATGAATTATTATGCGTTGATTGTTATCCATTAGTCGATTAAAACATAGCCTTAAAAACTATGTTTTTTGCCTTTCAGAAATTATTTATTAAATTAGAAAATAGCTTAGATTTTGCTAATTACACTAACATAATTGATTTATTTATTGTAGCTATATTTTAGCCCTAAATCCTATGTTTGCAACTAATTCGAGAGAGTATTTTATCAAATTAATTTCTAAGAGAAAAAGTCCTAGGGAATATTCTAGATTATTACTTCAATTTAGTAAATTAAACTTAAATACCACCTAGGAAGTTTTTAGTATATTAAAAACTTCCTTAAGCTAAATTTGCTTCAACTAAACGATTAGTAGCATCTAATGTGGCTTTAACTACAGCATCAACACTATCGCCAGTATTACGACAAGATCCAGGAGTAATCATTTCTGCCTCACCATCATCAATACTTACAACTACTACTAATAGGGTTTCTTCTAGGCCTTCAAATGCTTCACTAGCATTTACACCTTTTACTGAAAGCTTAAAAGGCTTATCAAGAGCAGAGGCAACGGCTTGTAGTGTAGCCATAGCAGCAGTATTTAATTTATCTTCATGTTGTTTTCCTGTTGCTTGACCAACAAAATTAGTCCCTTTTGTTGAAAGTGTAACTTGTATACGATAAGAGCCATCTTCTTGATCTATTGTTTCAATTTGTCTTAGTACAAGTCTTTTATTAAAATCGTCCATAATAACCTCCAAAAGTGTCGGTCAATTATGGCTATCCATTATTAATGAGTCAAGTAGAACCCTATAATTATCCTGGATAAATTCCTAGGCTAGAGTAAAGTCGCTTGCTATGAAAATATGATTTCGTTACCATTTACCGCTTTAGGCTTCTAATTAAAGACTTAAAGCTTTTTTACTTAACTTATTTAATCTATTTCTTACTAAATAAAATTCCTTATGCGAGTAGTCATTTTACAACCAGGATACCTTCCTTGGTTAGGTTTTTTTGATCAACTAAGACGTGCTGATTGTTTTGTTATTTATGATGACGTTCAATACACTAGACGAGATTGGCGTAATCGTAACCGAATTAAAACTAAATCAGGGGAAATATACTTAACGGTTCCTATAATAAACCGAGGACGTTTTCATCAACTAATTAAAGATGCTGAGATAGATTATAGTCAAAATTGGACTTATAAACATTTAACTACAATTTCAACTAGTTATAAGCGTGCACCTTTTTTTGAAAACTACTATCCAGCACTTGTAAGTATTTTAAGTTCTAAACCGAAGTATTTAATAGATCTTAATATTCAAATCATTCAAACTTGTGCTAATTGGTTAGCAATTAAAACTCCAATAATTTTTTCTTCTAACTTAAATGCTTCTGGTTCTAGTACTCTAAGGCTTGTAAATATTTGTAAAGAGCTAAAAGCTGACTCTTACTTAACAGGAGATGCAGCATCAGCTTATTTAGATAAAACTCTCTTTGATAAGGCTAATATTAAACTAGAGTATCATGGCTATAAACACCCTATTTACAATCAGTTATATCCGCCTTTTTTACCTTATATGTCAATAATTGATTTACTTTTTAGTCAAGGCGATGATAGCCTAGCAATTTTATCTGATTTATCTAATTTATCTGATGAAAAAACTTTAGAGAGCGAGGATTAAAATTTGAAAACAGTTCTAATTACTGGCGGAGCAGGGTTTATTGGAAGTAATTTTGTTCGCCATCTTTATAATAAATATCCAGAATATCACTTAATAGTTTTAGATTTACTTACTTATGCTGGTAATCCAGAAAATATTCCTAATAAAATTAAAGATAGCACAAGATTTGAGTTTTGGTATGGAAATGTAAATAATGCAGGTTTAGTAGATATGCTAGTCTCTAAATCTGATGCTGTAGTCCATTTTGCCGCAGAATCACACGTTGCTCGCTCAATTTTTGATGATCGTATTTTTTTTGAAACAGATGTACTTGGAACTCAAACTGTTGCTAGTTGTGTTCTAGAGCACTGCAACAAAGTAGAGCGTTTTATTCATATTTCTACCTCAGAGGTTTATGGGACTGCACTAGCCTCACCAATGACAGAAGACCATCCTCTTAACCCTATGACACCTTATGCTAGTGCTAAAGCAGGTGCAGATAGACTAGTCTATTCTTATTGGGCAACCTATGATTTACCAGCCGTAATTATTCGTCCGTTTAATCAATATGGCCCACACCAACACTTAGAAAAAGTCATCCCTCGTTTTATTACAAGCGCTTTAATGGATGAGCCTTTAACCGTTCATGGCGATGGGTCTAGTCGTCGTGATTGGGCTTATGTTAGTGATACTTGTGCTGGAATTGATAGAGTTTTACACGCTGATTTAGCAAAAATAAAAGGTCAAGTCTTTAACTTAGGCTCAGGCTTTGATTTAGATGTATTATCAATAGCTAAAAAAATACTTAATATAATGGATAAGCCAGAATCCTTAATTGAATATATTGGGGAGCGTCCTGGGCAAGTTCAACATCATATTTCTTCTACTAATAAGGCTCTTGATATTTTAGGTTGGCAAGGCGAAATTAACTTTGAATCAGGATTAAGAAAAACTATTGAATGGTATAGCGCTAATCAAGATTGGTGGAAAAAACTTGCTTGGATGAAGCATGTACCTATTAAAAGCCGTAAAGGTGGCGTTGAATATTATTAAACCTAAAATTTGCTAGTCTTAGGGTTTGATTTTATTGATAAATTTTAACCCCGATTTGAGGGCACATATTATTTATAGGGCAAGACCGACATTTTGGCTTATTTCCTAAGCAAATATGTTTACCAAAAGGTACTAGTATACGATTTATTTCTACCCAATATTCTTTAGGTAACTTTGTTTCTAATGCTACTAGGGTTTTTTCTGGGCTAGTAGTTTCTACATAATTCCATCGGTTAGTAATTCGATGTACATGAATATCGACCCCAATTTTTGCTTCTCCTGTAGCAATTCCCATTACAAGATTTGCACATTTAGGCCCAACCCCATTAAATGACAATAATATTTCTGGTTTAGCAACTAAGTTCCCATTATACTCTGTCATTATTTTTTGACTTATTTGAAAAATTTGCTCTGCTTTGCGCTCGTAAAAAGTACAAGATTTAATTAACTGAGCAATTTCGCTAACACTTAGTTGGCTAACTTCTAAAGGGGTTTTTGCGCTAGCAAAAAGTTTTCGTGATACTGGTAACATTACCTCATCTAGCGTGCGAATAGAGATAATACAAGCTACTAAAAGCTGAAAAGGTGAGTTAAAACCTTCTTCGGCTAGTTCAAAAAGCCCTGCTTTAGGTAGTGGCTCAACCGCCCTACCAATAAGCTTTATAGCCAAATCAATATCAAATGGTTTTTTAGACATATGGATAAATTAAATAATTTGAAAATTTCACTTTGCCAAATGCCAGTAATTGCTGGTCGTCCTGATCTTAACCGTGATTATATTATTAAAGAAATCGAGTTAGCCTGTAAAAAAGGCTCTGACATAATTGTTTTTCCTGAAATGTCTGTAACTGGCTATATTATTGGCGATCTTTATGACGATGAATATTTTATTAAGGACGCTCAAAGGTGTAATGAACAAATCCGTTTTTCTACTAAATCAGGAATTACTGCTATTTGGGGAAATATTACTTTAGATATTAAAAATAAAGGGGAAAATGGACGACCCAGAAAGTTTAACACTGCTTTAATAGCCCAAAATGGTCAATGGTTAGGTTATACATATAAAACTTTACAACCAAACTATAGAATTTTTGATGATGATAGACATTTTTACTCTACTAGAAAGGTTTTTGAAGAAGAATTACAAAACTTAAGCTTAGAAGATAAAGAAAATAGCTTAATAGTCCAAGATTATTTCTTGCCATTTGAAATTCAAACTAAAATAGGCGAAATAAAAATAGGGATAACTCTTTGTGAAGATATGTGGTGTGAAGATTATTCTTATAATCCTACAAAATACTTTGTTGATAATGGTGCAGAGCTTATTTTTAATCTTTCAGCTTCTCCTTGGTCTTGGCAAAAAAATAGAAAACGGCATGAAATAGTAAAAAAACTTCTTTCAATATCTAAAGTCCCCTTTGTTTATGTAAATAATACAAATATTCAAAATACAGGAAAAAATTTAGTAGTTTTTGATGGTAGCTCAACCGTCTATAACTCTGAAGGCGAGATTATTTTTTCAATTCCTGCTTATGAAGAAGGCACAAAAGAGTTAACTTTTAGCCAAAGTATGTTAGTAGCCTCTCTTGCACCTCCTGATGATACAAAAGAACTCTATCTTGCTCTTAATACTGCAATTAGAGAATATTTTAAGACTCTTCCTCCCACCCATCGTAAAGTTATAGTAGGTTTAAGTGGTGGTATTGATTCAGCCCTAACCCTAGCGCTTTATGTAGATGTACTAGGAAAAGAAAATGTGTTTGCTATCAATATGCCATCACGTTTTAATAGTGAGGCTACTAAAAATATTGCCCAAAAAATAGCTACAAACCTAGATGTAATTTATGAAATACGGCCAATACAGGAAATCGTAGATTTAATTGCTGAAAAAACAGGAGTTAAAGAAAATAGTCCAAGTTATGAAAACATCCAAGCTAGAGCTAGAATGGAAATCCTAGCAGCACGTGCCCAAAGTTTAAGTGCTGTGTTTAGTTCAAATTGGAATAAAATAGAAGCCTCTTTTGGCTATGGGACACTTTATGGTGATATGGCAGGTTTTGTTGCTCCAATTGGGGATTTAGTTAAACGAGAGGTCTATCAATTAGCCGACTACTTAAATAAAACTATCTATAAAAAAGAAGTTATCCCACAAGAATGTTTTGAAATAGCACCTACTGCTGAACTACAAGAAAATCAGCAAGATCCCTTTGATTATGGGAACTTGGAGCGACGAGGCTATCACGATGAAATGGTAAGAGCTTTTACTGATTTTAGGCTTAATCCAGAATGGTTTTTAGAAAAATATGCTCAGAAAACTTTAGAAAAAGAACTAAAACTATTACCTAATACATTAAAAAGGCTTTTTCCTTATACCTCTGATTTTATTAAAGATCTAGAAAAGCATTGGCAGCTATTTTATGGCTCTTATTTTAAGCGTATTCAAAGCGCCCCTGTTCCAATTGTAAGCAAAAGAGCTTTTGGTACAGACTTGCGAGAGTCTATTCTTTCTGCTCATTTTACCAGCCGCTATTTAGAGTTAAAAAGATTTTTGCTTTCACAAGAAAGAAAAATTGCAATTTTTGGTGGTAGCTTTAACCCTGTAGGTAAACACCATCGCCAAATTGCTGAAAACCTGCTTCCTCACTTTGATTTGATAATAATTGTCCCTTGTGGTATTCGCACAGATAAAGCTTCGGTAAATGCTATTTCTTTAGAACACCGTAGAGAACTTGTTAAAAGAGGCTTTGAAGGGTTAGAAAAAATCGAGTTTGATTTTTTTGACTTAGATAATGATACTTATACTCCAAATTATTTATTAGAAAAACGCTATAAAGAACGTTTTCCAAATCAAGATATCTGGTATGTTATTGGAGGCGATATCGTTACAGGAGGTCGAGACAAAAAATCAGAAATTCATAGAATTTGGCAACATGGAGAAGAAATCTGGGAAAAAATGAATTTTCTAGTAATAGTACGTCCAGGTTATTTAGTCGAAAAAACAGATCTTCCCATACACTCTAATGTAATGGAAATAAATGATTTATATGGCTCAGGTAGTCTTATACGTGAACTTTTAGCCGCAGGAAAACCTATCGATGAACTAGTTGTTGCTAGTGTTGCAGAATATATAAATCAACATAAACTTTATCAAAAATAAATATCAAAATAATTTTGTGAAAGTTTTCACAAAATTTGCTTGCGCTTTTTTTTATATTTGTGTATTTTATACACGAAGGTAGGAATTATTTATTAAATGCTTTTGAGGCATTTTAGAAGCGAGGTATTTTGTGAGTAATGAATTAGAAACAACCTACCAAATGGTTTTACAAGCCGAGTTTCCAGAAGATGTTTTTGGTGCTCTACTAGCAGAAACTCCCGAAGCAAAAAAAGAACAGCTAAATACAATATATAAACAGCTTGCAAAAATTCTCCATCCAGATCGCTATCAAAATAAAGCATCATTTCACCAAAAAGCAGCAGAAGCTTTTCCAATTCTCTTAGAACTCTATGAACGAGCTAAAACTAGAATTGATAAAGAAATCTATGGCTCAAAAGCTCCTGATGAAGAAGAGGAAATAGACTTTATTATCCAAACACGTAAGCAAGAATATCATTTACGCGCTACTTTGGCAGAAGGTGATTTATCTATTCTCTATAAAGGCGATTTTGTTAATGAAAGCGGCCAGACTGTAAAAATTGTAGCTAAAGTAATCCAAGATCCTGCTGATAATGACCTTGCTCAAAATGAGATCAAAGTATTAAGAACTCTTTTAGCTACACCAAGTAAGGCTAGTAAGCATTTACCTGTTTTCTATGATCAGTTTAAGACTACTGAAGGCCAATTAGGTCTAATTCTAAATTATTTAGAAGGCTATTATGATTTCTACTCAGTTTATGAAAAATATAAACAAGGTATTGCTGAAAAACATATGGTTTGGATGCTAGGTAGATTGCTTAGTATTGCTGGGTTTGCCCATAGTAGAGGCGTTGTTCATGGAAATATAGAACCCGCACATGTAATGATTAGACCTAGCGATCATAATTTATGCTTAATAGATTGGTCTTATGCTGCTATAAATCCATTTCAAACAGGAGATAGTTTTAAGGTTTTTAACGAGGATTATAGTGCTCCAGAAGTTGCTGAACGTAAAAAACCTATTCCATCTTCAGATCTTTATTCTATTGGAAAATGTATGATCTTTCTTTTAGGAGGAGATATTAAAACAAATTCAATTCCAAATACTGTTAATGAGAGGTTGCGAAGATTTATACAGTATTTTGTATTACCTAGCCCTCTACAACGCGCCCAAGATGCTTGGGAAATGCACGAGCAATTAAGTAAGTTAATTGTAGAGTTATGGGGGCCAAAGAAATTTTTAGAATTTAAAATGTAGAAGGGACAGACCTATGTGTCTGTCCATACATCGTTAATAAAGAAAGGAGGCCACTATGGGTGGTGGATATTATGATGGTGATGTAGGTGAACGTAGTCGTTCAACTCAACGAGAAGTTTTTACTTATCAAGGGTATAGCTCAGATCCTAACGCGGCAACAGGTCGGCGTGAATGTCATGCTGAATTAAATGTTAAAGGAAAAAAACGAGAATGCCGTGACTCTCCTCAACACCCTACTTCAACCCCAATTGTTGTAGCAATGGATGTTACCCGCTCTCGTGGTGATGATGCTAAAGTTATCTATAGTAAACTTCCTATGTTTATAGGCCAAATAATCTTAAAAGGCTATGTTCCTGACCCAGAAGTAAGCTTTTGTGCTATTGGTGATGCTAATTCAGATAATGCTCCAATTCAAGTTGGACAATTTGAGTCAGATAACCGATTGGATGAAACTTTAAGTAAAATTTGGTTAGAAGAAGGCGGTGGTGGAACAGGGCAAGAATCTTATGAATTAATGGCATATTATTTTGCAAAACATTCAATACTTGACGCTACAGCGCGAGGTAGAAAAGGCTATTTCTTTTTTGTAGGCGATGAGGGTTTTTATAGCAAAGTAGATAAAAATCATATTAAAAACTATATTGGTGATGATGTTGCTGAAGATGTTCCTTCTGCACAAGTTTTTGCTGAACTACAGCAAAAATACCAAGTTTTTTTTATTTACCCGCAAAAAACTTGGCAAGAAAGAAAAAGCGATATTGATGCAGAAATTAAAAAACGTGTTGAGGCCGCAGGCGGTCTTTATGAAGGTGTAGATATTCGTGCCTCACTACTTTGGAATAACCGTAATGATCTAGATTTACATATAGTTACACCAGCAGGACACCATATTTATTATGGAGATAAACGTGCTCCTTGTGGTGGCTGGCTAGATGTAGATATGAATGTTCAAGGTGAAACCACTAAACCTGTAGAAAACATTCGATGGAAAAAAGGCGATGCTAAAAAAGGGCGCTATAAAATCTATGTCCAAAATTATCGTTTTCATGAAAGTAATCAAGCCGCTACCCATTTTAAGCTTGAAGTTGAAGTAAATGGTGAAGTTAAACACTTTGAAGGCCAAACACCTGCTTATAAATATGGCTCAGATAGTAATGTTGATGTATATGAATTTACTTATGATCCAAATTTGCGCCCTGTAGATGCAAGCGAAGAAGATAAATATGCAGGATATGATGATGCCACTATTAAACGTCAATGGGCTAGTGTAATCGCTCCTGAAAATATTTTACTTATTGATGATCCTCAAGGAATTGTAGATGTGATGTTAGGTGCATTAGCTTTAGTAGAAGGCACTTCAGACCTAGATACTTATCTTGTTGATATGCAAGGTCGAGGTCAAACCGAAATTCGCCAAGGTCAAACCAGAAAAGCACTAGAAGGTCTAGCCGTAAGCTCTTCTGCTACAGCATTAACCAAAATTGAAGGTAGCGGGCTACCTAGCAAAGACGCTGGTAAAAAACGAGGCGGGAAATCTAAGCGCTTGTAATGTTAGGGTAAATTTGTGTGTTGGGGTAGACACATAGGTCTACCCCAACAGTCTACCCCAACACAGATAAGAGGGAAAATGTTAATAGCGACTCTACCTGCTATTCACCAAGAGAGATTACTTACCCAAATTATTCAGCATCCATTGGTTGGAGAGCTACGTTATAACACTGGGGTTATTTCTGCTTACTCACCTAGAGAAACTTTAACAAGAATACTTCTACTAACTGAACGTTATGGAAAAAAACTTTGGATAGACTTAAAAGGCCGCCAGCTAAGAATTACTAATTGGGCTGTGCCAAATTATGGAAAAATAGAACTTAATCATGAAATAGAAGTAGATTGTCCTGCTAAAGTTTACTTTCGTGGAAATGATTTTTCTGAGCTAAAAATAGTACGAGGTAATATTATTTATGTTGATCCTCCACCTCGTTATGCCGTAGGTAGTGGTCAAGCAATTAATATTCATGGTAATAACTTAAAAATAAAAGGGTATTTTACTCAAGAAGACTTAGCCTATATTGCTCTAGCAAGTGAACTAGGTGTTAATAATTTTATGCTTTCTTTTGTAGAAGGCTTTTCAGATATAACCGATTTTCAGAGTCTTTGGCAAAAATATTTACTAATTAATAATCCAAATATAGTGCTAAAAATAGAATCTCCTAAGGGGTTAGAGTTTATTAATAGTTTTGAAATAAAGTCTATCCCTAATTGTTCATTAATGGCTGCTCGTGATGATTTAATGATTAATATTGGAGAAAATAAAGCTGAAATCCTACTTGCCCTTAAGCAAATTATTAAGCAAGATCCACAGGCTATAGTAGCCTCACGTATTTTTGCTAGTTTAGAAAATGGTTCTGTTTCAATGGGCGATTTTGCTGATTTAGCCTTAATGCACCATCTTGGCTACTCTCGCTTTATGTTTTCTGATGGAATTTGTAACCAATATTTTGATAAAGCTATTCAAGCATGGGAGAATTTTTTATCTGTATTTGATAAGCTAGATTTATAATTTGTAAAATAGTAGAGGAAATTTCTTTTTAAGGCTAAAAACCAACATAACTTGTAAAGCAAATTACGAGTTATGTCGATTTCTAATAAAATTACTTAAGAAAACTTAAAAGCTGTCAATAGCTTTTCCTTCATCGTCAAAAGTATCAAAAACTGTTAATAATTTGGTAATAGCTAAAAGCTCTGTCATTTTCTTAGTTAAGTTAAGTAGTTTAAGTTTGGCACCGCGGTTTTGTGCAGAAGTATAGCAACCTACTAAAGTTCCTACTCCAGAACTATCCATATAATTTAATTCTGCTAAATTAAGCAAAATACTTTTGCATCCACCATCTATTGCTTTATTTACATGATCACGTAGTGCTATGTTGCTTTCGCCTAAAGTGATACGACCAGAAACATCAATAATAGTTACACCTGATACCTCTCGCACGTTAAAAGTAACAGACATTGAATTTGCCCTCCTAGAAATTTATTTTGCCCGAGTTTATCAAAATTTATTAATAAAATGGAATGATTTTATGCCAAAAATTAAAATAAATGTTTTTATTTAGGATAATATATTTTTATTTATTATATTTCTTAAGTATTTTCTACTGTAATGTTTATAAGATCTAAGAAATTTTTCTCTGAAAATGTTACTGATAAATTTTTAGCAATACATTCAAATGTATTATCTTTTAGTGCAAAAATAAAATGTTTATAGCCATTATTTGATAAATTGCAGCTTTCTAGAACAGGGAATTTTTCTATTACAGCTATTTTCCATAGTGAGTTTACCACCTCTCCAACTCCTAAACATTCATCTAACCCTTTAGAAAATAAAGGATGTTCTGATAAATTTTCTTCATTAGGATAACCAAATTGGCTAATCAAAGGCTCTTGAATTTCTACTATAGCATTTCCTAATTCTAGATAAGTCCCATTATTAGAAATATTTGGAGACAAAGCTTTAAATATTAAAAGTGTTTTTTGGGCTATTTCTAAAACAATTTCTCTTGAATCCGATAGATCAGGAATACAACCTATATCATAGTTAATTACATATTCTTCGCCTTTAGCTAAAGCCAATTGTTGTTTAGCTAGTGCATATTCATCACGAGCAATTAAGTAATCTTGCCAGTTATCTGAATGGCTTTCTAAAATTTTAATGCTAGCTTGGTTAAATTTTTCTTTAGCAGAAAAAAATATAGCAGCAACTTCTTCTATATTCATAAAATATTGAATTGGAGTAAGTTATTTGAAAAGATTACTTTGTCTAAAAAGCTTTTTTCCTGTTTCCAGCAAATAATTGATAGTTGATAATAACCCAGTGATTTATTGCTGGGTTATTATACTACTATCTTAAATTACTTAATATCAACTAATTCAACCACAAAAATTAATGTAGCGTTAGGAGGAATTACTCCCCCTGCACCGCGTTCACCATAAGCAAGTGGTGAAGGGATAACAAGTATTGCTTGATCGCCAATTCCTAGCTTTGCAATACCTTCATCCCAACCTTTAATAACTTGTCCAGTCCCTAGCTTAAAAGCTATAGGTTCACCTCGACCAGGATCACGCGAACTATCAAACTTAGTTCCATCTGTTAAAGTTCCTGTATAGTGAACTAATACTGTATCGCCAGTAGCAGGTTTACGCGCTGTAGGGTTTGTTTTAGTAGGAACAAATGTTAATCCTGTTTCTGTAGTAACAGCAGTAGTACTAGCATTAGTCGCAGCTTTAGTAGGTGTTGTAGCAGGTTTGGTTGCAACAGCACGAGGTTTTTTGCGGCGCACTGGAGGCTTTTTTCCTTCTGTTTGGCTATATCCAAAAGAGCTAAATAGACAAATTAACAATGTAGTTAAAATAAATTTTCTCATTATTTTTCCTTTAGTTTTTAAGAATGCAGAGATAAAACAGAGATAAGGATAGATTATAAACCTAATTCATAGTAAAAAGTAGAAGGCATTTGGGAACATTCTTACCCTTTTGTGCGACTAAACATTGATTTCTATTAATCTTAACCCTGTAAAAATTTAAGGTGGTTGTAATGAATGATAATAAAAAAGCCGTTCTTGTTGCATTATCAGTGTTTTTAATTGTATCGGTTGTTGGTGCAACATGGTTTTATTATAGAAAAACACATGTTGAAACTGAACCTATCAAAAAACTGATCTCATCCAAAAATAAAAAAGGTTTGCAATTTCGCTTAAGTGATGGTGAAGCAGAGTTACCTAAACGAGTTCCAGTTGTTGAGGCTAAACCTATTTCAGATGCTGATGCTGAGAGCATATTGAGCCGCTTAGAACCAATAAAATCAGAAGAAAGCGATAAAACTGAGTTTGCTTTAAGAGAAAATTCTCTCCCTCCACCTAAAACAGGGACAATAATTAATACGAAATTTCCACCCAATAAAAATCTAAAAGTCGATGAGTCTTCTAAATCAGGCGTTTTAGAAGTTGTAAGATATTCCCCTCAAGGTGATGTCCCAGTAGCGGTTAACTTAAGTGTTACTTTTTCTCAGCCAATGGTTGCATTAACTTCGCAGTCTGAAGCCTCACAAAATGTTCCAGTTAAAATTAGTCCTCAAGTCGAAGGCAAATGGCGTTGGCTAGGAACAAAGACTTTAGTTTTTGAACCTAAAAACCGTTTTCCTATGTCTACAGAATATTCTGTTGACATTGATACAACAATAAAATCAGCCTTAGGGCAAAGTCTGCAAACCCCTACTAAATGGAAGTTTAAGACTCCAACCCTAACCTTAAAAAATCACTTTCCTACAGGCGGCTCTGTAGGTACTGACCCAGTAATTTTTTTAGAATTTGATCAGGAAATAAATAAAACTACAGTACTTGAAAGTATTAAAGTAAAGTCTGATAAAGCTAGCTATAAAGTTAGATTAGCAACAAAGGCAGAAATTGAAGCAAATAAAGAAATACAATATCTAGTTAAATCAGCTAAAGATAAATATTCTTTGGCTATTAAAGTCGATAATGGGTTGGTTGATAAGCTAATTTCACCACTTCCAAATGATACAAATATAACTGTTAGTCTAGAAGCAGGCGCTAGATCAGCAGAAGGAACTCTTAAAACACCTGCTAAACAAGAGTTTGGATTTACTACCTATAGCCCTTTACAAGTAACCTCACATTCTTGTTATGAGCAGAGATACGCATGTGAGCCTTCAGGATATGTAAATTTGTCTTTTAATAATTTGCTAGATCCTAAATCTTTAGACCTTTCTAAAACAGAAATTACCCCTAAGCTTGAAGGTATGAAAATGCAAGTTAATGGTTATTACATAACTATTACAGGGAAATTTAAGGGTAAAAGAGTTTATAAATTAAAACTTCAGAAAGGCTTTATTAAAGATGTTTTTGGGCAGTATTTAGAAACTCCTACAACTCTTGATTTTTATATTGGCCCAAGCCCTAAAAAGCTATCATCTTTAGGACAATATTTTTTAGTCCTAGACCCATTTGGCCCAGCAAAATTGCCCGTATTTACAACTAACCATAAAGAATTAAGAGCAAACCTTTATGCCGTTCAACCTGAAGATTTTAAGGAATTTGTTAAGGTTAACAGCACTCTTTATGACTATGAAAAAGAGACTTATAGGCAAACTGTAGGAAAATTAATTTCTTCAAACATAATAAAAATAAATTCTATTGATGATGAGCAGATTGAAACATCAATAGACCTAGGTGATGTACTTCAAACTAGTGGGGGGCAAGTTTTTGTCTTAATTGAACCTACAGACCAGCCAAAAGAGGTTTGGAAACGTCAATATATTAGAAAATGGGTGCAATACACTGATATAGGGCTTGATGCTATAGTTGATAATGAAGAAATGCTTGTTTGGGCTAATTCACTAAAAACAGGTAAAGCCCTAGCAGGTGTAGAAGTTTCTTTGAGAAATCAAACTGCTACAACAGGAGCAGATGGAATTGCTAGGCTTAAGCTAGATAATTTAAGAAACCCTGCGGTTTTAGTAGGAAAAAAAGGCAAAGACACTGTGATTTTGCCTCCTAATAATTATGGCTATATAGAAGAAGGTATTTGGACAAGGGTAGAGACAGAAAATACTCTAAGTTGGTATGTAGTTGATGATAGAAAGACTTATCGCCCTGGCGAGAAAGTTACTATAAAGGGGTGGGTAAGAGCTTTTGAAAATAAAAAAGGTGGTGATATAAAACTTGCTGGTGAAGTTAAAACTGTTAACTACAAATTAAATGACTCTCAAGGTAATAAAATCTCTAATGGCACAACACAGGTTAATCCATTGGGAGGGTTTAACTTAGAGCTTACTCTTACTCCAACAATGAATTTAGGTAATGCTAATTTAGAGTTTCAGGCTGTAGCGCCAAACTCAAATTACAACTACTTGCAGTTTTATCATAACTTTGAAGTACAAGAGTTTCGCCGACCTGAATTTGAAGTCTCAACTAAGGCTAGTGAAAATATTAATATAATTGGTGGACATAGCAATGTTACTGTTTCAGCAAACTACTATTCTGGAGGAAACCTTAATAATGCTGATGTAAATTGGCAAGTTACCCAATCACCAACAACTTATACACCTCCTAATCGTGGTGATTATACTTTTGGCAAATGGACACCTTGGTGGACAACTCCTTCCTACAGTTATTATGGCCGTCATGGTCGTTATTATGCTGATGAAGAAGATAGAGAAGCTATTAATGAAGGCTCTAGCTCAGAACCAGAAACTTTTCCAGCAAAAACTAACCCTAATGGAACACATAATTTAAGAATAGACTTTGATTCTGTTAATCCCGCTCAACCTACAAGCTTAAATGTCCAAGCAACTGTAATGGATGTTAACCGACAAGCTTGGTCATCATCATCAACTTTACTTGTTCACCCATCTAACCTTTACGTAGGGTTGCGTAGCGAGAAGACTTTTGTTGATAAAGGAGAACCCTTTCTTATTAAGTCTATTGTTACTGATATTGATGGAAAAGCCATTGCTAACACCAATATTAACTTAAGTTTAGTAAGAATTGAGTATGAGTATGATAATGATGGTAGACTTAAGACTAAAGAACTTGATCTTCAAACTCAAACTATAACATCTGTTAGTGATGGAATAGATGTTAAATTCTTACCAAAAGAAGGTGGTAGCTATCAGCTTACTGCAACAATTCTTGATGAAAATGCCAGACCAAACCAAACGCAATTAACGCTTTGGGTATCAGGTGGAAAATCCTTACCTGAAAGAGACTTAAAACAAGAACAAATACAGTTAATTCCTGATAAGAAAGAATATAAAGTTGGTGAGACTGCCCAAATCCTTGTACAAGCGCCATTTTATCCTGCTGAGGGTTTGTTAACTTTACGCCGCTTAGGTGTTATAAAGAGCGAAAGATTTACTATCACCTCATCAACTTACACAATAAAAGTGCCAATTGATGAAAGCTATTTGCCTAATCTTTATGTTCAGGTTGACTTAGTAGGAGAGTCTGAAAGAGTAAAAACTGATAAAGGCGGCGAGCAAGATGGTAGCGTTGATGTGCTACTACCTAAGCGGCCTGCTTTTGCTGTAGGACAATTAAACCTATCAATTCCACCTGTTTCTAGAACTTTAATAGTAGATGCTAAGCCTAAACAAAGTGCAGTTGAACCAGGAGGAGAAACTGTTATTGAGCTAAACTTAAAAGATTCAAATAACAAGCCTGTAGAAAATGGTGAAGTAGCACTTTTTGTTGTAGATGAAGCTATTCTTGCGCTTTCAGGCTATAAAATGCCAAACCCTATAGATACTTTTTATGCCCAACGTAGCCCTTCCGTTTCAGATACTCACTTAAGAAGTTCCGTAGTCTTAGCTAATAATAAAGACATAGAAACTCAATTAGCTTCAAATGAGCAAAATATTCCAGCAGATAAACAAGTTCTTAGAATGGAAGAAGATCTTAGAGAGAAAGCAAACCGTGATATGAGTGGAGTTGCTGGTGGGGTTGAGGGAGGTGTTATTGGCGGTGTAGTTGGAGACGCTGCGCCACCACCACCACCAATGCCAGTCGCCGAAGCACCTGCTCAATCAGCACGCGCCAGTAAAATGGAGGCTAGAAAGATTGCAGATCTTCCTGCAAATGGTCGTGGTTTTACATCGGAACTAAAAGCAATTTCTGTTATTGAGCCTAAACCTGATGGAAAACCTATTCGTGTTAGAGAAGATTTTAATGCTTTAGCAATTTTTGAAGCCGCGCTATCTACTGATAATAAAGGACATGCTGAAGTAAAAATTAAACTTCCTGATAGTTTAACTCGCTATCGTATAATGGCTGTTGCTGTAGCAGGTGAAAAGCAATTTGGTATGGGAGAATCTACACTAACGGCTCGAATGCCTTTGATGGTAAGACCTTCAGCCCCACGCTTTCTTAATTTTGGTGATAAATTTGAATTTCCAATTGTTGTACAAAATCAAACAGATGCACCACTAAGTGTAGATGTAGCGATGAGAGCCACAAATGCTACATTAACTTCTGGCTTAGGCCGCCGTTTAACTGTTCCAGCTAATGAACGTGTAGAAGTTCGCTTGCCTGTTTCAGCAGAAATGGCTGGAAAAGCTCGCTTTCAAATAGGTGTAGTCTCAGGTAAATGGACAGATGCAGCACAAGTTTCTTTACCTGTTTGGACTCCTGCAACTACTGAGGCTTTTGCAACTTATGGGACTTTTGAAGAAGACGCAATTATCCAACCAGTTAAAGCTCCAGCAGATATTTATAAACAATTTGGAGGTTTAGAAATCTCAACCTCTTCAACCCAACTCCAAGAACTAACTGACGCAGTCCTCTATATTGTCTCTTATCCTTATGAATGCAGTGAACAAGTCTCATCAAGGGTTATGGCAATTGCTGCATTAAAAGATGTTCTAGGAGCTTTTAAGGCCGAAGGTTTACCTAAAGCAGAGGAATTAGAAACTGCTTTAGCGCGAGATATGAAAAGACTTCAATCATTACAAAATAATGATGGAGGCTTTGATTATTGGCGAAAAGACTATGAATCCGATCCTTACCTTACAGTTCACGTTACGCATGCAATAGTGCGAGCAAAAGAAAAGGGTTTTGCTGTTCCTGAGAACACTTTAACACGCGCTCAAAATTACTTGAGAAATATAGAGAGCTATCTTTATCGTCCTTATTACAGCCAAGAAATAAGAGACTCTATAGTTTCTTACTCTCTTTATGTTAGAAAACTAATGGGAGATAAAGACATAAATAAAGCTAAACAATTAGTTTATCAGCGTAAATTGGAAAAACTTCCTATAGAAGCAATTGGTTGGTTATGGTCTGTTCTAGCAGGTGATCCTGGTTCAAAACAAGAGCTAGAACAAATTCGGCAATTTATTATTAATAAAGCTACTGAAACGGCAGCAACGGCTCATTTTGTTACAGATTATAAAGATGGCGCATACCTACTACTTGCTTCAGATTATAGGACAGATGCAATCCTTTTAGATGCATTACTTACAGATCAACCAAGTAGCGATCTAATCCCTAAATTAGTTCGAGGGCTACTTGACCATCGCAAAGCAGGTAGATGGGAAAGCACACAAGAAAATGTGTTTGTTTTACTAGCTTTAGACCGTTATTTTGCCACTTATGAAAAAGCTACACCTAATTTTATAGCTAGAATTTGGTTAGGAGATAAATTTGCTGGTGAACACGCATTTAAGGGGCGAACTACGGAAAAACATCAAGTTAATATTCCTATGAATTACTTAAGCGATACAGAACAAAACCTAACATTAAGTAAAGAAGGAGTTGGAAGAATCTACTATCGTGCTGGAATGCGTTATGCTCCAAAAAACTTAGATTTACCTGCTGCTGAGTATGGTTTTACTGTAGAAAGAAAATATGAGGCTATTGATAATCCAGAGGATGTAAAGCTCGATAAAGACGGGATTTGGCGAATTAAAGCAGGCGCTAGAGTAAGAGTTCACTTAAGTATGGTTGCTCAAGCTAGGCGCTATCATGTAGCCTTAATAGATCCATTACCAGCTGGTTTAGAAGCCTTAAATCCTGCACTCGCTACAACTGGGGCAATTCCTCAAAATAATTCTAGGGCAAGTGAAGAATCATTAAAATTTGGTCGCTATTACTGGTATGGCCCTTGGTATCAACACCAAAATTTTAGAGATGAGCGAGTAGAAGCTTTTACTCAGCTACTTTGGGATGGCGTTTATAATTATAGTTATGTTGCTCGTGCTACAACCCTTGGGACTTTTGTTGTTCCTCCAACAAAAGCCGAGGAAATGTATCATCCTGAAACTTTTGGAAGAAGTAAGACAGATAAAGTAGTGATTTATTAAAATCGTTTCCGATACCTTCTCCCAGCCTTGGAAAAGCTAGCAAGGCTGGGAGACTTATCTTAAGAATTATTTCTATTAAAAGGAAGAGTAATTAAATCCTTCATTCCTTCTATTAACTCATTATGACGTTTGCCATTGCTGACTAAAATACCATTAAAAGTTCTTTGTACTTTGTTTTGGTAATCAATAGGATTACCAGCAAAGTCTGTTACAAGCCCACCAGCACCAAGAAGTATTGCTTCTGGAGCGCAAATATCCCAAATTTTATAACCTGCTGAGGCACTAGCCATTAATTCGGCTTTTGCCTGAGAAATCAGACCAATTTTAATACCACCACTACCTGATACTATCTCGTTGGTAATATGAAGTTTAGCAAAAATTTTATCTAGCAGTGCGCTACGATGTGAACGGCTAACTACAGCACGCATAGCTTGAAAATCTTTTGTTTCTGAAACTTGTAAAGTGGTTTCTTTTCCCTTTTCTAGTAGAAAAGATTTGGTTTTATCACCCCACCAAAGTCTATTTTCAGTAGGTTGAAATACTGCACCAACTACAGGTTTACCCTCTTCAACTAGGCCAATCATTACAGAAAATTCACCATTACGAGCTAAAAATTCTTTTGTACCATCTAGAGGGTCAACAAGCCAAAATCGTTTTGCAGTAAGGCGTTCAGGGCTATCTGCTTTTTCTTCAGAAATAATTAAATCTTCGGGAAAAGCTTTCTCTAGATTTTCTATAATAAAGTTATTTGCAGCATGGTCGGCTTCTGTAACAGGCTCATCTCCTGATTTCATAGTTACAGAAACGCTTTTTGCATAATGTTCTAAAATAATCTGTCCAGCGGCTAAAGCTGTTTGTTTAGCTACTTCTTTTTCTTTTGCGTAAAGTGACATAAAAAGCTATCCTAATTCTTATAAGGCAAAGCGCCTAAATAGTTTTTCTTTTCTTAATAATGTGTGGTTTTAACTTTTACCATAGTTTGCTAGTAAACCCAAATAGGATCAAACTATGCTATTAATAAGTGAGTTTGTTATAATTACTTTAGTTACTAGAAAATAAAGGGTTAAGAACTAAAAGGAGGTAAGGGAAATGCATCCACTAATTAGTTATAACCACACTCTTATGTCTATTGAAGAAGTAAGTATTAGCCCTATAAATGCAGGGTTATTACATGGTTATGGAGTATTTACTACCCTACGTATTTATAATGGAATCCCTTTTCAATTTAAAGAGCATTGGACACGTTTAGAAATGCATGCTCATATGATAAAACTGCATTTAGATGAAGACATTGAAACACAAATACATGCAGATTTGATTTCTTTGATAGACGCTAATAATTTATTAGAAGGAAAATCTCGAATCACTTTACTTGAGCGCCAAAGCCCTTTTTGGCAACTAGGAGAAAAAAAAATAGGAGTAGATGTATTAATTTTTACTGCTGATTTACAGCCTAAATCTATAGAACTTAATTTAACTATCTCACCTTATAGAATTTTATCTAGCCCTTTAAGTGGAGTAAAAACAACAGCTTATATTCCACAGTTACTTATGCTTGAAGAAGCCCGAGTACGAGGTTTTGATGATGCAATTGTACTTAATGAACGAGGAGAGATTTCTGAAGTAACAACAGCAAATATTTTTTGGATTAGACATAAAGTACTTTATACACCTACGCTTTCAACAGGATGTTTAGCCGGAACAACAAGTGGGTTAATAAGAAAACTTGCTAGGGAAATGAAAATAGAAAGCACTACAGGGGCTTTTCATGTCGAACACCTTCTATCAGCCGAAGAATGTTTTGTGACTTCATCAACTCGCGAGATTGTTAGAGTTAAAAGTATAAATAATAAACATTTTGAAGCAATGCCAAATTCTATCTTTGAACGCTTAACAATAGCTTTTAAGAAATATGTTCATAAAACTACATATCCTAGATAAAAGGTATAAATGTGAAAATATGTGAAATGCCACAGTGATTATATGAGGTATCTCGCATAGTGAAAATTATGATGTGTAGGTTAAGCTTGCGCCTTCCAAAAATAGAACAGATAGGATAAATAATTTAATGAAAAAGCTATTGAAAATACTGGTAGTAATACTTGTTATTTATGTACAAACAAAGGCACAAGACTCAAAGATAGTTTCTCTTGAACCAAACTCAGCTACACACAACACACAATACAAAAATAAACGCATCAGTACACCAGAAGATATCGCTGCTATAAAAAAAGTTCTTGAAGATTTTATGCAGGCTATTTCAAACAAAAATGGCAAACAACTTTCTAATCTTGTTTTGCATTCTAGAATTTTATTTACCTCTCCTGGAGATCAAGCAAGAGTTGATAGTGTAAGAGAATTTGATGTCATTTAGCTTGGGTTACTTTTGATTACGAATTTTATTCTAATGATAAGCTTTCTAACTTTGGCATTGAGCACTGGCAATTACGTAAGATTGATGCAAAGTGGAAAATTTATTCTGTCATCTGGACTCAATATGAGCCTGTTAATAAATAATTGTTGGTGTATAACAAACATTGCAGCAGACTTAGAACATTGCTCCTATCTCCCACCGCTGCAATGTTTATTCGGTGTTTTAGCGTAAGTCTTTCTTAAAATCTATCCTAAAATACTGTTTTTGATAAGGTTGCCCTTGATTATCATAATAAATAGCAGAAACAAGATAAGGTTCTGGTTGTAATGGTATGTAAGAAAGTTTATTTGCTAAAGAAATCATCTCTAAACTCTCAGAAGGATCAATGCTAACATATATATGTAGATAACCATATTGTTTAGCAATGGTTTCCCTAGCTTTAATTAAAGCCGTTGCTACACCTTTCCTCCTATATTCTTCAATAACATATAAATCACTAAGTTTTGGCAAATGAGATTTCTTTTTCCCTTTCTTTGTAGCATCCAAATATACAAGCCCAAATCCAACTACCTTCTTTCCTATTTCTGCTAATAAAAAATATGCTCTTTCTCCATCACATTCTTCTAAATATTCTCTAAATAACTTTTCATTATTTCTTATGTTACATAATTGTTCTATATCTTCGATTTTTGCTTGTCTTATTTTTATTTCTTCGCTGTTTTTCACTACTCATGCTCCTTACAAAAAGTGTCAAACCCAAAGTTTTCAGCACCGACCCAAGTCTACTGCAACGTTTGTTCGGTGGCTTAAAAAGAATGGCTTTAATCAAGGTGAGAAAAAAAAGCAAGATTAAGATTAAGTTTGGAAACTAGGAATAAGATAACGGTTTATGATTCTTTTGAAGATTAGAGGCCCCAACAAAGTATTAAGTTTTGCCCAATTTCCTATACCCTGACCTGAAATAGAAATTAATGTGGCGGAGTTTTCTTCAACAACAGCTAACTTGACAAAACCAGGGAAAAGAATATGTTGTGGTAAAGTGATGTTATAAATTACAAATTCAGAATCACTAACTAATCTTACGATTTTATCCTGGAATGGGCGTAAAATTTCGACTTTACCTGTATAGATAGGCATACTGCTAAAAGTAGGTGCACTACACCTACCATCTTTCATCATTATTTCAAATACAGCTTTCTTAAAATTCCCTTCACATATCTTAATTTCAAAAGGCCCATAAATATGCATTGCTGCATTTGCTATAAATCTACTCCTTTTAGGCTCAGGTTCTTCATCTAGGTTTTCTCTACAGGCTGACTCTATTATTGAAGCCCAAGGGCTTTGAAAGCTTTTTTTCAAATAACCTATTCCTTCTTCATAATTACGTTTCCTCATTTTGTCTCTTTTTTTAGCCTTCTCACCAATATTTTTATTCTCAATATATCATTTTTTGATTGCTAAATCATCTCCTTACAAAAGTGTCGAACTAGCTGTTAGAAGGGAATAAAAGCCAATTAAGTAACACTTAATTGGCCTTTTATGTACAAACTAGTAAATTATAAATTTTAAAGCCTTAAGCATTTGCAATTAAATTTCTTAGAACATAAGGCAATATGCCACCATGTTGATAGTATTCAATTTCAATTGCCGTATCAATACGTAAAGTTAAAAGAACTTCCTCTTTTTCACCATTAGAGCGATGGATTACAAGCGTTACATCTTGTTGTGGTTTAGGTGTTGGTTCTAGCCCAAGTAAGTCAAAAGTTTCTGTCCCATCAAGTTTTAAGCTTTGTGCTGATGTACCTTCCTTAAATTGGCAAGGTAGCACACCCATTCCTACTAAATTACTACGATGAATACGTTCAAAACTTTGTGCTACTACAACATTAATTCCTTGAAGACGTGTTCCTTTAGCTGCCCAATCGCGAGAACTTCCTGTTCCATATTCTTGACCAGCAAAAACAATTAATGGAGTGTTGTTAGCCTGGTATTTTATTGCTGCATCATAAATACTTAGTTGTTCGCCATTAGGTTGATAAGTAGTCACGCCGCCTTCAACTCCTGGCACCATAAGGTTTTTAATCCGTACATTAGCAAAAGTCCCTCTAACCATTACTCTATCATTACCACGACGTGAGCCATAGCTATTAAAATCTGCTACTTCAACGCCTTTTTCTTGTAGATAAACGCCTGCTGGAGAGGTTTTCTTTATTGAGCCTGCTGGGCTGATATGGTCAGTTGTTACTGAATCACCAAAGATTGCTAGTGGTCTAGCACCTTTAATATCAGCATATTTTCCTGCTGATAGGCTAAAGTTTTCAAAGAATGGAGGTTCTTGAATATAAGTAGAATCCTCATCCCATTCATAAACATCACCAACGCTGCTTGGGATTTCGTTCCAAAGAGGATTGTCGTCTGTAAAGTTAGAGTATAAACGGCGGAAAGTCTCAGCATCCATTGCTGTAGCTAGTACTTGACCTAATTCCTCGCTAGAAGGCCAAATATCTTGTAAATAAACATCATTACCATCGCTGCCTTTACCAATAGGCTCATTTGTCATATCAAGATTAACTCTTCCTGCAATTGCAAATGCTACTACAAGTGGAGGACTCATTAAGAAATTAGCCTTAATGCTTTGATGAACCCTAGCTTCAAAATTACGATTACCGCTTAAGACACTGGCTGCAATTAAATCATTTTTTACTATTGTATCCTCTACATCGCTATCAAGTGGGCCTGAATTACCAATACAGGTTGTACAGCCATAGCCAACAGTATAAAAGCCTAATTTGTCTAAGTAGGGCTGTAATCCTGATTTTGCTAGGTAATCAGTAACAACACGAGAACCTGGCCCAAGAGAAGTTTTAACATGTGGAGGAACTGATAAACCTTTTTCTACAGCTTTTTTAGCAAGTATTCCTGCTGCAAGCATTACACTTGGGTTAGATGTATTGGTACAGGAAGTTATTGCAGCAATTAAAACATCGCCATGTCCTAAATCTACAGCTTTGCCATTAGCGCGGGATTCTACAGTAGAAGTTAAAACGGGTAAGGATTTTTTACCGCTAAAACTTACTTCTACACGTTTGCTAAGTTCATCACTAGGCTTGTTATAACCATTTTCTTTAATAGGTTTTTGGAAAAGATCAGTAAATTTAGATTTTACTTCAGAAAGGTTAATACGGTCTTGAGGGCGTTTGGGGCCAGCAATTCCTGGCTCTACATCAGCTAAATCAAGCTCTAGTAAAGTGCTATAATCGCACTCACCTTTTTCAGGCATTCCAAACATTGCTTGAGCTTTAAAGTAGTTACGAAATGCATTTACTTGGTCTTCTGTTCGGCCTGTGGCTTGAAGATAACGACAACTTTCTTCATCAACAGGGAAAAACCCCATAGTTGCACCATATTCTGGTGCCATATTAGCAACTGTTGCACGGTCAGGAAGTGAAAGTGATGCTGCGCCCTCACCAAAGTACTCTACAAATTTTCCTACTACTTTAGCTTTACGCAACATTTCAGTACAATGTAGTACAAGGTCTGTTGCTGTAACGCCTTCACGTAATTTTCCTTTCATATAAAAACCAACAACATCAGGAGTTAGGAAGTAAACAGGCTGTCCAAGCATTCCTGCTTCAGCTTCGATTCCACCTACACCCCAAGCAACAATACCTAAGCCGTTAATCATTGTTGTATGTGAATCTGTACCAACAAGGGTATCAGGATAATAGACACCATCTTTTTGTAGTACACCTTTGGCTAAATATTCTAGATTTACTTGATGAACAATACCAATACCAGGAGGAACAACCTTAAAGCTTTCAAAAGCTTGCATACCCCACTTTAAGAACTGATAGCGCAAGCGGTTACGTTCAAACTCAATTTCCATATTAAGCTTAAGCGAATCGCTTTGATTAGAAACATCTACTTGAACTGAATGGTCTACAACAAGATCTACAGGCACAAGAGGCTCAATAATTTTAGGATTTTTTCCCATACGATGAACTGCTGAACGCATTGCGGCTAGATCTACAAGTAGTGGGACTCCAGTAAAGTCTTGTAGGACAATTCTAGCTACAACAAAAGGGATTTCTTCTGTTCGTTCTGCATTTGCTTGCCAATTAGCTAGAGTACGAACATCTGTTTCACGTATTTTTTTATCATCATAGTTACGTAAGACAGATTCTAGAACAATACGAATGCTAACAGGCAATTTAGAGATAGGGCCAACGCCTTCTTTTTCTAATTGAGGTAGAGAATAAAATTTAGCTGTTTGACCATTACCAAGCTCAAAAGTCTGTAAAGTGTTAAAAAGATTATGCATATCTGTTCCACCTATTTTAGTTAAAATTATAAACCCTTGTTCATAAAATGATTATGAACACTTGCAGTTAACCATTTATTTAACAGCGAAACAGTTTAATTGTCAGTTACTACTACGTCAAGCAAGACTTAACCAAGAAATCTATTTAATTCTCTTTCCTAGTAAAAACTTAGGACGAGAGTTTCCAGACAAGATATTTTGCCTGTGCAAACTATGGTATGCTTTTGCGCATCAGTTATTTTATACAGAATCCTCTTACAAGCTTTTCTATTTAAGCAAAACCTGCTTGAGCTTAGAGCTTTTTAGAGCATCCTGAGATCAGGTTTAGCAAATAGTTGCAACCTATCAAATTAATTTTTGAAAGAAGATTAGGATAATAATTAATGAAATCTAGTGATGTACTACGCGCTTGGAACCGTATCTTAGCTGGGCAATATCCCTCTTTATCAATTGAAATTACTAAAGAATGCCCTTTGCGTTGTCCTGGGTGTTATGCTTATGAAAATTCACACTTAGGTAGCCTTGGCACTTTAAGACAACTAGCTGATTATAAAGGCCAAGCTTTAGTTGATGGAGTTATTACACTGGTAAAACAGCATAAGCCACTTCATTTATCGATTGTTGGAGGTGAGCCTTTAGTTAGATTTAGAGAGCTAAACACACTCTTACCAATACTTAGCGAAATGGGTATAGCTGTTCAGCTTGTTACAAGTGCTGTAAGAGAAATCCCAGCAGAATGGGCAAAAATAAAAGATTTATATTTAGTAGTCTCTATTGATGGGCTTCAGCCAGAGCATGACGAGCGACGTAAACCAGCAACTTATGAAAAAATACTAAAAAATATTGTTGGGCATAATATAACAGTACATTGCACAATTACTAATCAAATGACTAAAAAGCCTAAGTATTTTGAAGACTTTTTATCATTTTGGTCAAGTCGTGAAGAAGTTAAAAAAATTTGGTTTAGCCTTTTTACTCCTCAAATCGGCGGCCAAGATGAAGAAATTATTTCTGGAGAGACTAGAGAAAATTTACTTACAGAGCTTGCAGCTTTACGTAACAGATTTCCTAAGCTAAACTTGCCTGATTTAGTGATTGCAGGTTATCGCAAGCCTCCTGATTCACCAAAAGAATGTATATTTGCTCGTACTACATTAAATATTACTGCTGATTTACAAGGTAAGATTAGCCCTTGTCAGTTCGGAGGAAATCCAGATTGTAAACAATGTGGTTGTATTGCTTCAGCTGGGCTTAATGCTGTAGGCGACTATAAACTATTGGGATTACTACCTTTAAGGTCAATTTATCAAATATCTGATAAAATTGGTAAAATGCGAACAGCTTGATTTTACTTAAGCTTAGTCTCTTAAGAACAATGAGAGTTTTTTTATTAGAAGATAGTTATGAAAGGATGCGAAGGTTTCGCTCCCTTTTTTCTGCTCACTCAATTACTCACTCAGCAGATTCTCAAGAAGCAATAGAAATTCTTGGGAGTAGAGAATTTGACTTAATTTGCCTAGACCATGACTTAAATGAGCATGATAATGATTGGATTGCTTCAGGTGATGGCTATGAAGTAGCTAGTTTTTTAGGCGATAATAACACACCTAACAATAATGCCTTAATTTTAATTCATACTATGAACCCATCAGGTGGAGATCGTATGGTTGCAGCATTAAAGGTTAATAATAGGAAAGTTGTTCGTACTTCAATTATACAGATATTTAATTTAGAGTTTCTACACTCTCTTGGAATAGAAGTTTAAGTACTTAGTTTTTAATAAAATAAAAAAGGGTAAGTTTTTAGCTTACCCTTTTTTATTTCTAAACTTTAATCTTAAATTAGTGGCACAATGGTTTTTGAGGAATATCTTCATTTTTTGGTGAACGCCAAGGTAGAATATTCATTTGTGATTTACTATAAGCAGGTGCCCAGTTATACATCTCTGATGGAGAGCTGCTTAAAATAGAACCCATTAGGCGAATATTAGCTTGCTCCATTAAGTCTTTTCCGCCCATTTTGATTTTAGGATTAGCAGCAGGATCTAGAGCAATTTTATCTACCATAGGTGCCATAATATTTGCTTCCTGAGCAGAAGTAGGTTTACGGTCTAAAATATAACTAACAAAAGCTAAACACATTTCATCAGTGGTTT
This sequence comes from Acidobacteriota bacterium, assembly GCA_016213785.1. Lineage (GTDB taxonomy): Bacteria > Acidobacteriota > Blastocatellia > Chloracidobacteriales > JADJPF01 > JADJPF01. Next base: position 116,535 of record JACQZQ010000044.1, read on the forward strand.
GTTCGCCCCAAGTAACGGTTTTGGGTGGATTATTTGGGTTAAATGGATTATTAGTAGAGTTATCATAAATTGCTGTTAGCTTAATTTTACTTCCACCAGGTAAAAGCATAGATTCTTTATAAGTATAAGTTCCTTGCCACTTAAAATCCCACTTAGGTATGTCTATCATACAATTTGGTTTCTGACCATTAGGTAGTGTTACTTCTACTTTCATTTTTTGACCAAGCAGGTGCATATGTGGAGTAACGCCTATAGCCTTGATATTAACGCCAGTAGGAACGGTATATTGACCAATAACTTTATGTTTTTTGGCTCCGGGTGGGATTGCAAACCCTATATTAAAAATAGGAAAACTACGAAGTTCGCTTTCTAAAGGAGTGTCAGAAAAGTGTAACCCTATCTTGGTTTGGTCAGGGGTTGTTTTACCATTGGAATGGTAATGTACTTGCATAACAATACGTGAGCCTTTAGGTATTTTAATACCAACACCTTTAGGAGAAAAACGAGGGGTGTTTCCTGGTGCCCAACCACCTAAACCAGCAGTTGGAGCAAAGCCCGGGCCGCCAAAAGAAGTATAACCTGGGCCAGGATCGGCTTCATCTAGTTTTACTGATGTACCTTTGCCATCCACAAAAAGTAGCACGTGATGGACTACTTCAGCTGCATCAGGTAGAACTTCTACAGCCGTAACATATTTATCCTCTTCAAAAACATGAGGCATTACAAAACAACGATAAATATCATCGCCAGTAGCACGAAGTTCATAAGGCTCAGGAGATTTTAATGCTAAATCTGGTTCGCCCAGTCCCCAACTACTATTAAATTGAACTGGTGGGGGAAGGTCTGCTATATCACCTTCAGGTGCACCAGCTTCAGCCCATTTACTTAGAGTATCAATTTGGTCATTTGTTAAAATACGTTCATCATTAAAACTTCCACAACCTTCGGCTGCTTTCCAAGGCGGCATAGTTTTAGATTGAACTGCCGTTTTAATGGCTTCTGCAAAGGGTTTAGCCTCGGAATAAGTCATTAGTGAAAATGGAGCAATATAACCAGGATGATGACAGGTTTGACAATTTTGCTGGAATATTCTTACAACTTCTTTGTTAAAAGTTGGACTGCTTGTTGCAGAAGAACCCTTAGTAGATTTTGTTAAACTTGGGCCTAAAGTAAGCATTCCACAAGCAAATAAAAACATTATCAATAATACTTTTTTCATGCCTCTTCTCCAAGGTTAGAAACTAATAAATAATATTAATTTTTTGGTTGAAAGTAATAGGTTTATTGTGCTAAAGGTCTAACCATTATATAAAAGAATTCTCTTAAGTAGCAACCAGATTCTTGTTTAGTTTCGCATATTTAGCCTTAAAGCACGAAAAATTAGCCTTAATAGACTTTCTTTAATTTTTTAACCTAAAATTTTCTACAAAGAAAAAGCTAACAAAAAGCTAACAAAAAGCTAACAAAAAGCTGACCAGTAAATACATTACGGGGTTTTGCAGGAATATAAATTAAGAAGATATTTAAATCAGCCTAAGGAAAGTTACTTTTAATAAGAGGTTTAGCAAATAGGATTTTGTCTTATATAATGTCTTAAACCTATGATTGAGTAGATATGTTATAGTTATTTTGAAAGGGATAAAGGGTTTATGACAAACGAAGAAATCCAAAAGTTAATGGAATTTATTGTAACTCAACAAGCTGAGATAACAGTTAAACAATCTCAAATACTTGATATTCAATTTGAAACAGCAAAAAGACAAGCTGAATATGAAAAACGCCAAGAAGAATTTGAAATCAAATTTAACAATAAACTAGGTGCACTATTAGATTGGCAAGCTCACTTTGATACAAAACTAGAAGAACTTACAGCTAATGTCAAAGATTTAACAGATGGTTTGCGGTCTGTTTCTAAACGGGTTGATAAGCTTGAGGACGACAGAAAAAAAGAATGATCCAACTTGCTAGCATAAACTATGAGATTACTTATATTTAGGAACAAAACTTGTAGTGTTCTGGGAACATTTTATCAAAATAAATCTTATGTTTAAATCTTTTGATTATTTAGATTCTTTTGATAATAAGTCTTTTAACCAAACTTTAGCCGCAGTCAATTCACGTCTTACTGTTGCATCAGAAATACTTAAGAGCTTAGCTATTTGTTCAGATGTAAACCCGCCAAAGAAATTTAATTCTATTATTTGTGCTTGCCTTGGATTTATTTCTAAAAGCTTATTTAGTGCTTCTTCTAGTGCTATTAAATCCCAATCTTGTTGCTCAGATAAATAGGAAATATCCTCAATAGGAATTTTATAAAAACTTCCCCCTCGTTTAGCACTATTATGAGCTATAGCATAGTTCACTAAGATACGTCGCATAATACAAGCAGCAGAGGCTAGAAAATGTTTGCGATTTTCCCACTCTAGTTCTGACTCTACCATTTGGATATAGGTTTCATTAATAAGCGCTGTGCTTTGAAGTGTGTGATCCATACGCTCTTTTCTTATGTAACTAGCAGCTATTTTGTGGAGTTCTGTGTAAACTAAAGGTAGAAGTTTGTCTAGTGCTAATTTTTCACCATTATTCCACTCATTAAGTATTTGAGTAATGGATTGGTTATCAAGAAACTCTGCCATAGTATTATCATTAATAAAATCAGGCTTTACTCCATTGGTGATACTAGCTGGAGTTATCTGATTAGGTGTTTCTGCATACTCACTTAAAGACTCATTTAAAGACTCATTTAAGGGTTCATCTAAAGATAGTTGACTAGAATCAATTCCTAGTAATAAAAGCATCTGTTCAGCAAATTGATTTGGAGTAGGGCGCTTTTTTGGGTCTTTAGCTAAAGTGCTCATAATTAGTTCTTCTAAAGGAGAAGAAATTTCAGGGTTTAATTTTCTAAGTGGGATAGGTTCTTGAGTTAGAAATGTTTTTATAATAGAGAAAAAGTTGGTAGGTTCTGATAAAAAAGGTAGGGAGCCACAAAGCATTTGATAAGCTATAACGCCTAAACTATAAACATCAGCCTGTCCATTATAAGGTAGGTTTTCAAACCTCTCAGGAGCCATATAATTAGGTGTACCAATAAAATGGCCTGTTTGAGTTAAAGAGTCTTGAGAAAATCCTTCAACTTCACTAACAAGTTTAGCAATACCAAAATCTACAACCTTAACCATTTCACCTTTTTGAGATTTATGTAAAAAAATATTATCTGGTTTAATATCTCTATGAACTATACCTAGTTGATGAGCTTTACTTAGAACTTTACAAATAGGAACAATTATTTCAGCACAACGCAGTGGTGAGAAAATAGGCTTTTGTGACATTTCAGTAGCGAGAGTATGTCCTTCTAGTAACTCCATAACTAAGTAGGCAATACCATTATCAGAAACTCCAAAGTCAAGAATTGTAACTACATTAGGATGGTTTACACGACAAGCTGAAATACCTTCTAGTCGAAATCTCTCTAGTGCTTGGCTGCTTTGGCTGCCTGTAAAAGGGCGAAAGATTTTTATTGCTACTAGATTTTGCAAGTTTAGATGAACAGCGCGATAAACTGCACCAAACCCACCTTTGCCTATTTTTTTTTCTAACCTATATTTTTTATCTAAGATTAAGCCTGGCAGTAACTCGACTAGAGTAGAAAAAACTTTGTCTGTACGTTTTTGTTCTTCTAACAAAGCATCTTTTTCTTTTTGTAGTTCTTGATATTGATGCTCTAATAGTTGGTTTTTTTCTTCTAGCTCTTTACGAAGAAAATGTATAGTTAGCTGGTTTTCTACTCTTACAAGGACTTCTTCAACCTGAAAGGGTTTAGATATATAATCAGTTGCTCCTACCTTAAAGGCTTTAACTTTATCTAGCACATCATCCATAGCACTAATAAAAATCACTGGTATTTTACTAGTAACAGAGTACTCTTTTAGTTGCTGACAAACTTCATAACCACTCATTTCTGGCATTGAAATATCTAGTAAAACTAAATCAGGTGGGGCAGTGCGTATTGCAGTTAAAGCACGGATTGCAGAGCTAGCTTTTCTAACTTTATATTGATGCTCTTTTAAGATTTTTTCTAATACATTTATATTATCTATATTGTCATCTACAATAAAAATATCTGCTTTAACCATTAGTTAGCCCTTTCAATAAGATCTAATAGCTTATCAACTTGTAGGTTATTAATCATAGATTGCATTTGCTTTGCTAGTTCTAAATCTTTTTGCATAATTTGGTCAACTAGAGTTTCAGCTTTATCAGTGTCACAAATTGTAAGTGCTTCGGTAAACTCTCTTAACCATTCAGAAGGGAGTTGTGCTAATCGTTCTTTTTCAAAAATTTCTTTAAGGGATTGATTAGGCAGATTTACTATAGATTGTTGATGAATATCTTCATAAAGAAATTCTACTTTTAAGTATTTAGCTAAAATTTCAAAAATCTCTGTTTCCCGAAAGGGTTTAGTTAAAACATCATTACAGCCACAATTTAAGCTTTCTGATTCATCTTGCTTAAAAGCACTAGCTGTTAGTGCAATTATTATAGTAGGTTTTAAAATAGTTTTTTCTTTTTCTAGTTTTCTAATAAGTTTAGTTGCTTGATAGCCGTCAAGTATTGGCATTCGCATATCCATCCAAATTAAATGAGGTTGCCAGTTTTGCCAAATTCCAATTGCTTCTTGTCCATTAGAAGCTTCTTTAACTAGAAAACCAACTTTTTTTAGTATTAGGGAAAGTAAATAGCGACTTTCTAGATAATCATCCACTATTAAAATACGAAAATCAGGCTGATCTTTTGCTAAACTAATTACTCTACTAGTTTTAGGCTGACTTGGGTCCATATTGCTTTGAGCTAGTCTTATGTTAAAAAAGAAAGTAGTTCCTTTTCCCAAAATACTTTTAGCATAAATATCTCCTCCCATTAGACGGACAATATTTCTACTAATAAATAGCCCAAGCCCTGTTCCTTCTTGGGTTGCTTCTCTATTGCTGGCTTGTACAAATGGCTCAAATATTTTTTCAAGTTCATTTTCAAAAATACCTATTCCTGTATCTTCAATTTCAAAACTAGCAATATTTTGGTTCCAACTAACCCGCAACGTAACTTTTCCATTAGGTGTAAATTTTATTGCATTACTAATAAGGTTAACTAGTACTTGGCGTAATTTACTTGAGTCAGCTAAAGCATATTGTGGTAAGTTTGTAGCAAACTCATAGATAAACTCTAAATTCTTTGCTTTGGCGCGAGTAATAAAAGTAGATGCAATATCTTCTAAAAATAAAAAAGGCTCAAAAGGCTTTTCTACAAGAGTTAAGCGGCCTGTTTCGATTTTTGATATAGATAAAACATCATTAATTAATCCAAGTAACTGTTCTCCATTTCGAGTCATAATGGATAAATATTTTTTTTCTTCAATTTCTCGCTCATTTTTATACTGCATTATTTGCAGTAGCCCTAAAATTACATTAAGCGGGGTACGTAATTCATGACTCATATTTGCTAAAAATGTGTTTTTAGCTTGGTTTGCTTCTAAGGCTTTCTTTTCAGATAGTTTTACTTTATAAATTTTTTCTTTTAGTTCTTCATTTTTTCTATCAAGTAATAAATTTTTTGTTTCCAAATCTATAGTTTGTTTTTCTATTATTTTAGCACTATTAAAATTAAGCATTTGTACATTAAAAGAAAACCTAGCAAAATAAAAAGCTACAAAAGTGCTTAATGTGCCTGCCCAGTAAGCTTCTGGAATATTTAATAGTACTCTTACTGATAGGATGAAAAAAAGATAGTTAAAAAAAAGCGGTAAAATTAATTTGCTTGGATAATAAAAGACAGAGGATAAAATAAAAGTCAACAACAAATAAATATATGCAAATTTTCTAACTATTATTGTTTGTAAAAATATCACATCACAAAATGAAACAATAAAAACAATGTAAACAAATGACAAAGATCTATGAAAAGATGCTATAACTTTGCTAGATTTTGGAATGTTATAATCAAAAACTAGCCAAAATATTATAGAAGCAATAAGAAAAACTGAATGTAATAACCAAAAAGATTTTGCAAAATCTCCTTCAAGAGAAAAAATATTAAATAAATGAAAAACCATTGCAATGCCACTCCAAATAATGCAAAACCATGCAAAGGTTTTTAATTGAAGATAGCTAACATATGTTAGGTTGTTTAAGAGTTCTTGTTTATGGTCTTCTGGCATTTGATCAAAAGTGCCAAAAAGAATTTTTCTTAACCGTTTTATCATTATCTAGATTATATTCGGTGTCTTAACTCTAAAGGCTGCCAACTATCGGCAGCCTTTAGAATTAAATTCTTAATTTTCTTATAACCCCGTCTTTTAGGGCTAGGTTATTAAGCATCAGCAGTTTTCTTTAGTGGAATTGCTTGATGAACGATTTGTAAAAGTTTTTCAAGCCCAGCATGACGATCTTTACCTAAATGTAGGCGAATAGCGCGACGATTACGTGAAGCTAAGGATTGGAAATCACCTAATGCTTGAGCAGCTTTAAGTACACCAAAGGTATAGCTTTCACCTGGTACAGGCATATCTTGATCATCATCAGCGGTGATTTGAATAAATAAACCTGCATCACTACCGCCTTTATGGAGTTGGCCTGTAGAGTGTAAGAAACGTGGGCCATAACCTACTGTAGTTGCTACTCTTAGACCATCACGAACATGGGTGCGCAAGTCTTGAAGCAGACTATCATGCCCTTGAGTTTCATTAACATAAGCTAAGAATGCACAATAATCACCAGCCTTAGCTTGATTTAGGTGTGCTGCAACTAAATCAGCAACAGAGCCAGAATTACCTTCTGAAAGATGTGCTTTAGTTGCCTCATCACAATAAACTGTTAATCCATCGCCGCTTGCAGCAACAGATTGTTCTGGTAATTTACCTTTTTCAGCATATTCAGCAAGTAAAGCTTTGGTGTTATCTTTACTTTCTTGAACATTTGGCTGATCAAAAGAATTAATTCCAAGTACTGCACCAGCAAAAGCTGTAGCAAATTCCCATAAAAAGAATTGTTCTCCTAAGTCTAATTTATCGTGTAAGATATGACGAACAACAGGATGTCCTTGAGCTTCTAAGGCTTTTAATTTAGCATCAATATCAGCACTAATGGAGCCGCCTATGCTCATTGCTACAAAAAGACGATCATCGCCATAAGAAGATGGGCTTCCAAGGGCTTCACCTGCTACAGGCAAAATTCCACGACCATCTTTACCAGTACTTTCAGCAATTAATTGCTCAATCCATAAACCTAAAGAAGCAAGCTCTGGTGAAGTTACTATAGTGAGTTTATCTTTACCAGCTTTAGCCATTTCACCCATTATTGCACCAAGGTGAGCACCTGGATTTTCTGCGCCAGGAACACAGCTATCACAAGCATGAGCAATACGATCAGCACGATCTAATAATGTTTTGAAATCAAAACCTTGAACAGCAGCAGGAACCATTCCAAAATAAGAAAGTGCAGAATAACGTCCACCAATATCGGCAGGATTTAAGAAAATACGACGAAAATCAGCGTCTTTAGCACGTTGTTCCATACTAGTTCCAGGGTCGGTGATAGCTACAAAGTTTTCTCCTGCACGAGCACCTTTAGCGGCTTTTACCTTATCATAGAAATATTGGAAAAATGCATTTGGTTCAGTAGTGCTACCAGATTTACTAGCAACTATAAAAAGTGTATCTGCAACATTTATTTGATCTTCAAGAGCTTTAATTGCTAAAGGATCTGTACTATCAAGTACTAGAAGAGTTGGAGAGCCTTCTTGCTTCCCAAAGGTTTGTCTAAAGACTTCTACACAAAGGCTAGAACCTCCCATACCAAGTAACATCAAGTGTTTAAAGCCAGCACGACGAATATTAGCGGCAAATTCTTCTAATTCTTGGCTATGCTCATAGACTTTATTTGCCACTGTTAGCCATCCTAAGGCATTTTTAATGATTGCTTGATGTTCAGACTCAGATTTCCAAAGACTTGCATCTTTTTTCCAAATTCGCTCAACCCATTTTTCTTTTTCAGCACTCTTAAATCTTTCTCTAACGCGATCAGCATTTGAACCTAAGGAAGAAGTAAAGCGATCAAAAATACCTGAAAGAGCAGCAGCTCGTTTAGCTTCAAGTGATGCAAATAGGGTATCAAAAGAGGTCATAAATGATTTAACACCTTCAACTTGTAGTTGATGTGTGACTTCGGCTAGGCTGATACCAAAACCCTCTAGTTTTTCAATTATTTTACGAGCGCCATCATGGTCTTCTTCAAGGGTTGCACCTCGGACTTTACCGTGATCACGAAAAGCACTATAAGTAGCTGGAGGGACAGTGTTTACTGTATCTGAACCAATAAGCTCTTCTAAATAATAAACATCTGAATAAGCAGGGTCTTTTGTACCTGTTGAAGCCCAAAGAGGTCTTTGAGCTTTAGCACCTTTTTCTCTTAATGCTGCAAAGCGATCTCCATAGTAAATATCCTTAAACTTAGCATAGGCAATTTTAGCATTAGCAATAGCAGCTTTGCCTTGGAGGGCAGTTAATTCAGCCTTTTCAGCTTCATCAGTGGTAAGACGGGCGCGTTCTCTTAACTTGCCATCTATAGCCGTATCAACGCGGCTAACAAAGAAGCTTGCTACTGAGGCTACATCATCTACAGGGTTTCCTTCGGCAGCACGTCGCTCTAAGCCTTTAATATGGGCTTCGGCTACGTCGATATAGGATTTAAGAGAAAAGATTAGCGTAACGTTGACATTAATTCCACAAGCAATCAATTCAGTAATTACAGGAATACCGGCTTCTGTTGCAGGTACTTTAATCATTACATTTTTACGATTAAGTTCTTTAAATAGGCGTTTTGCTTCAATTATTGTGCCTTCGGTATCATGAGCAAGCTTAGGTGATACTTCTAGACTTACATAACCATCTACTTCATTTGTACGTACAAAAACAGGATAAAGTAAGTCTGCGGTTTGGCGAATATCATCAATAACTAAAGCTTCATAGATTTCATTTACTTCTTTACCAGTAGCAATTAACTTTTTAAGTTGTTCATTATAGTCAGTGCTACCCATAATGGCTTTTTCAAAGATGGTTGGGTTAGAAGTTACACCACGTAGGTCATCCCCACCAATCTTAGCTTGTAAGGTGGAGGTGATGCCCCGCATGTCATAACCTATTTTGGATTGAAGATCACCAGTAACTAAAAGTGCTTTACGAATGTTATCATACCAAATGCTTTGACCCAGTTTTTGTAATTCTACTAAAGGGTTGCTCATATGTGTTTGTCTCCTAAAAAAATGTGGATAGTTTTTAGTGCTAAGCGTTGAGATCGCTTGTAGAACGGCCAATGTGCAATAAATATATAATTACACTTAAGTGAAGAAATTAAAACTTGTAGCCGCGCCCAAAATTATAATGTGGCTTATAACTATTTACAATGGTTATAAATAGGTAATTTGCCGAACTCAAGTTTATTATTTTTTTAGCGCTACCCAAAATAGGCAAAACCAAGCAGCTAAAAATGCTAATCCTCCAAAGGGTGTAATTGCTCCAAGTATTTTGACTCCTGTTAGGCTTAAAGCATATAGACTTCCAGAAAAAAGAATTATTCCAAGAATAAATAACCAACCACTTGTTATAACTAAACCACTAGGTGAGCGACTATATGCCCAAGCCACAGCAATTAATGCAAAAGAATGATACATTTGATAGCGCACTCCTACTTCAAAAATACTTAGCATTTCACTAGAAAGCCTGCTTTTTAAGCCATGAGCGCCAAAAGCTCCTGCTGCTACAGCAATAAAAGCTGAAATTGCACCTAACGCAAAAAATACTCGTTCCATAATAAAACCCACTTTATATAAATTAAAAATAAAATTTAGGGAAGTTAGAGAATTATTTATTTAGTTTTATTATTGGTCAACCTGCTATAGCGTTTTAAGCTATAGCATTTATGGCCTTTATTGATTTAATAATTCTTTATTGTTTCTTATTAGCAGGTTGGGAAAATCTTTTAATGGTTGATAATTTTCTTCTAGGTATTTTTTTGTTTGTTCTAAGTGGGTAGGATCGTGTTCAAGTCTTTGCAAAAAGTTTTTGTTTACAATGTATGGATGCGTTTTTTTAAACTCACTAACAAAATCATAATGAAAATTAGGTAGAATTTCTTTCATTAATTTTAGGTTTACATCAACCCAATGAAATGTTCCATCCATTCTAAATATAGGGTTAGAGATTGTATTACCAACAAAGGTTTCATTTTTAGGAATTATTTTATTTAGATTTTCAATGTACTCTAAATTTCTACTTAACCCATTGGTTATATACCAATCAGAACGCAGAGAAGAAACTATAGCAAGAAGGAAAAATATTATTAAGACAAAAACCTGTTTTTTACTAGGTACTTGATTAAGTAACCAAACTAGACCTTGTGCTGTAGATAAAGCTAGAGAAGGAATTAAAACATAAAAGTTATGTATAGGAGGAATAAAATCTAGATCTTTATAAATTTCAGGGCGAGAAAGAAAAATCATTCCCATAAATAAAGCAAAAAGGTTTAAGAAAGAAAATAAAAAAGTAAGACCATTTAGCCAAAAAAGTTTTCTATCCTTAAATATTAAATAAACACAAATAGGTAGAGAAATAAAAAATAGTGGAAATAATGCAAATGTCTTAACGAAAATATCTCTTAACCTATCCCAAGGGTTAAAAAAAGGCAGTGCAATACTAGAACTTACTCTATACATATTTTCTAAATAAAAAGAAAATCCATAGATAAGAAAAGGTAATAAAATAGGTATAAAAGCCGTAACAGCAAAGATTAGTAAATTATTTTTACGACTCAAAATTTCTTTTATTCCATTCTTAGAAGACCAGCCAATTAGAACTGCTATGGCTAAAGCTAGGATTGTAAAACCCGATCTAGGGTGTAACGCAAAGGCTAGACCTAAAAGAAGCCCTGATAAAAGTGCTTCATAAAATAAAAATTTGTTCTTCCAACCTCTTATAAAAAAATAAGTTCCAGCTAGTAAAAGTGCAACCATTACCCCATCTGGACGCATAGCTATCCCTGCTAATTGGAAGAATTGATTTAGACATAAAATTATTGCAGTTATTAATCCTCCAATTTTGCCAAAAATTTCTTTTCCTATTAAATAAAGAAAAATTACTGCAAGTGAAAAAGTAATCAACATCAATATACGCCCAAAGATAAAGACTGCTGTATTTTCTCCAGAAATATGATAATAAGTAGATAAAATATACCAATAGTGGGGTGGATGATGCTCAAAAAAGTCTATATAAAGAGCTTTGTTCTTAAATAGAAGCCAGGCTACATGTGCATGTTCAATTTCATCTTCGTCTAAGCTTTTAGATTGGGATTGTAAAAACAAATTAATAAAAGTTATTAAAAAGGTTATAAAAGCTAATATTTTTATAAGTAACCAGGTTTTTTGATTTTCTAGAAGTTTATCTAAATTGTTATTCATTATTTTTTACTAAGATATTTCGTTTAATACGAGCTTTTAGGCTTCTTTAAACTGATAAAGTCTTGCAGGGCGATGTACCCCATCCATTTTTGTTTCTTCTAATTCAGTTAACATATTTTCAGAAAGTATTTTTTTACGAAAATTTCTTTTATCTATAGGCTTATTTAGAATAATTTCATAAACTTTTTGTAGCTCTGTTAAAGTAAATTTCTTAGGTAAAAGCTGAAACCCTATAGTAGTATAGCTTAGCTTGTTACGTAAACGCTCAAGAGCATACTTAAGAATTTTATCATGGTCAAAGGCAAGTGGGGGTAGAGAATACATTGAAAACCAGTCTACATCTTCTGCGTCGGTATCTGCCTTAATTTCTAGTCTTTCAGAGCTAATAAGAGCAAAATAGGCAATTGTAACTACCCAAGCACGAGGGTCACGGCCAGGATCTCCAAAGGTATAAAGCTGTTCTAGATAAATATTTGAAACATTAGTTTCTTCAAAAAGTTCGCGCCTAGCGGCTTGTTCTAAGGTTTCACCCATACGAACAAAGCCACCAGGAATTGCCCACATACCCTTAAAAGGCTCTATTTTACGCTTAATAAGCAAAACCTTTAGGTCTTTGCCATCTACAGTAAAAATAATTGTATCTACAGCTACAGAAGGACGATCTTTAAGTGCTGGGATAAAAAAATCACTAGGAGAACTAGTAGAAGTGTTTTTATTAGACTTAGACAAAACTAACTTACCTCTAAATTAATAATTAACTGGCAATTATTTCTGATGTGCGAGCAAATTTTGCACCAGCTAGTTTCATTTCATCAAGTGCTGCTAAGCTAGTTTCAGGAGTAACCCCACTAATAGCATCTTCAACAACTGTAACTTTATAACCTCTTTCAAGTAACCCAAGCACAGCTGCTTTTACACAATAATCTGTTGCAACTCCAAAAACATAGTAGTTTTTAGCATCCAAAACCTTAAAAATATTTTCAGCATTTTCATTACCAAAAATACTAAAAATAGTTTTCTCTAAAATATAGTTACTAGCTTTTTCTGATAAAAAAAGCTCTTGCTTGCTTGCTGCAATTATAGTCGCAGTTTCAATAAATGTAGCAGATACTTTTTCTTGCCCAGGAGTATTTCTAACACAATGAGGGGGAAATTGCGAAAATTCTGGGTCATCAACAGGATGAGCATCAACAGAAGCAACAATAGGGATAGATTTTTCCTTAGCATAAGACACTAGCTTAGCTAAATTATTAGTGATTTCTGGAGCGCCAGGAACAAAAAGAGTTCCTTTAGGATCCATAAAATCAAATTGAGTATCAATATCTACAAAAACCATTTCTCTAATTGCCATAAATTTCTCCATAGTTTTAACCCAAAGGGTTATTATTTTATTGATTAAGTTTGGCCTTAACTTCTTCTAAAAGCTCATTTAAGGCTATACTTGTTAAAACAGGATAAAGAATATTTTCGCTAAAACTATGATATTCTTTAGGTAAATTAGCTAGCTCTTGAGCAGCATAAGCACGAGAACTTTCTAAGCTAACTTTTCCATATTCAGTTATTTCGCCATTTTTAATAACAGGAACTAGCAAAGGACGGCTGTTAGTTGGAATACTTTCATTAGCTAGACCAAGAGTATCACCTAAGTATTCACCATTACTCCCGTAATGGCGAAAAACTTGTTTAATACCAGGATAAGTAATTTTTTCAGAGCTAAATTTAGCTGTAAATTGTGTTGTTCCATCATCCTTAACACGCTCAACTAGCTTATAAACACCGCCTAGAGCAGGTAAATCACGAGAGGTTGCAAGTTCTGTTCCTACTCCAAGCGTATCTACAGGAGCACCCCTTTTAATGAGTTCGGTAATTGAAAATTCATTTAGATCGCCACTAACTACAATCTTAGTTTGGTTAAGCCCTGCTTTATCTAAAATTTCCCTTACCTTAAAACTTTGTTCAGCTAAATTGCCACTATCAATTCTTACCCCTTTAATTCCAGCACCTAATTTACAAGCATTTTCTGCTCCCTTTAGAGTATCGTAAGTATCTATAAGTAAAGTGCTAGTATCAGGAAATACTTCATAGAGTTTCTTAAATGCTGTTAACTCATCTCCAAAAGCAAGCGTCCAAGCATGTGCTGCCGTTCCATAAACAGGAATTCCAAATCTTTTACCTGCGGCTAAATTTGAAGTCCCAGTAAAGCCACTTAGATAAGCAGAACGAGCCGCATAAGTGCCAGCAACCCCGCCATGAGCACGACGTGTCCCAAATTCTAAAATAGAGCGTTTTTTACCATCTTGATGTGCTGCTCTAACAATTCGGGCTGCTTTAGTAGCAATTAATGTTTGGAAATTTATTGTTGAAAGAAGGTAAGTCTCTAAAATTTGTGCTTCAATAAGTGGAGCAGTAACGCGAATAATAGGCTCATTGCCAAATACAAGCGTCCCCTCAGGCATTGCCCATACATCACCAGTAAATCTAAAATTTCTTAAATAATCAAAAAATTCTGCTCCTACATTCTTAAAAACCGTTAAGCTTTTTAAATACTCAATGTCACTTTCACTAAATTTAAGACTAGTGATATATTCTAAACACTCAGCTAAACCTGCTGTTAATAGGTAGTTGCGGTTTTTAGGCACTCTTCTAACAAATAATTCAAAACTTCCTTGATTATTACATCTATGAGTAAAATACCCAGCTGCCATTGTAAGTTGATAAAGATCTGTAATTAAACTAGTGCTAAATTCTGTTGTGGGCATTTATAGTACTCCTTAATTAATTAGTGTATATGATACACTAATATAAAATAGTGTCAAGTGAATAAAATCACAAGGTAGCAATTTTATCTGAAAAATAAAAAAAAGCTAAGAAAAGTTATTGTGTTAATAAATAAAATAGTGAATAAATAAGTGATTAAGTACTTTAGCGGGGGTGAAGATGGATTTAACAGGGTATGTAAAAGTAGGAGATCTAGAGTCTGTTTCTCAAGGACAGATTTTAGTAATAATTCACGATGGTTATCGAATTGCGATCTACTGTGACAGGGAAAATTACTATGCAATTGAAGATATTTGTCCTCATATGGGAGCTTTTTTTAGTAATGGTTATCAAGAAGGAAATTTGATTATTTGTCCTTGGCATAATTGGGAGTTTGCCCTTGATACAGGTAAATGTGTAAAGCCGTTAAATGATTCATCCCTAAAGACTTTTCCACTAAAAGTATTTGAAAACTCCTTTTGGCTACCTAGTAAGCTTTGCGAGGAAAATGAAGGTGAATTTGAAGATTGGATATAATTTTTTATTAAGATAGAAGTGAAAAATAGTTGAACTAAAAGTTTAACTAAAGACCGGAAATTATTCATCAGGAAAAAGTTGTTGCAGCCCCTATATCGCTATGTTACATTCGCCTTATCAGTAGATAGCCCCTAAGCGCTCATTCCCTGAGCATTTCAAATAGGCGATAATAACCCTAATAATACACTCTAAGTCTTTACCTAAGATTATTGATCTATTTAACATTAAGTTTTTAGTGATTCTGGAGGTGAATCTTGAACCGGGTAGCAAATACTTCCCTAGTAAATGATGTTAAGTCAAACGTAAGTTTAACTTATGAACAAATAATTTCTCTATTGCAAATGCCTACGTATGTTTGGGTGGCAATGGTGATGCTTGCTGCAACAGGTCTTTGCTATTCCTTAACAGTTCACACCCGTAATGAGCTAAATAATGCTCAACTTCAATATAATCAGGTTGATCAAGAGGTAAAGCAATTAGAATCAGAAAACGCTAAAATAGTACGTAGACTAAATGCCATTGAAAAAGACCCTCGCACAGTTGAAACTCTTGCACGTGAAGCAGGAATGATTGCTAGTGGCGAAACTGTAATTTTCTTACCTTCTCAACAAAATAAATCTCAAGTAACTGTCTTAAAGAAATAACAAAATATTTCTAAAAACTATTTATATCTTTAATAATCTCAGTAGTTAACGTTTCTATAGCTTGAAAAACTTTAGGTGAGATTTTCTCTCCAATTTCAAAGTTTTTTCCTACTACCCCATAAAGTAGTATTTTCTTAGGCATTTGGTCTAGGATTTGGGCTAACTCTATTACTTGAGCTATGTTAAAAGAATGTGTTGAGTAAAACCATTCATTAGGTAATATTTCTTTTTTAAGATCAAGGCAATAAATTGTTCCACAAGGATCTTTACTATAAATTGCATCAATTAAGAAAACTACTTTTTCCTTTTGCCAAAGGCTAATTAAGCCTGTTGCGTCACTAGAATGCTCATAACAGCAAACTTTATTGCTAATAATCTTTTTTATGTTTCTTACTGTAAGTAGTCCAAATGCATCATCTCCCCTATGATCATTGCCTATTCCAATAACTACAGTATTTTCTAGCATTACTTTTAATTATTCTTTATCTAAAGTTAGCTTTAGATAATGTGTTGCACAAGAAATACAGGGGTCATAATTACGTATGGCTTGCTCACATTGCCAAGTAAGTTCATCTAAGGGTAAATCTAGGCGATCTGGAACAAAATTCCATAAATCTCGCTCAATTGTTTTTTGGTTTTGTGATGTAGGGGGGACAATTTTTGCCTCTAATACTAATCCATCGTCGTCTATTTTATAGTGGTGATAAATCATTCCTCTTGGCGCTTCTGTTGCTCCATAACCTTTTGAACTTTTAATCTCTAGCTTAATAGCAGGTTGTTCAGGTGTTTCATAACTATTAATAATACGTAATGCTTCATCAAGAGCATAAAGAATTTCTAGGCTACGAATAATAATACTTTGAAAAGGATTTTTACAAGTTTTACTAAGCCCAATATCTAGAGCAGTTTCTTTAGTTAACGGAGAAAGTTTGTCAAAATTTAGGCTATAACGTGCAAGCGGGCCAACAAAATAATTTTCTCCTGTTTTCATTTGAGAATGTAGAGCATTAGAATGTTTAACATGTTCTTCAACAAAATAATCTTCATATTCTTTTATATCAATATTTAGGCCATTGCTCGAAACTATTCTACCTTCATTAAACGGGTATTCATTTTCATGCGCTAGAGAAACAAATAGGTAATCTTGTGTAAAATCAGGGAAATTAAATTTTGCTACCCATTTAACCGTTTCAAGCGCTAAATCACGTGCTCGTTTTAATTTTTCAGCTAAGACTAGCAAATCTTTTTTGCTTGGTATTTTATAAAATCCACCTACACGAACATTTATAGGGTGAATTTCTCTACCGCCAACTACTCTAACAATCTCATTACCTGCTTTTTTAAGCTCTAATCCTTGTTTTACTATATCAGGAAAATCCTTAGCCATATGGATTGAGCTTTGGTAGCCAAGAAAATCAGGAGCATGAAGCATATAAACATGTAGAGTATGACTTTCTATCCATTCACCACAATAAAGTAAACGGCGAAGTTCTCTTAACTGCCCATCAACTCTGACTCCTAAAGCATTTTCCATTGCATGAACTGCGCTCATTTGATAAGCAACAGGACAAATTCCACAAATACGAGCGGTTATGTCTGGCACTTCTGTAAAGTTACGGCCTCTTAAAAATGCTTCAAAAAACCTTGGTGGTTCAAAAATCTTAAGTTTAACTTCTGTAACTTTTTCATCTTTTACTTTAATATAAAGCCCGCCTTCTCCCTCTACACGAGCAAGGTAATCTACCTTAATTGTTTTGCTAGTCATGTGCTTTGCTCTCCTTTAGAAATGCTGGGGTATAAGCATTATAGCTACGGAATAATTTCTGTATATCTTGGTTTTTAACACCTAATTGATACAATTTATTGCTTAATGAACTGGTATTAGTATTTTCTTTGGCCCCATAGCAGCCAAAACAACCACGATTATATGATGGACAAAGCGCCCCACATCCAGCATGGGTTACTGGGCCTAAACAAGCAACCCCATTACTAACTAAAATACATACATTTCCTGCTAATTTACATTCCATACAAACACTATGAGCAGGGATATTTGGCTTACGGTGAAATAAAAATGCGCTAATTACTTCTACTAGCTGTTCTTTATTAATTGGACAACCATGCAACTCAAAATCTACTTTAACATGACTAGAAATTGCAGTAGATTGCTCTAGTGTGGAAATATATTCAGGAGTAGCATAAACTATAGAAATAAAATCGCTTACAGATTGAAAATTTCTAAGGGCTTGTATTCCTCCAGCCGTTGCACAAGCTCCGATTGTGACTAAAAATTTAGAGATTTTTCTTACTTCTTGAATACGTTTTAAGTCGTGTGGTGTAGTAATAGAACCCTCTACAAGTGATAAATCATAAGGCCCTTTAATTACCTCTCTTGATGCTTCTAAAAAATTAGCAATCTCAATATTTCCTGCTAAGGCTAGAAGTTCGTCTTCACAATCCAAGAGGCTTAATTGACATCCATCACAAGAAGAAAATTTCCATACAGCTAATTTTGGTTTTCTTGCCATAAAATTAAACCTCTCTAAGTTCAAGATATCGCTTCATTTCTTTGTAAGTAAAAACTGGCCCATCTTTACAAATAAAAGTTCCCCCTAATTGGCAATGACCACAAAAACCTATAGCACATTTCATATTTCTTTCCATAGAAACAAAAATTTGTTCTGGTATAAGCCCTTTATCTTGAAGCGCTAGACTTACAAAACGCATCATTACTTCAGGCCCACAAATCATTGCTAAAGTATTACTAGGATTAAATTTAGCTTTAGGAATTAATCTAGTTACTACACCAACATCACCATTCCATTTTTTACTAGCACGATCTACGATTGTAAAAAAATCCAACTTTTCTTGCCATCCTGCAAATTCATTTAAGTAAATTTGATCTTCAGGAGTTCTTGCCCCATAAAGTAAAGATACTCTACCATAGTCTTGACGATGGGCTAAAATATAGTAAATAACGGGTCTTAAAGGCGCAAGTCCTATTCCACCTACTACAATAATTACGTCTTTTCCTTTAGCTTGTATTATAGGCCAACTACTACCAAAAGGGCCTCGTAAACCTATAACATCACCCTTTTTTAGCTTTTGCATTGCTTTTGTGGTTGTTCCAACAGCGCGAATAGTATGTATAAGCGGTAGGGGTTTTTCACTGTTTCCGCTAATTGATATAGCGACTTCACCTAAGCCAAACATATAGAGCATATTAAATTGCCCAGGCTGATAGAGAAAAGATTTTTTTTCTAAAGGTTCTAAAGTTAAAGTAAAAGTATCTTTATTTTCATTAACTTTACGTTTAACTAAAAATTGGTCTGGTAGCATTGGATCTAGTAATTGCATAATTTTTCTTTACTGACGA
Source organism: Acidobacteriota bacterium (assembly GCA_016213785.1). Lineage (GTDB taxonomy): Bacteria > Acidobacteriota > Blastocatellia > Chloracidobacteriales > JADJPF01 > JADJPF01. The sequence goes on from JACQZQ010000044.1 coordinate 135,351, forward strand.
ATCCCATAAACATCTAGTAACTGCATTTGTGTTGATTGTAGTCTTTGGACAATAACCGAAGAAAAACGCTTCATTAATTCATAACCCATAGCTTTATTTTCTTCGCATTTATTACGAATACATTTTCCATCTAAGGCTATAGCCCTTGTTGCTACTATGGCTTGAGCATCAAAGTGCCAACGATAAGGAGCCACTAGCCAAGACCAGCCTAAAACCTCACCCTCAGCAACAGTATGTATAGTAATTGGCCCTAAATGAGGGACATAGATGTCTACTGTTACCTTTCCTTCTCGAATTAAATAAAAAGTATCTGCTTCTCTACCTTCTCTAAGAATAAATTCGCCTTCCTTAAAGCGGACATTTTTAGCACAGCCAACAATTATTTCTAGATACTGAGGGTCTAGCTCATTAAATAAAGGGTGTTTAGCTAAAATAGGCTCAAGTGTCTTTAGCGTCATTAGTTTTTCCTTTCAATGTGCTTACAATTGTAGATTAAGAAATTTAGCCATTATTTTCACGTAGTGTTTTTACTTGTTCGGTTATATCAATTCCAACAGGACACCAGGTTATACAACGCCCACAGCCTACACAACCTGAAGTGCCAAATTGATCAAGCCATGCGCCTAGTTTATGTACTAACCATTGACGATATCTAGACTTAGTTGAGACTCTAACACTTCCTCCATGAATATAAGAGAAATCTGAAGTAAAACAAGAATCCCAACTTCGCCAACGTTCTGCAATTTCTCCTGTTAAGTCTGTAGTGTCTTGAACTGTGGTACAAAAACAAGTAGGACAAACCATTGTACAATTAGCACAACTTAAACATCTATTGGCTACTTCATCCCAACTTGGATTCTCATAGTTTTGGTAAAGTAGTTCTTTAATATTTTCCGTATCTAGCTTTTTCTCAATACTTTGAGCAGTAGTTTTAATAATATTTTCAGCTATATTTTCATCTTCTTTAGTAGCCACTTTATAAGGAATATTTTTAAGAATTTCTCTTCCTTTTTCTGTAGCTACTTTAACTAAAAAAATATGTTTTTTATCATCTAAAATTTCTGTTAGTGATAGGTCAAAACCCTCTTCTACTTTTGGGCCAGTTTGCATAGACGTGCAAAAACAAGTTTTAACTGCTCTAGCACAATTTATAGCTACAATGAAAATATCTTTGCGACGAGTTGAGTAAATAGGGTCAACAAATTTATCTTTTAGAAAAACTCTATCTTGAATAGAAATTGCTGCAAGCTCACAGCCTCGTACCCCAATAAATGCAAGCTTTGGAGGCTGTGTTTCTTCAGAAACAAATTCCATTGCTTTAGCCTTACGCTTTATTTGCCATAATCGTACTTTTGGCGGATGCAGATATTTTTTCCAAGAATTTGCTCCAACCGTATAACTAAAAAATGTTGGCTTAGAATGTTTTTTTAACCTGTAATGACCTCCTGTTTGTTCATCTATATAGCCTATAGGCAAATCAGATATTTTTGTGATTTGGTCATATACAATAGTATTTTCTGAAATTGTAGGAGCAATAGTCTGATAACCAAAAGAATTTAGATTATCAAAAATTAATTGCAAGCTTTCTGCTAGAATAATTAAAGAATTATTTTCCATAAATTTTTTAATATTTAAAAAATTGATAAGAACGATTGATGAAATTTGGGGGATTATAAAATATTATTAGCAGCGCAGAAAATTTAATTATATTTTATTTTGCTAGTTTCCTGCCCTAAGATAAATCCCAGGGCAGTTTAATTTTGGGTGGGTTGATTTTAGTCTACCCAATCAGCAACAAAAACGTTAGTTTCACCTCTAGCTTTGCCATTACGATTTGATGCCCAAACCAACTTTTTACCATCAGGGCTAAACATTGGAAATCCATCAAATCCACCAGAATAAGTAATTCGCTCTAAGTTACTACCATCTTCAGCACTAACCATAAATAGATCAAAATTACGCCCTTTGCCCTCTACATCAGCATGATTTGAAGCAAATATAACTTTATGTCCATCAGGGGTAAAAAATGGGCAGAAATTAGCTTTACCAATTGTAGTTAATTGTCTTTGATTACTACCATCTGCATCCATAATAAAAAGCTCCATTTTACTTGGGCGTACTAGATTTTTCTTGAGTAACTCTTGGTATTCTTTTAATTCTTCGCCTTCTGCTGGATGATAAGCTCTATAGACAATTTGACTACCATCAGGCGAAAAAAATGCACCACCATCATAACCAGGAGTGTCAGTTAATCTTTTAACATTTGACCCATCAGCATTCATCACATAAAGGTCTAAATCTCCATCTCTAGTTGATGTAAAAATAATTTTTTTACCATCTCGTGAAATAGTGGCTTCTGCATCATAGCCTGGAGACTTAGCAAGTGGTTTTAAGTCTGATCCATCAGGATTTGCTATATAAATATCATAATCTGGATAAATCGCCCAAACATAACCTTGAGACATATCTGGGGGTGGAGGGCAATCAGGTTTACCTGCATGAGTTGAGCCAAAAAGGATTTTTTTACCATCGGGGAAAAAATAACTACAAGTAGTACGTCCTTTTCCTGTACTAACTAGTTTCATCTCCCCACCATCAGCGCTTATAGTAAAGATTTGGTCACATTTATAATCGCCATGAGTTGATTGCAAGATAATTTGTTTTCCATCCCCACTCCAATAAGCTTCGGCATTTTCTCCGCCAAAAGTAAGCTGTTTAATATTGGTTAAATGCTTTTCATCAGGGTGAGTTATTCCCCCTACTTCTAGTCCTCCACCAGCGCTTGGAGAAGCCCCTGGTGTGGGTGAGTTTGCGGGAGTATCAGTTGTTTTAGGTGTTTCAGGACTGCCACAACTAGCCAATCCTAAAGTAAAAATAGTAAACAGAGCAAATAGCACTAGACCTTTTCTCATAGTACCTCTACATAAGATTTTTAGAATTTTTAATAAAGACAAAACCCAATAATAATTATTTTGCAGTTTGATAATTATTATTGGGTTTAGATATTAATCAAAGGGATATTGCCAGATAAAAAGCAGTAGGGATAGAGTTATATTTCTATCTAAAATAAAATTATGTCTCTATCCCTATTATTAACTTTTAGTTACTTGTTACATTACAAGCTTCTGAGCCACAGCCACCAGTTGTTGCAGCACAAGGTGTAGTAGTCTTAGCTTCACTGCTTGAAGGTTCAGTTGTAGTCTCAGTTTTTTCACTCTTAGGCTCGCTTACTCCAGTAGTCTTCTTAGCGTAATCTGTGACATACCAACCAGACCCTTTTAGTGCAAAGCTTGATTGCGAAAGGAGTTTATTTAAATTACCTCCACATTTTTCGCATTCAGTAAGAAGTGGATCAGAGAATTTTTGAATTTTTTCAATGATAGAATTACATTTTTCACATTTATATTCGTAAATTGGCATTATTAAACCTCCTTTTGTCTTTGCCAATAGACAAAAAACTAATAACGATAAAGTTCTTTTATAGCTTTTAAGACATCGCTAATTTGTGGCAAGATGCGCTCTTCTAGCTCTGGAGCATAAGCAACAAAGGTATCCATTGCTGCTACTCTAGAAACAGGCCCATCTAAATACTCAAAAAGTTCTGAGCTAATACGTGCAGCAATTTCTGCCCCATAGCCCCAAGATAAAGAATCTTCATGAACAATTAAAACCTTATTGGTTTTCATAACAGACTTTTCAATTGCTTCCCAATCATAAGGACTTAAGGTACGTAAATCTAGAATTTCTACCTCAATTCCTTGTTCAGCCGCCTCTCTAGCCGCAACTACTGAGTGCTGAACATTAGCCCCATAAGTAATTATAGTTAAATCTTTACCTTCGCGTACTACTCTAGCTTTGCCAAAGGGGATCATATAATTTGGGCCAGGATATTCTGATTTATTATAAGTTTGGCGATAAAGATGTTTATGTTCTAAAAATAGTACTGGGTCTTCTGAGCGAATAGCTGTACGAAGTAGCCCATTTGCATCTAATGCATTAGATGGGAAAACTACTCTAAGCCCAGGGATATGAGTAAAAGTAACCTCTCCGCATTGGCTATGATAAACTGCACCCCCCTTTAAGTAGCCTCCAATAGGCACTCTTAAAACAGCAGGGCAAGCAAAAGCGTTATTTGAACGCCAGCGTAAAAGTGCTAGCTCATTACGTATTTGCATCATAGCAGGCCAGATATAGTCAAAAAATTGAATCTCAACCACAGGCTTTAAGCCACGTGTAGCCATTCCAACTGCACGACCAACAATATTTGCCTCAGCTAAGGGAGAGTTAAAAACCCTAGTGCTACCATATTTACGTTGTAAACCTGCCGTTACCTTAAATACTCCACCTTTTCCTTTTACTTCTTCTAGATTTTCCTCTCGTGAACAATCAGCCACATCTTCACCAAAGACTACAATACGCGGATCTCTTGCCATTTCATCTCTAAGGCAATAATTAATTAGATCTACTACTGTTCCTGGTGTACCTCCATTAAATTCAGGGCTAGTTGAAAACTCTAGTGCAGTTGGGTCTACATCGGGTGAATAAACATAGTTTTCAACCGAGTCTTTAGGTGGTTGAGGGCTATTTAATGCTACTTCTGTTGCTTTTGCAATTTCTTCATCAACGCTTTGTTTTAGTTCATCAAGCTCTTTTTGGGTAAGGAGTTTTTCATTTAATAAAAATTGAGCAAATGTTTTAACTGGATCTCGTTTTTCTTCGTCTGCACGCTCAGAAGCAGGTCTATAGAGTTTTTCTTCGTCAGATAAGGAATGTGAATAGGGTCTAATTACATGTGCATGTACAAGTGCTGGCCCGCGACGCATACGGCAATAAGTAATAGCCTCTCTAAGCACTTGATAACTAGCAATAGGGTCTGTTCCATCCACTTCTTTTATAAAAAGATTAGGATAGCCAACTAATAATTTTGAAATACTTCCGCCTGCGGTTTGTACTTCTTTAGGTACAGAAATGGCATATCCATTATCTTCAACTAAATAAAGTACAGGAAGTTTTAAGTTACAAGCAGTATTTAAGGATTCAAAAAACTCTCCTTGGCTTGTTGTTCCTTCGCCAGTGGAGACATAAACTATTTCGTCTTGTTTAAATTTTTTTGCACGATCAGCAATATCTTCTTTTAGGCTAAAATAACGACCTGCCTCAGCACATCCTACAGCTTGAAGAAATTGAGTTCCAGTAGGGCTAGATTTAGACACAATGTTTAGCGCTTTATGTCCCCAGTGAGAAGGCATTTGGCGACCTCCAGAACTTGGATCTAATTCTGCACCCACAGCAGCTTGAAGCATTTCTTCTGCTGTCATGCCTAGTTGCAAAGCTAAAGCACGATCTCGATAATAAGCATAAAACCAATCATGTCCAGGTTTTAAGAGCGTTCCAGCCGCAACTAATACGGCTTCATGACCTGCACCGCTAATTTGAAAAAAGATTTTATTTTGACTTTTTAATTGTATTTCTTTGTCATCAATACGGCGTGATAAATAAATGTTTTTATATAGGCCAATTAGGGTTTGACGATCTAGCCCTGCGTATTTTGAAACAGCGACTTCAGCGCTCATTAGTTCCTCCAACTAAACTTACTATATTATTTTATATATTAAAATTATTGAGTTATAGGCGTAACTGCCAAGCGTAACATCTCTATAGGGTTTCTTTCAAGTCATAAGACCAAAGCTAAGGAATAATTAACAACTTTTTAATGCTAATAAAAGTATAAACTAACTTGCAGTCAACACTAAAATGCTGTATTTAACAATAGATAGGTTAGAAACTCTAAGGAAGTATGATATGTCTTATAATAATACTTTAAGTTTTAATATTGCTTCTACTTATAAATACTCTAAGCTCTGTAGTCTTTTAATTACTGTTATTTTGATTGTCTTTTTTACTTCTTGCACCAGTAAAACTAAACCTGTAACAACTGTTTCAAATACTCCTACTACAACTCAAAATATAGAACCACAATTAAATGCAGATAATAATAAAACAGAAAGTAAAACAGAAGATACAAGTCAAAGTATAGTAAATGTTTCTACTAAAGAACAAGTTCTTGCAAAATCTAATGAGCTTGAAAGTAAAATTCTTAAACTTTTTAGCAGTGCTAATTATTCTGAAGCGCTTGAGCTTGCTCAAGAACGAGTGAATTTATTAAAAGATTTGCCTGAACTAGAAGGAGAATTTGCTACTGCAATAAACGATCTTGGAGCTATTTACCGCACAGTAGGAAATTATGAAAAGGCAGAAGAATTTTTAGCAAAAGCGTTAATAATAAGAGAAAAAATATTTGGGCCTGATTCTAATGAAGTAGCACAAGCGCTTAATAATATTGCTGGAGTTTATCGCTTTAGAGGAGATTATGAAAAGGCAGAAAAAAGCTATTTGCGCTCTGTTGCAATTAGAGAAAAAGTAGCACCTGAACATATTAATACTGCTAAATCTATATTTAATTTAGGGCATTTTTATCATATTAAAGGGGATTATGAAAGGGCTGAAACTCTCTATTTACGAGCTTTTGACCTGCTAAAGAAAATTAAAGCCGATGAAGTTGAACTAGCAAATGTTTTTAATAATTTAGGACAAATTGCTAAAGATAGACAAAATTATACTGATGCAGAAAATTATTATTTACAAGCTCTTACTATTAGAGAAAAAAAGCTAAGCCCTGATCATCCACTCTTAGCGCTTTCAATAAATTGTGTTGCTGAAATAGAAAAATTTAAAGGTAACTATGAAAAAGCTGAAGAACTATATCTAAGATCCATTTCTATTTATGACAAAAAGGGCGTTGAAAATAGTGAGCTAGCTAATTTCTTAAATGTTTTAGGACAAGTTTATATTTATAAAGGCGATTATAAAAAAGCTGAAGAAGTGCTTTTACGCTCCTTAAATATTTTGGAAAAGAAAATAGGAAAACAACACCCTGATATAACAGGAGCATGTAATGCTTTAGTTAATCTTTATCAAAATAAAGGAGATATTGATCTAGCCCTTAGCTATCAAATACGTCTTGATGAAAATGATGAACAAAGCTTATTGCGTAATCTTGGAGGAGGATCTGAAAGACAAAAACTTGCTTACTTAAATCGTGCCTCTCCTTTTGATATATCGATTTCTTTTAATACACAATTTGCACCTACAAATATAAAAGCTAGCCAAACGGCTCTAAGTACAATACTTAGACGCAAAGGACGTGCTTTAGATGTTCTAGCTCAAAGTGTTGAACTCTTACGCCAAAGAGCTACACCTGAAGACCAAGAACTACTTAATAAACTAGCAGAAAGAAAAAAACTATATTCAAACCTATCTTTAGAATTAACTCTAGGCCAAGTAAAAGCCGAAAATTTAGAAAAAATTAAAGTTCAACTAAAAGAATTAGCCGAGGAAATAGACAAAATAGAAATAGAAATTAGCTCTCATAGCAGCGAGTTTCGTTCACAAACTCAAAAAATTAGTCTAGATAAAATACAACAAGCTATTCCTAATAATGCTGTATTAGTAGAGTTTGCTGCTTATCATCCATATGACCTTAAAACCAAAGAATCTGCTAAAGTTCAAAACTATGTTGTTTATGTTTTAGATAACAAAGGTAATCTTAAATTTACTGAATTAGGCGAAATCTCTAGAATTGATAAATTAGTAAACCAACTTCGCTTATTTGTTAGGGATAAAAACCATAATGTTAACAAAGAAGTAAAACCTATTGCGCAAGAATTATATAAACTAGTGATGGATCCTGTGCTTAAACTAGTTGATAAACCTGAACACCTCCTACTTTCACCAGATGGATTACTCAACCTGGTTCCTTTTGCAGCACTAGTTGATGGAAATGGAAAATATCTAGTAGAAAATTATAATTTAACCTATTTAGCTAGTGGTCGAGACTTACTAAAATTACAAGTAAAAAGCGATTCATCAAATCGTTCTTTGATCGTAGCTAATCCAGATTTTGGTTTAGCAGAAAATAATAATGATTTATTTGATAATCTTCCAGAAACAGAAAAAGAAGCCAAAATTATAAAAAATCTTTTGCCAAAATCAGATCTACTTATAAAAGAAGCTGCTACTGAAATAGCGCTAAAACAAGTAAATAAGCCTGAAATTCTTCATATCGCTACACATGGATTCTTCTTTTCTCAAGAAGAAATGTCTTCAAATAATGAAAGCCTAAGAATTGTTAAAATTAAACGTTCAAAATCAATAAGCGAAAAAAGTGAAAAAGAACTTAACCCACTCTTGCGCTCAGGACTTGCACTCTCAGGAGCAAATTTACTTAGCAGTGATTCAGGTGAAAATGGGATACTTACTTCCTTAGAAATGGCAGGTCTAGATTTATGGGGAACAAAACTTGTAGTACTCTCAGCTTGTGATACCGGCGTAGGTGAAGTTAAAAGCGGGGATGGAGTTTACGGCTTACGCCGTGCACTGGTTTTATCAGGTGCAGAGACTCAATTAATTAGCTTATGGCCTGTGTCTGATATAGGTACAAGAGACTTAATGAGTGCATATTACTTACTTCTAAAAAAAGGCGAAGGGCGAAGCGAAGCTTTAAGAAATGTGCAACTTAAAATGTTAAAAGATCCTAAACGTAACCATCCATTTTACTGGGCAAGTTTTATCCCTTCAGGTCAATGGGATAGCTTAATTAAATAAATATGGAATTAGTAAATTATGAAAAATAAAAAATTTATTTTAATTATTCTAGCTGTTTTTAGTATGTTCACTTATTTTGGAGAGCCTCTTTCAACAAATATTTTAGCTCAAGAAAATGAGCAAACTAGAGGGCTTAAACCTATTGAGTATGCTCAATATTTACCAAAAAAATATGCAAATAAACGCCCTAAAAAGAAAAAAATTACTCCAAAACAAGTGAAACTACCTGTATACAAATATAAAGTAGACAATAATCAAGAACTTACAGTTTTTGAGGGTACAGAAATAGGTGTTACTATTTGGCGCTTACGAGAGGTTACTACGGCAGAAAAAGTTAATAGTAAGGTTGTAGAAAATACCAGAATCCTTAAACGTGTAAAAGGCCAAAGCTCAGAAGTTGTTACTAGAGTTATACCTGAGCGTATTAGCTCAAATACTGAGCTAATAGATGGCGACATTATAAGGCTTGCTATTGAAGTACCAACCGAAGGATATGTTTATATAATCAGCCAAGAGCTTTATATTAACGGTAAATATAGCGACCCTTACTTAGTTTTCCCTAGTCGTAGAGATTTAGGTAAAACAGATAGAATTTCCTCTGGAAAACTACTTTTTCTACCAAGCGATGAAGATCATTTTGAAATATCAAGCCTAAAAGAAACAAGTACAAAGATAGTAGAAGAAGTTTTTACTATAGTTGTTTCTCAAGAACCTTTAAGAGAACTACTGCCTTTAGAAAGTGATGAGCCAAGAAAATTATCCTTAGGTGATTTTGAGCAATGGAAAAAAATGTGGGGAGGAGAAGTTTTTAAGTTTGAACAAGAAACAACTGCTAAACTAGCAATAACTCAAGTAGAAAAAGCTTCTAGCTCTAGTGGAAGCCTTAGCCTTTCAGACACAGACCTTTTACCACAAACAATTTACCATGTTGCTAATGGTAAAGAAAAAGCACTACTTTTTACTACAGGAATAAAGATTAAGAGATAAATAATTAGACTTAAGATAAAAAGTTTATGTTTGAGCAATGTAGGTGGCTATAAGTTAGCGACAACCTAACTTATAGCCACTAATTCGTTTATGATTTTATGATTTAAAAAAATATCTAAAACTCTTTCTAATCACTGCTTTTAGTTTCTTTGACATTATCATCAGAGTTGCGATCAACGAGTTTGTTATAAGGATCAATTCCTGCTCTAGAAGGCACTTCATCCACTTTAATTTCAAATGTCATTTCTTCTTTATCTACTTTATATTTTTGCAAGTGAAGTTCTTTTTGTTTTTTCTTTTCGCCAGAAAAAACTCCTATGTCAATTAAATCATTGATAGCAATTGCCTTTTCTTCACCATCACCGTTTGCACGAAGCTTTTTAGCTTGAACTTTTAGTTTAACTAAATATTTACCATCAGGCGTTTTTGTGTAGGTTGCATCTAAAGCCTTATTTTCAAATAAAGTTATATTTTCAAATAAATCTTCTATTAAATATTGTAAATCGGGAGGGGTTACTTCTTTTAAGTGTTTTATTAGTTCAATAGAACTTGGGTAGGGTGGCTCTTTATAGGCAACTTCGCTGGCAAAATTTTTAAGTGCATTATTAACAGCCTCTTCTCCAATATAATCTTTAAGTGCATACATAACTAAACTACCCTTTTGATAATGGATGTAAGGTTGATTTTGTACTTTGCTCATTGGGTTTTCTTTCTTGTCTTCTGAACTACGGCCTCTTAAATAACGATCAAGTTCATATTTTAAGTATTTTCTAATGTTTTCTTTACCATATTCTTTTTCTAATAACATTAAGGCTGAGTATTGAGCAAGAGTTTCAGAAAGCAGAGTTGAGCCTTGAACATCGCCGCTAATTACTTGATGTGCCCACCATTGATGGGCAAGCTCATGTGCTGTTACATAGAAAGGAAAATCTATGTCATCGTCTTCATCAATTTTGGCAATAAATCCAATGGCTTCAGAGTAAGGAATTGTGTTAGGAAATGATTGAGCAAAACTAGCATAACGAGGAAACTCTATGATTCTAAATTGTTTATGCTGATAGGGAGAAAAGTTTTTTGAGAAATATTCTAAGCCCTTTTTAGTTGATTCAATCATTCTATCTACATTGTAAGGGTGAGTTTTATGATAATAAATTTCTATATTTACATCATTCCATTTATCGCGTTTTACTTCATAACGGCCTGATAAAAATGAGAAAAAGTTTAGTATTTTTGTTTCTCCCATTTTATATTCAAAATAGCGTCGTCCATTTTCCACCCATTCTTTTTGTAAATATCCTGGAGCAATAGCTATTTGATCTGGCGAAGTGCTTATAGTTGTTTCAAATGTTATCCAATCAGCATCACTAGAAATATAGTTATTCATTCTTTCTTCCATATTATCCGCTGGTGCAGGTTCTGGGCGTTCGCCTAGACCATTTTTTTTGCGCTTGCTTTTATCATTTAACTCATAGTCTTTGTTATAGCCTAGAGATGGAAAAAATTGAGAATTGTTAAAAAACGTTCCATTAGCTACTAGTTGGTTTACTTCGCCATTGTTACGAAAGCCTTTAGATTTATAATCTATCTCAAAATTCATTATTAACTGCTCTTTTGGTTTAAGCGGTGTGGCAAGTTTATAAATCCTATAACCTAAGTCTTTATCAATTAATTCTGCTTTACTATCTCTATCAAAAGTTAAGGATTTTGGCTCTTCCTCTCCAAAGGTAAGGTGTATAGTGTCTATATCCTTATCTGTTTTATTTAACATTGTATAAGTAGCTTTTGCTAAAAAAGATCTTGTTTCTGGAAATAGATCCATTTTTACTTGTGTAGCTGTAATTCTAGGCTGAGCTATTTTTTGATGTTTTTTATACAGCTTTTCATATTGAACTTGCTGTTTTTCTACCCTATCCTCATCACTATATTTGTTTAGAATATTGGTGTTATAGAAAATATAGCTACCTGTAAGAAGAAAACTAACTAAAAATATTCCCAATAAAGCATTGAGCTTTGGGTTAAATAGAAGTCTTGCTTGACTAAACTGTGATTTTAAGCTTGTTTCTGTGCCACGAGTTAATAAAAGTACTGAAATAACCGCTAATAAACCAGCAAAAGAAGTCCAGTAAAAATTAAACCAAAAAACAGGTTTAACAAAATGTCCAAACCCATTCATATCTGAATAAATAACTGAAACACTGCCAGCATAATGATAGATATTGTGCTGATAGCCAAGTTCAGCTAAAGCTATTTGTGAGACGTAGAAAAGAATTATTGCTGCATGACCTGCAAATTTATTTTTTATTAAAGTGTGTATTAATAAACTTAGAACTGAAATTTGAAGTAAATAAGGAAAAGTTTGTCCAAAATAAGATCTTAAATAAATTCCAATTTCAAAATTAAAATATCCATTATAGGTTTGGATTATTATTCCACTAATTATTAAGAAAATAATTAAAATAATATGTGTAAATAATAAAGATAATAGTCTACTAAAGTAAGTTATATAGTTTGATAATGGAAACCCATCATAGATTTGGTCAAATTTTATTTCTCGTTCTTTCCAAACTAGTTCACCTGCATAAACCGTAGTAATAATTAGAAAGAATAAAATAAAAGAGCCGCTAGTAAGCTCAAGTACTGCATAAGTTACAGGGTAAGTTGGTGTTCCATATAAACGACCAGCTAGCGAGCCATTTAACATAACTAAAAACATTCCAATAAGTAGAAGTGCCCAAAAAGAAAGAGATTTAGCAATACTTAAGAAATTAAATTTAGTTAGACTAATAAATTGCTCTAGCTTAGAGCTAAGAGAAAAACTTTGAGTTACTTTAGGGAGTAGAAGCTGAACTTTTCCAACTTGTTCAACTACTTCATTTAGCTTTTTGTTACGACGCAAAGAAATTGCTTCTGAGGAAAAACTAAACCAATAATTTACAGCAAATATTGCAATAATTCCTAAAGATATCCATAAAAGACGGTTATAAAGCATCATATCTGATAAAGGAATTAGTAAAGAATTTTGCTCTGAAATAGTCCAATATTTAGTTACATAACTAATAGCTCTTATTGCAAAAGGATCAAATAATGCAGGCCAAAACTTATTATCAATATCGCGTGATAAAATAATGGAAATAAAATATAAAGCAAAAAATACTACTGATTGCAGGTAAACGGCTATGACACTTCGGCTAAGAGTTCCAACTAAAAAGAATAGAGCACCTGCAAAAAAAACATTAGGTATTACTATGATAAATAATGGGTGTAAATATCCTATTAAACTAAAAGGCATTATTTTTTCTTGATCAACCCAAGGCATAAAGCTGCCAAACATCATACCCAAAATAACACCAGAAAATACAATTATTGATAAAAGTAAAGATGCAAGGAGCCGAGCATTTAAGTAAGTAGATTTCTTTATTGGAGCAGTAAAAAATAATGCATAAGTGTTTTGCTCAAAGTCTCTATAAACAGCCATTCCAGTAAGTGCAGATGTAACAGCCATCCCTAAAGCCATTAATACCGAACAACTTAGACTGACTAGGTAAGAACTATTTTTTAAGATTTTGGTTCCAGTTCCACCTATACTTATGGAATCGCTGCTAGTAAGTAAAAAACCCATAAATAGCCAAAGCGCAAAATAAACATAAGTAGATACTCGCTTAAGTCTAAACTTTATTTCAAAAAGAAATATTTCCTTAAACATAACTGACACCTTGTTTTAATGTATTTTTATAAGTAAAGTTGTAAATAAAGGGCTGAGAGATAACTTAAACAATGCCTTCATTAATTGCTAGAAAATAAACTTCTTCTAGTCCTGCATCTGTGGGTTGAAACCCATTACCAGGATCAGGTTCAGAATAAATATTTATTTGCATTCGTCCAGAAATTAATTTACTAGAAATGACTTTGTAAGTTTTTTGATATTCATCAAGCTCATTTTTAGAAATAAACTTTTTCCAAATACTAGTTTTAATTTTTTCAATTGCTTTAAGCGGATCGCCTTCTAGTAGAAGAGTTCCTTTGTTGATAATTGCCATATTTGTACATAGTTCTTTTACATCATCAACAATATGGGTTGAGAGAATAATAATTACATTTTCTCCAATTTCACTTAATAAATTAAGAAAGCGGTTTCGTTCGGCTGGGTCTAAGCCTGCTGTAGGTTCATCTACGATAATTAACTTGGGGTTTCCTAACAGGGCTTGGGCGATTCCAAATCGCTGACGCATTCCACCAGAATATCCACCAAGATTTTTCTTTCTAACATCATATAAATTAGTTTGTTCTAGTAATGCCTTAACTACTTCCTTACGTTCTTTCCTATTAGAAACTCCTTTTAAGACAGCTATATGATCTAAAAGATCTTCAGCACTCATATTTGGATAAGTCCCAAAATCTTGAGGAAGATAGCCAAGCAGTTTTCTTACTTCATCTTTTTTCTTTAGAACATCGATTTCACCTAAGGAAATACTCCCTTCATCAGCTTCTTGGAGTGTTGCAATAGTTCGCATTAAACTAGATTTGCCTGCCCCATTTGGCCCAAGTAGCCCAAACATACCACGAGGAATATTAAGAGAAAGATTATTTAATGCTTTAACTCCATTAGGATAGGTTTTAGAGAGGTTTTTAATTATTAATTCCATAAATTGGGTTTTCCATTATCAATTAAATTTTTAATAATATGCACAAATAAAACTTAAAAAGGCTCAAAGCTTATTATTTTATATAGTTTAGATTTTTTAGAAGATTTCTCTATAAAACAAAAAAAACTGCAAAAATGTTCGCAAGTTTTCCAAAGTTCTACGTTCTGAAAGGCAAAATGCGACGGCTCGCGCTGCTAGGAAATATTGGCTTCTCTATATTTTCTAGCAGTAAATTATCTTAAAACCTTAATAACCTTTTTCTCTATCTATTAATCCTAATAGCGGTTTACCTTGATAATAAAGATTAAAATTATCAATAAAACATTTAGTAATATCCTCAGGTAAACTAGGCCCTCCAATATGAGGTGTAACTACACAATTAGGTAGCTGCCAAAAAGGATGGTGTTTTGGCAATGGCTCTTGAGTAAAAACATCTAAAATTGCTCCAGCAATTTTTCTATGTTTTAGTGTTTCAATTAAAGCAGCATCATTAATTAAAGCTCCTCGTCCAACATTAATTAAAAGTGCTGATGGTTTCATATGTTGAAAAACATCATGGTTAAACATTCCAGCAGTTTCATATGTTGAAGGTAGAATTAAGACTAGAAAATCTAGCTCACTAACAAATGAATTTATGTCTTTTCTAGCAAACATCTTATCAACAAATTGATAGGGGCGGCCATCACGATTTAGGCCAAAAATTTTCATACCAAAACTTTTACCAATTCGGGCAATATCTTTTCCTATATCGCCTATTCCAGCAATTCCTAAGCAAGTATTCTTAATAGGTTCAAGTTGATAGCGTCGCCATTCTAAAGCTTTTTGTGCCTCCATATGTTCGCGCAACTTAATTCTATTGGCTAAAATATAGCCAAATACATACTCGCTAATATATTGCCCAAAAACACCCCAAGGTTTAGTAATTACAACATCTTCAGGCAAGGGTGCAGGAAGTAATTTTTCTACGCCTGCCCACATAGATTGTATCCATTTTAGCTTTTTTGCTTCAGCATAAATTTCTATAGGAAGATGAATGCCAAAAACAATCTCAGCCTCAACAATTGCTCTTGTTGCTTCTTCCTTGCTACGACAAACTATTAAATTAATAGGCAAATTAGCTTCATTTACTAGCTTTTCATAATCATCAATTTCATTATCCCTAAGAGTATAAAGTAGTACTTTAGGCTTGTTCATTAGTTTATGCTCCTACTGTAAGCTGTGCTTGATGAGTTTCTACTGGAAGTAGTAAAAGTTTTCCTTCAGAAAATTCTAGCACTCTTTCTTTTTCAAAAAGCATTGGGTGTAATTCATTGTTTACCCAAAGTTTGATTAGATCATCATAATGTTTACTAAATGGCGAGCCAGATTGACCTGTAGCTGGACACATCCAAGAATTTCCTAAATCACCTAAATCAATTATTTGACGATAAGATACTGCCCAACCTGTTACTTCAAAGCCTCCTTGAGCGTTGCCAAGGGCAGGAAAAGCCATTTGAGCAGGTGTTTCTACATCACCACCAAGCGGATATGGGCCACGATTAAAAAGTAATTGCATTGCACGGTTTGCCTTACCAAAAGGGTGCTCAAAATTAATAAAGTGAAATTTTTTCCATTGCCAAAGCTTAGGATTTGCTCCAAATCGCTTAGATAATTGTGCTACTACATGCTCAAAACTCCCTTGTAGTAACTCGTTCCAGTTATGTGTAGTAGGTAGTTCTCTAAGCAAAGTCTCATCATTGTCCTTAATCATTTTAATCAAAGTAGGTATAAAGCGACTGGTAAAAGAGTTTAACTTTGCTAAAGCACCTTCTGAACGGCCTAAAAAATCATGAAGGTCTTCTTCTAATAATCCACCTAAAGTTTTTTCTAGTAAGTGTTGTAAGGTAAGTTGGTAAAGGGTTTGTGCTATGCTTTCAGTAGTTGCTTGGCCTTGCCATTCATTAAATTCCTTAAGCGCTTCCTTTGCAAGCGGGCTAAGGTCGTCTACTAGTATTTTATCTAAAAGGAGTTTGACAAATTCTCTACCTGCAATGGTAGTAAAATCACACTGAGCTTGACGGCAGTCTTCGACTGTTATTTTATAGTTATTACTTAAGAGTTCTCTAATGCGTTCAGCACGATAACCATTAACAAAATCGCTACTTATATGATAAGGGTAATCATCATCAACAATTTTATTATTAGCCGTAATAATTAAGCCATCAGGAGGGTTATAGACTGAAGGCATCTCATCATAAGGAACTTTACCTTGCCAATCATTTTCACTTTCCCAACCTGCTAGTGGAAGAGTCCCGCCTCCAGTTTTTCTAATTGGAGGACAAGCAATAAGTTGATATCCAATATTACCTTGAGTGTCTGCATAAACCATATTAAAACCAGGGGCAGCCCAGTTTTGAAATGAAGCACGAAACTCAGACCAGTCCTTAGCGCGATTTAGTGATAAAAAATTTCCTAATAAATTGCTTGGCTCATAACCAGTCCATTTAAGCGAGAGTTTATAAGTATGGTGGTCTTGATTATTGGTAACAATAGGTAAGTCTGCAATTACTGGCCCGTGATGTGTAACTAGAATTTCTTCTTGATGGTCAGGCTCTCCTTTAACTGCAATACTAAATTTTACTAGCTCAGCCTCACGCCAAAGTCCTGATCTAAAATAATGATGTGGTTCGTCTATAAGAAATTTTTCAATAAATAAGTCTTGAAGGTCGGTCATTGCGGCAGTTGCACCCCAAGCAATATTTTGATTACGCCCAATTGCAATTGTTGGTGTTGCTGGCAAAGTTGCCCCAATAGCCTTTAATGTAGGGCAATCTAGGTGCATTTCATACCAAAGTCCAGGAATTTGCAAAGGTAGATGAGGATCATTTGCAAGCAAAGGTTTTCCACTTTGTGTGCGACTTCCGCTAACTACCCAATTATTTGATCCTCCACCCTCGCTAAGCATTGGCATTAACATATTTTCTACATAGCATTTAAGAATACTTTCAGATGCTCCTTCATAATCAGCACCAGGAGGATTAACTAGGGGTTGACCTTTAGGGTAAATAGGTTCAAGTTTGCTAGCTAGTCTTGCTCCTAAACGCTTAACTAAGCGAGCGCGAGTAAGTTCTAAATCAAAGTTAGAAGAAAGTGACCAAGCAAAAGTTTTTATAAAAGCTAATGTGTCTAAAGGTCGCCAAGGCTCAGGTTGTAAGCCAAGTAGAGAAAATTCTATGGGCAGTTTGTTTTGTTTAATAAAAGCATTAACACCAGCACTGTAAGCGTCTAGAACTACGGCAGATTCGTTATCTAAAGCTGTTAAATCATTGGCTGCGGCACGAGCTATTCCTACTCTATGAACAAAACGGTCTATTTCTAGGGTTTTACGGCCAAAAATTGCAGCAGTTTTGCCTAAGCCAAGGCGACGGTGAACTTCCATTTGCCAAAAACGGTCTTGAGCTTGAACAAAGCCTTGAGCATAAAATAAATCATGTTCATTTTTTGCATAAATATGAGGCACGCCCCAATGATCACGCCAAACTTCTACTAAATCGTTTAATCCATTAAGCTTAAAGCCTCCATTGACTTGGGTTTTATAACGATTAGAGGTTTTTTTCCAAGCATAAGCTGCACCTCCAATACCAGCGCCAGCTAGCAGACCAAGCCCTAACCATAGCCAACCACGAGACTTTCCCGCTCCTTGATCGTCTTTTGCCATTAGATTTTCTCCTGATTTTTTAACTCAGATGATTTAGATGATAAAGAGAAAGAATAAAAGATATTAGGGTATTTGTGAATACTTTGATGGCTAAGCTTTTGCTGCGTTCAAACTGATTGAGTTTGGACTCAATCAGTACTATTAAATACTTTAGTATTAAATATCTTAGTCCAAGTTGCGACCTAAGCAAAAAAGTTAAAAGAAAGAGCTAAGACAAAAAGAGCGCACTTAAGCTCAAAGCCTTTAGAAGTGACAGCATGAATGCTTTTGGGCAACATGCGTTCAATCAAAGAAAAAGAAG
>JACQZQ010000045.1 GCA_016213785.1 Acidobacteriota bacterium
TAACAAAAGTATTAGAAGTAAATAGAACAAAAACGAGTTTTGATAATTTGTTTTGACTAGAGTAGTTATATGTAAGATAAAAAAAGTGTAATGGTTGTGTGTTTAAGTAGGTTGTTATTTGTTGAATCTATTGAGGTTTTCCTTTTTCTTCTGTTGGGACAGAAGAGGGGGCATAACAAACGTTGCCGCGGACTCGGGTCGTCGGCACATTAACATTCGCCTAACGACCCTCGCCGCTGAACTTGGGGTTCGGTGCTTACTAGAACGTATGTTAATTTAATTATGGTAGACTAATATAAATTTTCAAATTTCAAATGTAGGGCTTTAATATGATGGGAAATAAGTTGATGGATATAAAAAATGCAGACCCTATTTTTATTTTTTCATTGATGATAGGAGGTCTTGCTTTGTTATTTGCAGTACTTTCAGATAATTATTTGGAGTTTAGGGTTTTGATATCGTTTCTATTTGCTTTTTTAGGAATAGGTTATGGGATTTATCGGTTTTGTTTGAGATATTGGAATATTATAGAAATATATGAGCAAGGAATATTAGTGAAAACACTTCTAGCAGAAAGAAAAATAATGTTTACTGATTTATCTGCAATTTGTTGTAAAATTTATGACCTACACAAATCAGGTCAATATTATTGTACTGTGCATGAATTGAAATTTTTACCCAAACTAGATGAATCTGTTAGTATTACTTTTACAGGTGAAAAGAATAACAATACTGTTATCTCTTTAATTAATCACATCAAACATATCAATCCTACAGTAGGGCTTACTAATGAGTTTGATGTTCCAACTATTAAGTAAATACAAAAATTAGCCAAAGAATTAATTTTTATAAAGACGCACCGAACAAACGTTGCAGCGGACTCGGGAAGTCGGCTCGCTTTGCTCGCTTGACATCCCTCGCCGCTGAACTTTGGGTTCGGCGTTAAATGAGGCGCACCACAAATAAGTCCTTTGAATTTAGGAAAAAATTTGCTATTAAATTAAGGAAAGAAAGTTGAGGAAAGAAAATGATGACAAATTTGGATAAACTAAAAACAGAACTAATGACATTGCCAATGAAAGAAAGGGCATTTTTGGCAAAAAGTTTAATAGAAAGCTTGGATGGTTATGAAGATGTAGATATTGATAAGTTATGGGAACAAGAGCTTGATAACAGATATGAGGATATAAAACTAGGGAAAGTAAAATGTAGGGATGTGGAGGAAGTAGTTTTAGAAGCTAGGGAGAGGTTGCAAAGAAAGTGATTATTCATCCTGATGCTGAAGCAGAACTAAATGCTGCTATTGATTACTACGAAGAGTGCAAAGATGGTTTAGGAATTAATTTTTTGTCTGAAGTTCAAGAAGCTTTTAGAAAGATCTTACAAAACCCTCTTGCTTGGTCTGTTGTTCGTAATAATTTCCGAAGGTGTTTGGTTAATCGTTTTCCTTTTGCTGTTATTTATGTCGTTGTAAATGATGAAATTTTTATTATTGCCATTGCTCACGCTCATCGTAAACCTTTTTATTGGAAATCTCGCCTAGAATAATTACTTCATTTTTTAACGCCGAACAAACGTTGCAGCGGACTCGGAAAGTCGGCTCGCTAAGGCTCGCCGCTTTCCTCGCCGCTGAACTTGGGGTTCGGCCTCTTGGTGCCAATAAGTACAGTAAATAGAATAGGTTAAAAATATAGAGAATAAATTTAGAAGTATTTAAAAAATAAGGAAAATACAGAAAAAAATAGGAAAAAAGAAATAAACAGAGATATAGAAGGTAAAAAATAGAAGAAGTGTTTAAAATATAAAAATGCTACAGAGTTTTGGAAATTCAAAATTTGCTAACTCTTTGAGAAAGAATAATATTAAGAAAGAAAGAGTAGGCCGCCCACCTTCGGTGGCCTGCCTACGGCTTTTTATCTGTTTCAAGAAATAGGCGCTATTGGAAAGTACTTAATCCAACAATAACAAGAAAAGAAGCAAGAACATGCCATACCGCCGGTTTCTCTTCGAGAAACTAAGAGCTTTTTGCTCACTTTCTGTCTAGTTACGCTTCTTTATTTGAGATTTATTTCCTGTTTTTGTCACTAGTCGGGCTCATAATTTTTTCTATCCTAGTTTTGCCTTTTGTTTTATCATTCTTACAGTTTTTCCTTCGAGTTACAGAATAAGAGGCCGAACAAACGTTGCAGCGGACTCGCGGTCGTCGCTCCGCAACGCCCTGCTCGCCGCTGAACTTAGGGTTCGGCGACTGATTGCGTAAGTTACACTAATCACATAGACAGGATAAAGCTAAGATAAAAGTAGTATAAAATGGGGCTCTTCCGTAATTGGCGTGGAAGGCACAAGATATAGTGTTAAGAAAAAGAACCAAAAAGAGAATAACCTTCGAGATCAAGAAAGATTCTTTGAAAAAGGTGAGAAGGGTTAAAAATGCCATAGCAGCGACGCTTGATA
>JACQZQ010000049.1 GCA_016213785.1 Acidobacteriota bacterium
AACAGTAAGAGTACCAGTTCTAGAAGAAGTAGAACTATTAGTAGCAACAGAGTAAGTAACAGAACCGCTACCACTACCACTAGCACCAGAGGTTACTGTAATAAATCCAGCATTGCTAGTTGCTGTTCTTGTACAAGATGAATCTGAAGCTGTTACTGTTATTGAACCGCTTCCCCCAGTTGCATCAAATGATGCATTTGTTGGTGATATACTAAATGTACAATTAGTTCCTGATTGAATGGTGAAGTTTGTGTTAGAAATATCAAAAAAGATATTTCCTACTGCTTCAACTTTAACTCTAGCTGTAGAAGTTTGAGTATTAGGTAAAGTTACAGTCTCAGAACCATCATTGCTTGTATTATCTGCTAATACAATAGGAAATGTATTACCACCATCGGTTGAAAGAGAAATTTTTACGTTAGTAGCGTTGATTGGGCTTAAGTTTGTACCAGCCACACTCCAAGTTACGTTTAAGCTTCCACCGCCTGTAAATGTCCCGCCATTAGGTTGATTTACAACAAATGGGCCAGCAGTTGAGACAACAGAAACTTGCATACTATCATTATTAACACCGCCTCCGCCTGCACGATTATCGCGTACAGTTAAGCGGAAGGTCATAGTTCTACTGGTTGTAGGTAGAGATTCACCTAATGTACTAGTGTTATTTAGTATGTCAGAGAGCTTAGGAAACGTTCTTGATTGGCTTGTAGTTGGGTTAAAAGATCTAAATATTGGTCTAGTTCCATCGTCTGTATTTGGTGGGGAAGCTGCGCCAAGGTTAAATTGCTCCCAACAATAGGTTAGAGGATCATTATCTGGGTCACTAGCAGAACCAGCCGTTAAAGTAAATGGAGTGCCTTGTGGAATAGTAAAATTAGGCCCTGCATCAACTAAAGGTGCGCTATTACCTGTTGAGCTTTGAACTCCACAGCTACCTGTTCCATTAATAAAGGTTATAATTGCATCAAAACTTCTGGTATGGAAATAAGGGTCGCTATTTGGTTGTAAGTTTTCTGCTGCACAAATACCTGCATAAGCCATAATAGTTGAACCGCTACCTGGTTCATAAGCATTTGCACCACTACGATTACCACCGCCGCAGCTTGAAGTAGTTCCATTAAAAGTGTGGTTTGCTCCAAATTGGTGTCCCATTTCATGAGCAACAAAGTCAATTGCAAAAGCATCTCCTATTGGATTAGGTAAACCTGTTACACCTCTTGCTTTATTTCCAGCTACGCATACTACGCCAAGTCCAGCAATACCGCCGCCACCAGTACTAAAAATGTGGCCTATATCATAATTAGCAGGGCCAATAATGCTATCTACTGTGGTTTGATTTTGCCCTAAAAGTGCTGAACCATTATTGTTAGTAAAAGGATCGGTGTTTGGATTGGTAAAAATAAGGTTGTTGTTGTTATTAACTAGGGTCATTCTTACTCCTAGTTCCATCTCATAAACACCATTAACACGATTTACTACAGTAACAAGTCCATTCATTGCCCCAGGGACAGTTCCACCATAGAATTGTGCAAATTCACCTGTAGTAGAAACAGCTAATCTATAGGTTCTAAGTGTTGGCCCAGAGCTTAAGTTAAAATTATTATTTCCAGAGTTAGAAATACTTCTAGAATTATTGTTATCTGTAAGGTCTGTAATATCTGTATCTTCGCCCTTAAATAAACATTGAGTGTCTCGTTTAATGTCACTTATATCTCTTCTAAGATAACTAACGTAGATATCTGTATTGTTGGCTTTACTAATATCACTTGTATAAGGATCAATCATTACTAATCCTTCAGCAGTGCGAATCATTGCATGAAAACCAAATGATGTAGTATCAAACCTTACATAGCTACTTGGATCATCAACTCCATAACCTGAATATGTCTTAATTTCAGGAAATTGTGCTGCTAGACCGCTTTCCATTATTGGGGATTCTACGATTCTAAAACGAGCAAAACTGCCATTAGGCATTGGTAGAGTAATTATTCTACTATCGGTAAGGGCAAGGGGAGTACGTTCTAGAGGAACGCCTGATAAAGCGGCACTAAGTATATCTTTATTTAATTGTATTAAATGGGATTTACCTGATTTAATATTTCGTGCTGCTGTTAAATCTTTTACAGCACTATTATCTACTTTTTGCCATAGACCATCTTCTGAAATTGTTTTATCGTTTGTTGGGGTAGGAAGATAAGCTATATTACTATATTTAAATTTATTATTACTGTCTCCATTAGATTTAGCCGCAGATGTTGTATCTATAAAAAATACAAACCCGCTAACTATAAAAAGGAGGCTAAAAAACATTGTTAAAAACTTGAGGGAATTTTTTTGTCCCCCATTAAGGGATTTATTCGTCATAGATTTCTCCTAGTATAATTTTTGCTCCTATTTTGAGTAAGCGACATTATATTAAATAATCGCAAAGCTGTTTTTTTAGGGTTAGAAAATTTAGTAAGTCTGAAATATTTAATAATAACTTAATAAATTTTTAATGCAAAATCATTCTCTCTATAAGTTACATAAAGCTTTTTTCTTCTACTGGATTTAGGAAAGCACTTAAAAAGAAGTTAAAATTTAGCTTAGAAAATACATTTGAGGCTTGAAAAATTTTTCTGACTAAGAAAGAATTTCAAAGCTTTAATTTATATTTTATAAAGGAATAAAGGAATAAACTTATGGGAAAAAAGGGTTTTCTTAGTGAGGAAATGTTTGAAGCTATGGGTGATTACCCATTAGAGTATAGAATATGTCACTTACTTATATGGTTTGCTGGTGCTGATGCTGATATTTCTCAAGAAGAGCTTGTAGGTATATGTGGTTTTCTTGGTGGTCTTATAGAAGGAATGGGTTTAGATGTAGACTTAGAATCATTAGTAACTCAATGTTTAGACGATATTTCTGGAGATCCTAATCCAGATTTGCTTCAAGAGACTATTGGAATTTTAGGAGACTATTTCCCAGATGAAAAACTTGAAGAATTAGCAGGAGCAGTTGAAGATATTGTAGGGGCTGATGAACTCACTGAAATAGAAGCAGAATTTCTTACTTTGCTTAAAGATTCTTGGCGTATAAAGGAAGAGAAAAAGAAAAAAGACCCATCAAAAGTTTCTGTTATTAAGAAAAAAAAGAAAAAAGAATAAATATTAAATTAAATATAGACAACTAACTTCATGTTAGAATAGGATAATTTTCTATTGCGTTTGTGCAGTTAGTTGTTTTAGTTCTTTGGTTGTTTTTACTATAAACATTTAAGGTAATTTTATAAAGATTTTCAAGGAATACCGTAAATGAAATACTGTAAGCTATGTGGGAGTGTTCGTCTAGAAGAGGATCCCCAAACTCTTCCAGAAAATTTTGAGCGAAATGCTTTTGACTCAAGTAAACTAATAGGCTGTATTTTAGCTAACAAATACCGAATAGAAGAACGTGTGGCTACAGGTGCTATGGGAGCGGTATTTCGTGCAAAACATACCTTTATAGATAATGACTTAGCTGTAAAAATATTACACCCTAATTTAGTTTCTGACCATATTGTCCTAGAACGCTTTATTCGTGAAGCCCGTACCCTAGCCTTAATTGATCATCCTAATACAATAAAAGTTATTGATTTTGGGCATATAGAAAATCTTTATTATTTAGTTATGGAGTTTATTAAGGGTATTTCCTTAAGAACTTACTTAGAGCGTCAACATACTCTATCGGTTACAGAGACAGTAAAAATAATAGGTCAAGTCTGTGCTGCTGTTGATGCTGCACATAAATGCCAAATAATCCATAGAGATCTTAAGCCTGAAAATATAATGCTTAAACAAGATAGAGATAAAGAATTAGTAGTTAAAGTAGTAGATTTTGGTGTTGCAAAAGAGCAATCAATAGAAGGGCAAAATAGATCCCTTACTGTAGTTGGCACAATTATTGGCACTCCATATTATATGGCACCTGAACAAGGAATGACGGGAGATGTAGATTTAAGGTCGGATGTTTATAGTTTAGGAGCTATTACTTTTGAAGCTCTTACAGGAGAAAGAGTCTTTGATGCTCCACTTGCAATGTCTGTTATTGTTAAAAAAATTACCGAAGCACCTCGTTCAATGCAATCTATTAACCCAGAAATTCCTAAGGATGTTGATAGAGTAGTCCTACGAGCTTTAGAAAAAGATCCTGCTAATCGCTTTTCTTCTGCACATGAATTTGCTGTTGAACTTGCAATGGCAGCTTTTAAGAATTCACCTGCTACTTATCAAGTTACTACAGCTAAATTAGCTTTACCCAAACAACAGCTAACAACTATGTTAAAACGAGAAGCTAATTCAGATGATCATACTCAAAATAGTCAAACATCTAATGAAGAAAATGTCTTAGAGAGAAATTTAACTAGTAGAGAAGAAGATAAAAATAACTTCCAGAAAATTTCCTCAAGTATTATGGATAGTACTATAGAAACTCCAAGCCCTATTAAATCTGAAGTTTGGCTTAAAGTTCCTTCAACTGAAAGCCCTAACTTACCAACAAAAGTGACAGAAAAATTGCCTAAGCTACTAGTAGTAATAAATAGCCCAACAATTATTTTAGTTATTAGTAAGCATATGAAAAAAGTGGGTTTTGATGTACATGCTATTTCCAATAGTCAGTCAGCTATGAATGTTATCTTAACAGAAGAACTATCTGTAATAATTCTAGGGTTAGATTTACCAGGGTTAAGTGGGGAAGATTTATGTAAGATGATTAAAACAGACCCTAAATTAAAAGCTTCATCTCATATTCCAGTACTTTTATTTTCCTCTTTAGATGAAGAACAGTTAGCAGAAAAAGTAAAACACTGTCAAGCCGATGGCTATATACATAAAGCTTGGAAGATGGATAAAGTAGCAACGGTTATTAATCAAACTATAAAGGAATCAGAAAAAGCCCTAGCAAAATAAGCAAAATGGTTGATTTTCTAAGGTTTATTTGTGAGGGATAATTAAACTTGCGTAATCTTTTCCATAAAGCTCTTCTTGTTTTTCTATTGCTGTTAAATAATCAAAAATCAAAAGCCCTTTACCAGGAAGTACTTCTACAAGATGGTGTTCAAAAAATCTAAAAGGAAGGCTTTTATAACCTGTAGTATCGCAATAGCGTCTTACTAATTGAATAGGAAGAAAAAAAGCTTTTTTATGGGTAGAAAATTCGACTAAAAAACCAGAAATTGCTCCAGTTGTTGCCATACATTCAAGAAAATAAATTTGGTGTGGATGCAAGTTATCAAGGTCTAATCTGTCGCGTTGGGTTGTTTTAGCATCATAAAATATTGCTCTTCCATTTGGTGCAATTGCTCCACCATAATCTGGCTCAGCTTTAGATTCTGGTATAAATTCACGTTGTGAAAGCAAGCCTTTTTCTTTTGTTAAAGCAATTAATTGTGCTCCTGTTAAGTTTTGACTTATTGGCAGTTCATTTGCAAGAGGAATACTTAAGCCACGTCTTTGCTCTCCACGTTTCATTAAGTATTTGCCTGGGATAGCTTTTCTAGTTATATAAGCTCTTTCAGCTTGTGCATAAGCTGAATTGCTACTATTTATAGCAGCTTGAAAACCGCTACCAACATCAGCACCGCGCTTTTTAAGAGTTGCTTTCATAAATTCTTTAGCTCTATCTTTCCACTAAGTTTCTATTTAGTGGAAAGATAAAGCTTTACGTAACTAAAACTAAATAGCTAAAATATTAGCTGGCTGCTTCGTATTCGCTCTCATCCATTTCAAAATTAGCTGCAACCTTTTGCACATCATCCTGATCTTCAAGTGCATCATAAAGCTTAAGCATTTGTTGGGCTTCTTTACCTGTTAGCTTGATTGTGTTTTCAGGTATACGTTCAATTTCAGCAGAAATAGGATTAAGTTTAGCGCCTTTAATTGCTTCTAAAACAGTATCAAAATCTTCTGGAGCAGTTGTTACTACCCAACTATCGCCTTCATCTCTAAGGTCTTCTCCACCAGAACCTAAAACTAATTCCATAAGGTCATCTTCGGATTTAGCGCCCTTTTCTAAAATGATTGAGCCTTTTTTCTTAAACATCCAGTTTACAGAGCCTGCCTCACCTAAATTTCCACCATTCTTAGAGAAAACGTGACGGAGTTCGCCCACTGTACGATTTTTATTATCTGTAACAGTGTCAACCATTACTGCTACACCACCAGGGCCATAACCCTCATATACGATTTCCTCGATTGTATCGCCCCCTAACTCTCCTGTTCCACGTTTAATTGCACGATCAATAGTATCATTAGGCATATTTTGAGCTTTAGCATCAGATATAGCTTTACGAAGTCTTGCATTGTTTATAGGATCACCACCACCACTTCTAGCTGCTACGTTGATTTCTTTAATTAGGCGAGTAAAAACCTTACCACGCTTAGCATCTAAAGCGCCTTTTTTATGTTTAATTGTATGCCACTTACTATGTCCAGACATTATTTCACCTCATTATTAGTTTATTTATAGTTTATAACCGATATATTTTTTCAATAATCTTATTTAGAAAGTTTATTTATTAAGTGAGTAAAATGAAGCTTAGATTTACTGAAAAACTCCAGAAAAAGCAATGCTATTTTGGAATAATTTTGGTTAAATAGAATTTTATAGTTAGACTTATAATCTAGCACACTAAGTGCTTTGTCTTCAATCGTGTGATAACATCTTGGTTTAAGCCAAAAATAACTATTAAAAAAGGAAATTTCTATGGGAAGTACACCTAAAATGTTACTAGAAAATACTGAGAATCAAGTTACTAATATGGAAAATGAAGTTATACGCCGTTATGCTGACGGAGCTAAAGCTTTAGAAAAAGACTTATGTTGTCCTATTAATTATGATAATAAATATTTAGATTTACTACCCCAAGAAATAATTGAAAAAGACTATGGCTGTGGTGATCCTTCTATTTATGTACAAGAAGGAGAAACAGTTTTAGATCTTGGCTCTGGAGCAGGAAAACTATGCTATATTATGTCTCAAAAAGTTGGTATTAATGGGCAAGTAATAGGTGTAGATTTTAATCCAGAAATGCTAAATCTTGCTCATAAATATAAAAAAGAAATAGCCTCTAAAATAGGCTATGATAATGTTAGATTTGTTAAGGGAAAAATCCAAGACCTAGCTCTAGACTTAGAACAAGTAGAAAATTTACTTTTAACTCAGCCTATTACTGATTTATCTAAGCTAAGCGAATTTGAAGCTATGTGTCAAAAAATGCGAACTGCTCAGCCCTTAATTGCAAGCGATAGCGTTGATTTAGTAGTCTCAAACTGTGTTCTTAACCTAGTTCGTCCTCAAGATAAAGAACAACTATTTAAAGAGATTTTTCGAGTTCTTAAACGTGGAGGCCGTGCAGTAATTTCTGATATTGTTTCTGATGAAGATCCTACAGAAGAAATCCTTAATGATCCTACACTTTGGAGTGGCTGTATTGCTGGAGCTTTTAGAGAAGATAAATTCTTAGAAATGTTTGAAAAAGCTGGCTTTTATGGTGTTGAAATACTTATTAGACAAAATAATGCTTGGCAAGTAATTAATGGTATTGAATTTCGTTCTGTTACGGTTAGAGCTTTTAAGGGTAAGGAAGGCGCTTGTCTAGAACGCTACCAAGCCCTAACCTATAAAGGGCCTTGGAAGTCTGTTCGTGATGATGATGGACATACTTTCTATCGTGGGCAAAGAATAGCCGTATGTGATAAAACCTACCAAATAATGACTAATCCAAATAGTCCATATAAAAACCATATAATTGCAATTGAACCAAAAGAGCTAATCCCTCTAGAGCAAGCCCCACCATTTAGTTGTAAAGGTACAAGTCTTAGACATCCAAAAGAAACTAAAGGACTAGAATATAAGGAAACTATATTAGCTGAAGGTGTAGCTTGCGATTGCGGGCCAGAAGGGTGCTAGTAAAATTAATGCTAATAATAATACTATATATCATAATTTGCTGCTTAGCTTATAACAATGGAGCAAATGATAATTTTAAGGGTGTGGCTACGCTTTATGGAAGCGGTCTTGCTAGCTATAAAAAAGCTTTATATTGGGCAAGTTTAACTACATTTTTAGGCGGGGTAGCTTGTTTATTTTTAGCTAATAGTTTAGCTGTAGCTTTTAGTGGTAAAGGGCTTGTTCCTGACACTTTATTAGGTACACCAAACCTTTTAATCTCTCTTGGACTTGGAAGCTCTTTAACTCTTTTTCTTGCAAATCGCTTAGGTTTACCTGTCTCTACAACACATGCTTTAACTGGTGGACTAGTTGGAATAACTTTAATTACTAAAGGAACTATCCCAGGGCAAATTTTTTTATATAAATTTCTTCTTCCTTTGCTTCTTAGCCCAGTACTAGCGATAATTCTAGCAACTATATTTTCTAGAATAGCTGACTATGTAGATAGAAATTTTACTAAAAGTAAAGCAAACTGTGTTTGTGTTGATGTTAGTTGTTCTGACTTAATTGTCCAGCCAAATGGAGTTTTAGCTCAAGTTGCTACTCCGTCTTTGCCTATAGTAAAACTAGGCCAAATAAATGAGTGCGCTAAGGAAGAAAGTAAATCCATTGTAAAAATTGATTTAACTAAAACTCTAGATATAACACATTACTTAAGTGCTGGAGCAGTTTGTTTTAGTCGTGCTCTAAATGATACACCTAAAATAGCTGCTTTACTGATGGTTAGCGGGGTTATGCATATTTCAGAGTTAGGATTAGTTTTAGTGGCTATGATGGTAGGTGGTTTAGTGGGTGCTAAAAAAGTAGCCGAGATTATGAGTCATAAAATTGCTAACTTTGATAGACCACAAGGTTTATCAGCTAATTTAGTAACAAGTTTATTAGTTTTAAGTGCTTCAAATTTTGGCTTACCTGTTTCTACTACACATGTTTCTTGTGGTTCAATATTTGGTGTTGGCCTAGCTAGTAAAACCTATAGATGGGATACTATCAAGCAAATTCTTAGCGCTTGGCTTAGCACTTTTCCGTTATCTATGTTTATTACAAGCACTACTTACTTGCTAGTAATTAAACTAAGAAGCTAATTCTTAATTTCTTAATAATGCATTTTTATAAATATTTTTTAAGTTTAGCTGACTGGTAGAAAATTTATTCAACCATTAATACCTATTATTGCAAAATTGTTAATAGGTATTGTATTTGATATGGCTTCACGCTATAGTCTATTAAAATCAATCACTTTTATGGTAATAGTTAAAGAAATAGATCAATTCTTAAATTCCTCTATTAAAGCAGGAGATTTTCCTGGGGCAGTGTATTTAATTGCACAGGGTAAGGAGATTTTTGCTTCTGGCGTTTGTGGTGATGCTGTTATTACACCAGAAAAAATTCCTGCTACTTTAGATACAATTTTTGATCTTGCTTCTTTGACTAAACCACTAGTAACAGGAATGTTACTAGCACAGTTATTAGAAGAAAACTTGTTTTCACTAAAACAACCTATTAGCGATTTTCTTCTAGAATTTAATACCTTAGAGAAACGCAATATTACAATAGCACAAGTGGCAAGCCATTCAGCGGGCTTTATTAATTGGTTGCCTTTTTATGCTCTAGCAAAAGACCCTAGTCAAATATTAAGTTTGATTGCCCAAGAGCCTTTAGTTTATAACCCTGGAACAAAAGTAATTTATAGCGACTTAAGTTATATTACCCTAGGGGTACTTTTGGAAAAAATTTCAGGCAAACCCTTAGATCGTCTCTTACGTCAAAGAGTTTTAGACCCGCTTAATCTAAAAAATACCTGTTTTAACCCTCCTAAGGAGTGGAAAAGCAAGATAGCTGCTTCAGAAACAGGTAATCAATATGAAAAAAAATTAGCTGGAGACAGAGCAAAAAATTACTCAAATTGGCGTGAAGATATTATCTGGGGAGAAGTCCATGACGCTAATGCACATTTTTTAAGCGCAGTAGCAGGCCATGCAGGTTTATTTAGTAATGCTAGAGAGCTTTTTTTTATGGCTCAGCAGTTTTTACCAGGTAGTTTACTAGTTAAAAATAGTTTTGAGTTATTTGAAAAAAATCTAATCCCTGAGTGTGAAGAAGGGCGATCACTTTGTTGGCTTTTAGCAGGATTTGGTGTTAATGCTGGAAATACTTTACCAGATCACTGTTTTGGGCATGTAGGCTTTACTGGTACAAGTCTTTGGCTTGATCAAAAAAAATCAAGAGTCTATATTTTGCTTACTAATCGCACTCATCCAACTTATAGAGATTTTAATATGAATGATCGCCGTCGCCAGTTTCATAAATTGGCACAGGAAATTTTTTAACTATGAATCAATTATATAAAACAATAATTTGTCTATTAATTTCTACTCTTTCTGTCCTAGCACAAACACCAAGAGATGACGAGGAATTTCTTCCTCAAGCTAAAACTCATTTGCGTGGTAGACAAATTGATTCGCGTTTGTTTGAAAATATTGACTTAAAATCTAACTCTAAAACAAATGATAAAGCTGATTTAGAAGTAATTACTCCAGCAGATATTAAATCTTTAATTGCAGGCGAACAGCAAAGACTTCGCAATAGTAATGTTACTCAGCTCGCTAAAGCTGGGATTTCTTCTACTTTTAAGGAAACAATAAGCTTAGTTCCATTAGAAGGGAGATTTGAAATCCTAGCTCTTTATTCATCGATTAATGATAATTATATTCGTACTATAGAGGGAGCAATTCGTTCTAATGTTTACCCTCCTCTTATTGCTAGAGCAAATCAACAAAAATTGAGTGTTTCAGTAGTATTTATTATAAAAAAAGATGGGACTATTACGGAAGTAGAAAAAGAGACTACTACAGGAAGTAATGCTTTAGATGCCACTGCTATAAGTGCTTGCCGGAGTTCTAGCCCACTGCCTCCACTACAAACCGCCACAAGCGAAAATATTATTCGTATGAGGTTTACTTTAACTTATAACCCTTAAGGTGTTGTATGAGTAAAAAGGCTCGTTTATCAAGTTTATTAATTTTATTAGTTTTATGGCCGCAATTTTTTTATATAAATGTTTTAGCCATTGAGGGGCCAGAACTTACAGCTAAAAAATATGTCCGCCCAATGCCAAAAGACTTCTTTACACGGCCTAGAAGAATAAATAATGTTTTAGCAAAAATAGAAACCCCTAAACCAAAAACTTCTTTAGAACCAAAAAACTTAGAATCAAAGTTCCCTAAACCTGATCAGGAAACAGAATTATCTCCAACAGGAACTTTAGTAATTAAAACTCTTGATTTTGGAAAAGGGCCCGAAATTAGAATTGCTCTTGCTACCGATGTAGGGTTTGCTCAAGTTACTTCTTCTCAACCAATAGCCTACTTTAATCCTAAAGAACAACAATTAGTGGCTTTATCTGTAAATGAAGTTAAAGTCCAAATGGGAACAGTACGCGAGCGCCCTGGACAAGTTTACCGTGTTCAAGTTGCTAACTTAAAAACAAACCAGGAAGCAGAGCGCTTAGTAGGGCAATTACGCAAGCAATTTACTGAGCCAATATTTGTAAATTTTGATAGAGAATCAGAAAAATATGAAGTTGGAATAGGTGATTTTTATTCTGCTGATCAAGCTAAAACCTTTATGGTTCAAGTAATGAATGCAGGCTATAAAAAAACCTGGGTGTCTAAATTTGATCAAGAACCTACTAAATATAAAACAAAAATGATTAAAGCTGTTGCTACAAGTGGTAGTTCTATAGCTACAGCTAATGATCGTATGGTTTTAGCTTCTCAAGATGATGAACTTGCGCCACTATACTACAATGGTAAGCCTTACAGAGGACAGCTTGAGATTTTTACTAATAAACGAGGTCGCTTAAGTGTAATTAACCGCCTGCAAATGGAAGATTATGTTAGAGGTGTTGTTGCAAATGAGCTAAGCCCAGGAGCCTTTCCAATGTTAGAAGCCCTTAAAGCCCAGGCTGTAGCGGCTCGTACCTATGCTGTAAGAAACCTAGGACAATTTGACGCTGAAGGCTATGACCTACTTTCTACTCCTCTTTCACAAGTCTACGGAGGCAAAGGTACAGAACATCAATTAACAAATAAAGCCGTAGAAGAAACTTCTGGTATTATTGCAAGCTATGATGGAAAACCAATAAATGCTCTTTATACATCAACTTGTGGTGGAACTACAGAATCATCAGAATTTGTTTTTACTGAACCCGTTCCATATTTAGTAAGCGTTGATTGTTCTTCTCAAGGGCGTGCGCGGCGTAGCCAACCCATAGAAAAAATAGAGAAAAATGATAAGGCTAATAAAAATAGTAAAAATAATAACCTAGAAGATCTAGAAGAATCCTTTAGTCCACGTCAATTTAAGACATCACGACGTTTTGAGCCTGTAATAGGTGAAGGTGGACGAGTTCTTACTCGTGAAATTGCTACTTTATCAATTCTAAATTTTACTATTCCAGAAAATCTTTCAAATAGCTTTCTCCAAGCCTCACCTAGCGATAAAGAAGTCTTGCGGGCCTTAACAGAGCTAACAGAGTTAACAGGACAACGCTTAACTGAAACAGGTAAAGAAGTTACTTCACTTGGTAATTTTTCTAGTCTATTACTTCAAGCCCTTTATGGACAAGATAGTCCAAGTCGGCTTTTATCTGCTGTAGATGCAGATTATTTGCTTGGTAGAGATGCTAAAGATATTGCTGCAAAACGTCGTATGGATGTTGCTGCACTTTTACAAGAAGGGATTTTATCTCCTTATCCTGATGGAAGTCTGCATCCTCGCAGCTTAATAACTCGTAGCACAATGTTACTCGCTATTTCCCGCTCTCTTGCAAAATTAGGTAAACCCGCGCTAGAAAGTGGCACAAGCAAGCCTCTAGAAGGCCGCCGTATAAAAATTAAAACTGCAAAAAATAAAGAAGCTATAGAATTTGAACTGACTTCAGATTGCTATCTATTTCGTATAGTTAATAATGAAGCTTTTCCTATGACGAGTGTGGAAATAATTGGAGGTGAAAAACTAAATTATCACTTAGATTCTAAAGGTAGAATTGATTATCTAGAAATACAGCCTAATCCAAATGGAGCAGCAAGTGATAGATTTTCAGTCTTCTCTCGATGGCAAGTTGAATACAGCCCAGAAGAATTAAAGGCTAGATTAGTTGATGCAAGGGTTAATGTAGGAGATATTTTAGATGTGAAAATTTCTAAATATGGTCTTTCTCAACGTGCTGCTGAGCTAAAAGTGATCGGTAGTCAAACAGAGCGGACTATTACAGGGCTACGTATTCGCTCAGCACTTGGGCTTAGAGAGAGCCTTTTTATTGTTTTACGGGAATATGATCAAAAAGGAGAAATAAAGAAATTTCGCTTTTCTGGCCGAGGTTGGGGACATGGCGTAGGTATGTGTCAAGTAGGCGCTTATGGCCTTGCAGTAGACGGACTAAACTACGAGGAAATTCTTAAAATTTATTACAGAGGGATTGATTTGGTAAAAAAATACTAGGTATTAAATATGCATTGGCTAACTTTACTATAGTTGGTAATATAGAGAAAATTTTTCTTGGAGATAAAACCTATGGAATGCTCTAAGTGCCATACAAAAGTACTATATTGCCCTTGTTGTGGAGAAAAATTATCTACTACGGTTTTTGATGAAGTAGATGAAGATCTAGAAATAACTGTTATTAAACCGGATATACAGAAAAATCAAATTTCTTATAATCATCCCCCTGTAGAATCTAGTTCTATAGAAGTTTTACCTAAAAAAACTTCTCTTAAATATACTGTGAAATTAGTTTTAATTGATGATAGTAGAAAAGATCCAGAGGTATTTTTTCTAGATAAAGATGTTAATTTAATTGGTAGACCAGACTCAGCTAAAAATTCTTACCCAGACGTAGACCTATCTTTTGATAAAGAAGGCACAATATCACGCTACCATGCTCATATACATAAAAAAGAAGGAAATTTCTTTGTTGAAGACTTAAATAGCGGTAATGGTACTTTTTTATTTGATGGTAATCAGTTAGCAAAATTAATTCCTCGCCAACTTTACCCATTAAAACCTAGAAATAGAATTCGTTTTGGTAAAGTGCTTATGCAATTTATCGTAGAGCAAGATTAGTGCTATATTACATAGCACAATTTTATTTAAGAAATGATAATAAAAACCTTAGAAAATTATGCACAAAAAGTTAGAGAAAATTTTATATTTTTGTGCATAACTCTAAGTATTTTTGTGTTTTTTACTAGTCTAGTACTCTCCTCTAGTTTTTATTATTCAGGAAAAACCTTTGATTGGAAAAGTGCAGTAATATCAGATCTACAATCACCTATAGAGAATCCTAATGGCTTTATTATTGCTGCTTTAGGAACTACATTAACAGGAATTATACTTGCTCCTACTGTGGTGCTATTTCATAGTAAACTATATAGAACCTCAAAGGTCTTCTCTACTCTTGGAACCATAGCTTTTAGCCTTGGAATCTTAGGAACATTAATAATAGGATGCCTAACCCCATTTCCTAAGTCTTATGAACCTATTCATATTCCAATAGCCTTTGCAACTTTTATAAGTATTGTAATGAGTATCTTAATTTATTGCTCATTAATAGCTTATACAACATATAGCCTTAATAAAATCTTAGGTCTTAGCTTAGTAATCTTAGGATTGTTTAAGTTATCTGTATTAATTGCACTCTTTTATCTTTATCTAACCCCAGGTTTTTTTACCAATGATCATCTGATAACTACGCTTGCTTTATGGGAATGGCTTTTGTGCATTAGTATTGTAGTCTATTTATTATTGCTAACTTTAATACTTAAGAAAGTGTAAGTAAATATAATATAATGATGTTACAAGCAGGGATAATTTTTACTATAAGTTATTTAGCTTTAGCAGTTGGGCGTGTTCCTCCATATAGATTAGATCGTACAGGCATAGCCTTAGTTGGTGCTGCGGCAATGATTATCTTTGGTATTCTTGACTTAAGCCAAGCTTATCAAGCAATAGATGGTAATACCATTTTATTGCTTTTTGCTATGATGATAGTTGCTGCTTATATCCGTTTAGCAAAAGGCTTTAGGCTATTAGCTTATTGGATACTAAAAAGATTATATGAACCCATTCCTTTACTTGCTGCAACTATTTTTATTTCAGGAATACTTTCAGCACTCTTTGTTAATGACATTATTTGTTTAGTTATAACTCCATTAATAATAGAAGTTGTAAGACGGTTAAGACTGCCTGCTATACCTTACCTAATAGCTATTGCTAGTAGCTCAAATATTGGCTCAAGTGCTTCAGCCGTAGGCAACCCACAAAACATATTAATTGCTAGTTTAGGAAATTTGTCTTTTACTTCTTTTTTAATAAAACTTGGCCCTATTGCTTTTATTGGATTAATAGTCAATTTTTTTGTGATCTATTTCTTTTATCATAATGACTTAAAAGCAGAGAAATCTTTAGATCCTATAAAGGTAAGACCCTTACGTTATAAAACTAATAAAGCACTTTTATTAAAAAGCGGTTTAGTCTCCTTTTTAATGTTAATAGCTTTTTTAATGGGTATTGCACTTCCCCTTGCTGCTACAGGCGCAGCAGCCATTTTATTAATTACACGCAGAGTTAAACCAGATAAAATCTACCGTCTTATTGATTGGGAACTCTTAATGCTATTTGTAGGTCTGTTTGTTCTTGTAAGAGGAATGGAAGTGTCTGGTCTAATGACTAAACTTTTTGACTATGTAAAAGTACTACCATATGAAAATGTTACTATTTTAAGTATTATCACTTTAATTCTTTCTAATATAGTCTCTAATGTACCAGCAGTTTTACTATTAAAATCTCTAATTTTGCAATTGTCTGATGTTAATAAAGGTTGGTATATTTTAGCAATGGCTAGTACTTTAGCTGGAAATCTTACTCTTTTAGGATCGGTCGCTAATTTAATAGTTATACAAATTGCACGTAAACAAAATATTGAAGTAAGTTTTATGGAATACCTTAAAGTAGGGCTACCTCTTACCTTAATTACTATTTTTATTGGAATAATATTTTTAAGTTTTTAACCTTCTTGCTTATATAGCAAAATTTTTAGCCTGCATTAATTTTTTTTCTTATGGAACTTTTCTTAAAATCATGAGTTAAAACTCAAAGCAAATGGCTTAGCTAAAGAACTTTCTAAAGAGTTTATGGAACCCACTTTATAGTGGAAAATAAATAGCTTAAGCCTAAATCTTAAGCTATCATAAGGCTATTATAGGGATAGAAATAATCCTATCGCTATAGCACTCTTTATATAGCTTTAATTAAGACTTAACTAGCCAATCATATTACTATGTTTACTATGTAATTTAACTTTGATTAACATAAGGATACCTAGATGAAATACTTAATATTGACACTTTTCTTTTTGATTTCTTTTGTTTTTCCAGTAATGGCAGAAGGCCCCTTTCGTGAGCTTGATTTTGATAAAGCTTGTTTAGTCGCTAAGGAAGAAAAAAAATTAGTGCTAGTAGACTTTTTTACTACTTGGTGTGGGCCTTGTAAAAAGTTAGACGCTGTTACTTGGAAAGATAAGGATGTTATTGAATGGTTAGAAAAAAACACTGTAGCCTTAAAAATAGATGCTGAAAAGGAAGTAGATTTAGCTAAACGCTATAGAATTTCTGCTTATCCAACCATTGCTCTTATTCGACCTGATGGTACTGAAGTTGATCAACTAGTTGGTTATCTTGAGCCTAAAGCATTTTTAACTAGTGCTAATGACTCTTTAATTGGTAAAACAACTTTTGCTAGGGCTGAAGAAGAGTTTACAAAAGATAATAATAATCCTAAAGCTAGAGCAAAATATGCTAGGGAATTAACAAGAATAGGTAAATATGAAGAAGCCTTAACCCATTATTTATGGTGTTATGATAAGGGAACAGAATATGATAAAGGTTACTCATCAATACGCAGTTCTTTTTTAGTTAGCGAAATAGGAATCCTTGGTCGTAAATATAAACCTGCTATGGATGCCTTAATTGAACGCCGTAGCATAGCAGAGAAAAAATTACTTAATGATGAAAGTGAAACAGAAAGTGTTTTAGCAATATTGGAATTTACTGTGATAAATAGAGCTTTAGGTAAAGCAGGTATAGAAAAAAACTTAGCTTTTTATGATGTCTTAAAAGAACGTAAACAAAGAAAATTAGAAGCATATATCCTAGATAGTGTTCTTACAGAACTACTAAAGGCTAAACGCTATAAAGATATTGTAGAAAGTGCCGCAGACATTTCTAATCGAGTAGAAAAAAGAATCTATGGCTATAAAGGTTTAGTTCTTTTTAATAAAGGCAAACAAGATGGTATTCCAGAAGATGTACTTAATTCATCAAAGAAAAGCACCATCACTTATGGTGAACAATACTTTACAGCTTTACTTGGAGCAGGAGAGCTAGAACAAGCTAAAAAACTTGCCCAACAAATCATTAGTTTTGACTCTAGCCCAGAGACTTTTTCATCTCTTGTAAAAAAGGCTGAAGAGTTTAGTGCTAAAGATTTAGCTAAAGAATTATCTGAGCAGTCTAGTAAAAATACTGTGGTAGAGAAAAAGACAGATACTCAATAGATCTTAATAGATCTTAAGACTTAATAAAAATCTAAATAACTAAAAGGGTTTTAGAGGCTTTTAGCCGAGGGTAGATGGTCAAAGATGACCTACCTTCGGCTATTCTTTGCTATTTTGGCATAAGCTTTGCTAGAATTACCGGGTTTTAAGCTACCCAAAAATAGTTTTATATTTCGACTTAGATTGAGGTTTGAAAATGGAGCAATACCGACATAACGTAGATAGTAAATTTAAACTAATAAATGTTGCAGCAAAACGCTGCCGTGAATTACGTAGTGGAGCAAGAGCTAGAATTCATATAGCTTCTAAAAATACCGCTCGAATTGCACTTGAAGAAGTAAGAAGCGGTGCAGTCCGCTTTGAAACTCTACCCCCTACAACCAAGAAATCTGTAGATGAAACCGAAGGCACACCTATAGCCTTATAAAAGCATAACAAGATAACTAGTTTTTAACTAACCCAGCTTATAAGCTGGGTTTTTATTTACCTCTAGAAGCTAAAGATTGACTGATACTTATTTATTATGTTTAAATGCTTGCTTAATAAATAACAGTCTATTTTTTAAACTTTTTAGGAGGATTGATGAACTGCCCTCAATGCAATGAATCTTTGCCAGATGGAACTAAGTTTTGTATTAACTGTGGTTTAAGGTTAAATATTACTTCCTCTATGCCAACTCATCCAACTCCTATACAAGGAATACCACAAACTAGCGTTGCTCCATTAGCTATGGTGCCAAGCCCCCAACAACCCCCGCAAGTACAACAAAACCTGCCTATAGGTCAGGCTTTAAGCCCTCTTCCAGGCGGAATTATACCCGCCTATAACCAGTATCAAGCCGAAGGTGAACGTAATTTCTTAGAAAAAATTGCTACAAAAATTCCAGGCTATAAAGGCTATTTAGAAAAAGAATCTCGACGCGATGTTGATAAACTCCACCGTGAACACCTAGCCACACTTCTTTTTCAGCTTAAAGCCCCTCTTCATACAGTAATTAGAGAGTTAACGGATAACCGACGACTTTTTGAAATTGGCCCAATAGAAAAAGCTATTCAAAAATTAGATAAAGTAGAAAACCGTATTCGCTATGCTAGCTATGGTTATGCAGGCTTTTTTGATGCAGTAAAAATCCGAGAAGATCAACTAGACCAACTCTATCATTTTGACCTAGCTCTTGTTGAAGATGTAGAAAAAATAAAATTTTATGTTCAAAAATTAATGTCACAACTCTCTGATGCTAAAGCGCTTAAAACCGCAGCACAAGAACTTATGGTTTCAATTGATGACCTAGATGCAAAATTTAATCAACGCTACCAAGCTATAGAAAATCCAGGATGGTCGCCCTTTTAACTAATTCAAAATACTAAGGATATAAACATACTACTCAATGCAAGTTTTTGTTACAGGTGGAACAGGTTTTGTTGGTGGAAATCTTATTCGTGAGCTAACTAGTGCAGGAATTAAAGTTCGCGCCTTAGTCCGTAAGGGTAGCGATGAGCGTAATTTAGTAGGGTTAGAAATAGATAAAGTCCAAGGCGACTTAAATGATGAAAAGCTTTTAACCAATGCTATTAGCGGTTGTGAATGGGTTTTCCATGTTGCTGCTCATTATAGCCTTTGCTTAAAAGATAGTCCTCTAATTTACCAAGCTAATGTAGAAGGTACAAAAAATATTTTCACTGCTTCGCGCTTAGCAGGTGTAAAACGCATTATCCATACAAGTTCCGTTGCTGCAATAGGACTTGAATCTGATGGTAAAATTGCTGATGAATCTACAACCACTACAGTTGACCAGTTAATTAGCGACTATAAAAAATCAAAATTCCTAGCAGAACAACTTGCTTTTCAAGCCGCTAAAGATGGGCTTCCAGTAGTAATTGTCAATCCCAGTACACCCATAGGCCCCTTTGATGTCAAGCCTACTCCAACAGGAGATATAGTATTAAAGTTCTTACGTCGTCAAATGCCAGTTTATGTACATACAGGATTAAACTTAATTGATGTACGAGATGTAGCCAAAGGGCATATTTTAGCAGCAAAAAAAGGTAAAATAGGAGAACGCTATATTCTAGGAAACAAAAATGTTACCTTAAAAGAGATTTTAGATATTTTAGAAAAACTAACAGGACTTCCTGCACCAAAAAACTCTATTCCTCATTGGATACCCTTAGCCGTAAGTTATATTGATGAACTAATTGTAAGTAAGATTTTAAGACGTAACCCTACAGTAACAATTAATGGTGCAAAAATGGCAATGCATCCAATGTATTATTCTAGTGATAAAGCA
This sequence comes from Acidobacteriota bacterium, assembly GCA_016213785.1. Classification (GTDB taxonomy): domain Bacteria; phylum Acidobacteriota; class Blastocatellia; order Chloracidobacteriales; family JADJPF01; genus JADJPF01. Next base: position 19,875 of record JACQZQ010000049.1, read on the forward strand.
GTGCGTGAGTTAGGTTTGCCACAAAGCCCAATAGAGAAGGCATTAAAAGACGCAGCCGACTGGTTTAGAGCAAACGGTTATGTAGAGAGCAATTGAGCTAGACTCGTTAGACTTGCTAGACTTAGCAAAATTCAGGCTTAAAAATGGACGAAAGGCTTGACTAGAGGAAGTTATTTGATTAACCTAGTCATTCGCTTTTTCAAAAATCATATTTTTAGTATTTGCTCTCGTAGCTCAGTTGGATAGAGCGTTTGGCTACGAACCAAAAGGTCGCAGGTTCGAATCCTGCCGGGGGCATCAATAGAGTCAATAAGTTACAGCCACCTCAAAGGTGGCTGTTTTCACATAGGAACGCTTTCAGGAACGCACTCAATTAAAAACTACTTTTAGCTATTTTCTTAAACTTAAGTAATATAAATTAATTATGAGCAAGTTGACCCTTCCCCAATTAGAACGCCATCTCTTTGCGGCTGCTGATATTTTACGCGGTAAAATGGATGCTTCTGAATTCAAAGAATATATTTTTGGTATGTTATTCCTTAAGCGATGTTCTGATGTTTTTGATGAGCGTCGAGAAAAGATTTTAGCTGATAACCTTGCTAGAGGTCGCTCACTAGCTGATGCGGAACTACGTGCAAATTCAAAACAATTCTACGGTGACACTTTTTTTGTTCCTGAGCTTGCTCGGTGGGCTTTTTTGCGTGATGAACTTCATGAAAATGTTGGAAGCGGTATTAATAAGGCATTAGGTACATTAGAAGATGATAATCCCACTTTGGACGGGGTACTTGGCCATATTGATTTTAATCGCAAAGTTGGACAGACAAAAATCCCTGATCAAAAATTACGCGATTTAATTAAGCATTTTAGTAGGTATCGACTGAGAAATGAAGATTTTGAGTTTCCTGACTTACTTGGGGCGGCTTATGAGTTCTTAATAGGTGAGTTTGCTGATTCTGCTGGAAAAAAAGGTGGTGAATTTTACACGCCCCGCGATGTAGTGCGGCTAATGGTTAGACTATTAAAACCCACTGAAGGCATGCGTATTTATGATCCCTGTGTAGGGTCTGGCGGTATGCTGATTTTATCTAAAGAATATATTGAAGAGCATGGCGGTAACTCTAAAAACCTACGACTTTATGGACAAGATAATAATGGTGGGGTTTGGGCAATCTGTAAAATGAACATGTTGCTGCATGGAATCTCTGATGCTGATATTCGCAACGAAGACACTTTAGCTAAACCACAGCATTTAGAAGGTGGTGAGCTAATGCGGTTTGATAGAGTAGTTAGCAATCCGCCTTTTAGTCAAAACTATACTGACAAAGAACTACAATTCCGACATAGATTTTACTTTGGTTTCTGTCCAGAAACAGGTAAAAAAGCAGACTTAATGTTTGTCCAGCATATGTTGGCAGTATTAAAGCCTGGTGGAATAATGGCTACAGTGATGCCTCATGGTGTGCTATTTCGTGGTGGCGCAGAAAAAGAAATTCGTAAAGGTTTGATTGAAAATGACATCTTGGAAGCAATAATTGGTCTACCATCAAATCTTTTTTATGGAACGGGCATTCCTGCTTGTATATTGGTGTTGCGCGGTCAAATAGGAAGGACTTCCACCAAACCACCAGAGCACCAAGGCAAAGTGCTTTTTATTAATGCTGATGCTGAATATCATTCTGGGCGCGCTCAAAATTATCTTAAACCTGAACATGTAGAAAAAATTGTCTCTACATTTGAAGCGTTTGCCGACATTCCAAATTATGCAACTGTTGTAACTAAAGAAGAACTAGCAACTAATGATTACAACTGTAATATCCGGCGTTATGCTGATAATTCCCCACCTCCTGAGCCTCAAGATGTTCGGGCGCATTTAGTTGGAGGTGTACCAAAGCGAGAAGTAGAAGCTAAAAAGCCTTTATTTGCTGCACATGGCTTTAATGCTACAGATATTTTTATTGAACGAGACAAAGACTATTTTGATTTTAGTTCTAGTATTACTGAGCGCAACCAATTAAAAGCCTTAATTGAAGCAAATGCTGGCATTATTGCCCAAGAAGCGCGACTACAAGAGGCTTTTAACAACTGGTGGCGAGCACATGAAGTTAAAGTTTTAGAATTGCCTAAGTCTCGTAATCTAATGGTTTTGCGTAGCGAGCTACTAAATTCTTTCACAAGCTCACTTTGCCCAATAGGGTTGCTAGACCGTTTTAAGGTTTCTGGAGTAATTGCAAGCTGGTGGAACGAAATCCAATATGACCTTAAAACCATTGCTGCACAAGGCTTTGCAGGGTTAATTGATAGTTGGGTGTCAACAATAAAGAGTGCATTAGAAGAGACTGAAGATAAAACTAAAACCAAATTTGACCCGTTAAGCCATAAGCTTATTTTGCAGTTACTACCAGATTACCTAATAGAAATTGCTCAAGCTGAAGCTACAAAAGCCGAATTAGAAGCACGGTTGGAAGCAGCCACTAAAAAAACTGATGAAGATGGCGAAGATGAAGTTAATAACGAAGACGAAGAACCACTAACTGAAGCAGAAATCAAAACACTTAGAAAAGAGTTAACTGAAGCTAGAAAAAAACTTATTCAACTAAAAGCTGAGTTAATCAAGCGAATGGAGCAAGCGCGGCGAGAACTTACACGACTTTGAAGGTTATTGAAAAAACAAAGAAAAAGGAAGAAAATGAAAAGTCAAAAAGAGGCAAAAGATGATACTACCAATAGTAGAAGTACCGAGAACAATAGCAGAGGAAATGGAAAAGTACAGAGAAGTAT
>JACQZQ010000050.1 GCA_016213785.1 Acidobacteriota bacterium
ACAGAGCTTAGAACTGGCTAGCATTCTAAGGTGTGTTCTTCAACTCTCCCAATAACGTAGTTCTCTAAGAACTTAATCATGGTCACTCGTGCCTATCGGTTCGCACCAACATGCCCACGGCTTGAGCCTTGGGTAAGTGACCTGGCGGACAAAAGTAAGCTTTCAGATAATAGATGATAGCTTAGTTAAATACTAGAGCAAATTTTACTAAGTAAAGAGCTATTCTCTTTTTCCTAAAAAAGCTATTAAAAATTGTAAATAAATATTTAGCGAAAATGCTTATTTAAAATCATAATAGACATTATATAATCAATAGGTTTTGATCTATTTAAAAACATAAAGTTTTTGTTAAAATTTTAAACTTTGTTATTCATTTTAGGGAGGTTGTACTCCTAAATCAAATTAGGGGTCAAAAAGCTTAATGAAAGGTCAACTTTCACAACGTGCTTTTGCAGAAATTCTTAGCGAGCTTTATAGAAATCGTGCTAATGGTATTTTAACGGTTAATCGTGACAAACATACTAAAGCCATCTTTGTAGAAGATGGTAATCCTGTTTTTACATTAAGTAGCTTAGCTGAAGATCAATTAGGTGACTATTTAGTACGAACTAATAAGCTTACACTTGAACAAGTTGCAAAATTTGGCCCTGGGGCTAATGTACAACAATTTTCACAAAAGCTAGCAGAAAGTGGCCTAATTAGCCCTTCTGATCTTGACAAGGCATTAGAAGAACTTAACACAAATGCAATTTTATCAGTTTTTGAATGGCAAGAAGGTGGTTTTTCTTTTGAAAAGAAAGAACGTGCTCGTATTGTAATGGGCGGAAAAATATCTAAGCCTGCTCCTTATCTAATATTAACTGGTGCAAGAAAAATTCATAATTTACAACTCCTAAAAGTTCCTTTTCCAAATTTAGGTTTACTAGTAAAACTAGCTAGCAATACACAAGAAATACTTGCTGGAACAGAATTATCTGCTGAGGAAACACAGATATTATTTTCTCTTAATGAGCCAACATCTGTAAGAGAGCTTGCTTCAATCTCTGGACTCCCTGAACTAGAAGCTTTTCAAGCCTTACACGGTCTTTATACTGTTGGGCTACTTCAAGCAGCCGATCCCAACCAAACATTTAATGTTCCAGCATCAATTCCTAAACCTGCTTTAGTAGACCCAAGTTTAATATTAGATAATACTCCTCCAGCTATTACAAGAATTAGTAACTCTACTCAAAATCAAGTATCAGAAACAACACCTTCAGCAACCACTAAATCTAACAAACCCGACCAAAGCCTTTTTGAAAACACCCCTCCAGCCACTACTAAATCTAGTAGCCCAAAACCAGAACTAACTCCTGAACAAGAAGAAGCTAAATTTAAGCAAGAAGTAACAAGAATGTTAGCTTTCTTTGCTTCAGCAGATCTATATGAGATTTTAGGAGTAACTCGCCGTGCAACTGAAGCTGAAATAAAAAAAGCTTATTACCAGTTAGCTAAAAAATACCACCCCGACCGGGCTCATAAGGCAAGCGCTCCAGAATTAAAAGTTACAGCTGAGAAAGTGTTCTCTAAAATTCGAGAAGCTTATGAAAAACTTAGCGATACAGATAGTCGCAAAAGATATGATGCTCAAATTGGAAGTAAAGCTTCTAGTACACCGCCCCCAAGCAAACTTCCTACGCAAACACCTACAAAACCTGCACCTACTGTTCCTACTTCTTCTGCTTCAGCACCAAAGCCTGTCTCTACACCCACTCCTGTTGCTTCTAATTCAAATGCTCCAACTCCCACTACTCCTCCAACACAACGCCCTAACCCAACACCTCAGATATCTCAATCACAGTTTAACCAACAAGCTAGCCCTCAAGCATCTATCTCCAGACCAACAGTTACACCTCCATCTTCAACACCAGTTGCTTCCGCACCCAGTGTAGCTAAACCTATTTCTAATCCATCCCCTATAACTCAACCAGCTAGACCTATGGCTGCTTCACCTCAACCAGTAGCTATGGCTGCTACTGCGCCAAAAACCGAAGCTGGAAAACCAAGTACTGTAACACCAAATAAAGATGCTAAAGCCCCTAATATGGGCGAAATTAGCTATAATCGTGGCAAACAAGCATTAAATGCTAAAGATATTGCACAAGCAGCTTATCTATTTCGTGAAGCTGTTAATATTAGCCCTGAAAATAAAGATTACCGGCTACAATTAATACAAGTCCTAATGAAAAACCCTAAGTGGAATGAAGAAGCAGAAGAAAACGCAGAAATTCTACTTGAACAAGACTCCAAAAATGCCAATTACCACGCCCTTTTAGGCTCAGTTTATAAACTAGCAGAAAAATATCGCGAAGCTAAAACCAAGTTTGAAGAAGCTTTATCTTATGATCCTGTTAATAAATTAGCGCGTAGAGAATTAGCTGATATGAAAGCTATGGGCATTGAAATAAAGGACGAAGAGCCTCCAAAACCTGTTGGTGTAAAACAACAATTAGAGGCACTCCCTCAAAACACTCAACTAGCAATTGCTGCAGCAATTCTTGTAGTTATAGCACTACTAATTTACTATTTTGTTTTTACCGAAGCACCTCCAGCACCACTGCCAAGCCCCACGCCTAAAGCAACTTAGATTTAGAAAAGTAAAAGAATTATTTTAAGTTTAGTTTTTAAGTAATTCTTTCTTACTTTCCCTAACATAAAGAAAAAGAGGTAAGGCAAAACATAAGCCTATAGCTAGTGTTGAACTAACATAAATCCATAAGTTATTTATTTTATATTTACTTGCTTCTTTTCTTATATATATCCAAAAAATAAAACAGGAAAGCAGTAAATCAGTCATTGCCATTGAAGATATATAACTAGCCCACATTTGTCTCCAAAATTCACCTAAGTCTAATCCATGTACTGACGTAAATTTAACTATTAATATATATGGAGCAACTAAACCTACTAGCGTTAATATTAAATATAGTTTTTTCATTATTTTAACCTCAACTACAACTATTATTTTTTAAGGAAAATTTTTCACTTAAAAAATAACGCACAATTTAAGATCAAAATAGCTCACTAAAAACTACCTGTTTTAGGGAAAATGTTAATCGACAAAGACCATACTAATATCTTACGTATAAACATATATAGACTAATAATTTATCCCAAAACCCTCAGTATTTGGTTGTTGCTAATCTCTCTATTTTGTGTTTATAACCACTTAATATTTTACTTAATACCACAATCTTAACTGTGGCATTACACCTAGTTGAGACACTTGTTATTAGATTAATCTCGTTTCCCAACATCAATTAGAAAGGTAAATAATCTATGACAAGATTACTAGTAGTACTAGTGGTAATGTTACTTTTTTCTATAGAAGTAACAGCACAGGACTTAAACAAAGTTTTTAATCAATATAAAGCTGCATTTGTTCTTTATAACTTAAAAGACAAATCTTATAACCGTTACAATGAAGCGCGTTGTGCAGAGAGATTTTCCCCTTTTTCTACATTTAAGATCCCTAATTCTCTTATAGGATTAGAGGCAACTGTAGTAAAAAATGTAGATACAAATATTTCTTGGGATCAAAAGAAATACCCTAAAAGCAGTAATTTTTCTGTAGAATGGAATAGGGATCATAGTATGCGTTCTGCATTTAAGTATTCTGTTGTTTGGTATTATAGAGAGCTAGCTAAAAAAATTGGTAAAAAAAGAATGATTAATTATATAAGTAATATTCGTTATGGTAATCAAGATATCTCTGGTGGTATTGATAAATTTTGGTTAAATAGCAGTTTACAAATATCTGCAAATGAACAAATAGAATTCCTCACAGCTTTATATAATAATCAACTACCTTTTTCTCAAACTACAATTAACAACTTAAAAGATATTATGTTAATGGAAGAAACTGCTGATTATCGAATTTATGCAAAAACTGGCACAGGTTTTTTAGCAGAAAATAATGTCTTAGGTTGGTTAGTTGGTTTTGTTGAAACAAAAGGCAATGTCTATATTTTTGCTACTAACATTTCTGATAACAAAATAGAAAATGTTCGCAAAACTCGTATTGATTTAACCAAACAAGCATTAGAAGAACTAGGCATTCTACCAAAATAACCTTAATTAAGATTAAAGCATTAAAACTATTTATTTTTAGCTCAGAACCTTTTGCTCTGAGCTATTTTTCTTTATAAATGAGCCATAACTATTAATTTATAGCTAGTCTATATAAGCAAAACAAGTTAAAACTAGTTTATTTTTCCCATTCAATAGGAAAGAATGTGCCAGCTTTTTCTGCTGAAATAGATTTACCTAAAATCTCAACAGCACGAACCATAATAGGATCTTTTTCTAGTGATAAATCATTAGCACTAGGAAGTAATAGTTCATCAGGAACAACACCAGTATGCTCTAAACTCTTTCCATCAGTCATTATTAAATCAAGTTCTGTGACACTTGCTCCATAGAATATTACTATATCCATACCTAGCTGATGACGATGACGACGGCTTATCATTACTGCACCTGATGTATTATCCCCTATTACAGTCCCACGTTTTTCTATTTGTATTAGCCTAGAAAATACCTCTGAACATGAGGCTGATTTACTATCTACTAAAACTACTACTTTTCCATTATAAACTTTTTTTCCTTGGGACTTAGCTATTAAATCTTTAGAGTCTTTACGACCTTTTAGTGTACCGATTTTTATATCTTTCTCAAAAAAATAGCCTGATAGGTGTTTAAGCATATCTACTAGGCCGCCAGGGTTTGATCTTAAATCAATGATTAGAGATTTACTTTTTTTGACTATATCCATAGCTTTGTTAACTTCTTCTTCTGATAAATCAAATCTTGGCATTTTCCATATAACAATATCATCTAATTGTAGAAACTGATGGCGATTTGCTTGACTGCTATTTTCTTGTTCGCGAATCATATCTAAGATATCGCTACCTTCGCCATCTGTTAAATCTTTTACTACTTTTCCTTGAGTTATTTTAGCATTTACATCTATTTCAGATTCTTTACCATCAGGTTTTTTTAGATTAAAGCGCATAGAGGTTTGGGGACGTAGCACATTATAAGCATACTGTATTTTCCATAAATCTTGCCTAGAAGGGGTAAAACCATTAATTGTTAAAACTTCATCACCAGCCTTAAGACCTTTTTTATCAGCATCACTATTAGGTTTAACTGCAACAACAAAACATTTGTTACCAATCATTTGTATTTGCCAACCATACTCTACTTTTGATGTTCTTGAAGGAGGTAAAAAGAAAGTGTGAGAATCATTTAAATCCATTAAGGTTTGAGCAATAATACTAAAGATTTGTCCTGTAGAATTAGCTTGTTTAACTCTTTCTTCTGCTGTCTTAAACTTAGCATCTAAATCAACCCCTTTAAAACTACTATCATAGTAATTTTTCTTAATATCTTCTTTTAGTGTAGATAATATAGCTTTACCTCGATCACGATCATACGGGCCTAGATTTTGCTGTGCATTCTGCTGTGCTCCTATAGGTATTACATAAGTTATTGAGCATAAGAATAATATTACTAATAATAAACAATAAGATTTTTTCTTGCTACTTAAGTTCATAGACTCCCCTTTGTTTTAGTTAACAGAAAACCAGTTTGATTAAACAAATGATTGTTTTTGATAAGTTATAACCATATAAATCTAAGTAGTGATTATAAAGCTACAAAATAGCCTAGCTATTTTAGCCCTATGATATATGCTTTAGTTTTATAGATTAAGACAGTTTGTAATTATAGTCAAAAGTTTTTGTTATACTAATAGACGTTTTTTTTCTTATTTTCCGTCAAGATTTAGGGATAAAAATAGGGATAAAAAAAATCAAGGGTTCAGATTTTTCTGAACCCTTAACTTTTTGAAAACTATTAGGCTACTAACTATTTTCTTCGTCTTTGACGTGAAAGCATTACTGCTAATGGGAGGAATATTATAGCAAAACCAACAGCAGGAGCAGTTGAGCTAGTCTTAGTTGGTTCACCATCTTTTTCTTCTAAATTAATAGCAGCTTTAGCATCTGGACGTTTAAATGGTTTTGGTTTGCCATTCTTAGCTGGGTCGTCATTAACCTTAGTTTGGACTCTCTTCATTAGCTCCATATTAAATGGGCCAGCGCCACGACGGTTAAATACTGAAAGTTGGTTACCACTTTCATCAACGCCGCGATCACGATGTAGTCCTTCAGAAATAGCTAATGCTTCTCCAGCAGTATGATAAGTAGCAATAAGTTTTGGTCTTGGTTTTGGACTCCAACCATAAACATCTGGGTTTTCGTCTGGGCCAAGTATTTGAACAACACGAAGTCCATGATGACCATCAGCTAGGTAAGCAAAAGCACTATTAGCAACCATACCGACTTTAACATCATGTGTATCGTTGATTTCACCATGCTCGTTAAACATTTGATCAAGCTTAGGTTCTTCGGGTTTGGTTATATCAACAATGGCTAAACCATCTTTACCTGCTGCAACATATGCATAGGTACGAGCTATATAAAGTTTATGAGCATCGCCTAAAGGAACAACAACTGTATTCTTTTGTTTATCCTTAACGACTTTGGGTTTAGCTAAGTTGGAGACGTTTAGAACTTTCAAACCATCTTTATCAGTAACAAAAGCATAACGGAATTGAACTGCTATATCATGTGGATGATTAATTCCATCGGCTTCGCCTAATTCAGCAGTGATTTGTGGGTTTGTAGGATCATTTATGTCAATGACATATAGACCATGATCTGTTGCTACATAAGCATATGTACCAGCAATTTTTACTTGTTGAGCACCTTTTAACTTACCGTCTGGGTTAAATACTTTCTTACCCTTATCAATAAAGTTATTACGTGTTTCACCATCTAAGAGAGTTCCGACAGGGCCAATTATAACAAAGCCTTCTTCTGAGTCAGTACCATAGAGGAAAGCATACATTAAGTGAATTGGGCCTTCTTCATTCTCTGGGAAGCGTTTACGTGTTGGGTCAACGCCTAGTACAGTTGGAGAAGCAATTGAAGTTGCATTCTTACTACGTACATAGAATCTTTGACCAAGTGGTGATACTGGAGCAGTAATAAATCTTTCAGAGAAATCTTTAATATCTACTGCATTAGTATCATATACACGGAAACCACCAGTACCATTAGCAGTATAGAGATATTCACCACGAAGTTGGAGGCTACGAATCTCTGAACCATTAGCACGGTGTTCATAAACATCTGTCTTAGGATTATCAAATCCACCATGTTCGCTCTTCTTTAACTTAGCAAACTCTTCTGGATAAGCAAGTTCATGTAATTTACTACCTATTACAGCTTGAGGTTCATTACGTTCCGTTACTGCAATAGCTTCAAAGCCATGATGACCTGTAGCTACATAAACAAAGCGATACATAAAGTTTACAAGGTTTGTGCCTTGTAAGTAGACTTGAGCAAGCCAAGCATTATTGTCATTCTTATCAGAGATATGACATTCGCTACACTTCTTAGTCTCTTCAGTACGAACTGTATGAGGTACAAAGGTAGAGAAAGCTTGACCAGAAAATCCTTCTGCTGAAACAGTTTGTTGTTGGCTATAAATCCAGTTACGTAAAGCATTTTGTGAACCTACTAAGACGGCACAAGTAGAACGAACTGGAGCAATACGATGACCGCTAACTGTACTATCTAAACCTAGGAAGAAAATATCATCACGTAGGGTTTGGTAGTTATAATTTGTAAAGTTACGGAAGTTATTTCTACTATCAACTTTATTTTTAGCTTGATCTTCGTAGTGCAGTAATGGTTTTTGCTTGTTGGCTTCCATTGGTAAGTGGCAGCCAAAACAGCTTGTTGTCCAAGCAGTATGACAAGAATAGCAAGTCATCTTTGAATTAGAGTGGGCTAGGGTCTTAGCTTCTTCTTCTGGTTTGGTTGGAAGTGCTCCCCAACTGCCTGAACGAGTATAAGTCTTAGCCATTGCTGATTCTGCATCATAATCTTTATGAGTAGGATCAATGGTATCAATAGTTTGCATTACTCTCCAACGCAAGTCTTTTGTTACCATAGAGTTTTGGTAGACATCTCCTGTAGCTTTATCAATTTCAAAGAGTCTCTTACCAAATGGAGTACGGATAGTTGCCATGTTAAAGCCATCTTTCTTATTAATGACTTTACCATTAAAGCGTCCTTGACCAGCAGCAGGGCCAGAGGTACGTAGGTTAGCTTTTGCATAGATAGTACCGTGACAATCAATACAATCTAATTCAATAGCTGCACGACCTTCATCATAAAGATTACCATTACCGTGTGAATCATTGCGGAAGTGGCAGTCTACACAATGCATACCTTTATCTAAGTGGATGTCCCGCATTTGGACAACTTTCTTAAATTTCTCAGGATCATTAAAGTCAACTTTTTTACCTTGTTCATCTAATAAGTTTCCTTCTTTATCCTGTTTATAAACAGTTCTAAATACCCAACCATGTCCGTGGAAATCAGCAAATTGAGTATGTTTTAATTTAGGATTAACTTCTTTCCATAACTCAGCTAAGAACTGAGGATCTTGACCCCAAAGACCACGAACAGCACTACCTTCTGGATTACGTTCGCGGATAGCTTCGATTTGCTCTACGCTAAGATTTTGGGATTTAGGATACATATGTTCGCCATCTGTTTCATTATCCCACCACATCATGCCATAGTAACCTAAAACCATATTACCACCTGGGTGTATATGGCAAATCATACATTGGCTAGATGGAATACCATTTGTCATGGCATGTTTGACTGGGTGGCCTGGCTCATTTTTGGCAATGGTTGGGTCTTCTGTAGAAGTATGTCCCATATTACCAAACTTAGCAAAACCCGCAGAGTGAATTGGGTCACGGTCATTAGCATAAACTACGTGACAGGCTGTACAACCAGCGCTACGAAAATCACCTGGTTGCTCATTTGTACCTAAGAAAGAAAGTAATGGATCAAGTAGACGGGTTTTTTGTAACCCTTGATAGGTTGGGTCTGTACGTAGTTTTGTACCAAAACCACGATCAGAGAGTTTAATATTTGGTTTACCAGGATCTTCTAAAGGATCAGGGCTACCTACATCTGATGGTAAGCCTACAAATAAACTACCACGTTCAAAAGCACGAAGTACGTTACCAGGTTGAGAAATCTCATAACGTGGTAATGGATTAAGGAATGGTAGTACACCTTTTTCCTTAGTTTCTTCTGCTGTTGGAGCAGGAATAGTTTGAATACGTTGTGGACGACCATCAGGGCTATAGCTTTCACCATAGCGGGTTTGTTTAAATGGTACTGCACCATTATTATAAAGAGCTGCTCCCCAAAGCATTCCGCCGTGAGTCATCATACTCTTTTTACTAGCATAAACTTCTTGTGGGTGACATTCACTTGTTCCACAAGCGATAGAAGCAACACGTAAATCACCTGGGTTAATAAAACGAATAAACTCTGGGCTTTCCCTATTTAACAAAGAATTTGTTCTTTCAGGATTACGAGAAGAGTCTCCGTCTTTTTGTGGATTACTCTTACCCCAAGCTTCTGGAAAACGTGGCTGAACGTGTGCTTTATCTTTAATTTGGTTATAAGTAGCTGAGCCTTTTGTATCACCTGCGGTGATTTCAAGGTTTGCGTCGCCGCCGTGACAATCAACACAACCAATTCCTAGATTATGGTCTGAGGTTTCTTGGTGCATTGACTCTGAGCCTTCGTGACAGGATAGACATCCTTTAGCTTTAGGATCTTCAGTACGAGTTTTACCCCGTTTCTTATACTGGGATTCTGTCTTAGTAGCTTTCTCTTGTGTGATAGCGCTACCTGTGTCAGCAACACCCGGACCGGAGCTGAAGGTGGTCACAATGGCGACCCAAGCAATCACAGCAATACACACCATCTTGATGCGATTATTACTAGTTTGCTGAGCCATATTTTTCCTCATCTTCCTTAAAAATTACCGGACACACAGGTCCAGGGATTAATAGTTTATCTTCACTGTAGCAAAGAGGTTAAATAGAGTTTTATTACCTGTTTCCTTACCACATTCTAGTGGGCCTGCTGGTTTACAATTTTGTTCAAAAATTGAAGTAAAGCCTGCACCTGGACGAAATGCTGAAATACCAGAAAAGATTACGATATTTTCAGTAAGTATTGGTCTATATTTAATACCAGTACTAAAATCAACACCTAAGCTCTTTTCTATTTGAGGTTGAAATACACCAAGTACTAAAGGTTGAGTAGCAGCAAAGCTTAAGAAGTTGACATTACTAATAACACGTAGCTTTTGAGTAAGATCAAAGTCTGCGCCAATGTTATAGAGGAACAAACCTGGATTTACGTGGTTTGCTTGACCATGAATCTTGTTAGAACGAAGATCTGGGATCAAGCTATGGGGATTAGAAATTTGAGTAGTAGTATTTAAGAATGGTATACCTACTTGGTTAAAGAAACTAAAGTCCCCACCAGCAAAGTTATTGCAATCTAGAATATGGTCAAAGCCTCTAGCAGTTCCATCTGTAGGATTATTATCACCAGAGGAATAAAGGAAAGAAGTACGAAAACGCTTCCAGTCACGGTCAACCGAGAGTTCTGCTGCAACAAGTTGAGCATTAACATCTACTTTACGTCCCGCTAAACCGTTAAAGTCGTCTGTACCAAGAACTTGGTAAAAAGCTGTACTTAAGTTCAAACCACCGCCTATCTTATTTAACCATAAGAAATTAGGTAGTCTCTCTCCAAAGTGTCCATCTGTAGTAAATCCAAAATAATGGGTTCTGAGTTTATGTGGAACTACAGTGCCAAAGACTTGTGGACGTTGTGGGAAACCATTTCTATCAACAAAAAGGGCTTGACCATCATCACGGTTATAGTGATAGCTAAATTCAATGGTGTAACCTTTCTTTATTGTATCTTGTCGATAGAGGTTAGCAATAAATACTCTTTGAGCACGAGAGCTAAGGGTATTTAAGCCACTATTGGTGTCTTTTTCCAACATATCAAAATAAGCAACATTATATTGGTAACGGTTTGAAGCAAAATTACCAAATAATCTTAGCCCTAGGTTTGAATCATTAAAGATAAAACCTCGGAAATCGCTATTAAATAGTTGGATACCAGCACGAAATGATGTGGTATCAAAGAATGGGCTATATCCACCTTTGCTAGATTGACCACGAAGGAATGGGAAAATTTTTGTTGTATCACCTAAACGATATTCACCAAATGCTTCTTGTAAAGCGATGATACCATCACGGCGAGTGTTACCACGACGAGGGTCTATTCTTAAAACTACATTCTCACGTGAGTGAGCATAGTTTACATTAAAAACGACCTTAGCATGAATACGCCAATCAACAGGTTTAAAGTTAGCTGCACCTTGGAAGAAATCCCCTTCAATACAGAAGTTCTGATTAAAAAGAAAAAGTCCTCCACGACCAAAAAACTCTCTACTATCAGGACGATTTGCACTGATATCACTAGGAAGTGGTATTCGTCTAGTGCTTAAGAAAGTCTCGCTAGTTAGAGTTAAGGTAAAGAATTTATCTGTACCTAATATTGGGTAATCACCTTTAAGTACATTCTGTCTATATGGATTAAGTAAACTGCCCTTAGTATAAGGATAGTTTGCTTTAGTTGGATCACCATGTCGGTCCCACTCAGGAAAACCGACCCGCCATCTGTCATCAACAGGAATAAAATCTCCGCTTTCTTGCTCATCTGTCTTCATAGGGTTACTTACCCTAACAGTTGATTTTGGACCAGCAAATCCAAGCGGTGGTTCTTCTGCGCCTGCTGGTGTAGGTGGAGGGGTTCCACCAGAGGGAGAAGCAGAGGAGTCACCTCCAGAGGCTTCTTTCTTTTTGACATCTGGCTCTTTTTCTGATGAAGCTTTCTCAGCCGCAACCTTCTTTTCATCTTTCTCATCGCTGACATTAGCTTTTGAGCTATTAACAGCAAGGAGGTTAGGTAAACCTGTAAAAGTTTGTCTAACGGGATGATTATCTTGTTGACTGCTTTGCGCAAGCACTCCAGTCAACATGAAGCAGAAGACTATAGGCAGAGTAAGCCCTCTCCAAAGGATGTGCCGTTTACACGTTCTCATAGTCCTACTTCCTATAGAGTGTAGAATTTAATAATTTATTTAGTTCTAGAAATGAGTTCTATTATTGTTTTTATTAAGCACTCGCTGACAGTCGCGTATTTTAGGATCTTTAAAAGCCTGGATGCGGGATACGTTTGCAATCCTAGCATAGTGGCTAAAATATAATCAAGTATATAAAGGTCGGAAATTTTCTTAATTTCCCTGTTTTATTGAGCTAGACAAAGCTCTTTTCTACGTGTTATCTTATTGCCATTCACTGTCTCGCGTTAAGGACCTGGAAGCCCTGCAGATACATTAAAAATTTTATATTATAAGAGTAATATCTTGCCGGAGGAAGATTATGGCAACCCAAAAAAGGAAATCCTTTTGGGCTCTTGCGCTTTGTTTTGGTCTGATTTTGGCAATATCAATGACATGGGGCTATAAAAACCCCACTGCCAATACAAGTGCTGATCCCTTAATAGATCGGGAAAAAACGGTACTTAAGTCTGGCAAAAAACAACTAGTAATAGTTGGTCAGAACTTTGAATCTGATATGGCAATTGAACTTGCCAATAAGAAAGGGGTTCTTACTAAAGGCCAGGCAAACTTCCAAAATTCAAACACAATAATTATTAGTGGTGTCAGTAAAACTGATTTTCCAGACGGCGTAGCCACTATTAAATTGCGCAATTCCAAAGGTGTTGAGATTAAGGAAAAAGTAGCTGTTATCCCAAGCGCTATTGGACCAAGCCCATTGACAGAAGCTGATATTAGACAAATTATAGGTCAAGGCGTAGCCCAAGCTCAAAAATTAGGCTTAGCAGGTACCTTTACAGTTGTTGACCGCGAAGGAAATATCTTGGCAATTTATCAAATGAAAGGTGCTTCAAAAACTGTTGTTGTTCGTGACGTTGGTAAAGCAGGCACACCCTCAAATCCACAGGGCTTAGAAGGTGTAGGCGGAAGCCTATTCCCTGGTGCTGTTTCATCTGTTGCAGCAACTATTTCTAAAGCAGGCACAGGTGCTTTCTTAAGCACTTTTGGTAATGCTTTTACAACAAGAACAGCAGCCTTTATTATTCGTGAACATATTCCACCTTTTATCACTAACATGCCTAGCGGCCCACTCTTCGGAGTACAAGTCTCTAGTCTTGGATGTAGTGATATTAAACAACCTGGCTTACCATTAGGTATGTCTGGAGATACAGGTGGAGTTCCTATTTATAAAAACGGTGTCCCTTCTGGGGGATTAGGCGTTGAGATAAATGGCGAATATAATGTTGCATTAAATGCACCTAAGAGTCTTGGAAATGTTCAAGAATTCAAAGATCCTCTTAGTCCAAACGATCCATTTTATTTTAGAGAAGGGGTAGAAGAAATTACAGCATTTGCCGCTGTAAGAGGCTTTGAAGCCCCTGATGCAATAACAGCCGATAAATTATTAGTTAATGGTCTTCGCTTACAATATCGAAGAACATTTCCTATTCCTGTAGTAAATGCTGTTTCACTTACTGGTGTAGGAAGCTTTTTAGCAATACCACCTGCAAGTACTAGTCCTGCTGATGTTCGCATTAGAACAAATGTGCCATCAGAATTTCGCGATATTATTTTACGTGACCGCCCAGTTCGTGTTGTACCTAGATTTTTCCCATTCAAGAATGGTGCAACATTAACTGTTTCTGAAGTAGAACAAGTGCTTTTCCAAGCAGTAAGAGAAGCAAACCGCGTTAGAGCAGCTATTCGTCGTCCTATTGATGCTCCAGCTGAAGTTAATGTTACTTGCATTGATATAAATGGAACACCCTTAGGTGTAGTTAGCACTCCTGATGCTCCTGTGTTTGGATTTGATGTTTCTGCTGAAAAAGCACGTGCTGCTGTTTTATTTAGTCGCTCAGATTCTATTAGCCTTCTAAATATTTCAGGTCAAGGCAAATACGCCCGTAATTTATTAGCAGAAGGGCTTCCAATGGATGGTTCATTTGCTTTTGCTGCTCGTTCTGTAGGTTTTATACATCGTCCATTCTTCCCAGATGATATTGATGGTGCTCCTGCTGGGCCACTCTCAACATCAATTGATGTATTTAGCCCACTTAATAACGGTATGCAAACAGATTACCTATTACAAGGTGGCGGCGGCGGAAATGATATTGTAGTTGTAAGAAGTATCAAAAATGTTTTAACAGGAAAAGATACTGATACAGCCTTTAAACAATCTACTTTCTTCTGTGATGCTAGTAATGGTAGATCTAGAACTAGTCTATTTAATAGCACAACAATGATATTTACTGGCAGCAGCCCACTTTATAAAAATGGGAATTTAGCTGGCGCAGTAGGTATAAGCGGTGATGGTATTGACCAAGACGATATTATTGGTTCATATGGTAGTGAAAACTTTGAAGCCCCACCAGAAAGAAGAGTTGACCGTTTCTTTATGCGTGGTATTCGTATACCTTTCACTAAATTCCCACGCCACCCCCATATTGGCGAAGAATAATATCTATTCTTACCTTTAGCTATTAATTTTCTATAAAAGCCTGGTATATGCCAGGCTTTTATGTTATTTAGCGATAAAATTTATTATCTAGGAAATTTTTGTGACTAAATATTTACTAATTGCTTTAGGTGGGGCACTTGGATCTCTTACTAGATTTTTAGTTAGTAATCTTATTAGCTCTTATACAAATTCCAATTACCCTTGGGGAACTTTTTTTATTAATATATCTGGAAGTTTTATAATAGGTTTTTTACTGGTAATAGTAACTTCACGTCTGTCTATAAATGATTATTGGCGCTTAGCTCTAGCTGTTGGGTTTACAGGAGCTTATACAACGTTTTCGACTTTTGAATATGAAGTTTTAAGCCTTTTTGAAAAACAAAAAAGTTTTCTAGCAATAACTTATATAATTAGCAGTGTTATTATTGGGTTTTTAGCTGTTTGGAGCGGAAGTTATTTAGCAAAAGAACTTATTAAAAATATCAAGTAATTAAACCTAATCTTCTAAGATTTTTTTGCAAAGATCTTCCATCATACTATCTACTCCTCTCATTTGAATCGATTTATAGTTTGAAACAGCACGACGAGCAGCAGCATAAAGATCTGCTAAATAAGGAGTAATTGAACTACCACAAGTACGCTCTTCAACTCTAGCTATCTCCCCTTCAGCATTACTTAATTCAAGTTTATCTGGTTCAATACGTAGTACTATATTTTTATAAACTGTAGTATAGCCTTTTCCCCAAAAAGTACTAGCGTGCCAACGTAGTTCCCCTTTTTGGCTTAAGTCTAAAAGTTTTTTTATTGTGTCATAAACTATTTCATTCATAATATTCTCCCACTTTTATTATCTTCAATATTTATAACTAATTAAAGACTTAAAGAACAAAATCTATTACTATAGGATCATGGTCAGACAATTCTTTTCCATCTCGATTTAATCCACTGATGACTTTAGGGGCTATAGCCATCAAAGAATCTGTTTTTATTTTATCTTTTGAACTAACAACATTTAAGTTTTTAGTAGCAAACCAATCTAATTTTAATGAGCACTTACCACCATTTGAACGCAATGCCCATTTAATAAAAGCAAAACACCAATGAGGAACCCAATCCCTAAGAATTTTATATTTCTTTATATCATCTACTGAATAGTGATTAGTCCCTGCACCTAATTCATTACATTTTTCATAATCAAACCCAAATTTTTTTAGAGACTCAAATAATCCTTTTTCAAAATATCTATCTGGGTAAGGATAATGATTAGCAATAACATTACCTACACCCATAAAAACTCTATACCAAAAACCGCAAATAGCAAAAAAAGCATGTCTAGAATTATAAGTACTA
The DNA here is from genome assembly GCA_016213785.1 of Acidobacteriota bacterium. Lineage (GTDB taxonomy): Bacteria > Acidobacteriota > Blastocatellia > Chloracidobacteriales > JADJPF01 > JADJPF01. The sequence continues at coordinate 15,944 of JACQZQ010000050.1, forward strand.
GTATTCCAATCTCCCCCTAATAAAACAGGCATATTAGGGTCATGCTTTAATCTTTCAAGAATAGAAACCATTTGGTTTTGTCGTTGTTTTTGTGTTGAAAGGGCATCTAGGTGAATACAGACAGCACGAAGTGATTTTTGAGGAAATTCTATTGTTGCAGCTAAAGCTTGTTGATTTCCTATACGTTTTTCTTTACCTGCCATTTTATCTTTACAGTTTTTTAATGGGATACTTTGCAGATCTTTAATTGGATAGCGAGATAAAATAGCATTCCCGTGTAAAGCAAGACTATTATCATCTGAAGCACCTTCTACATCAACCTCCATACCATTCCCCTTACATAAATTAATGTAAGCAGGTACAAAGAAATAATTCATCTTTAAGGCTAAGGCTAAATCTCTTGCAATATTGCGGTTTTTAGATCTAGCCATCCCAGAATCTGTTTCAGTTAATATAAGTAGATCTGCGTGTTTTAGCACCGAATTTTCTTGTAATTCTTCTAATATTTCCTCATAACAAATTCCTCGCTCTACATTCCAAGCAACAGCACGGTAAAAGGCCTTTTCACCTGGGTTTCGAGCTATATTGTTGCTGTATTCCATACCATTAGCAACTCGTTCAATTTCTGGTTTTAATTTTTGATATAAGGAACTTTCTTCTAATTCTTTTAAGGAATTATACTCTGAAAGCTGAGGGAAATATTCTCTTAACTCATGAGTCAATAAAAACTCTTTGCCTTCTTCTAAAGTGCTTATAGAAGGCTTGTTACCAACTGCCATGAAAAGTTCTCCATAATTAAATTAGTATTATAATTTGGGCTACTTTAAATTGCCTAAAAGGGCTAAACTCTTAAACTCTTAAACTCTTAAACTCTTAAACTATATCATTTAGTTTGCGGGCTATTGCCATATTTTCATTAATAAAATTAGGTAATCGATTAAAAAGTTCTGAGCGTGGGCGTAAATAAGCAATAGAGCGAAAAGATCTAAACCCTTTCTTAAAAGCTCCAATACTTGAATTAAGCCCATAGAGGTCTATATTCCAATGCCCATAATTAAGTGAGTGTACTGTATAAGGTCTAGGGCTAGGAATTTCCGTTTTTTTCTTTGATGTAGAAGTAAGAATTAATGTATCTTCTGTTGCTTCAGTAAATCTATCTACATCTATATCATTTATTTCTACAGGAATTTCATAGTCAAAATCTACTTCATTATAATTAAATTCATACTCAACTTTTCCATTTTTATCAACAACCACACGTTCATCTAGACTAGCAGTACGGCTAATTTGCTTAACAACATTAGTTGCAAAAGATTGATTAGGGCGCAAATTTAGCCTTCCTCCCATAGTAAATTTTAGAACAGCGTCTAAATCTGCTAGTTCAGGCTCACTAAAAGCAGGTAGGGTTGCTGTAGGCTTTCTAAAATTGATCGATATTCGGTCTAATTCCTCAGCTTGGAAAGAGGTTTCAAATAAGCAAGTTTTTTTACCTCCATTGTTATCTAATAAATCATAGCAAGCTTGAGCGACATAGCGACCAGAAGAAAGAAAAATATAGCGTTCCATTTCCATTTGCCCTAATGCTAAAACAAAGCCTGTCCCTTGTGTTTGTTCAGCTATAGATAAAGTAACATCAAAGACTCGAAAATCATTACCATAGTTAAATTTTACTTTTATTTTTTGCATTATTTTCTCCCCCTCTGTCTAATAACCTACTATCAAATACTGCTAATAACGCATTTTAAGTGGTTTTATAAAAATTGGTTAGAATTTTAATTATATAGTAAGAATAGCTTTTTCTCTTTTTAGAGTTAGCTAGAGCTAAATTAGAGTCCATTAGAGTTAATTAGAATTAATTAGAGTTAATTAGAGTTAATTAGAGTTAAAAAGCCAATGATACCTTGGTTAACTCCTTCTAATCAAGTAACTAGGGCTAGTAGAAAGTTTATCAATATAACCAATAGCTCCGCCTCTTGAGAATTGTCAGTAAATGGATGAATATTAATGAGTTAGAGAAAAGAATGGTAAAAGAAAAAACGAATACTATGTATAAAAACAAGGAGATAAATAAAACAACTAAGTAAGTAAATGGCAAAATTGCGGTTTGAAAAATGGATAATAAAGAAAGTATAAGAAAAACGATTAAAAAGAGAAAATATAGAAGATAGCAACATCAAGAAGTATGTGAGTAACACATATAAAAATGATGTTAATAGTAAGAGAGAAAAATGTAAAGTACAAACTATAAACATATTCGTAACAAGAAGTAATAAAAATATAATAATAGAAGAAAAGGAAATTAGCGAGTGTGAAAATAGATAAAGGAAAGAGGTTATATTAAAGAAAAATGGGTCGTGTTATAAAAGAATTGATAAGATTTTTATTATTCTGTTTGGTAAAGCAATCAAAGCGTTTCTAAAGCAACTAATGAGCACAATCAACCTTATTGAAACACGGCTGTTGTGTCATAAGGTTAATAGGGTAAGGGTGCCCAGTAGAAAAAGCAGCAAGCAAGATAGATTTTAGGCTGTTTCCAGAGGGTGTAAATCATTTTCTGTATTTGTGAAGAAAATCTGGTTTACTAGGATTTTTACCGATCAGATAAGTTATTGATATTGAATAACTTAGTAAAGGGAGCGCGATTTCTGGCTTTCGCCATCATCGCGTTTACAGA
>JACQZQ010000048.1 GCA_016213785.1 Acidobacteriota bacterium
TTGGCTTCAAGAGCATACTCATATTCAACTTGCCTCTAAAGTTCGTTCCCGTAGAGGTCTTTTGGTTCATGTCTTTGGCCGTATTGCTGCGGCTTTGATGCTTTTAGTTTTAAATTTTAACTCTTAATTCGCATTATTTATAAACTCCAATAGTGTCTAAAGTGCTTTATTTTATCGAGTTTTAGTTTCTTTACTACTTTCCTTAGTAGTTTTAACTGTTAAAGCGGGTTGACCTATATTTTGTCCAGTAGGATTATTTTCAGGAACTTCTAAACCTTCCTCTTCTGCAACTTTAGTCTTAGTCATATCTATTTCCACTTTAGCAGTAGCAACAATTTTAGCTGCATCTATTTGATCAGGAATATTTTTATCTAAAGGGATATAACGATTAAGATAATCTTTAATTTTACCCTCTCCATCTAGGTAAAGTCTTAGTTCTCCCAAATTCTTAGTTTGATGCATAGCATAGACTAAAACAGTTTTTCCTTCACGCTGAGCAGGAGGAGGTGCTGAAACCGAATTAGCAGCAATTAAAACATCAATATCAGGATTTTGTTTAATTATTTCTCTAGCAGTTCCTAAGGTAGCATAAGCAAGCACTACTACTATATCTGCTTTAGAGCGTACTTCTGGTAGCACTACTTTTACTTTTTCTGCTGGATTATCAATTACAAATCCTGTTGTCCCACCAGGCCAAGGTTCAGTTACTCCTATAAAACCTACTTTAATACTAGGTTTATTACCAAAACGTTTTCCATTAATTTCACGAATTAAATAAGGGTTTAAGCTAGTTATTTTACTATCTGTTGATATAGAAATGTTTGAAGAGATAAATTCTTCTAATATTGGAGTTTCTTTAATTTGATTATCATATTTTTCTTTATCTAAAATGGTTTTTCCATAAAGTAAATCCCTATGAGAAAAATTTACTGCGTCTAGCTTAAACTGGCTAAAGGCTTTTAACATCCATTGATTCATTAAGATAGCATCTTCGCGCAGAGTTTCAGGCTTATTAAAAGCAAGATCTTCTGTAAAAAGATGCCCTATATCAACATTTAGAAAAGGAATATTATCTTTATATTTTTCCTTAAAGGCTTCTGTATATTTAGCACGACGTGCTAACCCTCCCTGTGGATTCAGTTTACAACCACATTGCTCTAAACTGCCTTGCATATCAGCACCATAGATAAAAGCAATGGAAGCATTATCATCTACTCCTAAACGTTCCTCTAGAGTTGCTGCTCTTTCCGCTTGTATATTTTTTGATTTGCCAGCTAAATCTACTTTTCCTGGCTCACTAGTAAGCGTTTTACTAATGAATATACCTATTCCGCCTATTATTAAAGCAACAAAAAAACAGAAAATTAAAAACCTTTGTTGTACAGAATTCATATAAGCTTAATCCTTTGTATAAGTTATAAGTGAAACTAGTAAAATAAATTGATAAAATTGATAAAATAGTATTTTAAAATTCTCTTAAATATTTACTAAGTCTAAAAAAATCATTAAGAAGGTAATTAAGTATGAGAACGATGTTATTACATAGTTGGTTACAAAAGTCGGGTAAATGTAAGAGACTAGAGAGTTTATTTTAAGATTTGATTTGATTTGATTTATAAGCTTGTAAGTCTAACAATATCAGCTTGTTGGCGGGCTGAATCTAAAAATTGTTCTATTTGGATATTTACTCTTTCTTCTACTAATATAGCTTCTATTAATTTTCTTTCTTCATCACTAGGTTTATCGCTAGGATTTATATTTTGAGTTAATAGTTTAGACTTAACATTTTCTTCATAATAGGCTTGTATTTCATTTTCGGTGATTATGGCAAAGGCTCGAAATCTAAAATCAACATATTTTAAGATTAATAATCGCTCACGAAAGATTTTTTGTAGTATTTCTCCTGTTAAACCTACTTCTTCTAATCTTTGATAAAATAGCGCTTCACTAGGAAATTTCTTAACCACTTCTGCTATAGTTTTTGAAATTTCTATTTGTGTTGGATCAAGGTTAGGTAAACGGTTTGCTTCGCTTAAAAGTAATCTTTGATCAATAACTTGCTCAAGTACTATTGGTAAATTTAAAGTTAAATCCGTTTGCTTTGTTTTTGGATTAAGTACCAATGCCCATACTAAATCGCTTTTAGTAATAGCATCACCATTAACAGTAGCTATAAGTTGATCGACTACTATAGATTGTGCTTTAGCTATGGAATTAATTGAAAATAAAAAAAAAGTAATTAAGACTAAAAAACTTTTTAGAATAAACCTATAAATCTCTAAATATTTACTCATAAAAAACACTTTAAAAATATTTACATTAATAAAAAACTAAAAAATAGATTCTTAAGATACTTTAGAGGCTAATTAGATAGCATTAACAGCAGTTAATAAGGCGTTGTTATTGGGTTAAAAACTAAAAAACTTTAGATAAAATCAAGTAAAGCTACAACCTATCTGCATACCTTTGATTTTTAGCTTTATTTTTATTTACACATATAGTTACACCTAAAAATAGGCCAAATATTGCAGTGTAAGTAACATCAGCACCTATCATTAAAAATTTTTCCACAGTTACGCCAATAATTGTACCTATAAGTAGACCTGATATCCCCCATAGAACAGGATTAAAATCCTTACGAAACTCCCTATAGTTTTTCTCATTTTCTACCATTAATTTTTTTTCATTATAAATACGTTGCTTTACTTCTATTGAATTATTAAACAAATTCTCTTGAACAGGATCAACATAATTACAGCAACTTACCTGAGCATTAGTTGCACAACTGCCTTCAGTTTGACAGCTATTTACTTCGCCTAATTCATTTTCTCTAGTGCAATTACTCATAACACTCCTAGTTACTTAAATAGAAATCTAATTTTGCTTCTAAGCTTTTAGGGTTAATATCTAAAATATATAACTATAACTATAACTATATAACTATCTTTTTAATGATGGTGGAAAAATTATTAAAGCTTCTCCATTAAGTAATCTACTAGCTAAATCTCCAACTGTACAACTCTCAAAAATATCTGAGCTACGGTATTCTACTAAAGTTTCATCGCCTTGTAGCAACTCACAAGCTTGTTTTCCTGCTTCTTCATCTAATTGTCCTATTAAAATAGCTGCATAAATTTTTCCTGATCCTGAAGCGTTTTTAAGTAACCAGTCTAGATGTGATTTAGCAGACTCACCTGCTAAAAAAGCCTGCTCAAAAGCCTTAAAAGTATCTGTGCGTTGATTAGTAAAACCTACGGCAGAATCATCTAAACTAGTAGCATTACCTAATGTCTCAACATAGTCTGGTATAGAACTCATTAAATTTTCCTCTATATTATTAACTTAATTTAATTAGCTTTATTTTTTCAATTATAAGCTTATAGCTTTAGCACTTGATAGGAATTTTGCCGTTTTCTAATGTTTTTAAAGAATAGATATATCTAGTCGCTATTGCTTTTACAAGCTACTTTTGTTTAGCCTTTAAAAACTTTATTCATTTTAATAAATTATTAAATAGCTTACCCCACTAGTAATATTTAGGAGAAGTAAATGTCTGAGAAAAGTTTAGCTGATATGAAAGAGCAAGTTCTAGCTCTTTGCAAAAAACACCAATTTGCTCAAGCCCTAGGAATTGCAACTGAATGGTATCATTTAGTTCTTGAAGAAGTTGGACAAGAACATATAGAAACCGCTTTAATGCTTAGGTATTTAGGAGTTGTCTATCAAGGTTTAGGAAAACATTTAGAAGCAGAACCGTTCTTTAGAAAATCCTTAAGTATAAAACTTAAGCTGTTAGGAGAAAACCACCCTGATGTCATTGAAGCAGTCGATTATTTAGCAGGTTTTTATCAAACTTTAGGTAAATTTAACGAAGCTGAAGCTTTAATGAAAAAATCTTTGGAATTAAATTCTAAAGTCTCAGGAGAGGCTTCTCGTGAAGTAGCTATCCACTTACATAATTTATCTAAACTTTATAATCAGTTAGGTAAATATAGGCAAGCTATAGAGTTAATTAAACAAGCTTCAGCCATTGAAGCTAACCTACTAGGAGAAGACCATCCTAATGTAGTTGTTAGCTTAAGTAATGTAGCAGCACTTTATGTTGCTATGAAAGATTATAGAAACGCTGAAGAATATGCTAAAAAAGGTCTAGATAGAGCTATAGAGGTTTTAGGAGATGAACATATTAACGTGGCTACTAGCCTAAATACCCTAGCAATACTTTATAGAAACACAAACCGACTTTCAGAAGCTGAACCTCTCTATAAAAGAGCCTTAGAGATTAATACTAAACTACTAGGAGAAGAACACCCTAATGTATCAACTACATTAAATAATCTGGCAACTCTTTATGGAAATATGAAAAAATATGATCAAGCTATTGCTCTAATGAAAAGAGTGTTAACTTTAGATACTAAACAATATGGAAAAAGTCATCCTACTGTAAAACTAAGCTTAAGCAGCTTAGCAGCACTCTATCAAGCAGCAGGAAAAAATGATGAAGCAGAAAAAGTATTACAAGAAATAACTCACTAAATCAAGTATAACCTATTAAGCCTTAAACCCTATTTATAATAAAACTTAAACAATAAGAAGTAATATAATTAGAGGTGGTAGAATTTATCTACCGCCTAATACTAAAATTATGAACACTTTATTAGAAATCAATAACCTACAAGTTTACTTTCATTTAAGCGGCGGTTTAGTAGATCGTTTAATGGGTAGTAAACCCCGGATAGTAAAAGCTGTTGATGGTGTTTCTTTTTCTATAGATAAAGGTGAAACTCTAGGTTTAGTAGGAGAGTCAGGCTGTGGGAAATCTACTATAGGCCGAGCAATATTACAACTAATTAAACCTACTAATGGAGAAGTTCTATTCCAAGGTAAAAACCTAGCTAAATTATCTAATAGTGAAATGCGTCCTTTTCGCCGTCATTTACAAATGATTTTCCAAAATCCTTACGCATCACTTAATCCAAGAATGACAATAGGAGATATAATTTCTGAGCCTTTAATAGTATTTAATAATCTTTCCAAAGAAAATCTAGATAAACAAGTCCAAGAATTAATGCAGCGTGTAGGGTTAAACCCTCAGTATATTAAACGCTACCCTCATGAGTTTTCAGGTGGACAACGCCAAAGAATAGGAATTGCTCGCGCCCTAGCACTTAAGCCTGACCTTATAATTGCTGATGAACCTATTGCAGCCCTAGATGTATCAATTCAAGCCCAAGTAATGAATCTACTTCAAGAATTACAAAAAGACCTATCTTTAGCTTATCTATTTATCTCTCATGACCTAAGAGCAGTACGCCACTTAAGCAACCGTATAGCAGTAATGTACTTAGGCAAAATAGTAGAGGTGGCAGATGCAAATGATATTTATCAAAACCCATCTCATCCCTATACTCAAGCCTTAATTTCCGCTCTACCTGTACCAGATCCTATAGTTGAAAAAAAGCGTCAACGTATTGTGTTACAAGGAGATGTGCCTAGCCCATTAAACCCACCTACAGGATGTCGTTTTCATACTCGTTGCCCTCAAGTTATGGATAAGTGTAAAACTAATGAGCCAAAATTTGTTAATATTGGAAAAAATCATTCTGTAGCATGTTTTCTAGCTGATAAATAACTATGTTTGCAACAATCCTACAAAAAACTTTTGCTGATACTTGGGAACAAATTGGTCGAGCATATACAAGTGTTTGGCTAAAAATAGTCGGTTTTTTACCAGAATTGGGTGCTGCGCTTTTTGTAATTGTCTTTACTTGGCTAACAGCACGTTTTGTTCGTAGCACTATCCGCCGAGCAATGGAAAAGACCAGCGCTGATCAAAATATTCAATCTCTAGTAGTAAGAATTGGTGGAGTATTTACTTGGTTAATTGGTTTAACCGTTATGATAAGCGTCTTAAGAGTAGATGCAGCTGGAATATTCGCAGCTTTAGGCTTAACAGGTGCAGCACTTGGTTTTGCAATTCGCGATATTATTGCTAATTTTATTTCTGGAATAGTTCTACTCTCCTCTAGACCTTTTAAGATAGGCGATTCGGTCACAATTGAGACTTATGATGGTGTAGTAGAAGACCTAGCTATTCGTGCTACAATTCTTAGAACTGTTGATGGTAAAGAAGTTACCATTCCTAATGCAAAAGTCTTTGGCTCAGTTGTCACTAAACACAGCCCTCAAAGCTCACGACGAATAGTTATTCCCTTAAGCATTTCATATGATAGCTCTTTTGAACAAGTAAAAGATTTAATTCTCTCTACAATTACTAGTATAGAAACAGTAGCAAGTGATCCAGCTATTGTAGTTAATATAACTAACTTTTCAGCCAATTTTATAAATTTAGAGGTTTGGTTTTGGGTAGCGCCTGAAGCAAGTATGATGGCAACAGGTAATCAAGTGAAACTTGCTATTAAACAAGCTTTTGAGCATGAAGGTATCAAGCTTGCACCTGCCCCAACAATTGCAATTATGCAAGAAAACAAAAAGCCCACCGCATAGCTTACAACAAAAATTTTGGATTAGTTACGCCATTTTTGGCACTCCTGTCATTTTTGGCAGAGACTTTTCTGCCAAAAATGGCAAGCTTTAACAAAGAAATTTTTCTTTCCAAGTAAACTAATCTTACTATCAACTTATAAATACAGATCTTATAGGTTTTGAGGACTCTTACTAAAAGTTTGGCATAATTTTTAATAAGTCAAAGCCATCCTTCAAACTAGAAATTAATATCAAGGAAATAAAAATATGGCTTTAAACATATCATCGCAATTTACAGATCCACCAATATTAGACACATTATCACCGCAAGATAATCAAAATATCACAACTAATCAAATCCAATCTCAAGAAAAAACATCATCTACTAATAACAACGTATCATCCCCTTTAGCAGAAGGCTTAAAAGAAATAGACCCTCAAACTAGCCAAGATAAAAATAAAAACATTGTCGTAGAACTTCCTAAAACCTCTGATGGAAAAACAACTGCGCCTGAAAAAATGGATTTTGGCAAATATGAAGATTCTTTCTTAAAAGCAGCATTTCAAAAAATTGGGTTAAATGATGCTACTCCACAAGAAATCAATAATTTTCAACGTGAATATAACAGCTTGACTAATAATTCCATAGGACTACAGGTCAGCCTTTCAGAACTACAAAATACCCAAAAACAAAGTAACACAGGAAAAATTATAGTCAAAGTAAGTGATTATGATTTAAAAGTTTTATCTGCTGGTAAAGAGCAAATTCTTGCTAACCGCCAACAACAAGTGGAAACTACTAATAAGGCTATTCAAGCTAGCCGTTCCTATGCAGACGATGCAATTGCAGGATTTTATAAAGTACAAATCAATGGATTAGTCAATACAGCCAATGAAGCCACTAAAATCGTAGGGCTTCCAGAAATACCTAAATTAGAAGTAAAAGGTGAGTTTTGGAAGGATAAAAAGGAAAGTACTGAATTAGCCACAACCATCGCAGCTGGAATACTAACAGGCAATGTATCAGGGCTAGGAACAGCAATAAATGCCACAACAGGCACAGCACACGCGATAGAAATTGTTACAGGTGAAGATATTCGCACTGGAGAACAGTTATCTCCTTTAGAACGTAGTGTGCGTTTTGTTAGTGCTAGTTCATCAGCAATAGCAGTAAGTAAACCTGCAAAAGAACTTGCTAGTAAAGTAGCTAGTAAGTTTGACGATTTCAATATAGGCCCCCCTCCCGCTTTACAACCAGCTTTAGCTACAACTAATGGTGCTCTAATTGGTAACTATTCTGCATCTGCTTTACCTGCGATTAAACCCGCTCCTACTAGCTCACTTAGCTCACCAAATATATTTAACCAAGCATCCAACGCAACCAACGGTATTAACCAATTGCCAAGCGGAAACGCGACTTCTAAAGCATCAAACCTTTCAGATCCAGCAGAATCAGCAGCAAAGACCGAAGCTAAAAGACTAGAAACCCTTGATGTAGGCCATAGTTTAGATAGACATGGCCCTGAAGTGACAGATCACGCCTTGCAAGAACGATTAACCAAAAGCATTACACCCAATGGAGGAGGAAACCTGGCTTCTGCTCCCGCAGCATCGACTCGCTTCAATACGTACAGAGATTGGATAGAAACTCGCCAATCTGCGTTTAAGTCTATCTCTAAAAAGGAAGGAATAGATTTTTCCAAACCTCCTCAACCAGGCCAAAAAGAAAAATATGAAATTGTTGTAGAGCATGGAAAACCCATAGACGATGGGTTTGCAGGAGATAAATCTTCTAAAGTAAAAAACATTATTGATCCTATAACCAACAAAAAATTGACTTCTTATAACAAAATAGATCCTATAGAAGGCATAACTAGAACTTATACAAAAGTGGTTTGGGAGGATAATAAATGGAAAGTAGTGCAACACTACCCAGATGCCGATGGATGGAATAATTCAACTAAAACATATTCAGAACCAGCGGATGTAGATTTGTCTAAGAAACCTTAGTATTTACTAACAACAAGGAGTGGAAATTATGAATATTAGTGAATCAATGATACGCTATTACCTACGCAATATTACTATGGGATGGTTCGATCCTTTAGATGAACCACCAGAACATGTAACAGGGTATTATGAGTGTGTTCAAGAAATGAAGTTACATGCTCTTAGTCACGATGATCTTGAAGCTTTAAAGTTAGGATTTGAATGGTTATTAGCAAATCCAGAAATTGATTGTACTAAATTTTCTGGCGGACGCTACCCATATGAACCAGAAGAAGTTAGGGAAATTATCCATTATGCTTGGAAAACTATTTGGCCTGATGCTGCTCCCATTACTGCTGAAAGCACAAAAGATACAAAGTTGGTGTCTACTACTTTAGACGAGTGGTGGGAAAGCCGTGAACACAAACCAGGGCAAAAGAAAGTTGATGCTAAAGAGCTTTTTAATAATAAACTTCGTGGCAATTTACTAGGATAATCATTTAGTACTTAAGTCGCTAAACAAGAAATCTTGTAGTAAATCCTAAATTGCTTCAAACCTAACTTGGTAGTTTATTACAGGATATATATACTCTATGGGCTTATTTACTTTAAGCATTAAAAATATGTTTCTTTAACTTATTAATTTACATAGATATACAGATAAGGAGAAAAATTGATGGTAACACTAAGTGATGCTAGAAGAATTATTGCTGCTGCTGAAAAAAAGGCTGGGGAAATTGGTCAACCTATGAATATTGCTGTAGCTGACGCTGGTGGGAATTTAGTTGCTCATGTTCGTATGGATGGAGCTTGGATTGGCAGCATAGATATTTCTATTAAGAAAGCATACACATCTAAAGCTTTTGATATTGCTACTAAAGATTTGGCTACACATAGTCAATCTGGAAATCAGTTTTTTGGCATACATGCTTCTAATGATGGCCGTATTATGATTTTTGCTGGAGGCGTTCCACTTAAACGAGATGGAAAAGTTGTTGGAGCTATTGGCGTTAGTGGAGGCTCTGGTGAACAAGATCATGCAGTTGCTGAAGCTGGCGCAGAAGTTTTTTAATTAAATCAACTAAAGTAATTAAACATACTAGCTTAAACTTTTAAGCTTTTTATCACCAAATAATAAAGGGCAAACTCAATTGTTTGCCCTTTTACTTAGAAAAATAAAGATCTACATTTTAGAACTTAAACTTTACACCAATCTGAGCTTGTCTTGGCTCACCAAATCCGCTTCTTACAGTACCATCAAAATTAAAGGTAAGTGGTCGAGGTATGCTAATAAGATTACGACTATTAGCTAGGTTAAATACCTCTACTAACCCTTCTATTTGAGCGGACTCAGAAAGCTTAAATGTCTTGGAAACACGAAAATCTAGTGTAGTAAATACATTATCTTTACGCAAGGTATTGCGTTTAAAAATTGTACCTGGCCCACGTCCTGGAACTGAATCAGGTTGAGCAGACCGAGTTTGTATAATGCTACTAATTTGAATTCCATATGGTGCATTATAAACAGTAAAAAAGTTAAATCTATGACGTTGATCGCGGTCTGAAAAGTTATATTCCAAAGCTAGATTGTTTATATCTGCATAACGAAAAGTAAATGGGTCACGCTCATTATCATCGTCTGAAAAGTCCCAAGACAAGACATAATTAGCTTGGAATTGAAAACTGCGTTTATATTTTTTATTAACAGTAAAAGTAACTGCACGATAGAGCGATTTTGCAGAACTATCAGTAGTAGCAACTTCTCCAACACCAGAACCATCAGCTTTAGCAAAGACTTGTACTCCACCATATTGGCGTGGATCATTACGATCAATAAACCTAGTTAGTCTAGTTGAGTGTGCATAATCAAAGCCAATTGAAACAGAGAGATCCTGAGCGATTTCGGTTTCAAAACCAATATTATACTGAACGGTTCTAGGGTTATCAAAATTTTTATCAAAAACGCGAATCCCTGGATTAAAAGGAACAAAACCTTGAGTTGAAACTATTCCTGGAAAAGCAGGAAAAGCTGAAATTGGAAGATTAACAGGAGGAGCAGCTAAGAAATTAGCAAAAAAGATATTGCCTGAGATTGCTCCATCTGTATTTCTTGGCCCAGCTAGCTCTAAACCTGGTATACGTGCATAAAAAATACCTGCACTTGCACGAATTACGGTTTTTCCTTTATTAAAAGGATCATAAGCAATACCAAAACGAGGTTGATAACCATCAGTAAAATCTGGAATTGTTCCATCTGATGGAAATCTTGGATCACCTATAAATTGTGCATAGCGAGTTTGGTTAATTGGATTAATTAGGTCTGGCTCAAATTGTCCTTCCCAACGTAATCCATAGCTTATGGTTAAGTTTGGTTTTACTTTCCAAAAATCTTGTGCATATACAGCAGGTTCAAATTGCCTAATAACTTGGGTTCCAGCTTGATCTATGGTACGGTTGCCAATTGGAGCAAACTGAAGGTAAAGCGCAAGAGCATCAACATTTCTTCTATCAATATAATCCATAAACCCTTGGATAGCTTGGTCAATTGTAGGAGCAGCAAAAATATAACGGCTTCTAGCAAATCCTATAAAGTTTTGGAAAACACGAGTGTAATTAAAATCGCCTCCAATCTTAAAGCTATGGTTTCCTCTTATTAGCGATAAGTTGTTAGTAAATTGAAAACGTCTATCTACTAAAGGAACAGGCAAAAAGAATGGCCGACCAAAGCGAAAAGACACATCACCTGCAAAGGTTCCAATAGTAGTATCTGGTAGGTCTGGGCCAGTGTAAGTACGAGGTCTAGTTTCTCTAGCAAATTGAAAACGAAACTCATTAAGCGTATTAGGTGAAATAACTGTTACTAATTGAGTCACTACAGAATTAGTATCAGCATTTTCATTTCCATTTGCACTGCGTCCCCAAGTAGGAACATCAAAAGTCCCATTTTCTTGAACAGAACGACTATAATTATATCTTACAGTAAGAGTATTCTTAGTATTAATATTATAATCAATTTTTCCTAAGAATACATTTGCACCATTTGTACGCTCTATTTGTCCTTGTTCATTAGGTGAATTAAAACGAGTAGCAAAGATTTGTATAAGCCTTGGGTCAATACGGTTAGGTTTAGTACTAGTACCTTTATTTTGGTCATAAGCTATAAAGAAAAATGCTTTATCTCGTTTTATTGGCCCACTAAAATTACCTCCAAATTGAAAGTTATTAAAATCATCTGTAGGTAACATAGCCTTAACAGCATCTTCATTTTGGCTTGTCAACTTTTGGTCTCTTAAAAAGAAAAATCCTGATCCATGAAAATCATTAGTACCAGATTTAGTAACAACATTAACAAAATTGCCTGATGAGCGACCAAACTCAGCAGGAGCGCCTAGAGTAACAACTTGAAATTCTTGAACAGCTTCTTGACTAATTGTAAATTGAGGTCGTTGCCCCCCACGCTGTTCTCCAAAGAATGGATTATTAGCATCAGCCCCATCAATAGAAACATTGTTATGAATACCTTTTTGCCCATTTATAGTTATTTCATTACCATCAGGGCCTTGAATAACTGAGACTCCTGGAGTAAGACGAATAAATCCACCAAAATCACGACCATTAATGGGTAAATTTTCTACAGATCGATTATCAATAAGGGTGCTTTGCTCATTACGTCCTGTTTCTACAACAGGAGCTTCGGCTGTTATAGTTACAACATCTGTTGTGCTAGCAATTTGAAGTTGCAAGCTTAAGTTTAGAGTTTTACCAATTGTAAGCTCTAAACCATCTCTAACTAATGTTGAAAAACCATTAGCTCTAGCCGTTACACGATATTTCCCTAAAGGAAGAAGCGGGACAGTAAAACGTCCTGCATCATCTGTAACAACTGCACGTTCAATGCCTGTATCAGTATTCTTTACAGTAACATCTACTCCTCCGATTGAAGCACCTTCTATATCAGTAATATTGCCTTGAATTAAGCCTGTAGTAGCTTGAGATTGTGCTAAAGCTTTATTTATAGCTTGTGGAAGAAACATTGGAAACAAACTAATTATAAGTAGACCTTTAGCTAAAGGCAGTTTTCTCATAACCTTCTCCTTGTTGGAAATTGTATAAAAATTAGCAAAGTGATTTTTAATGATTATGTGTAGGGCTACAGTGCTTTTTAGTATATTGAATAGCGTAGATGAATGTCTAGTTAAATTTAAAATTATTCATAACAAATTACTCAAGCAAAAAAAATTTTCCAATATAACGCATTATGTAAGTAATAATGCTAGCCAAATACTCTATTTACCTCTCATTATTACTTACATAATTAATAAGGGTTTAAATATCAAAGTACATAGCAAATTCCATTGGGTGGGGCCTCATACGTATAGTATCTACTTCTTTCTTACGTTTGTAATCAATCCAGCGAGATATTAAACCCTCTGTAAAAACATCTCCTTTAAGTAAAAACTCTGTATCATTTTCTAATGCCTTAAGAGATTCTTCTAGTGAACCTGGAAGATTAGGGACATTTTTAAGTTCTTCTGCTGGTAAGTCATAGATATCTTTATCAAGAGGTTGCCCTGGGTCAATTTGGTTTTGAATCCCATCCAGTCCAGCCATTAACATAGCAGAAAAGGCAAGGTAAGGATTACAGCTTGGATCAGGAGGTCTAAACTCAATTCGCTTAGCTTTAGGGCTAGTAGAATACATTGGGATTCTTACAGCTGCTGAGCGATTACGTCGGGAATAAGCTAAATTAACTGGGGCTTCATAGCCTGGAACTAGGCGTTTATAGCTATTTGTTGTTGGTGCAACAAAAGCTGCTAGGGCTGGAGCATGTTTAAGTAATCCTCCTATATAGTGAAGCGCCATTTTTGAAAGCCCTGCATATTCTTCACCAGCAAAAAGAGGCTTATTTGCTTTCCAAAGGCTTTGATGGCAATGCATTCCGCTACCATTATCGCCAAACATTGGCTTAGGCATAAAGGTTGCGGCTTTTCCATAAGCATAACAAGTATTTTTTACAATATACTTAAAGAGTAGTACATTATCAGCCGTAGAAAGTAAGGTAGAAAAACGAAAGTCTATTTCACATTGTCCGCCACTAGCAACTTCATGGTGGTGACACTCTGCTTCTATACCTACTTCATTTAAGTTAAGAGCTATTTCTGAGCGTAAATCTTGAAGTTTATCAATAGGGGGAACAGGAACATAGCCTTCCTTAGTGCGAATACGGTAGCCTAAGTTATTAGATTCTCTACCACTATTCCAGTGTGCTTCTTCGCTATCAATTGCATAAAAAGTATGATGAGGATCGTTTTGATAACGGACATTATCTAGTACAAAAAACTCTGCTTCTGGGCCAAAAAGCGAAACATCAGCAATACCAGTAAATTGCAGATAATTTTCTGCCCGCCTAGCAACATTGCGTGGATCTAAAAAATAAGGTTCCTTAGTAAGTGGATCAGCAATATCTACAATCATACAAAGGGTTGTTTCTTCAAAAAAAGGATCTACCCAACAACGGTTAGGATCTGGAATTAGCAACATATCAGACTCATTAATTGCCGCCCATCCTCGTAAACTAGACGCATCAAAACCAAATCCATCTGTAAAAGAGTCTTCTGTAAGTTGATTTATGGGAAAGGTCATATGGTGCCATTGTCCTATTAAATCAGTAAAACGTAGATCTACAAACTTTACTTGCTTATCAATAGCAAAACGGAGCACCGTTTTTGCATCCATGGGTTAATCCTCCAAAATTAAATTTATTTATTAAAATAACTTATTTTCTTATAGCCTTGGATTAAACGGAATGTAGTGGTCTTGTGTCAAGAACAAGTGCCGATAAATCTTGTTTTTTCTAGCAAATAAACGACTTTTGAAATAGTGAAAAAAGCTTTTGACACCCTAGGATTAATCTGATAAATTTCGTCGCTTATAATGCATTAAAAGTAATGCCCAATCCTTGTTGGGCTGGGCAGTTGGAACTTACAAATTTACTTACAAACTATGGAGGTTACAAACTAAAGGAAATGAAAAATACTCTTGAGGAAACCATACAAACCTACGGTATTGAAAATTGGGGCGCAGGTTTTTTTGATGTTAATAAAAAAGGTCATTTAATTGTCCGGCCTTCTGAAGAAGATGTCTCTTCAGTTGATGTAGTAGAAGTAGTAGAAGACTTACTAAGGCGTGGTGTTAAACTCCCTGTAATCCTAAGGTTCCCTCAATTGCTAGCTCATCAAGTTCGTAAACTTACGTCAAGTTTTCAAGCATCAATTAAAGAATTTGACTATAAGGGCAATCACTTATGTGTTTTTCCAATGAAAGTCAATCCTCGTCGTGATGTACTAGAAGAAGTTTTACGTGAAGGACGACGCTATAATTTTGGGGTTGAAGTAGGCTCAAAACCTGAGCTTTATGCTGCAATAGCTTTAGATCAATCTCCTGATTCCTTGGTTGTGTGTAATGGTTTTAAGGATGAATCTTATATTCGTTTAGCCTTAATTGGTCTACGTGCAGGGAAAAAACTAATTTTAGTAATTGAAAAAGTTGAAGAACTCCAAATAATTTTGCGCCAAGCTAAAGAGCTTGGAGTAAAACCTAATATTGGTATTCGTGCAAGGCTTTATTCACGTGGTTCTGGAAAATGGGAAAAATCAGGCGGCGATACAGCAAAGTTTGGTCTTACTACTAGCGAAATGCTAGAAGTAGTACGTATATTGCGAGAAAATAATATGCTAGATTGCTTAAAAATGCTTCACTTCCATATAGGCTCGCAAATTACTGATATTAAACGTGTTAAAAATGCTATGAAAGAAGCAGCACGTGTTTATTGCAAAATTCGCGCTATGAGAATTGATATTGAGTATCTAAACGTAGGTGGTGGTATGGGAGTAGACTACGATGGAAGTAAAACCAGTTTTGACTCTTCAGCCAACTATACAATGCAAGAATTTGCTAACGATGTAATTTATACAATTAAACTAGTTTGTGATGAAGAAGATGTTCCAGAGCCAAATATTATTACTGAATCAGGACGTATTGTTGCAGCTTTTCATGCTGTGATAATTACTAATATTCAAGATGAAATTGAAACAGTGCTTGATGATATTTCTAAAGTAACTACAAATGATGATGATCCTCAGGTAGTAATTGAATTAAAAGATTTAATGGAAAATGTTAGCTCAAAAAACTATCGTGAATACTACCATGACGCACTTGAACATAAAGAAGAGTTGTTTACTTTATTTAACCTAGGACTAATTAGTCTAGAAGACCGCGCTAAGGGTGAAGCTTTATTTTGGGAGGTTTGTGAAAGAGCTAATCGTTTTGCACAGCAATCAAAAATTATTAGTGAAGAATTTGAAGACCTAAAGAAAATACTTAGTGCTAAGTATTTGTGTAACTTTAGTGTTTTCCGATGTTTACCTGATAGTTGGGCAATTGAGCAGCTTTTCCCAATAATGCCAATTCATAAGCTTAATGCTATTCCTTCAGAGCATGCTACCCTAGTAGATCTTACTTGTGACTCAGATGGGATTATTGATAAATTTGTAGACTTAAAAGATATTAAAGAAACTCTAGAACTCCACCATTTTTCCCCAACAGAACCTTATTATTTAGCCTTTTTTATGACAGGTGCTTATCAAGAGGTTATGGGGAATTTTCATAATCTTTTTGGAACGCTAAACGAGGCTCATGTAATAATTAATCGAGAAGGCTATTTAATCAAAAAAATTATTACTGGCAGTAACCTAGGAGATGTGTTAGCTTTAGCTCGTTATGATAAGAATTTTCTTTTTGAAAATTTTCAAAAACAAACTCATGAACAAATTAAACACGGTAAGCTAACCGAAGCTGAAGCTGCCGAGCTATATCATGAGTATGAGAGAAATATTAATAACTATACTTACTTAGGCTAATAGGGAAAAAATTGATGACAACTCCTGCTAAACCAAAAGATGCAGCATCAGTTGTACTACTGCGTTCAAGTAAAGATCCTAATATCTATTGGGTAAAAAGAGCAGACTCTTTAGTTTTTATGCCTGGAGTAAATGCTTTTCCTGGTGGACAACGAGACACATCTGATGGGGAAATCCCTGTTCTTAATGCAGAAAGTCCTGAAGCAGCACAAATGGTGGTTTGTGCTGTTAGGGAATTATTTGAAGAAACAGGAGTTTTAATAGCTAAAGCAGTAGAACATGCCGATAGAGAACAATTAGCAAATTTACGCCAGGAGCTACTTAAAGGAAATCGTAGTTTTAAGTCTATTTTAATGGCTACTGGCTTAAGTTTAGATGCTAGTATGTTTACTCCTGCTGGGCGTTGGGTAACACCTCCTTTTGCTCCAAGGCGTTTTGACACTTGGTTTTTTCTTACTTGGCTCCCAGAAAATCAAACAGCAGAAATTATCCCAGGTGAGCTAGTAAAAGGCGAATGGATACGTCCAGAAAAAGCCCTTGAAGATTGGGAAAATGGACAGGTTTTGCTTGCTCCCCCAACCCTACATATAATCCGAACTTTAGCAGAGGGTATTGATAGCGATATAACAGCAAGATTAATGTCTATTCCTGAAGCAACAGGTAGTATAGTCCGTCGTATAGAAATGCATGATGGGATGCTACTATTTCCAGTGCTTACTCCAACCTTACCACCAGCAACCCATACAAACTGCTATATTATTGGTAAAGAAGAGTTTGTTATTATTGATCCTGCCTCACCTTATGAAGAAGAACAGACTCAATTAGCTAAGTTTATTGATTCTTTAATTGCCACTGGTCAACGCCCTCGCGAAATTTTGCTAACTCATTTTCACCCAGACCATGTTGGGGGAGTAGCAGCATTAAAAAAACACTTAAATATTCCTGTTCGAGCACATCCACTTACCCAAGAAAAAGTTGGAGAACTTTTTCAAATTGATAGTATAATCGCTGATAATGAAATAATTCTCTTGCCTGGAAAAAAACCTTGGCGATTAAGAGCAATTTATACTCCAGGTCATGCACAAGACCATATTTGCTTTTTTGAAGAACGAACTGGAGCCTTAGTTTCTGGAGATTTAATTGTAGGGATGGGGACTGTAGTAATTGATCCTCCTGAAGGTAATATGAGAAACTATTTAGACTCTTTAAGTAAAGTAGGGGAATTGCCCTTAACAGCACTCTTTGGGGCACATGGAGCACCAATGGGAGGAGCACATTTTAAGGTACAACAATATATTTCTCATCGTTTACTAAGAGAAACTAATATTCTAAAATCTGTTGAAAAAGGTTTTACTACTATTCCAGAAATCGTTAAAGCTGTTTATACAGATGTGCCAGAAAAAATGCATAAATTAGCTGAACGTTCAGTACTTGCACATCTAGAAAAATTAACCCTAGATGGCCGAGTTTCTCTTGAACAAGGCCATTATAAAGCGCTTTCTAGTTTAATCTCCTAGTAAGCTTAAGGTTAAGATAAAATGTCAATATTATCAGCACAAGAATCAAACTCTGATAAAGATCTACCTAAATCTTCATCTTTTTGGGTACGCTTACTTAAACAAACCCTTTTAGCTATGGGGGTTTCAGCAGCAATACTTGCTATTTACTTAATGGCTGTTAATGAGCGTAAAGAGGATAACATTACAGGTAAATTTGCTTATGGAAGTAAAGATGGTGCCTATATTGGTGTTATTGAAGGACGTGGACGCAAAAATGGTGTAAGAGTTTTTTATATAAAACAAGCTAGCTCAATAATTTCTATAGATGAGCGTTATGTAGTTGTAAAAGATACTGCACCTAAATATTACTGATTATTTAAGTTAAAAAGTTTTTCCATTACCCTTAAGTTTAATATGCCACTTCATCAAACTACTGCTTTTATTTTGCGAACCTACCCGCTTTCAGAAGCACATAAAATTTGTGTTTTATTGACTCGTTCTTCAGGTCTAATTCGCGGTGTAGCTCATGGTGCTCGTAAAATGAAAAGCCGTTTTGGTGCAAGTCTTGAGCCTTTTACAGAGGTTTCTTTAACTTATCATGAAAAAGAAGGCCGCGAGCTAGTAAATATTTCAAACTGTGAAATCCTTCATTCATATTTTCATTACACTTCAAAAACAGAAAATGCTGCTGCACTTTCCTATTTAACAGAGCTTTTATGTGAGTTTTCACCTGCACATGAAACAAATGAAAAGCTCTATCGTCTAGTAATAGCCATTATGGAAGCAATGGCTAAACAATCTAATTTAGATAGCTTGTTAAGATATTTTGAAGTCTGGTTATTAAAAATCTCAGGTTTCTTTCCCGACCTAAATAAATGTATTTCTTGTAATAGCGAAATTGCACAATCTAGCGGTGTATGGCTTGCTCCTGATGGTGCGCCTCAATGCTATGGTTGTAGCGGTGGACGAGGAATTACAATTTCTAGCGAACTTAAGCGATCTTTTGAAGCAATGCTACGTAATAATCCAGCTAATTTTGCTGAACAAAATAGTCCTACAGAACACTTAAATGCAATAGGTGATATTGCTTACCGCTTAATTCGCCGCACTCTTGAGCGTGATTTGCTTTCCTATAACTTAATGAATCAGGTTCAAGCAGAAATAAAACTCATTTAGAGTTTTATAACTTAAGTGTTTTTGATAGTTTGATAAAGTTTTCCGTTCTCAAAATTTTATTTCATTATAATTTTATCCTACTTATTTGAGGTCAACTTATGACTAACTATGTATATCTTTTTTCTAATGGAAAAGCTGATGGAAATTCTTCAATGAAAGATTTATTAGGTGGTAAAGGGGCTGGATTAGCAGAAATGACTAATGCAGGACTACCTGTTCCACCTGGTTTTACAATTAGCACTAAAGCTTGTACCGATTATTATGCGGCAAATCAGCATTTTCCTGAAGGAATGTGGGATAGCGCTATTTTAGCACTTCGCAAAGTTGAAGAGGCTACAGGAAAAGGTTTTGGTAGTAAAGAAAATCCTCTTTTAGTCTCAGTCCGTTCTGGAGCTAAATTTAGTATGCCTGGAATGATGGACACTGTTCTAAACCTTGGGCTTAACGAAGAAACCCTCCAAGCAATGGCTAATTTAACTCAAAATGAACGTTTTGCTTACGATGCCTACCGTAGGTTTATTCAAATGTTTGGAAAAATCGTTTTAGATATAAACCCAGAAAAATTTGAACATATTTTTAACCACCATAAGGAAAAAACTGGAGCTAAACAAGATACTGACCTAGGAGTAGAAAGCTTAAAAGAAGTTTGTCAGGAATTTAAGGCTTTAGTAAAAGAAGAAACAGGACAGGATTTCCCTAGCGACCCTTATAAACAGCTTGAACTAGCTATTCGCGCTGTATTTGCCTCCTGGAATGGTAAACGAGCTATAGATTATCGCCGTGTACATAAAATTTCTGATGATCTAGGCACAGCCGTAAATGTTGTAGCTATGGTATTTGGCAATATGGGAAATGACTCAGGTACAGGCGTAGCATTTACACGTAATCCTTCAACAGGTGAAAAAGCCTTATTTGGTGAATATTTACCTAATGCTCAAGGAGAGGATGTAGTAGCAGGTATTCGCACACCTAAGAAAATCTCTCAGCTTCAAGAAGATATGCCTGAGGTCTATGATCAATTTGTTAAAGTAGCTGAAATGCTAGAACATCACTATAAAGATGTTCAAGACCTAGAATTTACAATTGAACGTGGCAAACTTTGGATGTTGCAAACTCGCAATGCTAAACGAACTGGCGCAGCAGCAGTAAAAATTGCCGTTGACCTTGTTTGTGAAGGGGTGATTGATAAAGCGACTGCGGTAACTAGAGTTGAACCAGGCCATTTAGACGCACTACTTCACCCAATGATCGATCCAGGCGAAAAACTTGATGTTTTAGCCATTGGGCTGCCTGCCAGCCCTGGCGCAGCTTCAGGTAAAGTAGTTTTTTCTCCTGATGAGGCTGAGACTCTAGCTCATAGTGGAGAAAAAGTCGTTTTAGTTAGAATAGAAACCTCACCAGATGATTTTCATGGAATGGTAGTAGCTCAAGCAATTGTCACAGCAAGAGGAGGAATGACAAGTCACGCAGCAGTAGTAGCCCGAGGAATGGGTAAATGTTGTGTTGCTGGTTGTGGTGACTTAAATATTAATTATGAGAAAGAAAATTTTTCTGTTAATGGTCGTACAGTAAATAAAGGGGATTATATTTCTGTTGATGGCTCTTCAGGTAAAGTTATTCTTGGGACAGTTAAACTAATTGACCCCCATCCAGATGAAAATTTTAAGGAATTTATGACTTGGGTAGACGAATTTCGTAAATTACGAGTTCGTACTAATGCAGATACACCACATGATTCTGAAGTTGCACGTAAATTTGGCGCTGAAGGCATAGGACTTTGCCGAACTGAACATATGTTTTTTGAAGGAGATAGGATTGATGCTGTTAGGGAAATGATTGTAGCTAAAACACTTGCTGAACGCCAACATGCTCTTGCTAAAATCGAACCACTGCAACGCGATGATTTTATTGGCATTTTCCGAGCAATGAATGGTTATCCTGTTACAATTCGCACTCTAGACCCACCACTACACGAGTTTTTACCTCATAGCCAAGAGGAAATTAATGAGCTTGCACAAAAGCTAAATGTTGCAAAAGATGAGCTTTCAGCCAAAATTAAAAATCTTTATGAAGCAAACCCAATGCTAGGCCATAGAGGCTGCCGTTTAGGTATTGTCTACCCAGAAATTACTGAAATGCAAGCACGAGCTATCTTTTCTGCTGCTGTAATAGTCAAAAAAGAAGGGGTAAATGTTATTCCTGAGGTGATGATTCCTTTAGTTAGCGATGTAAAAGAGCTAGCTTTACAAGCAGACCTTGTACGTAAAGTAGCATCAGAAACCTTTGAAAAAGAAGGTGTTAGCGTAGATTATTTAGTAGGAACAATGATTGAGTTGCCACGTGCAGCATTAACAGCAAATAAAATCGCTAGCATAGCAGAATTTTTCTCTTTTGGTACAAATGATTTAACACAAACAACTTACGGGTTAAGCCGTGATGACTCAGGTCGATTTTTACCATTCTATGTGGAGAAAAAAATCTTTAAAGATGACCCATTTCAAGTTCTTGACCAAGAAGGCGTAGGAAAATTAATTGAAATGGCTGTCCAATTAGGTAGAGCAACACGCGAAGGGCTAAAAATTGGTATCTGTGGAGAGCATGGAGGCGAGCCAAGCAGTGTAGCATTTTGTCACCATGTAGGGCTAAATTATGTTAGCTGCTCACCATATCGTGTTCCAATTGCTAGACTTGCTGCTGCTCAAGCGGTTCTAAGCGGAGGCAAATCTAACTCACAAACAGCATAAGCTTAAATAAAGAGACTATTTAGCCCAAGAGATATTTCTTGGGCTATTTTGATTTATTAGTAAAACATAAAAACTAAATTAAAAGGACAAGATCTTAAATAAAACTTAATGTGCAAGAATTTCTTTTACTACTCAATCAATTAAAAACTTCTTCTACATTGTCTATCTTAAAGAATAAGTTAGAACAAATTAAAAATATATTATCAGATGTAGGATATATAACCCTTGACAATACTAGTATTAGTGCGGAATATTTATTTTTAGAGTTAGAGCAAATACAAAATTCTTTAACTTTAGAGCGAGCAATTTATTATATTGAGCGATTAGAAAAGGGGCTAACCACTATAAAAACTAGTCAAATAAATGATATTAACCTCAATAGGTGGAAAGAATACGATAATATCTTGACAGATAGTTTATGGGTTTTAGATAGACGTGATAGTTCTGGTGTTCATTCTGCTGGTTATTGGGGCAATTTTATTCCTCAAATCCCTAATCAAATGATGAAAAGATATACTAAGAAAGGCGAATGGGTTTTAGATACTTTTGCAGGCTGTGGAACTACTTTAATAGAAGCACAAAGATTAGGTAGAAATTGCATAGGAGTTGAGTTACAAGAAAATATTAAAGAAAAAGCGACTCAATTTGTTTTAGCTGAACCAAACAAATACTCAACTATCTGGAAAATATTTAATGATGACAGTGCAACAATTGATTATAAAAAAGCTTTGGAAAGCTTAAATATTAAATCTGTACAGCTAGTAATAATGCACCCACCTTATTTTGATATTATTAAATTTAGTGATGACTTACGTGATTTATCTAATGCTGCTAATGTAGACTCATTTCTAGAAATGCTAGAAAAAGTAGCTAAGAATGCTAGTAGTATTCTTGATAAAGGAAGATATTTAGTTTTAGTTATCGGGGATAAGTACGCTAATGGTGATTGGATTCCATTAGGTTTTTTAGCAATGAATAAAGTATTAAGCTTAGGATTTTCTCTAAAAAGCATTGTGGTAAAAAATTTTGAGGAAACAACTGGAAAACGTAATCAAAAAGACCTATGGCGCTATCGTGCTTTAGTTGGAGGATTTTATATTTTTAAGCATGAGTATATTTTTATATTAAGAAAGAACTAATAAATAAGTTTTAGTGGACTAAAACCTACTGAATTTTAACAAACTTCGTACTATTGACATCTTTCCATAGCAAAGCTTATTATCAGCACACATTCATTTTAGTAACAAAATCCAGGAAAACATTAGTCACTTACCCAAGGCTCAAGCCGTGGGCATGTTGGTGCGAACCGATAGGCACGAGTGACCATGATTAAGTTCTTAGAGAACTACGTTATTGGGAGAGTTGAAGAACACATCTTAGAATGCTAGCCAGTTCTAAGCTCTGTAACTAGTAAGTTAAAAAGCTCCAAGGGTATAGGAGTAGTGCTTACTAGAAATACTGACTAATAACATTATCTAGGCCAACATTACTTCCATAAAAGGAAAGGTTTACTAAA